>NZ_JACIAO010000003.1:0-177435 GCF_014194045.1 Rhizobium sp. BK456
ACCAGCACTTCGCCGGCCCGCGGACCTTCCAGCTGCACGGTCATCACTTCGAGCGGTTTTCCGGCCTGAACGGCAACAGCGGCGCGAACGTCCATCTTCACAATCTCCCTGACAATTTTATTGGGGTTGACCTTGGCATGGCCGGTAAGCCGGGCTCAAGCGAAAACGGCCCGGCGGCCTTTTGCCCTCAGGCGAATTCCATGATCACGGCATCGACGGCCAAGCTTTCGCCGGCTGCGGCATTGATCTTCGAGACGACGAGGTCGCGGTCGGCGCGCAGCACGTTTTCCATCTTCATCGCCTCGACGATCGCAAGCGTTTCCCCCGCCTTGACCTCCTGGCCCTCGGCGACCGCGATGGAAACGACGAGGCCGGGCATCGGGCAGAGCAGCAGCTTTGCGGTATCGGGCGGCAGCTTCACCGGCATCAGCCTGTCGAGTTCGGCATGACGCGGCGACAAGACCTTGGCCGTCACCGAAAGCCCCTGCCAGCCGATGCGCAGCCCGTTGAGGACGGGGCGGATCTGCGCGGTGATATTCCGGCCGCCGACCGTGCCGCTCCAGACCGGATCGCCGGGTCTCCAATCGGTGACAACGCTGCTGTTCTCGCCCTCTATCGCCATCTCCATATCGAAGGGGATGGTGACGAGGCCGTCGATCAATCTGACAGCGACATGGCTGTCGCCTGTCTTGACCACCCAGTGCTCGCGCAGCGTGCCCGATGCGGCGCGCAGGCGATCGGCGAAACGCTCGCGCCGGTTCGTTTCGATCAGCGAGGCGGACAGCGCAATGGCGGCAAGCGTGGCCTCTTCCGTGCGGTCCGGTTTCATCGGCGCGAAGCCATCGGGATATTCCTCGGCGATGAAGCCGGTGGATAGCCGCCCCTCGCGCCAGCGCGGATGTTTCATCAACGCCGATAGGAACGGGACATTGTGCTCGATGCCGTCGACGACGAAGCCGTCGAGCGCCCGCCCCATGGCCTCGATCGCCTCCAGCCGTGTCGGCGCCCAGGTGCAGAGCTTGGCGATCATCGGATCATAATACATCGAGATCTCGGCGCCTTCGAAAACGCCGGTATCGTTGCGGACCACCAGATTGCCGGTCCGGCCTTCGGCCGGCGGGCGGTAGCGCGTCAGGCGGCCGATCGAGGGCAGGAAGTTGCGATAGGGGTCTTCGGCATAGAGCCGGCTTTCGATCGCCCAGCCGTCGAGCCTGATCTCCTCTTGAGCGAGGGCAAGCGGCTCGCCCGCGGCGACCCGGATCATCTGCTCGACGAGATCGATGCCGGTGACGAGTTCGGTCACGGGATGCTCGACCTGCAGGCGGGTGTTCATTTCGAGGAAATAGAAATTACGGTCGCGGTCGACGATGAATTCGACCGTGCCGGCGCTCTGATAATCGACGGCTTTGGCCAGCGCCACCGATTGGTCGCCCATCGCCTTGCGGGTTTTTTCGTCGAGGAAGGGCGAGGGCGCCTCTTCCGCCACCTTCTGGTTCCGCCGCTGGATCGAGCATTCGCGCTCGCCGAGATAGACGACGTTGCCATGCGCATCGGCCAGCACCTGGATTTCGATGTGGCGCGGCTCGACGATGAACTTCTCGATGAAGACGCGGTCGTCGCCAAAGGAACTCTTCGCCTCCGAGGTGGCGCGCTCGAAGCCGTCGCGTACCTCGGCCTCATTCCAGGCGATGCGCATGCCCTTGCCGCCGCCGCCGGCCGATGCCTTGATCATGACGGGATAACCGATCCCGCCCGCGATCACTTCCGCATGGGCGGCATCCTCGATGACGCCGAGATGGCCGGGCACGGTGGATACGCCAGCGGCATTCGCGAATTTCTTCGATTCGATCTTATCGCCCATCGCCATGATGGCTTTCGGCTTCGGGCCGATGAAGACGATGCCCTGCTTTTCCAGTTCCGCGCAGAAGGAGGCGCGCTCGGACAGGAAGCCGTAGCCCGGATGCACAGCCTCGGCGCCGGTCGCCTTGCAGGCGGCAATGATCTTTTCGGCAACCAGGTAGCTCTCGGAGGCCGCGGCCGGGCCGATATGCACGGCCTCATCGGCCATCTCGACATGCAGCGCGTCCCGGTCCGCGTCCGAATAGACCGCCACGGTCAAAATGCCCATGCGGCGCGCAGTCTTGATCACGCGGCAGGCGATTTCGCCGCGATTCGCGATCAGAATTTTCTTGAACATCGAGACTCCACCCAGAAATGCGTTCCGGAGTTTTACGCACAAAACACCGGAACGCACAATCAGGCTTGAGGACTGGCAGGCTTGAGGAGCTTCAGGCGACGGCCGCTTCCGCGACGGGTTCCTCGTCGACGATGCGCAGCCAACGGCTGCGCCGCGGCTCGGCATAGTCGCGCAGCTCGGCGGCAGCCATGATGCCGGCCCAGTGCGGATGATTGGCGCCGGGCAGCGTCGCCTGATCGATCTGCTGGAGAACGCCGTATTCGACCGACGAGACGGGAATGACGCCGCCTTCGGCGACGCTTCTGAAAATGCGCATCGTGAAATCGACGTCCTGGCGGGTAATGCCCCGGCGGTCGACAGCGCGCGACAGCTTGTAGCCACCGATATTGTCGGTGATCGCCACGCGGAGCTGATCAAGGGCAAGCGCTCTCAATTCACCGGGGACATCGGCTGAAATCTCCATGACATGTAGAATGAGCTCGAGTTCCAGCGCCGAGTTGACGACACCATCGGTCGTGAACATGCGCATGATCCACGCGACGTTGATCTCATCAAGCGAGCCCTGCGGATAGGTGTAATGGACGATGAAGCCGGCGAGCTGCTCGACGAAGAACGCGTTCCACGCGGCACATTTCTCGGGGCAGGAATTGTTGAGCGCCAACATCGCCACGACATCGTCGGATGTCCGGATTCCTTCCGGAAAAGCATGTTTGCGCAACAGGACTATATCTTCGGCCGTCAGCCGATGCTTGCCGGCCACCACACAGGCCGGGAAAGCGAGACGAAATTCGCTCATGTTTTAGCTCCAGGCTTCATCATGAAGCCGGAAACTGTTTTACCGTCTGCGAATTGACGATCCCTCAAGAAGCGGAGTTAATCCGATATTCCCGGGATCAGGAGGATTTTAGCGATCGCGCCTGCAGCCGCTCTCGCCAGATGATGAAGAGACCGGATGCGACGATGATGAAGATGCCGATCCACTTGGAAAAATTCGGGAAATCGTTGAATAGCGCATAGCCGAGAACGGTCGCCGAGATGATCTCGAAGTATTGGAACGGCGCAAGCAGCGACAGCGGTGCGAGCCGGAAAGCCCGGACGATCAGCAGATGCGCATAGCCGGAGATCGAACCAAGGGCGAGCAGCAGGACAAGACCGAGACCGGAGGAGGGCAGAGACATGGCGAAATCGGCATTGCCGGAACCGCTACCCACGAAAAGGGCGGCGGCCATGAAGAGCGTTCCGCCGATTCCCGCCATCGTCTGCATGGTCAGCGGCGAATCGGCCTCGCCGATGGCGCGGTTGAGGAACAGATAGAGTGAGAACAGAAAGGCACAGGCGACCGGCAGCAGCGCCTTCAGGCCGAATATTTCGTAGCTCGGCTGAATGACGATCATCGCGCCGCCGAAACCGACGACGATCGCCATCCAGCGCCGCCAGCCGACCTTCTCGCCGAGGAACAGCGCCGACATGGCCGTCAGCATGAATGGCTCGACGAAATAGATGGCGAAGACGTCGGCAAGCGGCATGTACTTGACGGCGACGAAGAAAAGCAGGCTCGCAGCGCCATGCAGCACGCCGCGCAGCAGGTTCATCCATGGCCGCTTGGCCGAAAGCGCCTTCAGCCCGAAAACGGCGACGAGAATCGGCAGTGTGCAGGCGATCTGGAAGAAGAATCGGTAGAAAGTCACCTGGCCGGGCGACATCGCCTCGAAGGTCGCCATATATTTTGCGATGGCGTCCATTGTCGGCAGGATCAGCATGGCGCCGGACATGATGGCCATGCCCTGCAGGGAGTTTTGATGGGCTGGATGCTCTGACATGGCGGCCGATTCATGACTGGGATGACGCCATCAACCATGCGAAGGCCGGCCGATCAAGCCGAGCAACCGCAAATAGCGTCGAGGAAATCGAAATCGTCGCTTGGAAAGCGTTTCCCTGAAGGGAGATGGTGCGGTCGAGAAGACTCGAACTTCCACGGGTTGCCCCACAGCGACCTCAACGCTGCGCGTCTACCAATTCCGCCACGACCGCATCGTGGTAGGTGCCGATTTGCGTCGGCGGGGCAGCATGTAGCAAAAGCATTTGGGGTACACAAGGGCGATATGACAGTTTTTTTCAAATCCGGTCACAGCATTTGAATTGCCCCCGAAACGGGTCCATATAGGTCTCCCGCCGCCCCCTTTTTCAGGCATTTCGGGGAGTGCGGCAAGGAATGGCCATGCTTCGCACCGATCTCGAATTCTCCATGCTCCCGAATCTCGGCAACCGCCCGGTGCGCTGGCGCATCGCCGATGGCCTCGTTGCCTATGAAGAGGCGGTGGAGACGATGGAGCGCGAGGTGGCGGTGATATCGGACGGCGGTGACGAACTCGTCTGGCTCGTCGAGCATCCGCCGCTCTATACCGCGGGCACCAGCGCCAATGCCCAGGATCTCGTCCAGCCGGACCGGTTTCCGGTCTTTGCGACCGGGCGCGGCGGTGAATATACTTATCACGGACCCGGCCAGCGGGTCGCCTATGTGATGCTTGACCTGAAGCGCAGGCGCCAGGACGTGCGCGCCTTCGTTGCCGCCCTGGAGGACGTCGTCATCCGCACGCTTGATATGATGAATGTGCGCGGCGAGCGGCGTGAAGACCGCGTCGGCGTCTGGGTGCGGCGGCCGGAAAAGCCGTTGCTTGCCGATGGAACGATGGCCGAGGACAAGATCGCCGCCCTGGGGATCAGGCTGCGGAAATGGGTGACCTTCCACGGACTGTCGCTCAACGTCGATCCCGACCTCGATCATTTCGGCGGCATCGTGCCCTGCGGAATCTCGGCCTATGGCGTGACAAGCCTGGTCGATCTTGGCTTGCCGGTGATGATGGCCGATGTCGATATGCGGCTGCGCACCGCCTTCGAGGCGGTTTTTGGCGAAACAATTAGCGAAAGCTGATCGTTCGGAACGGCGCCCCGCCCCCGTCAATTTGCATTTGAAGACATGGCCGGTTTCGGCCCTGGTCTAGGACGCCGTTCTGTCAGATATGGTCGAATGCCTTAACCCATAATTAGCGGTCTCGCATATATAGCTTGCCTCAACTTTGTGATGTGGAAGTCTTGCGAACTATGAAAAAACAGGCAGCGACAAGCTGGTCATTCCTCGATGTCTATTTCGTTCTCGATATCGTCGAAAAGGTCCTGGTCGGCTACTTATTCGTTGCGATCGTCATGCGTATCGTGCCTCAGATGCAGGACAACAGGGCGATCATCGACGGCCTGCTGCTCTTTTCGGAGGGGGCCGCCGCCTTTCTCATTCTGACGCGCCGGCCGACGCGAAATGCGTCGCTGCGGCTCTATGACTGGACGGTCACCGCCGTTGGCACGCTCTTCCCGCTGCTCGTCTCACCCAACACATCGGAACCACTAGCGCCGCTCGCAGTCTGCGGAACGGTGATGGTCCTCGGTTTCTTCCTGCAGATAGCGGCAAAGCTGTCATTGCGGCGAAGCTTTGGCCTGGTGCCGGCCAATCGCGGCATCAAGATCGGCGGCCCTTACAAATTTGTCCGCCATCCGATGTATGCGGGTTATCTGATGATGCATATCGGCTTCTTCCTGACACATCCGAGCGTTTGGAATTTTGCCATCTATGCGACGGCGCTGACCGCGCAATGTTTCCGCCTCCTCGCGGAGGAGCGGTTGCTGAAGCAGGATCCTGCTTACACGGCCTTCATGGCCACGACCCGCTACCGGCTTGTTCCATTCGTGTTCTAATACGATAGGGAAGCAGATTGAAAAGAGAAGGGCCGGTTAACCGGCCCTTTCTTTATTGGATCAATGCGTGGCGCGGCACGCTTCGGTGCGGGAGGCGCCGCTGTCGGCACCCTTGGTGTGGGAGCCCTTCGGGCCAATCATGCTATGGCATGGGGGCAGGGCGTTGATGCTCGCCGTAGCGGTCTTGTCGACGGCAGGGGCGGCCATGGCGCTCGGGGCGAAGCCGTCGCTGTCATTGGTGTAGTCGCTGGAATAGGCCGGGGCCTTATGGTTGGTGTAGTGAACAGGGGCCGGCTTGGACATCTGGCTCGGGGCGAAGCCGTCGCTATCGTTGGTGTAGTCGTCGGAATAAGTCGGCTGGGCGAAGGCGGCGCCTGCAAGGCTGACGGCGAACACGGACGCGGCAAGGGCAAATTTGATGCGCATGGGTCTATCTCCTCAATCTGCTGTTGAATTTCACAACATAAAACCAACCCTCGGCGCATCCGAGTTCGCGCCCCAATTTAGGCAATTTTGTGATGGAACGGCGCCGCAGCCGCGACCTTTTGTCCGAATAAAATCACAGTCTTGTCACTGAAATTGACGTTCGCGTTATGGAAGCCCGCCTAAGCAAAATGACAGGAAATGGCTAGTTCGAAATCATGTTGCGATGCAATCTGGAATTGTTAACTTTTTGTAATGTTGGAAGGGCGACACACCGAGGCGGCGGGACGCGTTGCCGCCCCCGCCGACTATCCATGTCTTGCGCGTGAATCAGTCTTCGTTCGGGATATGGGCATCGACACCGGTCAGCTGCAATTTGTTGCGGACATGGTGGACGCCGTCGACCGAAAGCGCGCCGAGTTCGACCTTGCGGGCGATGCCGATCGTCTCTACCGAACCTTCCAGTGTGACGACGTGCCCGTCGGCATGAACCTCAATGCTGTTGATGTCGACCTCGGGAATGTTTTCGAGATTGTCGTTCACCCGCGCTTCGAGTTCGTCGCTTTCATCGCGGTCGATGGTATCGGCTCGCAGCGAATCCTTCAGACGATTCTCGTTGCCCTCTGCATCCGTGCCGTCGATCCGGAAGCCTTGGTTGGGATCGCTGTCGAAATTTGCCGCCGTCTCGCCATAGGGGCGGTTGGCCGGATCGGCGCCGGTACCGTCGGCATAGGGCCAGCCGTCGTCGAGATTGCGTTCCTCGAGGTCGCGATAATCTTCCTCGCGGGAAAGCCCTGCCTTTTGGTCAAAAAGCTTTGCGCCTTCGCGGGAAATGGGGGGCTTGTCACCTGTCCTTGCCATTGCAGTCGCTCCTAGTTTCTTTTTTGGGGGAAACGCTGGGTTTCTTTGCTGGAAACGCCGGCAGCGGCGAATGGTTCGGCGCGGGAGCCGATTTGTCGGGCCTGATCGTCAGGCTTTATCCTCAATTTGGCGCCTTCTCCCATTTCTTCACGAGGCGGTTGCGCTTCAGCCGCGAAAGGCGCTGCAGCCAGAAAATGCCGTCAAGCTGGTCGACTTCGTGCTGGATGCAGATGGCGAGGAAGTTGTCGGCGACGTCCTCATGCATGCCGCCCTCGGCGTCCCGATAGCGGAAGCGGATCGACCGCGGGCGCGTGACCTCGTCGGTCGCTCCCGGCATCGAGACGCTGCCTTCAGCATGGGTCATCGTCTCCTTCGAGAACCAGGTGATCTCCGGGTTGACGTAGAGGCGCACGCCGTCGGTCTTGTCGAGTTCCAGCACCGTCACGCGGGTGAAGACGCCGATATGGGCGGCGGTGATGCCGACGCCGGGCGCGGCGCGCATCGTCGCGAGCAGGTCGTCGGCAAGTGCGGCAAGCGATGAATCGAAGACGGTCACCGGCGTGCAGACGGTCTTCAGACCAGGATGCGGGTAACGCAGGATCGGGCGAATGGGCATGGGGCGGCGTTCCTCGGCTCGGATGCGGGGCGAAACTATCGCCGGCCGCGGGCATTGTCATCAAGCGGCAGGTTTGCTGCTTTACGGCAGGGATGCTTTCAGCTAGCAGGAGCTATGGATTCCGGCCGCGTAAACCTCGCGCGGGGATTCGCTTATCTGCTTGTTGACAATATGTTTTCCGCCGACATTCGCGAATGCGGCGCTGTAGTCGTTGAAATTCGAACCAGATGCGAGGGCGGCAGATGACGACGACCGATGGCGAAGACCGCATCCGCAGGCGTCCCGAGGACGAGGAAGCCGATATCTACGACGAGGACGGTAATGTCCGCAGCGATTTCCTGGCGCTGGTCGGCGCGGCGATCGCCGACCGCGACACGCTGTTCCTGCGCCAGAATGTTGCCCGCCTGCACGAATCCGAAATAGGCGATCTGCTGGAAGCGATCCAGCCGGATCAGCGCCTGGCGCTGGTGCGCCTGCTCGGCGACGATTTCGACATGACGGCACTGACCGAGGTCGACGAGGCGATCCGCCGCGAGATCGTCGACCAGATGCCGAACGAGCAGATCGCCGCCGCGATCGGCGATCTCGATTCGGACGACGCCGTCTACATTCTCGAAGATCTCGACAAGGAAGATCGGGAAGAGATCCTGGCGCAGCTGCCGTTTACCGAGCGGGTCCGGCTGCGCAGGGCGCTCGATTATCCCGAAAGCTCGGCCGGCCGCCGCATGCAGACGGAATTCGTCGCCGTGCCGCCGTTCTGGACCGTGGGACAGACGATCGACTACATGCGTGACGAGGAGGATCTTCCCTATTCCTTCTCGCAGATCTTCGTCATCGATCCGACCTTCAAGCTGCTCGGCGCCGTCGATCTCGACCAGATCCTGCGCACCAAGCGGCAGACGAAGATCGAGCAGATCATGCGCGAGACCAACCATCCGGTCCCGGCCGAGATGGACCAGGAGGAGGCCGCCCAGCTCTTCGAGCAGTACGACCTTCTCTCGGCCGCCGTCGTCGACGAGAACGGCCGGCTGGTCGGCGTGCTGACCATCGACGATGTCGTCGACGTCATCCATGAGGAGGCGGACGAGGATATCAAGCGCCTCGGCGGCGTCGGCGACGAAGAGCTGTCCGACAATGTGTTGTCGACGGCGCGATCGCGTTTCCTCTGGCTGCTGATCAATCTCGGCACGGCAATGCTGTCGGCGAGCGTCATCGGCCTGTTCGACGCCTCGATCGAGAAGATGATCGCGCTGGCGGTGCTGATGCCGATCGTCGCCTCGATGGGCGGCAATGCCGGCACGCAGACGATGACGGTGACGGTGCGCGCGCTCGCCACCCGCGATCTCGACATCTACAATGCCGGCCGCATCATCCGCAGGGAGGCGGGTGTCGGCATCCTCAACGGCATCGTCTTCGCGACGATCATGGGCTTGATCGCCGGCACCTGGTTCCACGACTATCAGCTCGGCGGGGTGATCGCCGCGGCGATGATCATCAACCTGATGGCGGCGGCCCTTGCGGGCATCCTGTTGCCGCTGCTGCTCGACAAGGTGGGCGCCGACCCGGCGATCGCCTCGTCGGTCTTCGTGACGACGGTGACCGACTGTACCGGCTTTTTCGCCTTCCTCGGCATTGCCACATGGTGGTTCGGCATTTGAAAGGTTGTCAAAAATTGACTATTACGTAAAAGTCAATATTATTGCCGGTTCATGACGGGGAACACATGCTGGTGAACAAATATTATAGCATAACGGAGCTGACGCGCGAATTCGGTGTCTCGACGCGCACGCTCCGCTTCTATGAGGACGAGGGGCTGATCCATCCGGAACGGCGCGGGCGTACCCGTCTCTTCCGGCAGGCCGACCGACGGCTTATTGGGGAGATCCTGCGCGGCCGGCGCATCGGTTTCACTATTGCGGAGATTCGCGAGATCATTCAGGTTTACAAGGAGCCGCCGGGCGAACTCGGTCAGTTGAAGCTCCTGATGAAGCGCGTCGACGAGAAGCGCGACGACCTGCGTCAGAAGCGCAAGGATATCGACGACACGCTGGTGGAACTCGACAATATCGAAGAGGCCTGCCTTGGCCGTCTCGCCGAAATCGGCGTCACCACCTGAGCCGAGCTGACGTTATTCCACCTCGGCGCTGCATTCGCCGGCGATCGTCTGGACCCGCTCATCGTTTTGTACGTCGATCTCGTTTGCCTGCAGCTGAGTCAACAGGCTTTGGGCCTGCAATTTGTCGAGCGTGCACTGGCAGAAGCTCTGGCAGAGCGCTTCGCCCTGTTGCATGACGCAACTGGAGTTGCATTGCTTTAGGTAAGTTTCGGCCGGATCCGGCTGCGGCGGCGGGACGAGAAGCGAAAGCCCGTAGGCGATGGCGATCAGCACCGGCTGATGGATGAGGTAGAAGGCAAGGCTGTGGCGGCCAAGCCGCGCCAGCCACCAGGAGCCGGTGCCAAGGGCGGCAAGCCGATGCGGCAGCCTGGTTCTGATGGCGATCGAGGCGATGCTCAACCCAGCGAAGAACGGCGTTGCCCAGGGAAACAATGGCACGTAGTCGTTCGACCGATCCGGCATGACGGCAAGGCCGATCCAGGCGAGATATTTCGGATCGAAAAAGGACGAGCGCAGCAGGCCGGGCGTGCCGAAATTGTCGATGAGCCAGGCGGCCAGGAGCGCTGTTGTAACGATCAGCGTGACGGCGAGCGGAAGCCTGATGAAAACGATACCGATCAGCGTCAGCACCGCGATACAATGCAGGATGCCGAAATAGATCCACGTGTCCGGCATGGCGATTCGCGTGGCGATCGAGATGCCGGCAGCGGCCGCGGCAATCATGCCGAAACGCTTCCAGAAGGAAGGCCAGCGGACCTCCGGCTTGCTGGAGAGCACGAGGCTGATGCCGACGATGAAGAGAAACGTCGTGGCGATCGCCCGGGCATAGATCTTCAGCCAGCCTGTCTCGGCCGTGCCCGGCGCGAGATAACTCATGAACTCCATGTCCCAGCTGAAATGGTAGCTCGCCATGGCGATCAGCGCGGCGCCGCGCGCCGTGTCCAACAGGCCGATGCGAGGCGGTCTTGCCGCCGCATCGGCTTCGATTGCCGGCAATGTCATCACAGTCCCTCGGGCAAATCACGTCCGTCGCTCGACGGCATGTCGCGGCGAATGGCGGAAAGGTTGAGATTCGATGGCGGGCCGGCATCCATGATCGCCAGCCGCGCCTGCGAGAAGAATTGCCGCCGCGCCAGGACGAAGATGACGATCGCCGTCGTCGCCATGAAGACATAGGGGTTGATGAACCAGCCGAGATAGCCGATCGACAGAAAGATCGCCCGGAGGCCCTCGTTGAAATTGCTGCCGGCGATGACATTCATGCGGATGACGCGTTCGGCGGCCCGCTCGGCAGCGATGATGTCGCTCTCGGCGTCGCGCAGCATCGGGATCGAGCCGAACAGGATGGTGCAATAGTTGAACAGCCGGTAGGACCAGCCGAACTTGAAGAAGGCATAACCGAAAAGCGCTGCCAGCCCGCCGACCTTCATCTCGAAGACCGCATGGCCGCCGTGCAAGACGAAGGGCAGGTCGGCGAAGACGGCGTCGACCTTCTCGGTCGCCCCGAGCAGCGCGAAGCAACTGCCCAAGGCGAAGATCGAGGTCGACGCGAAGAAGGCGGTGCCGTTCTGCAGGCCCGCCATGATCTGCGTGTCGATCATCTTCAGGTCGCGGCGCAGCGAATTATAGATCCACTCGCGGCGCCGTTCGATCATCGCATGAGTGAGGCTGGTGCGTCCGAAGAAGGTGCGGCCATGCAGCAGCCAGGAATAGCCCATCCAGACACAGGCAAAGAAGGCCAGAGCGATATAGTCCGCCGTCGTCATCAGTGATTCAGTCTCCGCATGAAGTGCGGCCACCTTACATATGCATCGAAATGCTGCAATGACTGGTAAGGCGGGCGTCATCGTTTTAGTGTGCAGCTCCAATGTCGCACCGGCTGCATGCGATGTCGGTGGCCCGCGCGGATTGAAAACCGGCGTCGCTTAAGCTTACATCCTCGTAATCAGAAGGCACATTCATGTTTCTCTCGGTATTCGATGTCTTCAAGATCGGTGTCGGGCCGTCGAGCTCGCACACGATGGGTCCGATGTCGGCCGCCAACCGGTTTCTCGCGCTGATCCTGTCGAACGAATGGCCGCGCCCGTCCTCGGGCGCGCAGGTCGTGGCGATCACGGTCAGCCTGCACGGGTCGCTCGCCCATACCGGCATCGGCCACGGCACGGGCAGGGCCGTCATTCTCGGGTTGATGGGCGAGGCGCCCGACAGCGTTAATCCCGACAAGATGGACGGTATCGTCGATACGGTGGAGCGCACCGGCCGCATCACGCCGGAGGGGCATCCCGGCTATCAGTTCCAGCCAAAGACCGACCTGATCTTCGACAAGAAACAGCCGCTGCCCGGCCATGCGAACGGCATGATCTTTTCCGCTTTTGACCGGGACGGCCGGCTGCTCGTCAAGCGCATCTATTATTCGGTCGGCGGCGGTTTCGTCGTTACCGACACCGAGCTGGAACAGATGCGGGCGAAGAAGAATGCAGCAGGTGGCACACGCGTGCCCTATCCCTTCGCCACCGCCAGGCAGATGCTCGAGATGGCCGAGCGCTCCGGGCTGTCGATCGCCCAGATGAAGCGGGCGAACGAGGAGAGCCAGCGCAGCCCGGAGGAGCTTGATCAGGGTCTCGACCGCATCTGGGAGGCTATGCGCTCCTGTATCGAGCGCGGGCTCAAGGTCGAGGGCATCATGCCGGGCGGCCTCAACGTCAAGCGCCGCGCCCGCCGGATCCACGACAAGCTGGAGGAGGAGTGGCGGAGCAACCGCGTCAACCCGCTGCTCGCCAACGACTGGCTGAGCGTCTATGCGATGGCCGTCAATGAGGAGAATGCCGCCGGCGGGCGCGTCGTCACGGCGCCGACCAACGGAGCGGCCGGGGTCATTCCGGCGACGATCCGCTATTACGAGCATTTCCACGAGGACTGGGATCAGAACGGCATCCGCGATTATCTGCTGACGGCCGCGGCCATCGGCGGCATCATCAAGCACAATGCCTCGATCTCCGGCGCCGAGGTTGGCTGTCAGGGCGAGGTCGGCTCGGCTGCGGCGATGGCGGCCGCCGGCCTTGCCGCCGTCATGGGCGGCACGCCGGAGCAGATCGAGAACGCCGCCGAAATCGCGCTCGAACATCATCTCGGCATGACCTGCGATCCGGTCGCGGGCCTGGTGCAGGTTCCCTGTATCGAGCGCAACGCGCTCGGCGCCGTCAAGGCGGTCACCGCGGCATCGCTGGCGGTCAAGGGCGACGGCCAGCATTTCGTGCCGCTCGACGCCTGTATCGAGACGATGCGCCAGACCGGCAATGACATGAGCGAGAAATACAAGGAAACGTCGACGGGCGGCCTGGCCGTCAATGTCGTCGAATGCTGAGTTTGTGGACTCGTGATGGTTCTCGCTTGACGCCTGCCGCCAAAAGGATTTCAACGGCGGCATGGCATTGCATCTCATCAAACTCTGTGTCGGCGCCGACTCGATAGACGATCTGCGCGAATGGGTGGCGGAGCGGTCGCTGCGCGCCATCGCCGCCGGGCTCGAGCCGCATTCGGTGCACACGACGCGCATGGTACCGAAACGCATGGAGGAGCTGCTCGATGGCGGCTCGCTTTACTGGGTGATCAAGGGGCAGGTGCAGGCGCGGCAGAAGCTGCTCGGCATCGAGACCTTTACCGACGGCGAGGGCATCTCGCGCTGCCGGCTGATGCTCGGCCCGGAGGTCATCGAGACGGCTGCGCAGCCGAAGCGTCCCTTCCAGGGCTGGCGTTATTACACTGAAGACGATGTGCCGCGCGATCTGACGAGCCTCGGTGCCGGTATCGTCGAAATGCCCGCGGACCTTCGCCGCGAGCTGACAGAACTTGGCCTGCTCTAATGCCTGCCGCCCGAAAACGCCTGTCGGGTCCAGGCGGCGGCACCAGCTTCAGCGCAGGCGCAGTTGCACCGGCGCGCTGCCATCAGGCGAGGTCACATGCAGATGGATGCGGGCTTCGGGCTGGGAATAACGCCAGGCGCGGGCGCCGTGGCAAAGCAGCAGATTGATGAGATCGCGGGTCTTCGGAGACTTCGCCTTGGGTCGCTGCAGGCCGATCTCGGCCAGCCGCATCGCCGCCTCGTGCAACGGATGCAGCGATGAACGCCCCTTGGCCGCCATGCGGCGGTCTGAAGGCATTCCCGGAACATTCTCATTGATCGCCATTGTCTTCCCCGTACGCCATACTGATCGAGTTCAAGAACGATGGCCGGAAACGCAAACACCGATTCCGGCCGTTAGCGATACCGCCGGCCATCTCGCAGGCAGCATCGAATAGCTCATTGGGCAGCCGCCCAGCACTTGATACCGGCCTTCTTCAGGGCCTTGCAGGCATTGACCGCATCGCGCTGGTCGTCGAAACCGCCGAAGCGGGCGCGGTAAAGCTGGTCACCGCCGGCGGCATAGGCGACGGCGAAAGGCTTTGCCGAGGCCAGTGCCTTGCCGCCCTTGCTCTTGGCGCTCTCCAGAAGATCCATGGCCATCTGCCGGCTCGGCGAGACGCCGACCTGCACGACCCAGCCGGTCGGACCATTATCGGTTGAAGCGGCGCTGGCCGAGGCAGGGGTGGTCGAAGCGGTGGTGACGTTGTCGACCGCCGTATCGGCCTGTTCCGGCCGCGCGGAGGCGGGTGCCGGCTTCGGCGCGGCGAGCGATGCCTGCTGCTTGAAGGTCATGGTCTTGACCTTGGTCGGCGCCGGCATCGGCTGGGCTACCAGCGGATTGTCGGACTTCGGCTGAGCGGTTTCGGTATAGGCCACTTCGGTCTCG
Organism: Rhizobium sp. BK456; assembly: GCF_014194045.1. Classification (NCBI taxonomy): domain Bacteria; kingdom Pseudomonadati; phylum Pseudomonadota; class Alphaproteobacteria; order Hyphomicrobiales; family Rhizobiaceae; genus Rhizobium; species Rhizobium sp. BK456. The sequence goes on from NZ_JACIAO010000003.1 coordinate 14,751, forward strand.
GCGACCTGATAGCGGGCATCCGGCAGCGGGCCTTTATGCGGCAGACTGAGATCGGCGGCGGCTGCCGAAATCGGCGGTTGTGCTGCGGTAATCGTCTTTGCCACTTGCGGCTGGACCTTCTGCGGCATGACCGGAGCGGGCGTCACGATCATCGCCGGGGCAGGGGCCGCCTCAGCGATCAGTGCCGACGATCCGCCGCGGCTCGATGCCTTCGGCAGATAGGTGGCGATCAGATTGCGCATCTGGGCATCGCGGGCAGGCGTCGAGGCGCCGCCGAGCACGACGCCGACGATCGACTTGCCGTCCACCTGCACGGAACTCACCAGATTGAAGCCGGCAGCGCGGGTATATCCGGTCTTGATGCCGTCAACGCCGCGCACCGAACCGACGAGGCGATTGTGGCTGCGGATCGTGCGGGTACCGAACTTGAAGGCGCGGGTGGAGAAATAGCCGTAATATTGCGGAAAATGCTGGCGAAGGGCGATGCCGAGACGGGCCTGATCGCGCGCCGTCGTCATCTGCGCCGTATTCGGCAGGCCGTTGGCGTTGCGATAGGTGGTGCGGGTCATACCGAGCGCATGCGCCTTGGCGGTCATCAACTGGGCGAAACGATCCTCGCTGCCGCCGCCGAGCATTTCGCCGAGCGCGGTTGCGGCATCATTAGCCGACAGGGTGACGAGGCCGAGAATGCCCTGCTCGACGGTGATCGTGCCGCCAGCGCGAACGCCGAGCTTGGTCGGCGCCTGAGCTGCCGCGTGGGCGGAAAAGGGAACCGGCGTATCAAGACGGATGCGGCCTTGCTCCAGTGCCTCGAAGGTCATGTAGATGGTCATCATCTTGGTCAGGGAAGCGGGATATTGCAGCCGGTCGGCATTCTCACTGTAGAGAACGTTGCCGGTCTTGGCGTCGACGACGATGCCCGCATATTTCGAATTCGCCGCTTCCGCTTCGGCACTGACCGAATCGACCAGGACGACCGTGAGGGCCACCGAAAGGATCGCCATGAGCTTTGCAAAAAAGCTGCCGGATCGGGACGATGATACGGAGGAGACTGACCTTGACACTATTCCACTCTTCGCTTGCATTTCAGATATTTGGCATTCGGATTTCGGCGTCGGGACGGCACGCCTCCCGTAGTACAGCCCGTCTTTAGAATTTACCGATTGGGCGTTACCAATCCGTTTATGATGAATCGTTTATCTCGCTGTCCGGGGAGCATTTTAGGGACTTGTCGCGGAACGGTTCATAAGGCGCGCTTCCACAAAGGTGCGGATAGCGGCATCAATATGTTCCCAGTCATTCAAATGGCTGCTTGAGAAGCGGTAGAGAACGCTGAGATCCCTGCCGACTTTGATATCGCGCTGACAATCACCGCTCGCCGCCTTATCCGGGGATGAAGGCAGTATGCAGCGCACGACGTAATCCAGCCCGTTCTTGGCGGGCGCCGTCAGCAGCACCTCGTCGCCGTAACCCGCGTCGGCGCGAAGACGGTGCAGCGTCAGGCCGTCGCGGAAGGGCTCGGCCAGTCCTTCGAGCAGGTGCGAGTAGATCGGCTCCAGCCGCCCGGACATGTCTCGCGACATGGTGCTCTGGGTCAGTTGCAGAAAGATCAGGCCGGAGGATTGGCCGATATCGTCGAATCGAATGCGGTTTTCCTTGCCGTAGCCCTGCATCTCAGGCCAGGCGAGGTAGAGATCGACACGCTCGGCCGCACCGTCATGCCTTTGACTCGGGAAGCGGATCGCATTCTCGGGGAATTTCACGGTGTCGCGGCCGATGGCCAGCGTGATATCGGCCGTGCTGTCGGTGTTGCCGGCAAGCGAGATATGCCGGCCGAACCAACGGCCGCCGACGCTGATGGCGACGGTCAGAACCGCAAGAATGGCGATCACCGCCATCGTGCGGAGGAGAAAACCCATGGAAAAAAGCGGCTGCTCGTCGGGTGCGCTGTGCGCGGCGTGGCTCATGGCGGTGCTTCGTGTTTCGGTCCGCCGCAGGAGGAACATGAGCCGCCGGTGCCGATGATGAATCTGATCGGCATGATCAGACCGGCACGGTTAATAATTCGCTAAGATGTCAGGGGTGTGGGTCGCACTGGAACGAAAGCCTGTCCCGAAAAAGAGCGAGCCGTTCCCGGGACAGCGGGAACGGCTCTTGGGCGCCGGTCGGGGACGGGATGCGGGGACTGACCGGGCCGCAGGCTGTTCTTACTTGACGCTACCAACCGCGACAGCGCGGCCGTCCTGGAGCTTCGACCAGCGGGCCGGGTTGTCGGCGGACTGGCGCTTCAGATAGGTATATTCGGTATCCGACCACAGCAGCACCTTGTTGCGCATGTTGTCGAGGATAAAATCGCCGTGATCGGTGCGGACCGTCAGCACGGCATGGCCTTCGCCGTTGGGCTGCAGCACGACGGTGATCAGCGTGTCGGATGGCGAGAAGCCGTCTTCGATCAGCATCTTGCGCTTCAGCAGGGCATAATCCTCACAGTCGCCGACCGTTGTCGGGTAAGCCCAGCGTTCTTCGACGCCGTAAATCTGTTCATCCGTCTCCGGCTGGATCGTCGAATTGACGGTGTAATTGACCTTGAGGATTTCCTTCCAGCGATCCTCGGTGAGGATGGCCGGCCCGGCATCGCCGCCGGCAAAGGAACATTCCGTCGGATTCGCCTTGCAGAATTCATAGTGCCCGATCGGCGGGCTGGCGTTGCCCGCCAGGGCCATGCTGGCGGGCATCGCTTGTCCCGAACCCGCCATCGCCAGCATGAGGGCACCGGCCAGAAGGCCGCCTTTCCAGATGTTTGCAGTTGTCATTACCGTCTCCCCGTAAGTTGAGGCGACAATGACACGGACGTTTTTATCTCACGGAAAATTGCGTAATAGAATTAGAGGCTTAGTTGATTCAAATGCCGATAAAATCTGGCTAAAAACAATCTCGAATGCGCGTAAAATTCGACGCGCATTTGTCTCGAAATCGATTAAAATTGTAATTCCCGCAACAAGGCTTTCGCGTGGGAAAAGCTTGAATTACCGTCTGGCCGTTAAGGATTTTCATTGAGCCGGATAACGGCCGGCGGCGGTTGGGCGTTGCGCAGTAGGTTGGCAATGCAGCCGGGATCGGGCGATTCGGCCCGCCCGAAAGCGAATGATCGATCGGATTTCAGTTTTCGGCGGCAAAATTATTTTTGCTGGAAATCGCGAAATCGATCGGTAGCGGCGACGATCGCGGCGCTCATATCGGGATTTGCGATGGAATGGGCAGCATGCGGAAGGAGTTGCAGCTCGCTTTGCGGCCAGGCGCGGGCCAGTTCCCAGGCGGTCACCAGCGGCGCCTCGATATCGAGCCGTCCCTGTAGCAAGATCGCTGGAATGCCTGTCAGCCGCCCGGCGTTGTTCAAAAGCTGGCCGTCCTCCAGCCAGGCGCCGTTGACGAAATAGTGAGTGATGATGCGGGCGCGCGTCAGCAGATAGGCCGGATCGGCCCAGCGGCGTGGCAGTCCTTGAGGATCGGCGAGCAGGATGGAGGCCGCCTCCCAGTCATGCCAGTCGCGGGCCGCTTTCAGGCGCGTCTCGGAGTCGGAATGGTTGAGAAGGCGATGATAGGCGGCAACTATGTCCTCATCTCGCTCCTGGCTGTCCGCAGAAGCCGCCTGGCGGAAACGGTGCCATTCCTCCGGAAAGAGCGGCGCCATGCCGCGACAGAGCCAGTCGATTTCCGAGCGCCTTGTGGTGGTTACGCCTGATATGACGATCGCTACGACGCGCTGCGGATGGGTCTCGGCATAGGCGAGCGACAGTGTCGAGCCCCAGGAATTGCCGAAAACGAGCCAGGCGTCGATGCCGAAGAACAGCCGCAGCCGCTCGATATCGCCGACAAGATGCCAGGTGGTATTGAGGGAGAGGTCGGTTTTGCGATCGGCAGCGCTCGGCAGGCTGCGGCCGCAATTGCGCTGATCGAACAGAATGATTCGATAGGCGTCGGGATCGAAATGGCGCCGCGCCGTCGTCGAGCAGCCGGAGCCCGGCCCGCCGTGCAGCACCAGCGCCGGCCGGCCAGCCGGATTGCCGCAGGCCTCCCAATAGATCAGGTTGCCGTCGCCCGTGTCGAGCAGGCCATGATCATAGGGTTCGATTTCCGGATAGAGAGCCGACATCGTTGTGCCTGTCGAAGGTTGTTCCACTCATAATATCTATGGCTGAATGGTAGGAACGACTTGCGACAGGATTTCGCTCCTGCTTTCCGAAGCCCGATTTTATTGCCGCTGGCAGATCTCTTGCCGTGAAACCCAGGCTTGTCAACAGGACCTGACCGGGTGCGCGCCCGGCAAGCGCATCGGCGGCACCGTCACGTAATCAACGGTGTCTCAGAGGAATTCGCGCAGCGTCTCGCGGGACTGGATCGACAGGAATTCGATCGCCACACCTTCGACGAAATGGCGGACGACGCGGCCGCGCATGTTGCCGAGCCGCACCGCAGTTCCGATCGAGGGGCGCATCTCAACGTCAACGGCAGCGCCCGACAGCGAAAGGTCCATGATACGGCAGGTATAACGGGTGCCGTCCTCGAGGGTTAGTTCGGTATTCGTATCGCGTGGCGTCAGACGGTCATGGCGACGATCTTCCGGCAGACCGAGCTCATGTTTGTTGGCAAGCCAGGTAAGCTGGGCGGCGAGCTTCTCCCGCTTCCGCTCGGTGGCGTTGATCGACATGGTGAAGCCGCGGCCGTCGAGCGTCTGGACATAACCTTCGACGCGGCCGAGATGGTCGATATAGGCGACGACACGTTCGTTGGCGCGTGGCCGGCCAAGGCAGGTGACATACATGTCGCCAGGCGACATGTCGATCACCATGCATTCGAACTCCTCGTAACTGGCAAGCATCAGCCGGCCCTGCATATTGATGGGCACACGCTGAAAAACGCCCTGTTCAGGGCGCGGCGCAGGTCTTTGCGTCTGAGCTGGCTGGAACGAGTGCATCAAAAGGCTTCTTTATGAAATCTGAGAGACCGATCATTACCCGCAATCCATTAACAGAAGGTTGTTTTGCCTCATTCTCATATAGCCGAAAACGAGTATGACCGATGTCCCGAAACGGGACTGTCAGCGCGCCTCCGCACTCGTCAGCAGCTGCGACACCATGCGGCGCATGACCTGCCCGAAACCGGCGCTTTTGGCGGCGACGATTTCGTTGATGGGGCGCAGCTCGGCGGCTTCAGCGTTGCCGAATTTGCCGGGCAGAAGACGGCTGCGGTCGAGAGCCAGGAATTCGAGCGGCACGATCTCCAGCCAGCTCGCAGCCGCCGTGGGTGCGATTGCGCCGAGCAGCCGGTCGCAGGCGCCGCCCGGCGAGCGCAGCGGCATCATGATGATCTCGAAGGAGGCCTGATGGCCGACGGTGCTGTAGCCGGTGGCGTTGAACAGGGCCGGCAGGACATGGTCCATGACGCCCATCGCGGTGCGTTCGATGTCGGCGTGCTGGCCGTTTGCCCAGAGTGAGGAGAAGCGTGCGCCGCGCAGATCCCGCCCGAACAGATCGCAGATGCGGGTGCCGGCGAGCCGGAAGCCGATGTCGCCTTCCTCGCGGGTCTCGAGAATGAACAGGCTCTGGAGCAGATGCGGGACAGCGGAGGGTTCGATCTGCGCTTTCAGCGGCGCATCGGCTGCGCCGCGGATACGGTTCCAGTAGTCAAAAATTTCGATGGTCGTTTGCACACGCATTTTTCACCAACCTGTCCCATTCCGGGTCATTTTCGGGCACTCATTGCCCCTACAGGCTCAACCTTGCGGATTTCATGCCAACTCGCGGCGGTTAAGGTTAAGAAAGGGTTTCGGTTGAGGTGCGGTGCCTGCCGTGGCACTGTCCGGCCATCGCTTCGACTTTCGAAGTTCAGCACAACCTGCCCGGGCCGAGGTCTTTCCTTGGACACCGGTATGCCGTCCGGCACTTCGGACGGCTTTTTTTTTGACAGGTGCTCCTGTATGGCTGAGGCCTCAACGAGGCGATACTGAAATGAATGAGCAGACGGCCGAGCCCCATAAGGCGCCCGAACCTCCCGAGGTCCAGCCGCCGGCAAAGCGGCCGCGCGTGCCGGTCTTCAACCTTCCACCGGCGCTGTTCTTCAGCCTTTGCCTGATTGTCGTCATCTATGCGGCGCAAGAGCTCGTGCTCTCCGATGATGCGCTGAGCTGGCTGTTCTTCACCTTCGGCTTCGTGCCCGCCCGCTATGTGATTCCGCTGTCGCAGCAGGGGCCGGAGCTGTTCTGGACGCCGGTTACCTATTCACTGCTGCATGGCAGCGTCCAGCATATCGTCTTCAACGGCTTCTGGTTGATGGCCTTCGGCGCGCCGGTCGCGCGCCGCATCGGGACGCTGCGATTCGTGCTTTTCTGGCTCTTTTCAGCCGCCGCCTCCGCCGCCCTGCACGCAGTGTTGAACTGGGGGGATGTGACGCTTTTGATCGGCGCGTCGGGCGTCATCTCCGGGCTGATGGGGGCTGCCTGCCGATTCGCCTTTCCCGCCGAACGGCGGCCGATGCTGCCTGCGCATCTCAATGCCCGGCTGTCCATCGCCGAGGCGCTGCAGAGCCGCACCGTCGTCATCTTCATGCTGCTCTGGCTGGTCGGCAACGCCCTGATCGCCGTCGGCATCCCGCTTGTCGGCGACAGCGACCAGCCCATTGCCTGGGACGCGCATATCGGCGGTTTCGTCTTCGGTTTCCTGCTGTTTTCGTTGTTCGATCGGATATCACGCCCGCCTATTGCAGAACCTGCCGGAACGGAGAAGGATCTGTTGCAATCCTGAGCCGGGCGGTGCACGATTGTCCTATCCGCGCTGGGGGGAGAAACCGCCGCGGGTGCCTGTGACAAGTGTTTCACGGACATAGGAGGTTCGAATGTCAGTCAAAGCAATCCTCGACCTGAAGGGCAGGGACGTCGTCACCGCCGGGCCGAACACGACCGTCGCAGAGGCGGCCGTCATCCTCAGCAAGAAGAAGATCGGCGCCATCGTCGTCGTCGGTATGGAGAACCGGATTTCCGGCATGTTCACCGAGCGCGACCTCGTGCATGCGATCGCTAAACACGGCAAGGACGGCCTCGACCAGCCGCTGGGTCAGGTGATGACCGCGAAGGTCTACCGCTGCCACGAGGAGACGACCGTCAACGAACTGATGGAACTGATGACCAGCCGCCGTTTCCGCCACGTGCCGGTGGAAAGCAACGGTAAGCTTGCCGGCATCATCTCGATCGGCGACGTGGTGAAATCGCGCATCGCCGAAGTCGAGCGCGAGGCCGAGGAGATCAAGGCCTATATCGCCGGCTGAGGTTTTCGTCCTCGTTCGAGGGATGCCGTCGCCGCGAAACGGCTACGGGCTTGCGGATGATGCCGATCAGGGGGAGCTGGCGTAGACTTCCTGCATGCGCTTGATTTCGGGGAGCCTGGCTCTGGCTTCCTCGTAGCCGCGTTCGATCGCTTCGCCGGCGCGGTGGAATTCGGAAAGGCCGATATAGCTTAGGCGCGGCTGCAGCGAAATATCCGGCGGGTCGCCGGCCAGGCGGGCGCGGGCGATCCTGTCCTGGATGATATTGAAAGCCTGCACCATGACGCCGGTCATGCCGAGACGGGCATAAGGCGCCTCTTCCTGCTTCTGCACCTCCTGCGGCGAGAGGCTGGCATTGTGCCGGACGACGGCCGAGCGGCCATAGAGATCGTAATTGAGATTGACGGCGACGACCAACGGCTGCTCGTAGGCGCGACAGACGGAGACGGGGACGGGGTTGACCAATGCGCCGTCGACCAGCGTGCGGTGATTGCTGCGCACCGGCTCGAAAATCCCGGGCAGGGCATAGGAGGCGCGCAGCGCCGTGATCAGCGAACCATTGGCGATCCAGACTTCATGGCCGGTATTGACCTCGGCGGCGACGGCGACGAAGGGCCGGTCGAGATCCTCGACGTTCAGGCCTTCGAGATGTTCCTGCATGCGCTTTGTCAGCCGCATGCCGCCGAACAGGCCGCTGCCGCCGATGGTGAGATCGAGGAGACTGGCGATCCGGCGCATCGTCAGCGAGCGGGCGAAACTTTCGAGTTCATCGAGTTTGCCGGCGAGATAGCAGCCGCCGACCAGCGCACCGATCGAGGTGCCGGCAATCATGCCGATTTCGATTTTTGCCTCGTCGAGGGCGCGCAGCACGCCGATATGGGCCCAGCCGCGGGCCGCTCCACCGCCGAGCGCCAGCGCGATCTTGATTCTCTTGACGGGTGCGGGAGGCGGGATCGTCTCGAGTGTGGTCGACATGCCAGAACCGGAACCCTCGCCTTCAGAGCTTTGACGATGCAAATTCCAGCTCAGCATGGCGCTCTCCCCTCCCAGCAGAACACATGGTTTCCGATAGTGTGCCCGATCAGTTTCCAAATGGTATATAGCGGCGACTTCTGGCGCAATAAGGAGCAGATCCCGGGAAATTCCGGCTCCATCTTCCCGGCCTATTTTCCGTAAACGTCCTGCGGATCGAAATGACGCTCGTCGTCGACGATATCAAGCATCGGCTTTCCATCCCGAAGCGTGATCGTCCGATAGAAGCAGGAGCGGCGGCCGGTGTGACAGGTGGCGTCATGGCCGGCGACCTCGACCTTCAGCCATATGGCGTCCTGATCGCAATCGGTGCGAATTTCCTTCACCGTCTGGAGATTGCCCGAGGTCTCGCCCTTCTTCCAGATCTTGCCGCGCGAACGGCTGAAATAATGGGCTGTGCCGGTCTGGATGGTCAGCGCCAGCGCATGGGCGTTCATGTGCGCCACCATCAGCAGCTCGCCGTCGCCTGCGTCGGTGACGATCGCGGTGATCAAGCCACGGTCGTCGAAACGCGGCGTGAAATCGCCGGCGTCTTCCAGCGCCGACTTGTCCTCGGATGGTTGACTGAAGATCAATTGGCTCATCGCGGCCCTCCTGAGGGAGCCGGTCTCAGCGGCTCCGCACCATGGTCATGAAACGGGCCTGATCGGCCGGCTCGGTCTTGAACGTTCCGGTAAAGGTGGTCGTCAACGTGGTCGAGCCCTGCTTCTGAACGCCGCGCATCGCCATGCACATATGTTCGGCCTCGATCATCACCGCGACACCGCGCGGGTTAAGCGTATCGTCGATCGCCCGGGCAATCTGCGCCGTCATTGTTTCCTGGGTCTGCAGACGGCGGCCATAGATCTCGACGACACGGGCAATCTTCGACAGGCCGAGCACACGACCGTCCGGCATGTAAGCGACGTGAGCCTTGCCGATGATCGGCACCATGTGGTGTTCGCAATGCGAGAAGAAAGGAATGTCCTTGACGAGGACCATATCGTCGTAGCCGGCGACTTCTTCGAAGGTGCGGCCGAGCACGTCTTCCGGCGCCATGTCGTAGCCGGAAAAAAGCTCGCGGTAGGATTTGACGACACGCGCCGGCGTTTCGATCAGGCCTTCGCGCGTCGGGTTCTCACCGGCCCAGCGCAGCAGGACACGAACGGCTTCCTCCGCCTCCTGCTGGGAGGGGCGATCAGAGTCGCGGTTCGTCTGCGGAAAGTTCTTTACGATGGCGTCCATGAACAATGGTCTCCTGGTCCGCACCGCGGACCGATCTGTCGGAATCGCCACTGGTCAATCCCATGCGGGAATTCATGCACCTTTGGCAGGCTCCGGGGCTTTCGAGGCGAATTCAACACCCCTCCGGCACGGTTTCCCAATCAAACTTACACGAGGCCATTGCATTTTAATGGCCTTCGAACGACATACATATAGGAAGACGGCCATCGTATGTAAGTATCCTCAGATGACACGGTGTGTTTTTTGTTTCGACAACAATAACCGCCCTTATTGAGGCCGATCCGCAGCGATTTTGGAGCGGAAATCCAACATGGACGATATCTACAACAGCAAGATCCTCGAATTCGCCGGCAATATTCCGTTGACCGGCACCTTGGCGGATGCCGATGCGAGCGCCCAGGCCTATTCGAAGCTTTGCGGCTCGAAGGTGCGGATCTGGCTGAAGATGGATGGCGACACCGTCACGGGTTTTGCCCATGACGTGAAGGCCTGCGCGCTTGGCCAGGCCTCGTCCTCGATCATGGCGCGGCATGTCGTCGGCGCCACATCGGGTGAATTGCGCCAGGCTCGGCAGGATATGCTCGCCATGTTGAAGGCCGATGGAGCAGGGCCCGATGGACGGTTCGAAGACATGCGCTATCTGCTGCCGGTGCGGGACTACAAGGCCCGCCATGCCTCGACGATGCTGACCTTCGATGCCGTCGTCGATGCGATCGGCCAGATCGAGGCGAAACGGGCTGAGGTTGTCGAGGCGTAACTGGATGTGCGAGTTCTGCGCCCTGCAGGCCAGCGATGAGGAGGACCGTGGTGCCGCCGGACCCGAGAAGCCGCGTGAAAAGATCGCACGCGCTTCGCGCAATTATACCGGTCCGTTCCGCAAGACTCCCGACCGCCTGCTCGGCATGGGGTTCATCCGCCTTTACCAGTTGACGCTTTCCGGCTTTGTCGGCAATTCCTGCCGCCATATCCCGACCTGCTCCGAATATGGCTACGAGTCGATCGCCCGCCACGGATTGTGGGCCGGCGGCTGGATGACGCTGTTTCGCGTCGGCCGCTGCGGCCCAGGCGGCACCAGCGGCCTCGACCAGGTGCCGGAGATACTCGGCGACGACTTCCGCTGGTGGACGCCGTGGCGCTATTTCTCCCTCGGGCGCAAGAGAGGATGAGCATGAGCACCTTCATTGCCCTCCTGCACAGCATTGTCCTGACGCCCGACCGGCGCGTCATCATGGAAGATCTGCGCGCGCTCGCCAAAGATCTTGGCTATCGCGAACCGCGCACGCTGGTTTCCACGGGTAATCTCGTCTTCGAGGCCGACGATGTCAGGCCGCACGAACTCGAGGTCGCGCTGGAAGAGGGGTTCGAAGAGAAATTCGGCAAACATGTCGATATCATCGTGCGCAGCGACTGCACCTGGATGGCGCTTTGCGGCACCAATCCCTTCAGGGACGGCAACGGCGACCAGGTCATCGTCCGGGTGATGCGCCTGCCGGTCGATCCGGAGAAGGTGGAGGCGCTGAAAGCGCTGATGACGGAGGGACAGCGCATTGCCGTCGTCGGCGGCGATCTCTGGATCGATTTCGCCGGCAAGCCGAGCCAGTCCAAGCTGCTTTCGGCGCTGACGACCAAGCGGATAGGCATCGGCACGATGCGCAACTGGAACACGGTTTGCGGCCTCGCCCAAATGATCATGTAGGCCTGCTGCTTCTTTACTCCCAAGGCAAATCTGAGTATCAGGCGGCAGCGCTTCCAAAGAGCGGAGGCGCTCCGTTTCAACCACCCGCATTCGTTGGCGGGACTGGACAAGGAGAATTTCGATGTCTGAAAACATTTCCCTGACATTTCCCGATGGTTCCGTGCGCAGCTTCCCGGCTGGCGCGACCGGCAGGGATGTCGCCGAATCCATTTCCAAGTCGCTCGCCAAGAGCGCGGTCGCCATTGCGCTCGACGGCACCGTGCAAGACCTTTCCGATACCGTCACCGACGGCAAGATCGAGATCATCACCCGCAAGGACGGCCGTGCGCTGGAGCTTATCCGGCATGATGCCGCGCACGTCATGGCCGAAGCGGTGCAGGAGCTCTGGCCCGGCACGCAGGTGACGATCGGCCCGGTCATCGAAAACGGCTTCTATTACGACTTCGCCAAGAACGAACCCTTCACGCCCGACGATCTGCTGAAGATCGAAAAGAAGATGAAGGAGATCATTGCCCGCAACGCGCCCTTCACCAAGCAGATCTGGTCGCGCGAAAAGGCCAAGGACGTCTTTGCGGCCAAGGGCGAAAACTACAAGGTAGAGCTCGTCGACGCGATCCCTGAAGGGCAGGATCTGAAGATCTACAATCAGGGCGATTGGTTCGATCTTTGCCGCGGTCCGCACATGGCCTCCACCGGCCAGGTCGGCACGGCCTTCAAGCTGATGAAGGTTGCCGGCGCCTATTGGCGCGGCGACAGCAACAACGCCATGTTGTCACGCATCTACGGGACGGCATGGGCCGACCAGGCCGATCTCGACAACTATCTGCACATGCTGGCGGAAGCCGAAAAGCGTGACCACCGCAAGCTCGGCCGCGAGATGGACCTGTTTCACTTCCAGGAAGAAGGCCCGGGCGTCGTCTTCTGGCATGGCAAGGGTTGGCGAATCTTCCAGTCGCTCGTCTCCTACATGCGTCGCCGGCTCGCGGTCGATTACGAAGAAGTCAACGCGCCGCAGGTGCTCGATACCGCGCTTTGGGAAACTTCGGGTCACTGGGGCTGGTATCAGGAAAACATGTTCGCCGTGAAATCGGCGCATGCGATGACGCATCCGGAAGACAAGGAAGCGGATAATCGCGTCTTTGCACTGAAGCCGATGAATTGCCCCGGCCACGTGCAGATCTTCAAACATGGGCTGAAGTCCTATCGCGAACTGCCGATCCGCCTCGCCGAATTCGGGCTGGTGCATCGCTACGAGCCTTCGGGCGCGTTGCACGGGCTGATGCGCGTGCGCGGCTTCACGCAGGACGACGCGCACATTTTCTGCACGGACGAGCAGATGGCTGCCGAATGCCTGAAGATCAACGATCTCATCCTGTCTGTCTATGAGGACTTCGGCTTCAAGGAAATCGTCGTCAAGCTTTCCACCCGGCCGGAAAAGCGCGTCGGTTCCGACGCCCTCTGGGATCGGGCGGAAGCCGTCATGACCGACGTGCTGAATACGATCGAGGCTCAGTCCGAGGGCCGCATCAAGACTGGCATCCTGCCGGGCGAGGGTGCCTTCTACGGGCCGAAGTTCGAATATACACTGAAGGATGCGATCGGCCGCGAATGGCAGTGCGGAACGACGCAGGTCGATTTCAATCTGCCGGAACGTTTCGGCGCCTTCTATATCGACAGCAACTCCGAAAAGACGCAGCCGGTGATGATCCATCGCGCCATCTGCGGCTCGATGGAACGCTTCCTCGGTATCCTGATCGAAAACTTCGCCGGCCATCTGCCGCTCTGGGTGTCGCCACTGCAGGTGGTGGTCGCGACAATCACTTCGGAAGCCGACGCTTACGGACTTGAAGTGGCCGAGGCGTTGCGCGAGGCCGGTCTCAACGTCGAGACCGATTTCCGCAACGAGAAGATCAACTACAAGGTCCGCGAACACTCGGTCACCAAGGTGCCCGTCATCATCGTCTGCGGCAGGAAGGAAGCCGAGGAGCGCACGGTCAATATCCGCCGTCTCGGCAGCCAGGACCAGGTTTCGATGGGGCTCGGCGCCGCCGTCGAAAGCCTTGCCTTGGAAGCAACGCCGCCAGACGTCCGTCGCAAGGCCGAAGCAAAAAAAGCCAGGGCGGCCTGAAAACGCCTCCATCCGACAGCGCCACCAGCGCTGTCGGAGGACCTGGGAAGCGCTGAACAGCGGCGGCGACCGCAAGGGTCTGCTGGCCCGCCTCTATGAGGCCGTCTTCTCGATGGCACCGCCGAAGCGCGCGCCCCAAAGCTCCCGGCTAAGGCGAAACCGCTCGCGGTAAATCAATCGAGACTGGTGTCGTCGCCGCCCTGCGGCGCGAGCTGTTCATAGGAAGGGAGCGGCGCCACCGGAGCCGGCTGGACGCCTGGCGGCGGCGGTGTTCCCACAGGCACTTGCTGTACCGTGCGGGCCGCGTCGTTCACCGGCGGCTGCGGCTGCTGGTCCTTCATCAGAACCTCGACATCGGTGTTCCTGCCGGCGACGACGGTGAAATCGCGCTGGTAGATCTTGTCCTTGTTGCGGGCGACGGCGGAATATCCGCCTTCGGCGAGGACCATGGTCGGGAAGGCGCTGACGCTTTCGCCGACGCTGTCGCCGGCCGCCGTCAGGATCGACCATGCAGTATCGGCGATCGCCTCGCCGCCGGCATCGGAGACCAGTTTGAAGGTGACCTGCGCGGCCCGATGCTGGATCGTTGCTTCGGTCAGCTTGCCGGCCTCGACCTGGATGTCGGCGCGGATGACGGCGTTGACGCTGCCATATTCGGAAACGATATGATAGGTGCCGGCATTGAGGCGGACGACGGTGTTCGGCGAGACATCGGCGACGACGAGGCCACGCTCGCCGTCCTCGCGCACTTCCGAGGAATAGATCGAAAAACTCAGCTGATCGGGGCGGATGCGAGCGTCGGTACCGGAAACGGCATTGAGCAGCAGGCCGCCGGCATCGAGCACCATTACCTGCTTGTCGACCTCGCCGTCGGCGGGCACTGTCAGTTTCTTGGTGACGCCGGCGCGGCCGAAGGAGACGTTGACGAAATAATCGCCGGGCGCGAGCTGGAAGGCGGCGGGTCCACCCTTGGCGCTGGCGATCAGCGGCAGTTTGCCGTCGGTTCCGGCGATCGGGCTGAAGACATACCAGGAGAGGCCTTCTTCGACCGGTGTGCCGTCCACCGTCAGCTTGGCTTCCATCGGCACATCGCGCAGTTTGACCCCTTCAGGCGCCGTGCCGGGCGCGATAAAGGCATCGAGCTTCGGCATCTTCGGCGTCGATTCAAGCTGTTTGAATTCCTTGAAGGCATCCTGAGCGCCGGCGCCTGGAGGCGTCAGGATCGTCAGGGCAATGGCAAGGCCGATGCGTGCAAAAGGCGAAATGCCAAACATCTGTTTCGTGAACCGATTGACTTCTGAAATCGCAAAGGCCACTTCAAGACCAACGCGATGGCAAATTCAAGACCCAGCCTTTGCAGCAGCATAAAAATGAGAGTTTCTCCCGCATGAAATCCGATATCAAGCTGATTGATTACCTCGCCGTACGCCGCTCCATCCCCGCTTTCCAGATGTGCGAACCAGGCCCCGAAAAGGCCGAAATTGAGGAAATTCTGCGTCTTGCCTCGCGTGTTCCCGATCACGGCAAGATCGCGCCCTGGCGCTTCATCGTTTATCGCGGAGGCGAGCGCGCTCGCCTCGGTGAGGAACTTCTGGCCTTGGCGCTCGAGACGAAACCTGAGCTTTCCGAAGAGATGATCCAGGTGGAACGCGCGCGTTTCACCCGCGCGCCGGTGGTGGTCGCCGTCGTCAGCAAGGCGGGGCCGCATATCAAGATTCCCGAATGGGAGCAGCTGATGTCGGCCGGCGCGCTGTGCCTCAACGTCATCCTCGCCGCCAATGCCAGCGGTTATGTCGCCAACTGGCTGACGGAGTGGTTCGCCTATGACGAGCGCGCCTATCCGCTGCTCGGTGTCGGGCCTGATGAAAAGGTGGCGGGGTTCATCCATATCGGCTCGACGACATTTCCGGCGATCGAGCGGCCGCGGCCGGAGCTTGCCGATACCGTGACCTGGGTCGGCGGTGAGGAATGATGTTTTACACCACCGACGACAACCGGCACGGACTGGCGCATGATCCATTCAAGGCGATCGTGTCGCCGCGCCCGATCGGCTGGATCGGCAGCAAGGGCAGGGACGGTTCGATCAACCTTGCCCCCTATTCCTTCTTCAATGCCGTCGCCGATCGGCCGAAGCTGGTGATGTTTTCATCCGCCGGACGCAAGGACAGCCAGCGCAACGCGGCCGAGACCGGCGTCTTCACCTGCAATTTCGTCGGTCGCGATCTCGCCGAGAAGATGAACCTCTCCTCGGCGGCGCTGCCCTATGGCGAGAGCGAATTCGACTTTGCCGGCCTGACGGCGAAGCAGGCCGAACTCATCGACGCGCCCTATGTCGGCGAGGCTTTCGCGGTGCTCGAATGCAGGGTCACCGAGATCATGGAGCCGAAGACGCTGTCCGGCGCGCCGTCGGAAAACGTCCTTGTCTTCGGCGAGGTGGTCGGTATCCGCATCGACGAGACGATCGTCAGAAATGGCCGCCTCGACATGTCGATCGCCCGGCCTGTGGCCCGCATGGGTTACATGGATTACAGCGAAGGCAGCGATGTTTTCGAGATGTTCCGGCCGCATCTGCCGAAGGTTTAGATCGGTCGCAAGGCATACAAAGGCTTAAGAAATATGGTGAACCAATCTTAAACCTTTTGCCGCTACGGTCGCAGCATTGAATGAAACGCGAGGGAATCGCGTTCAAGTGCTGGGGCGTCGCGTGATCATAGAAGCTTTCCTTCGGTGGATCGAAACGGCCAAAACCGGTGACCGGGCCCGGGCCGCAAACGCGCTCGGGCGGGCCTATCTGCAGTCGGAGATGACGGGAGACGAGCGGTCGGCAGCCGAGATGGCGATGACCTTTCTGCTCGACGATCCATCGCCGCGCGTCCGGCTGGCACTAGCCGAGGCGATAGCCTGGTCGCCCGATGCGCCGCGCAGCCTGATTCTTTCGCTTGCCGAAGACCAGCCCGAAGTCGCCTGCCATGCGGTGACCTGTTCGCCGCTTTTGAGCGATGCCGATCTCGTCGATCTTGCCGCGCGCGGCAACGGCGCCACCCGCATGCTGATCGCGGCGAGGGCGCATGTGACGCGCCCGGTTTCCGCAGCGCTTGCGGAAGTCGGTGACGAGGAAGAGCTGCTCTGCCTGCTCGAAAACGACGGCGCGGTGATCTCCGGCCAATCCCTGAAACGTATCGCCGAGCGACTCGGCGACGGCTGCGACATCCGCAACCTGCTTCTCGACCGCAGCGATCTTCCCGCCGATGCCCGCCAGTTGCTCACTCAGCATGTCAGCAATGCACTGGTCGGCCTGCCGCTCGCCCAGGCGGCGATCGGTCTGCAGCGGCTGCAGCGCATCAGCCGCGAGGCGACCGAGGCTGCCATTGTTTCGATCGCCGGCGACATTGCGCCGCGCGAAATCCCCGACCTCGTCGAACATCTGCGCCTCAACGGCCAGCTGACGCCGTCCTTCCTCATGCATACGCTCTGCGCCGGCAAGGTCGATTTTTTCGCGGGCGCGATCGTCGATCTGACGGGTTGCGGCGAGCGCCGGGTGCGCTCGATCCTGGCAACCGGGCGCATGCATGCGGTGCGTGCGCTCTACGAATCCGCCGGCCTGCCCAGGGATATTAGCGTAATCTTCGTCGAGGCGACGCTCCTGTGGCGTGAGGCCGCCAGAAGAGCGCCGGGCAGCGTGCTCGGCACTGTCTGCGGCCGACTTCTGGAAAAATTCCGCCATCATGACGGCGCACATGGCGCGGTCGGCGAGCTGCTCGACATGGTGGAAAAGCTTGGGGTCGCCGAACAGCGGCAATCGGCTCGTGTCTATGCGGCGCTTGCGGCGGCTTAGTCGGCCAGCCGTGTCACGACCCAGGAGTAGCTGGCAGAGACGAAATGCACCGGTTTGGCGAGCGTGTCCTTGACGCTCCGGCCGGTGGGCAGATGGTCGCGGACCTTTCCTGCAATGTCGTCGGCAAAGCCACGCAGCCCCTGTGGGTGCTGTTCGGCCGTTTCGGGAACGGCCGGCGGCACGGGCGCCGGCTTTGGCGGTTCGGCGGCAGCAATGGCTTTCGGCGCCTCGCAGACTGCAATAACCGAGGGATAGCTGACATTGGCATAGGTTTTCAGGCGACGTTCGGCTTCGGCATCGCAGGCGGCAACCGTCTCCCAGCGTTTGTCGACCGTCGCGACATAGCTGCACTGGCTGATGGAATCGTCGCAACCGAGAATGGTCATCGCGATCAGTACCGCTTGCATATTTTGCCTCCTTGGCTATTGAGCATGTCATCGTCTTAGAGGGCGCAATTCCAACCGAATGAAGGCAGGGGCATTAACTCTTGGTCATGTCGGGAAAAATTGTGCGCTGCGCCAGCAGAAAGAGGGAGCATGTCCGTCACCATCGCCCTGGAGCCGCCGCGTCAGGACGGCGTCGTCCGGCTTCTCGATCTTTCCGATGCCTATGCAGGGTCGCTCTATCCCGCCGAGAGCAACCATCTGGTCGACCTCTCCTTGCTCGAGAAGCCTTCGGTAAGCTTCCTGGTCGCGCGCAACGGCGATGCGATCGTCGGCTGCTGCGCGCTGGTCGAGGCCGGCGACGGCACGGCGGAGATCAAGCGGATGTTCGTCGATCCCGAGGCGAGGGGGCTCAAGATCGCCAGCGGCCTGATGAATGCGCTTGAAACGATCGCCAGCGAAAAGCGGCTGACGGCGATCCGGCTCGAAACCGGCATCTACCAGCCCGAGGCGATCGCGCTCTACCGCAAATACGGTTACCAGGACATCGAAGCCTTCGGCGCTTATCTGTCGGATCCGCTCAGCCTGTTTATGGAAAAGCGGCTGGGATGACGGTTTACGAAGGTCGGTTCAGCCTTCAGCGATACGGGGAAGCGTTTTCGGCGTTCCGGGCGACGGCGGCGGCGCCTGTTCGTCGATAAGGATCTGCGGTCCCGTTTCGCCCTTATCGGCATTGCGGGCCTCGTGGATCCATTCGCGCCAGATGGCGACGATCAGCGCCATCAGTACCGGGCCGATGAAGAGGCCGAGGAAGCCCATCGTCTTGACGCCGCCGACGAGGCCGAAGAAGGTCGGCAGGAAGGGCAGCTTGATCGGACCGCCGACGAGCTTCGGCCGCAACGTCTTGTCGACGATGAAGAGCTCGACCGTTCCCCAGACGAAAAGACCGATGCCGGCGACATGCGAGCCGCTTGCCAGGAGATAGATTGAGACCAGCGTGAAGGAAAGCGGCGCACCGCCCGGTATCAGCGCCATCACGCCCGTCAACACGCCGAGCGTGACGGGCGACGGCACGCCGGCGATCCAGTAAGCCACGCCAAGCACGATGCCTTCGCCGATCGCAATCAGCGTCATGCCCATGACGGTGGAACTGATCGTCGCCGGCACGACGCGGGAAATGCGCTCCCAGCGGTTCGGCAGGATGCGCTCGCCGAGCATGTCGATCTG
Organism: Rhizobium sp. BK456; assembly: GCF_014194045.1. Classification (NCBI taxonomy): domain Bacteria; kingdom Pseudomonadati; phylum Pseudomonadota; class Alphaproteobacteria; order Hyphomicrobiales; family Rhizobiaceae; genus Rhizobium; species Rhizobium sp. BK456. The sequence continues at coordinate 33,593 of NZ_JACIAO010000003.1, forward strand.
CTTGGAGAAGGAAAAACCGTCGCGATAGACGAAGAACAGCGCGATCAGCATGAAGAGAAGTGTCAGCAGGAGGTGGAATGCACCGCCGCCGGCCGCAAGCACGGCACGGTAGATATTGCCGATATTGGCGCCGCTGACGGCCTGTATCACTTCGCCTAAGGCGCCGGGGCTGCCGATATATTTGGTCCAGACTTCATCGAGATAGGCGCCGGCCCAAGGCAGGGCGACGATCCAGGCCGGTGTCGGGGCGCCGGAGCGGTTGGCATGGATTGCCCAGGCAACCCAGGTACGCACTTCACCCGTCGTATAGGTGACCGCAAGCCCGATCGGGATGACCAGGAAAGTGACGATCATGATGATGGCGATCGTCGCGGCGACCGTCGTATTGCCGCCGACGCGGGCAAGAAGCTTGCGGTAGAGCGGCCAGCTGGCGAAACCGATGACCAGGGCTGCCAGCACCGGCACGAGGAAACCGTAGAAGAAGTAAACGCCGGCCGCGACGATCAGAACCAACAGCCAGCGCGCCGCCGAAATGGAAGGAATCAGCGGTGTGCGTGTCGGCGCCGATGATCCGAGCCATCGTGGTTCATGATTGCTTTTCTGACGGTCGAACACACCCACGCGCGCCTCTTCTTATTCTTGTCTTCTGGTTATGGGCTATGAACCCGGCGGTTTCAAGGTCCGCACCATGAAAGCGTATACAAAGCGTCGCTATTCGGCCGTCAGAGCCGATATCTTACTGTTGCGGACGGCGCAAAATCTTGAAAGCGTAGAACTGCGTCTTCTGGGCGGCCGAGAAATTATTGTCGGAGCCGAGAATGAAGACGTCGGTTCCATCCTTGGCCTTGCCGAGCGACGTGGCCTCGATATTGTCGGGGACGAGGCCGATTGCTCGAACCGGCGCTGCCGCTCTTCCCAAGGGGAGGCCGCACGCCGACCGCTTCATGCGCCGGTTGTTTTACGGAGTTGTTACGGTTCTTCGTCAGTTCCGTGAAATCGCAGATGCTAAAATGGCGGCCGCGCCGAACGGTATCTCTACTCCAGTTCGGCGCGGGCCGCAGATGCTTTAAATATCGAGGTTCTCGGCGAAGGCCGCGCGTTCCTGGATGAAGCGGAAGCGGGCTTCCGGCTTGGTGCCCATCAGATCGTCGACAGCGCTGCGAGTGCCCTCGAAATCCACCTCGTCGATCAGCACCTTGAGCAGGGTGCGTTTGGACGGATCCATTGTGGTTTCCTTGAGCTGGGCGGGCATCATTTCGCCGAGACCTTTGAAGCGACTGATCTCGACCTTGGCCTTGCCCTTGAACTCCGTCTGCATCAGCTCGGCGCGATGATTGTCGTCGCGGGCATAGGCGGATTTCGACCCTTGGGTGATCTTGTAAAGTGGCGGCACGGCGAGGAAGAGGTGGCCGCCGCGCACCAGTTCCGGCATCTCCTGATAGAAGAAGGTGATGAGCAGCGAGGCGATGTGGGCGCCGTCGACGTCGGCATCGGTCATGACGATGATGCGCTCGTAGCGCAGATCTTCGTCGCGGTATTTCGACCGGGTGCCGCAGCCGAGCGCCTGGATGAGATCGGCAAGCTGCTGGTTGGCTCCGAGTTTTTCGCGGCCGGCGCTGGCAACGTTGAGAATCTTGCCGCGCAGCGGCAGAATTGCCTGGTTGGCGCGGTTGCGCGCCTGCTTGGCCGAACCGCCTGCCGAATCACCCTCGACGATGAAGAGTTCGGCGCCTTCGGCGGTGTTCTGCGAGCAGTCGGCGAGCTTGCCGGGCAGGCGCAGCTTGCGCACCGCCGTCTTGCGGTTGACTTCCTTTTCCTTGCGGCGGCGCAGCCGCTCCTCGGCGCGCTCGATCACCCAGTCGAGCAGCTTGGCCGACTCGTTCGGGTTGTCGGCAAGATAATGGTCGAAGGGATCGCGCAACGCATTCTCGACGATGCGCTGGGCCTCGACGGTCGCGAGCTTGTCCTTGGTCTGGCCGACGAATTCCGGTTCGCGGATGAAGACCGACAGCATGCCGACGGCCGAGATCATTACGTCATCGGTGGTGATCTGCGCGGCGCGCTTGTTCTGCGTCAGCTCGGCATAGGCCTTCAGGCCCTTGGTCAGCGCGATGCGCAGGCCGGCCTCATGCGTGCCGCCTTCGGGGGTCGGGATGGTGTTGCAATAGGAATGCACCTGCGGATCGCCGCCATACCAGGTGATCGCCCATTCCATCGAGCCATGACCGCTGGTTTTCTCGGTCTTGCCGGCGAAGATCTCGCGGGTGACGGTGAATTCCTTACCCATCGTCGCCTGGAGATAGTCCTTCAGGCCGCCGGGGAAGTGGAAGACCGCCTTGTCAGGGACCTCGGAGCCTTCGGGCAAGACGCCCTGCTCGCAGCTCCAGCGGATTTCGACGCCGCCGAACAGATAGGCCTTCGAGCGCGCCATCCGGAACACTCGGGCGGCATCGAACTTCATGTGATCCCCGAAGATCTGGGGGTCGGGATGGAAGCGCACGCGGGTGCCACGGCGATTGTGGACGTCGCCCAATTCTTGAAGCCCGCCCTGTGGCAGGCCGCGGGAGAAGCGCTGGCGGTAGAGCTTGCGGTTGCGTGCCACTTCCACTTCGAGGTCGTCGGACAGCGCGTTGACGACCGAAACACCGACGCCGTGCAGACCGCCCGAGGTCTCGTAGGCCTTGCCGTCGAATTTGCCGCCGGCATGCAGCTTGGTCATGATGACTTCGAGCGTCGACTTGCCCGGCACCTGGGGATGGTTCTCGACCGGGATGCCGCGGCCGTTGTCGGAGACGGTGAGATAACCTTCGAGGTCAAGATAGACCTCGATGAAATTGGCGTGTCCGGCAACTGCCTCGTCCATCGCGTTGTCGATGACTTCGGCAAAGAGGTGATGCAACGCCTTTTCGTCGGTGCCGCCGATATACATGCCCGGGCGCATGCGCACCGGCTCGAGGCCTTCGAGGACGCGGATCGACGAGGCGCCGTACTCGTCCGAGTTCGACGCAGTGGGTGCCGGGCGCGCAGAGGCTCCCGCAGCAGAGGGGACTCCAGCAGCAGGTGGGGCAGCAGCCGGCGCAGCCGCCACCGGCCGCCGTTCGGCCGCAGCCGCAGGCTTCTGCGCCTCCTCGCGTTTTTCAGAGAGGGGCATTCCGGAAAAGAGGTCGTTGCTATCGTCCATGGAGCCGTTCAGATCTTCATCCTGTCTTGGGTCTGGCTTGGGGCTTGCATCCTCCGCCGACCCAAAATCACCGCATTTCATGTCACGTTTGCGAATCAGGCAGATTTTGCCAGAAAGCACCTCTATACGCGACACCGCCAGTTTTGGCGGGCTTTTCACACATGATTTGCGTTGCTGGGCGCCGAATGGCAAGCGGCGGCAGGCTTCAGGAACCATCCGAATGCGAATGTCCACAAGTCATTACACCATCATCACTGCAATTGCGGCGTTTTTTCTATCCGCGGCTGTCCTTTCCGCTGTCGGCCCGGCGCGGGCGGGCGATGTGCTGCCGCCGTTCAAGGACGATCTGTTTTCGAAGCAGGCCATCTTGCAGACGGGCGATGACGGCGCCTTCGAGGTCATCGACTATGACGAGATGCGCGATATCAACGACCGCGACCAGATCCCGCAAAAACGGGTGCAGCAAAAATATGTGGCGCTCGGCATCCGCAAGGCCCAGGTCGACGAGACGCTGTCTCTGGACGGCGTCAGGCTCGATGTCACCAGGGTGGGACAGGCACAGAATGCCGCCTTCACGGTGATTTTCATCCATGGCCGCGACGGCGATCGCCGGCTCGGCGCCAACGACTACAGCTTCGGCGGCAATTTCAACCGGCTGAAGAACCTCGTCGCCGGCAATGGCGGCGTTTATTATTCACCGACCGTCCGGAGTTTCGACAGCAACGGCGTTGCGGCGATCGCCGGCCTCATCCGCTATGCCAGCGCCCAATCGCCGGGCCGGCCGATCATCCTGTCCTGCGCCTCGATGGGCAGCCAGGTGTGCTGGGGCATTGCGCGCGACGAGGGCAGCGTCCAGCGGCTGAAGGGCATGCTTGTCATGAGCGGCGTCACCGATCCCGATTTCACCAGGAGCGGCTTCTACAAGGCGAAGCTGCCGCTCTGGTTCGCCCATGGCAGCCGCGACCCGGTCTATGCCGCCAGCACCCAGCAGGCGCTGTTCGAAAGCCTGCACAAGGCCAAATATCCGACGCACTTCACGCTGTTTCAGACCGGCAATCACGGGACGCCGATCCGGATGATCGACTGGCGCCGGGTCTTGAACTGGTTTCTTGCTGGTTAGCGGTTGAATTTCGCAGAAATATAGGCGGGATCGCCGAGATTCCCCTTACGTCAAGGGCATGATGCTTTTCTTTGCCGCGCGCTTTTGATATGGCCCAAGGCATACGCAGAATTTGGAAGGCTGGCATGACACCTGACGTGCGCCCGCTCGTGGCGGGAAACTGGAAAATGAATGGCATGCGTGCCTCCCTGGATCAGATCAAGGCGATCGCCGAGGGCGTTTCCGCGCCGCTTGCCGACAAGGTCGAAGCGCTGATCTGCCCGCCGGCGACGCTGCTTTATGTGGCGACGGCGCTCTGCACCGACAGCCCGCTTGCGATCGGCGCTCAGGACTGCCATCAGAACCCGTCGGGCGCGCATACCGGCGACATCTCGGCCGAGATGATTGCCGATTGTTTCGGCACTTATGTCATTGTCGGCCACTCCGAGCGGCGCACCGACCATGCCGAGACGGATCATCTGGTCCGCGCCAAGGCGGAGGCTGCCTTTGCCGCCGGGCTGACGGCGATCATCTGCATCGGCGAGACGGCCGATGAGCGCCGCACAGGCCAGGCGCTCGACGTCATCAAACGTCAGCTTTCCGCCTCGGTTCCGGACGGCGCCACCGCTGAGAACACCGTCATTGCCTATGAGCCGATCTGGGCTATCGGTACCGGTGTGACGCCGACGGCGGGCGATGTCGAAAAGGCACACGCCTTCATGCGGGCCGAACTCGCGGCCCGCTTCGGCGGGGAAGGCCGTAAGATGCGTCTTCTCTATGGCGGCTCGGTCAAGCCGGCCAATGCCGGGGAACTGATGGGCATCGCCAATGTCGACGGCGCGCTGATCGGCGGGGCGAGCTTGAAAGCGGCCGACTTCCTCGCCATCTACCGGGCCTATGAGGCGCTGCTCGCCTGAGGCATTCTTTTTATTCCCGGGTTATTCGTTTGTCCCGAGGCTTATTCCGGGCCCAAGGGCTTGGAATAGATGAAAGCCTCATGTAAAGAGCCGCCAGAATTCTTAACTTTGTCCGTCTCCAGGCGGGCAGGACTGGACCCATGCAGACCGTATTGATTGTCATTCATCTCATGATCGTGCTCGCCCTCGTCGGCGTCGTGCTCATCCAGCGCTCGGAAGGCGGCGGCCTCGGCATCGGCGGCGGTTCCGGCTTCATGTCGGCACGCGGCACGGCCAATGCGCTGACGCGCACCACCGCGATCCTTGCGACCCTGTTCTTCATCACCTCGCTCGGCCTCGGCATTCTGACGCGTTACCAAGGCCGCCCGAGCGATATTCTCGACCGCATTCCGGCAACGGGCGGCGGCCAGGGCAACGGCATTCTCGATTCGCTCGGCGGCGGCGCGCAGCCTCCGGCAAGCCAGCCGGCCGGCAACGGCGTTCCGAGCAGCGGCGCGGCAGCGCCTGCACCGCAGGCTCCCGCCGCTCAACCTCCGGCAACTGGCGCTCCGGCAACGACCGCTCCGGCGGCTCCGGCTGCCAGCGAACCTTCAGCGACGGCTCCGGCAACGGCTGCCCCGGCAGCGCCCGCTACTCCGGCCGCGCCGGCACCGGCTCAGCCCGCCGGCGTCCCGACGGGACAGTAAACCGGTCTTCGACATAAACCGCCGGCAGGCCCTTGGGTCTGCCGGTTTTCTTTTGTTCAGATTCCTTCGCCACGCTCCGAAAATTCCGGAAAAGAGTTTTTGGGGCTGGTGGAATCGTTTTTGAAAAGGTATCCGGTGAATCCCATGGCGCGATACGTATTCATCACTGGCGGCGTGGTTTCCTCTCTCGGAAAAGGAATTGCGGCCGCGGCTCTCGGAGCGTTGCTGCAGGCCCGTGGATATCGGGTGCGGCTTCGCAAGCTCGACCCCTATCTGAACGTGGACCCGGGCACGATGAGCCCGACCCAGCACGGCGAGGTCTTCGTCACCGACGACGGCGCGGAAACCGATCTCGATCTCGGCCATTACGAACGCTTCACGGGGCGTTCGGCGACCAAGACCGACAACATCACCACCGGCCGCATCTACAAGAACATCATCGACAAGGAACGGCGCGGCGACTATCTCGGCGCGACGGTGCAGGTCATTCCGCACGTCACCAACGAAATCAAGGATTTCGTCATCGAGGGCAATGACGACTACGACTTCGTCATCTGCGAGATCGGCGGCACGGTCGGCGATATCGAGGCGATGCCGTTCATGGAGGCGATCCGCCAGCTCGGCAACGACCTGCCGCGCGGCACCGCCGTCTACGTCCACCTGACGCTCATGCCCTATATTCCGGCCGCCGGCGAACTCAAGACCAAGCCGACCCAGCATTCGGTCAAGGAATTGCAGGCGCTCGGCATTCATCCCGATATCCTGCTGGTGCGCGCCGACCGCGAAATTCCGGAAGCCGAGCGGCGCAAGCTTTCGCTATTCTGCAACGTGCGCCCGTCGGCCGTCATCCAGGCGCTCGACGTCGCCAATATCTACGACGTGCCGATTGCCTACCACAAGGAAGGCCTTGATGACGAAGTGCTGGCAGCCTTCGGCATCGAGCCGGCGCCGAAGCCGCGTCTCGACCCCTGGGAAGAAGTCTGCAACCGCATCCGCACGCCGGAGGGAGAGGTGACGATCGCGATCGTCGGCAAATATACCGGCCTCAAGGACGCTTATAAATCGCTGATCGAGGCGCTGCATCACGGCGGCATCGCCAATCGTGTCAAGGTCAAGCTCGAATGGATCGAGTCCGAGGTCTTCGAAAAGGAAGATCCGGCGCCCTATCTCGAAAAGGTCCACGGCATCCTCGTGCCCGGCGGCTTCGGCGAACGCGGTTCGGAAGGCAAGATCCACGCAGCCCGCTTCGCCCGCGAGCGCAAGGTGCCGTATTTCGGCATCTGCTTCGGCATGCAGATGGCGGTCATCGAGGCGGCGCGCAATCTCGCCGACGTGTCCGGCGCCTCCTCGACCGAATTCGGCCCGACCAAGGAGCCGGTGGTCGGCCTGATGACCGAATGGGTCAAGGGCAACGAACTGCAGAAGCGCACGGCAGCCGGCGATCTCGGCGGCACGATGCGCCTCGGCGCCTACAAGGCGGCGCTGAAGAAGGGCACGAAGATCTCGGATATCTACGGCTCGACCGACATTTCCGAGCGTCATCGCCACCGCTACGAGGTCAATGTCGACTATAAGGACCGGCTCGAGAGCTGCGGCCTCGTCTTCTCCGGCATGTCGCCGGATGGCGTGCTGCCGGAGACGATCGAATATCCCGATCACCCGTGGTTCATCGGCGTGCAGTACCACCCGGAACTGAAGAGCCGGCCGCTCGACCCGCATCCGCTGTTTGCCAGCTTCATCGAAGCGGCGACGGAACAGAGCCGCCTCGTCTAGCCATGATGGGTATCCAGATCGCGCGATTTCAAGCGCGATCTGGGCAAGTGCTTATGGTGCTCTATATCGCCGGCATGGCCACCCGACGCAGCACGACCGTTTCACGCTTCATCGCCGCGCCGCCTGAGCGTATCTACCGTGCCTTTCTGGATGCCGAGGCGGTTGCCACCTGGCTTCCGCCCGGCTCGATGCGGGGGATCGTCCATGCCTTCGAGGGCAGGGAGGGCGGCGCCTTTAGCATGTCACTCGTCTATCCCGATAACGAGACGTCGCAGCCAGGCAAGACATCCGACAAGACCGACAGGTTCGAGGGCCGTTTCGCACGGCTCGTGCCCGACGAACGGATCGTCTGGGCGACGGCCTTCGAGTCCGACGACGACAGCTTTGCCGGCGAGATGACGGTCAGCACAACATTGTCGCCTGTGAATGGCGGCACCGATGTGACGATGGTCTGCGACGACATACCGGCGGGCATTCGCCTTGAAGACAATGAGGAAGGCTGCCGTTTGACGCTCGGCAACCTCTCCGCTTTCGTTGGCGGTTGATGCGTGGCGGCCGGGCATGCCCCGCCGCCGAGTTTGATCGTCAGGCTGCGGCCGGCAGCGGCCCGATATAGACCGAGCGCGGGCGAATCAGCCGGCCGTCGAGCGCCTGTTCGCGGGCATGCGCCAACCACCCGACCGTGCGGCCGATCGCAAAGACGCCAGTGAAGGCGTCACGCGGGAAGCCGAGCGCTTCGAGCAGCAGCGCAGTGTAGAACTCGACATTGACGTCGAGCGGTCGGTTCGGCTTACGCGCCTTCAGGATTGCCAAGGCGGCGGCTTCCACCGCTTCCGCCAGCGCGCCGCGGGCGGGGTCGACCTGCCCGGTTGATATCAGCGGCTTCAGTGCGCCCTTCAGCGCATCGGCGCGCGGATCGCGGACGCGGTAGATGCGGTGGCCGAAACCCATAAGTCTTTCACCGCGATCGAGCGCTTCGCCGAGCCATTGGCCGGCATTCTCTGCAATTGACACGGAATCCAGCATGTCGAGCACCGGGCCGGGCGCACCGCCATGCAACGGCCCTTTCAGGGCGCTCAGCGCGGCTAGGACTGAAGAGGTGAGGCCGGCCTGCGTCGAGGCAATGACGCGCGATGCGAAGGTCGAGGCGTTGAGGCCGTGATCCGAAATGGTCACGAGGTAGGCGTCGAGTGCGGCCGTCTGCTCCTTGCGCGGCAATTGTCCGGTCAGCATGCGCAGGATATCGGTCGCTTGCGGCAGTGAGGCGTCGGGCGCGATCGGTCTTTCACCGCGCTGGAGGCGCAGAACCGCCGGCAGGAAGACCGCCGGCGCCGCCAAGAGGCTCAGCGCGGTATCGAGATCCTCGCCGTCGGGCAGCCGGGCGATCAGCGCCCGCATCGCATCAACCGGCGGCAGCGTCAGCAGGGTGGCATCGGCGGCCTCGACGTGGTCGAAAACCCGTGTTCGCGCATTCGCCAACCACTCGCGCAATTGCGCTTGATCGAAGCTTCGCTCCATCAGCCCGTCGAGCAGCAATGCGGCGACACCCTCATAGCTGCAGTCTGCAACGAGATGGTCCAGCGAGACGCCGCGGATGATCAGCCGTCCCGCTTCGCCATCGACATCCGAGAGCTGCGTTTCGGCGGCAATGACGTCTTCCAAGCCATTTTTCATGTTGTTTCTCCTTTACCGCCAGGATGATCCGGCCTAGTTTCATTGACGTCAATCTTGACGCTATTGATCAACATGAGGCTCCAATGCCGTGGCTGACCGCCGAGGAGGCGCTGCAGGCGCTGAAGACCAAGCCGCAGACGCTCTACGCCAATGTCAGCCGCGGGCGCATCCGCGCCAAGCCCGATCCCGCCGACCCACGACGCAGCCTCTACCAGGCTGCCGACGTGCAGCGGCTCGCCGAACGCCATGCCGGCCGGCGTAAAGCCGAAACGGTTGCCGCCGAGACGATCCGCTGGGGCGACCCGGTGCTCTCCTCGGCGATCTCCACCATCATCGGCGGACGGCTTTTCTATCGCGGGCGGGATGCCGCCGATTTCGCCGAGACGGCGACGCTCGAACAGACGGCGGCACTGCTCTGGAACGGTGCGGAAGCACTTGCTTCCCGCACTGCGGCTGGACATGCGGCTCCGTCGCTTCAGGCTGCATTCCTAGCGCTGGCAGGGCGAGTGACATCGGATCTGCCGTCGCTCGGCCGCTCGCAGGCAGCCCTGCGACGAGAAGCAAGCGGAGTGCTCTGCACGGTCGCCGATGCGCTGGCGCCAGGGTCTTCGGATAGGCCGCTGCATCTTCGGCTTGCGGAAAGCTGGCAGCGGCCGAATGCCGCCGATTGCCTGCGCCGGGCGCTGGTGCTGCTTGCCGATCACGAACTCAACGCCTCGACCTTCGCGGCACGGGTAACGGCATCTGCGGGCGCTGCCCTCTCGGCCGCCGTGCTTTCCGGCCTTGCGACGCTGACCGGACCTCTGCATGGCGCCGCCTGGCAGGGCGTCAACGCCCTGATCGAGGCGGCTTCAGCTGTTGGAGCGGAGCAGGCGGTTCGCCGCACGCTTGCCCAGGGCTATCGCCTGTCGGCCTTTGGCCATCCGCTCTATCCGGATGGCGATATCAGGGCTCAGGCGCTGCTTTCGCACTTTCTCCTGCCGCAGCCGTTTGCCGAAATCCGGGAAACTGGCGAGGACATGGTCGGTGAGAAGGTCAACGTCGATTTCGTGCTTGCCGCGATGGCCGCTGCCTTCGATCTGCCGCGGGAGGCGCCGATCATCATGTTCTCGCTTGCCCGTTCCACCGGCTGGCTGGCGCATGCGATGGAGCAGATCGACAGCGGCGAATTGATCCGGCCGCGGGCCCGTTATGCCGGGCCGTCGCCCGAAACCACCATCAACCCTTAAGAATTGGTTAGAGAAATATCCGAATTCGGCTATCATGCCGACATGGAAGAAGACGGTTGGCGGGCGCTTTCGAAAATATTGTCCGCACGGTCATGGGGGCTTTCCATGCATACGACCTTTCGCAGCCTGCTTGCCGCCGCACTTGCCGTCGGCCTTTTTCCGCATGGAACGGCCTTGGCGCAGTCTGCCGGCTGCACGATCGCGCGCGACGCCAGCGCCCGCCAGGTGTTCACTTGTCCCGGCGGGGTAAAGATCACGGCGGAGGCGGGTGCTTCCTTCCGCCTTGCCGACCGCAACCGTGATGGCAGCCCCGATTCGGCATCGCTGCGGCGCAAGGCGATCCTCGTCGATGTCGACAGCAGTCAGCATGTCGGCGGTTTCCAGGTAGTGACGCCGCAGGCGATCGCTGCCGTGCGCGGTACCCAATGGGCTGTCGACGTCGCCAGTGGCAAGACTTCGGTGCTTGTCGTCAGAGGCAGCGTCGCCGTCCGCCGGCCGGCCGGCGATCCGGTGGTGCTGTCGCCGGGCGAGGGCGTCGACGTCAGCAGCGGAACGGCCCCCCTCATCGTGCGTCGCTGGCCGGCGCCACGCGCCGCCGCCCTTCTTGCCCGCCTCGGCCAATAATCCATGAACCATCGCCTGCAAACGGTGATCGCGCTGTTGCTCGCCGGTTTTTGGGGGGCCGCGCTCGGCTATGCCAATCTGAACGGCGGAAGCGGCCTGCTCGATCGGATGGAGGCATCGCTTGCCGATATCCGCAGCGTCGTCATCGGGGCGACGCCACCGCCTCCCGTCGTCTCGATCGTTGCGATCGACGACCGCACCGCCGCCGCCTATGGTTATCCGCTTGACCGGGCAACGCTTGCGCGCCTCGTCAGCGCGATCACCGCCTTGAAGCCGAAGGCGCTGGCGCTCGACATTCTGCTCGTCGATCCGGGGCCAGAGGAGGGCGATGCGGCGCTGACGGCGGCCCTTGCAGAGGTCCCAAGCGTGATTGCGGCCGCGGCCACCTTTGCCAGGAGCAGCCAAGAGGTTACCGATGGTGCTAACGATCCGCTTGCCGCTATCCCCGAGGCAAACCAGCTGCTGCTGCCGCTTGCCCGCTTCGCCGAAGCAGCCGCCGTTGGCATCGTCAATGTGGCAACCGACCAAACCGGCACGCCGCGCTTCATTCCGCTGATTTCGCGCGGCGCAGACCGATTGGATCCGGCCTTTCCGCTGCGCGCCGCGTCGGTGGCGCTCGGCGTCGATCCGACCATCGAACGTGATGCCATCATGCTCGGCGCGTTGCGCATTCCCACCGATATCGGCCAGCGCCTGCCGGTGACCTTCTATGGTGGGCGCGGCAGCATCGCCACCTTCAGCGCCGCCGATGCGCTTGACGGCAAGCTTTCGGCGGATGCGGTCGCAGGACGGATCGTCGTCATCGGCTCGACGGTCGCTGGCGGCGGTGACGTCTTCCCGACGCCGTTCGATCCGGTCATGCCCGGCGTCGAGGTGATGTCGACGGCGATCACCCATCTCGTCACCGGCGACGGCATGGTGCGCGATCACAGGATGAGGCTGATCGATGCCGCCACGGCCGTCGGATTGCCGCTGGTGTTCGTCTCGTTGATCGCCTGGCGGCGGAGTGCGGCTGGCTATATCATCATCGTGCTGACGCTGATCGTCTGGGCGCTGCTCAATCTGTCGGCTTTTGCGCATGGCTACTGGCTGAGTGCGGCGCTGCCGATGGCCGCGGCGCTGCCGCCGGCGCTGATTTTCGGTGCCGCCGAGCTCTGGCTCGACCGCGGCCGCGCCCGCCATTTCGCCGAGCAGAGCGCGCGGCTGCAGCGCATCGAAGCGCCGGGCCTTGGCGAGTGGCTGGCGCGGGATCCGAATTTCCTTGCCCAGCCGGTGCGCCAGAACGCGGCCGTCATCTTCATCGATCTCTCGGGTTTCACCGGCCTCAGCGAAAAGCTTGGGCCGGTCAAGGTCAGCGAGGTGCTCAGCGGCTTCTTCGAACTGATCGACGAGGAGGCACGCGCTCACGGCGGCGCCATCACCAGCTTCATGGGCGACGGGGCGATGATCCTGTTCGGCCTGCCGGAGCCTGCCGATGACGATGCCGCCCGCGCCGCTGCCTGCGCCGTCAGCCTGTGCGAGCGCACCCGGGCCTGGCTTCAAGCGCATGCGGGCTTTGCCGAGAAGAAGATCGGCTTCAAGGTCGGCGCCCATTGCGGGCCGATCGTCGCTTCGCGGCTCGGCACCGGCGATCGGCAGCAGATCACGGCAGCGGGCGACACCATCAATGTCGGCAGCCGGCTGATGGAGGTGGCAGCCCTCCATGGCGTCGAGCTGGCGCTGAGCGCCGAAATCGTCCGTGCGGCAGGCCACGACAGCGCGCTGCTGCAGGTCGGCCGGATGGAGGGTCCGTTGGAAACGGCGCTGCGCGGCCGGGCAAGCCATATCGACACCTGGCTGTGGCGCAGCCGCACGCTTTGACAATCGCCGCCGGAGCGGCTAGGAACGGCGCAAATACCCCGCCGGCTGGCTCCGGCCATGGCGCAGTTCGCGCCTGACAGCTCCGAAAGATCGAACTCATGACAGAATTCAACGGCGTCGTTCCGGCGATCGCCAAGGCGTTGCAGAAGCGCGGTTACGCCGAACTCACCCCGGTGCAGAAGGCGATGCTCGATCCCAACCTCGCCGCCTCCGACGCGCTGGTCTCGGCCCAGACCGGTTCGGGCAAGACCGTCGCCTTCGGCCTGGCGCTGGCGCCGACGCTGCTTGAGGGCGGGGAACGCTTCGGCAATGCCGGCGCGCCGCTTGCGCTTGTCATCGCCCCGACGCGCGAACTCGCCCTGCAGGTGAAGCGGGAGCTCGAATGGCTCTATGAGATGACCGGCGCGGTGATCGCCAGCTGTGTCGGCGGCATGGACATCCGCAGCGAGCGCCGCTCGCTCGAACGCGGCGCCCATATCGTCGTCGGCACGCCCGGCCGTCTTTGCGACCATATCCGCCGCAGGGCGCTCGACATGTCGGAACTGAAGGCCGCCGTGCTCGACGAGGCCGACGAGATGCTCGATCTCGGCTTCCGCGAAGATCTGGAATTCATTCTCGATTCGGCGCCGGACGAGCGCCGGACGCTGATGTTTTCGGCAACAGTGCCGGCGGCGATCGCCAAGCTTGCCAAAAGCTATCAGCGCAACGCCGTGCGGATCAGCACCGCGGCTGAGGCAAAACAGCATGTCGATATCGAATATCGCGCGCTGATGGTGGCGCCGAGCGACCGCGAGAATGCGATCATCAACGTGCTGCGTTATTACGAGGCGACCAACGCCATCGTCTTCTGCTCGACGCGCGCTGCCGTCAATCATCTGACCGCGCGCTTCAACAACCGCAATTTCTCCGTCGTAGCGCTTTCCGGCGAGCTGACGCAGAATGAACGCACCCATGCGCTGCAGGCGATGCGTGACGGGCGCGCCCGCGTCTGCATCGCGACCGACGTCGCTGCTCGCGGTATCGATCTGCCGGGTCTCGATCTCGTCATCCATGCCGACCTGCCGACCAATCCGGACACGCTGCTGCACCGCAGCGGCCGCACCGGCCGGGCCGGCCGCAAGGGCATCAGCGCCATGATCGTGCCGCTGAATGCACGGCGCAAGGCTGAGCGCCTGCTTGAGAATGCCGGCATTTCGGCCGCCTGGGCGCGGCCGCCGTCGGCCGAAGAGGTAAATGAGCGCGACGACGAACGGCTGCTTGCCGATCCGATCTTCAGCGAAGCGCCGCAGGAGGAAGAACAGGGGCTGGTGCAGCAGCTGCTTTCCAGCCACGGCGCCGAAAAGCTCGCCGCCGCCTTCCTGCGTCTCTACCGCACTAACCATTCGGCGCCGGAGGACCTGATCGAGGTCACCGTGCAGGACGGGGGCAGCCGCAAGCGTCGCGACAATGCGGAGCCTTACGAGCCGGCGCAGAAGGGACCGCGCGAGGATTTCGGCGCCAGCGTCTGGTTCTCCGTTTCGGTCGGCCGCAAGCAGAATGCCGAGCCGCGCTGGCTGATCCCGATGCTCTGCCGCAACGGCAATGTCACGAAGCGCGAAATCGGCGCGATCAAGATGCAGCCCGAGGAAACCTTCGTGGAGATCGCGGCAGCGAGCGCCGAAAGCTTCCTGGCGGCGATCGGCCCGAACAAGGCGCTCGAACGCGGCATCCGCGTGACCAAGCTCTCCGGCACGCCGGATTTCAGCCGCGCCCCGTCGCCGAAGCCCTACGCCGGCAAGTCGTCGCGTGACGAGCGGCCGGGCGACACGGTCCGCGACGAACGCCCGAAGAACAAGTTCGGCAAGGGTCCGGGTGGCGGGTATGCCGCAGCCGACAATAGCGGCCAGCAAAGACAGGATAGCAAACCCTGGAGCAAGAAGCCCGGCAAGCCCGGCTTCGATGGCCCGAAATTCGACAAGCCGAAATACGACAAGCCGAAATTTGAAGGCGGCAAATCCGAAGGCGCCAAATCCGAACGCCCGAAATACGAGGGCAAGGGTGGCGCCGGGCCGAAGAACAAGTTCTCGAAGAAGAAGCCCGGCTGATTGCGCCGCAGCCCTTCGCCGGTTCAGGCGGAGGGCTTTGTCTGACGGTTGGCCGACAAGCGGATTTTCTCGACAGCGGCATGCCGCATCTCGCGATGAAGAACTATTGAATCGTTGGATTTATAGCCGGACAGGAGCATGACGACGATGAAACGCTCCGACACACCGCGTCCCGATCCGGCCGCCTTCATCCAGGCCAATCTGCCGATCTCACCCGTTCCGGCCATTCCCGAAATCTTGCTGCATACGGCTGGGCCTGTGAGCGGGCTCTGGCGGCTTGCCGGCCGCGAAGAAGGCGATCCAGCGCCCTATTGGGCCTACCCCTGGGCCGGCGGCGCCGTGCTTGCCCGCCATCTGCTCGACCGTCCTGAAGTGGTCGCTGGCCGTCGCGTCCTTGATCTCGGCTCCGGCTCCGGGCTCGTCGCCATCGCGGCGGCCAAGGCCGGAGCTGCCGCGGTCACGGCGGTCGATGTCGATGCCAACGCCATTGCAGCAATCGGTCTCAACGCTGCGGTGAACGGCGTGAACATCCTGGCCGTCGCCGCCGATATCATCGAGGCACCGCCGCCGCAGGAGACAGATATCCTCGCTGTGGGCGATCTGTTCTACGATTCCGCGCTTGCATTGCGGGTGATGGCTTTCCTGCGGCGTTGCCAGGCCTCCGGCATCGAGGTGCTGATCGGCGATCCCAATCGCGCTTACCTGCCGCAGGGCGCACTTCAGCGTATCGCGACGCATGCCGTTGCGGATTTCGGCGCAGGCTCCAGCGGCGGGGCGGTGCAGGCGGGCGTTTTTTCGCTTTCCTGAAGCAGCTGAAAGTCTGAACTATCCCAGAAGGTCCGGCCGCAGCAGCATGACCGGGCAGGGCGCTCCGGGAGGTAGCTCCGGCGCATGCGGCGGGCGGATGATGAGGCAGTCGGCTTGGGCAAATGCCTTCATCATCGAGGAGTCCTGTTTGCCGAAGGGGTCGGCGAGCCAGTTTCCGGCGGCGGATTTTGACAGTTTTGCCCGGATATAGTCCTGACGGTGGTCGTTGGCGCGCAGCGGGGTGGCCGCCTCGACGGTTGTCTCGCGCTGCACCGGCGGCAGGGAGGCGAGTTTGCGGATCAGCGGTTCCAGGAAAAGCAGCGAGCAGACGAGGCTCGAGACCGGATTGCCGGGCAGGCCGAGCACATGGGTCTCGCCGAAGCTGCCGACCATCAGCGGTTTGCCGGGACGCATGGCGATGCGCCAGAAATCCAGTTGCATGCCGGCCTCGATCAGCGTTGCCTGCACCAGATCATGGTCGCCGACCGATGCGCCGCCGAGCGTGACGACGACATCGGCCTTGGCGGCCCGCGCCGTATCGATCGCCGCAGTGATCCTGGCCTTATCGTCCGGCACGATGCCGAGATCAAGCACATCGGCGCCGGCTTTACGGGCAAGGGCTGCAATGCCGAACGTGTTGGAGGCGATGATCTGCGAAGGACCGGGCGTGCTTCCTGGCGGCAGCAGTTCGTCGCCGGTTGCGAGGATGACGATCAGCGGGCGTTTGAGGACCTCGACATCGGGGCGGTTCATGCCGGCAGCGACTGTCAGCCGCGAGAAATCGAGCACGGTGCCAGCCGGCAGCACCGCTTCGCCCTCGGCAAAATCCTGGCCGCGGGGACGCACGTGCTGGCCCTTCCGCACCGGGAAATTGGTTCGGATGCCGCCCTCGATCTTCTCGGCATCCTCTTGCAGCAGGACGCTGTCGGCGCCCGACGGAACCGGAGCGCCGGTGAAGATGCGGACGGTCTCGCCCTTGCCGACGCTTCCTTCAAAGGCATGGCCGGCTGAAGATGTGCCGATGACCTTCAGCACGGCGCCCGGCTCCGGCGCATCGTCACGGCGCAGCGCATAACCATCCATGGCCGAGGCGTTGAAGGGCGGTTGGGTTATCCCGGCCTTGAGATCGACGGCCAGGACGCGGCCTTCGGCCTCGGCGAGCGGCAACCTCTCCGATACCGCGACTGGCCTTGCGCGCGAGAGCAAGCGGCTTAGGGCCTCGGTGACCGGGAGAAGGTTCATCTCGCCTCCGGATGGCGGAAATCGCCCGATTTGCCGCCGGATTTTTCCAGCAACCGGATGCCGCCGATCTCCATCGCCTTGTCGGCCGCCTTGGCCATGTCGTAGATGGTCAGACACGCGACCGAGACGGCTGTCAGCGCCTCCATCTCGACACCGGTCTTGCCGGTCAGTTTGGCGATTGCCGTGACGCGCAGGCCGGGCAGGGCGGCATCTTCCTCGATCTCGACGGTGACCTTGGTCAGCATCAGCGGATGGCAGAGCGGGATGAGATCGGCGGTGCGTTTTGCCGCCATGATGCCGGCAACGCGCGCCGTGCCGATGACATCGCCCTTCTTGGCATTGCCCTCGCGGATCAGTGCCAGCGTTTCCGCCGCCATCTTCACATGGCCCTCGGCCGTGGCGATGCGCACCGTCTCGGCCTTGTCGGAGACATCGACCATATGCGCCTCGCCTGAGGCATCGATATGCGTGAGGCCGGGTTTTCCGCCGCTCATGTCATTCGGCCGCGATGGCGGCTTCACCAAAGAGCAGCGCGCGGGTGGCGGCCGTCACGTTGTCTTTTCGCATCAGGCTTTCGCCGACAAGGAAGGTGCTGATATCGACGGCCTGCAGCCGCTTGCAATCGGCATGGGTGTGGATGCCGCTTTCGCCGATGAGGAGCCGGTCGGCGGGAACCATGGAGGCAAGCGTCTCGCTGACCGTCAGGCTGACCTCGAAAGTCCGCAGATTGCGGTTGTTGATGCCGATAAGCGGCGAGGACAGCTTCAGCGCCCGCTCCATCTCCTCGGCATCGTGCACCTCGACCAGCACATCCATGCCGAGCGAGAAAGCCTCGTCCTGCAGCCGCTCGGCCTCGTCATTAGTCAGCGACGCCATGATCAGCAGAATGCAGTCAGCGCCCCAGGCGCGCGCCTCATGGACCTGATAGGTCTCGAACATGAAATCCTTGCGCAAAGCGGGCAGGGCGCAGGCGTCCCGTGCCGTCGTCAGGAATTCCGGGGCACCCTGAAAGCTCGGCGTGTCGGTCAGCACGGAAAGGCAGGCCGCGCCACCGGCTTCGTAGGCCTTTGCCAGCGACGGCGGATCGAAATCCGGGCGAATGAGGCCCTTGGACGGGCTCGCCTTCTTGATCTCGGCGATCAGACCAAAATTGCCCGCGTCACGCTGGGCAACGAGCGCCTTATAAAAACCACGCGGAGCGGACTGGCCAGCCTGCATCGCCTTCAGGTCGGCAAGCGACATCGCAGCCTTGGCAGCGGCGATTTCCTCGCGCTTGTAAAGTTCGATCTTCTTCAGAATATCGGTCATCGGGCAATCCTAGTCGATATCGTTGGAAACGGCGATGAGTTTGTCGAGGGCAAGCGCGGTGGCGCCGCTATCCAGCGACTGCGCGGCAAGCATCATACCGTCGCGAATCGTTTCGACCTTGCCGGCGATGACCAGCGATGCCGCGGCATTGGCGAGCGAAATATCACGATAGGCGTTCTTGGCGCCGCTGAGCACCTCGCGAAGCGCTGCGGCATTGGCGACGCCATCGCCGCCCCTGATGTCGGCGAGAACGCAAGGGCTGACGCCGAAATCGGCGGGCGACAGCTCGAAGGTGCGGATCTTGCCGGCTTCGAGCGCGGCCACCTTGGTGATGCCTGTCGTGGTGATCTCGTCGAGGCCGTCGCCATGGACCACCCAGACGCATTCGGAGCCGAGATCGCGCATGACTTCGGCAAGCGGCACCAGCCATTGCGGCGAGAAGACGCCGAGCAACTGGCGGCGGACACCAGCCGGACTCGAAAGCGGACCCAGCAGGTTGAAGATGGTGCGGGTGCCGAGTTCGACGCGGGAGGGGCCGACATGGCGCATGGCGGAATGATGAAGCTGCGCGAACATGAAGCCGACGCCGGCCTCGGCGATGCAGCGAGAGATGATCTCAGGGCCGACATCGAGCTTGACGCCGAGTGCGGCGAGATTGTCCGCCGCGCCCGATTTCGAGCTCAGCGCCCGGTTGCCGTGTTTTGCGACGGGGACTCCGGCGCCGGCGACGATGAGCGCCGCCAGCGTCGAGATATTGTAGGTGCCGCTGGCATCGCCGCCGGTGCCGACAATGTCGATCGCATCGGCCGGCGCTTCGACGGTCAGCATCTTCGAGCGCATCGCGGTGACGGCGCCGACGATCTCGTCGACGGTTTCACCGCGCACACGCAGCGCCATCAGGAAGCCGCCGATCTGCGAGGGCGTCGCCTGGCCGGACATCAGGATGTCGAAGGCGGCGCGGGCCTCGTCACGCGTCAGCGGCTCGCGGCTTGCGGCCTTGGCCAGGAACGGCTTCAGATCGGTCATAGGGCCTCCTAACGAAGCGTCGCCTGCTCGGCGAGCGTCTGGTTGATCTGCGCGCCGTACTGCGTCTGCAGCACGTTGACCATCTGATCGAGAATATCGTCGCCGGCGGCGTTGGCCATGGCGGTGATCTGGGCATCGCGGTTGTTCAGCGCGTCGCTAGTCGGCTCGCTGTTGACCTCGGTGACCTTCATCAGGATCTGCGTCGACGGATCGGCGCCGACGGCACTCGCGACCGCATCGACGGGGCCGGAGAAGGCGGCGGTGACGCCGGCGCGGCCAAGCACCGGATCATCGGTGGCGCGGGTGAGGCCGCTCTTGCTTTCGACGGCGATGCCGAGCGGCGTTGCAATATCGGCAAGCGCGGTGCCCTTGGCGGCTTCGGCCTTCAACGCCTCGGCCTTCTTGGCAAGTTCGGCCTTCTGCTGTTCCGCCGTCCAGTCTTCGACCGCCTTTTCGCGCACTTCGGCGACCGGGCGCTCGCGGGTCGGGGTAATTTCGCGGACGTTGAACCAGACATAGCCGTCATTGCCAATCGGCAGCGGCGGCGCATCGACGCCGACCTCGGTCTTGAAGGCTTCGCCGAGCAATTGCTGCTTGACGGGAATATCCTTGACCTCTTTGCCGTCCTTGTCGGCGCCGGTCATATCGACGGCGTCGACGGTCACGGCCTTGAGCTTCAGCTGGCCGGCAATATCCTCAAGCGTGGCGCCGCCGGCGCGCAAATCCTCGATGCGGTCATGAACGTTGATCACTTCCTGCGAAGCGTTGGAAAGCGCCAGCTGCTTGCGGATGTCTTCCTTCACCTCGTCGAAATTCTTGGTGGTTTCCGGCTTGATGTTGGTGATGCGAAGGATGACGGAGCCGAAGGAGCCCTCGACGACAGGTGTCGTGCCGCCGTCCTTCGAAACGGCGAAGGCCGCATCGGCAACGGCCTGGTCGGGAACCTTGTCCTTGGTGAATTCGCCGAGCAGCACGTCGCTTGCCGTCTTGCCCTGGTCGGAGACCAGCTGATCGAAGCTAGTGCCGCTCTTCAGTGCGGTTTCGGCGGCAGCGGCAAGATCCTTGCTGGTGAAGGTCAGCTGTTCGATTGTGCGGCTTTCCGGCGTGCGGTAGGTATCCTTGCTCTTGTCGAAGGCTTCGTGGATCTGGTCGTCGGTGACGGTCGCGGCGTCGGCGATATCGGCGGGCTGCAGCGAGAGATAGACGAGCTTGCGGTATTCAGGCGCCTGGTAGCGCTGCTTGACGCCATCGAACCACGTCGCCAGCACGTCGTCGGCAGGCGCCTTGATCGGCTCGATATTGGCGTTGGTGAGCAGCAGATAGTCGATGCTGCGGCTTTCATTGCCATAGAGCTTCAGAGCGTCGACCAGCGTCTTCGGCGCGGTGAAGCCGTTCGAGATGGCATCGACGACCTGGCTGCGGACAGCGACCTTGCTGCGCTCCTTGATGTAATCGTCCTGGCGGATATTGGCGTTGCGCAGGCGCGAGATGAAGAGTTCTCGGTCAAATTTGCCGTTGACAGCCTTGAAAGCCGGATCGTCGGCGATCAGCTGGGCGAGGCGATCTTCGGACAGGCCGAGGTTCATGTCTTCGGCGAGCTGGTCGAGCGAGGCGCCGGCGACGAGCTGGGAAAGCACCTGCTGCTCGACGCCGAAAGCGCGAGCCTGTTCCGGAGTGAGACGCGTGCCGAACTGCTGGCCGAGACTTGCCACCTGGCGCTGGTAGGCGAGGTGGAATTCGTTGACGTCCACATGCTGATCGCCGACGGTCACGACCGTGGTGCTGTTGCTGCCGGTAATCAGCGACCGGGAGACGCCCCAGATGCCGAACGACGCGACCAGCAGAAGCATCAGCAGCTTGGCGACCCAGGTCTGAGCGGCTCTTCTCAGGATATGGAACATAGAAACGCAAACCTCGCAGTATCATTGAGCCGCGCGCGGGCGGACATTCGACGTTCCTTAGAACAAACCCGACAGGAAATGAAGAGTTTGTCGCGCGAAAAGCTGCGCCGGGCGGCGGTGGCCGCGTGGCGGCCCTGCGGCCAACAAAAGATCGGCTGCGGCGGAACCTTTCGGGCCGCCATTTCGTTGAAGCGGCATCCCATGCAACAGGAGCAGACCATGGCTGAATTGAAAACCGCTTCCGCCGAATCCACCGCTGCACGCGTCAAGGCTGATATGGCAGCAGACGACCTGTCGGCGCAGGTCGCAGCCCTTCGCAACGATCTCTCCCGGCTGACGGAAAGCGTGGTCGCGCTCGGGCAGGGGGCAAAGTCGGCGGTTACCGACGAGGCGTCGTTGATGACGGAGCAACTGCGCGACAAGGTTCGTGAAGAACCGCTCATGGCGCTCGCGGTGACGGCAGGCATCGCCTATGTTTTCGGCCTGTTGAGCCGCCGCTGAAAGACAATTCGAGACAGAGAAAAGCCGGACGCGAAGCGCCCGGCTTTTAACTATGTCTGCGGCAATCAGCGACGGATGACGCGGCCGACGAAAATCAGAATGCAGGCACCGACGAAGCCGGTGATCAGATAACCCAGCCAACCGGCCAGCGGCTGGATGTGCAACAGACCAAGGATCCAGTTGGCAACGATAGCGCCGACGATGCCGAGCAATATGTTCATGAGCAAACCCATATTGCTGCTCATGACCTTTTCCGCCAGCCATCCGGCGATGCCACCGATGATAATGGCTGCAATCCAACCCACGCCTGCGTTTTCCATGGTTATCTCCCTCCTGGCAAAACGAGTCACAGAATGCACGAAACGAAAGGAAGTTCCACTCCCAGTTACGAGATTGCCTGCCGCTTCAGCGACTTATGTGACTTACGGCTGCAGCACGGTAACAGGGGAGTGCAAGGCGTATGAAGCAATCTGGAACAACAGGCCGGCAATGGCAATCATCGCGAAACCTAACGGCATGATCAGGCTTTTGGTAAACATTGTTCCTCTCCCCCTTTGCATAAAGCATAAGCGGAAGCGGACGACGCGCAAGTATATTATTAATGAATAGTTAAGTATGGCATTTAACTAAAATGTATTACATTGGCGAATGCTGAAATACTTGCAGAAATTGAAATGTTGCTTGTCTGTCATTTGAGAGTGCGCGCGCAAGGATCCGGGTCCATCGCGCTCGGCGGTTTGCGGAAGCTGACTGGCGGCAGCAACCTCTATGTCCGGTGGACGACGAGCATGAAGACGAGGAAGGAGGCTGTCGCAACGGTCGCGGCGAAGGCAATCTGATAATCCATGTCGTGAACCCCGGTTGGATGGCTTCCATAAACGCCGGTGGCGCCATTGAGTTCCCGATGCGGTTCGCGCTAAACGCCCGCGGATTGATTTTGCCGGGGATTGCATCATCTTTCCCTGATCGCCATTCCATCCGGGGAAAACTTGATGACAAAAACTGCAATCGCCTTCGCCTGCATTTACCTGCTCACACTTTCCGGCTGCGGCAACACCGCATACGGGCTGAAGAAGGATGGACAGGAGGCGAGCCACGCCATGGACAATGCGACACATCGGGTGCTTTCCGCAGGCGCCAAGAAGTAAGGCGGGCGCCAAGAAGTATGGCGCGGGAAAAAGAATCACGGCGAAAAAAGCCCGCCTGGGGTGAGGCGGGCTGGCAATAACAGGAGGAATGGACGGATAGACGCCGTCTCTGCTAATAATGCACTTCCTTAAGCGCTTGGCTTTACGTCATTCGACGTATCCGCCACCGTTCCAGCAGCAGCCTATACGATCAGGCTTCGGAATCGGATCAGAAGTTGCCCCAGTTCTGGGCGCGGGCACGGGCACGAATAATCCGGTATTCGCGACCGCCATAGAGCGAGCCGATTGTCAGCATAAGCGTCAGAACGTCCCAGATGATATGCATTTTATCCTCTTAGGTTGGACGGGCTCTGCCGTCGATCGGTTGATGCAGAATAGCAATCTTTCGAATGTGCTTATATGACAAGAAATCGGGATAAGCAGGAAGCGGGCAGGGCGCGCCTCACGCGGAGGATAGCCGGCCTATGACGATTTTCTCCGTCCGCCACATCACGTCCTATCGTTACGTCAGGGATGTCGATTTCGGCGAGCATCGCTTGATGTTCCGGCCGCGCGACAGTTTCGACCAGCGGCTGATCGAAGCGTCGTTGGCGATATATCCCGAGGAAAGCCATGTGCGCTGGATCCACGATGTTTTCGGCAATTGCGTGGCGCTCATCGATATTTCGAGGCCGGCGTCCGAGCTTCGTTTCGAAACCTGGATCACGCTCGATCATACGCCCCAGGTTGCCCTCGATCTCAAGGTCGACGATCAGGCGCTGACCTATCCATTCTCCTACGACAAGGACGAGATTGCCGATCTGACGCCGGCGATGCAGCGCCATTATCCCGACCCCAACGACGAGGTCGGACGCTGGGCGCGCCAGTTCGTCCGCCAGGGGCGTCCGACGGAAACCGGGCATATGCTGATGACGCTCTGTTACGCCATTCGCGAAAGCTTCGCTTATGCCCGCCGGATGGAGCACGGAACGCAGACGCCGCTGCAGACTTTGCAGCTTCGCTCCGGCACCTGCAGGGATTTCGCGCTGCTGATGATGGAAGCCGCACGCGTCCTCGGCCTCGCCGCGCGGTTTGTGACGGGCTATGTCTATGTTCCCGACCGGGACGGCTCCACCGTGCTCGGCGGCGGCTCCACCCATGCATGGTGCCAGGTTTACCTTCCCGGCGCCGGCTGGGCGGAGTTCGATCCGACCAACGGGATCGTCGGCAACCGCGATCTCATTCGCGTCGCCGTCGCCCGCGATCCGCGCCAGGCCGTCCCGTTAAGCGGCAGCTATGATGGCGATGGGACGGATTTCGACAGCATGACGGTGCAGGTCAACGTCACCACCAAGTAATCCTCGATTTGAGCGCGGCGACGGTCGCGGCTGCGGGAACCGGGCAGCACGATCGACGTTGCATAGTCACGCCATCTGGGCGGGATGCGAGGACGCCACCATGAAAATACGCGCCGGGTTTCATCTGGGCTATGAATGCATACAGCCGACGCCGATGCTGCTCGCCCTCAACATTCATCCTTCCCGCCGCGCCGATCTTCTCAGCGAGCAGGTGCTGGATTTCGACCGGCCGATCGAGGCCTGGGAATATACCGACGGTTTCGGCAATGCCTGCAGCCGGATCGTCGCCCCGGCTGGAGTGACGACGATTTCCACCGAGTTCGAGATTTACGACAGCGGCCAGCCCGACGTCGTTCCCGACGATGCCGTCCAGCACGCGATCAACGACCTGCCGGACGAGGTGCTCGTCTTCCTGCTCGGCAGCCGCTATTGCGACACCGACAGGCTTGCCGATTTCGCCTGGGCAACCTTTTCATCGACGCCGCTCGGCTGGGCGCGTGTCCAGGCGATCTGCGATTTCGTCCACGACCACATCACCTTCGACTACCTGAAGGCCGACCTGCTGCGGACCGCGCATGGCGGCTTCGTCGACAAGGCAGGTGTCTGCCGCGACTTTGCCCATCTCGCCATCGCGCTTTGCCGATGCATGAATATTCCAGCCCGATATTGCACCGGCTATCTCGGCGATATCGGCGTTCCGATCGATCCCAATCCGATGGATTTCAGCGCCTGGTTCGAGGTCTTTCTCGGCGGCCACTGGCATACGGTCGATGCCCGCCACAACACACCGCGCATCGGCAGGATCCTCATGGGGACCGGCCGCGACGCCACCGACGTCGCAATGTCGACAGCCTTCGGGCCGGCAGTGCTTTGCCGCTTCGAGGTGATCACCGAGGAAGTGCCGCAGGAAGCGGCTGATAAGGCCGATCCTATGCCTTCTTGAGGAATTCCGTTTTCAACACCAGACCCTTGACCTGCTTGGTGTTGCATTCGATCTCGCCGGGATTGTCGGTCAGGCGAATGCCCTTGACCAATGTTCCACGCTTCAGCGTCTCGGAAGTTCCCTTGACCTTGAGGTCCTTGATCAGCGTCACGGAATCGCCGTCATGAAGCTGGCTTCCGTTACTATCCTTTATGATGATGTCGTCGGCCATGATGTTCCCGCCTGATAAATTCGTTCAATGATCTTCGGCGGGTAATCACGTCGACATGGGATAGTCAACTATCACGAACGGATCGATCGTCTGCCCGCGGTGCTCCGTCGCCAGTCGATCACGTCGCCGCGCAGGCATCCCGAACGCAGCCGCGCAGCCAGCGATGGCCCGGATCGGCATCCATCCTCGGATGCCAGAGCAAGGAAAGCGTGATCTCGGGGATCGGAACGGGCAAGGGAAAACTGTGCATTTCCCGGCGCAATGCGCCTGTGTGCCGTTCCGGAACACAGGCGATCAGATCCGAGGCGCGGGCGAGCGCCAGCGCCGTGGAAAAACCGCCGACGATGGTGGCAATCTGGCGTTCGAGCCCGAGCGCATCAAGAGCTTCATCGATCGGTCCCTTGTCGAGCCCGCGCCGCGAGACGGTGATGTGCCGGCCGGCTACATATCGGGCGGGCGTGATCTCGCCCTGGCAGAGCGGATGCCCTATCCTCACCACGCCGACGAAACGGTCGCGGAACAAGGCCTGCGCCCGCAGCTCCGGCCCCATCGTTTCGCCGACGACGCCGGTTTCCAGGTCGACGGTTCCGTCGCGCAACGGGGCGCTGTCCTTATCCGGTTTCTGCACGAAGCGCAGCCGCACGCCCGGCGCTTCACCACCGAGGCGGGCGATCAGATCGGGTCCGAAGGTCTCGGCGAAACCTTCGCTGATGCGCAGCGTGAACGTCCGGACCAACCGTGTGAGATCAAGCGCCTCGGCAGGGCGCAGCACCGCTTGCGCTTCCTCGACGATCCGGCCGACCCGCTCGCGCAGTTCGAGCGCTCGGGGCGTGGGGACGAGGCCGCGGCCGGCGCGCACCAGCAGCGGATCGCCCGTCGTCTCGCGCAGTCGCGCCAGCGCCCGGCTCATGGCCGACGGGCTGAGCCGCAGCCTGTGGGCGGCGCGGGCAACGCTGCCCTCGACGAGCAGCACATCCAGGGTGACGAGCAGGTTGAAATCGGGTGTCGACATGCATCCGATATAACACAGCTTCATATGGCGTCCAACGCACGAATAGAATGCAAATGCTGCGCGTTCCGCCATACCGCGCGGAGGACTATGTTTGCCGGCGGCTCCCTTTCCGGAGCGAGAAAAACGGAGTCTACGGTGAAACCGATCATTACAGAGCGCGGCGAGGCCGCCGCCGAACGCCCCTATTCCGTCCGCTGGGCACTCGCCAGCCTTTCCCTCTCGATTCTGCTGCCATCGCTCGGCACCAGCATCGCCAATGTCGGCCTGCCGAGCCTGGCGCGGGGGTTCGACGCCGCCTTCCAGGATGTCCAGTGGATCGTGCTCGCCTATCTCCTTGCCATTACTACTTTGATCGTCAGCGTCGGGCGGCTCGGCGATGTCACCGGCCGGCGACGGCTGCTGCTCACCGGCATCCTGCTCTTCACTCTGGCCTCGGTCCTCTGCAGCCTCGCGCCGACGCTGTGGCTGATGATCGCGGCGCGCGCGCTGCAGGGTCTGGGCGCGGCAATCATGATGGCGCTGACCATGGCCTTTGTCGGTGAAACGGTGCCGAAGACGAGGACCGGCAGCGCCATGGGGCTGCTCGGAACGATGTCGGCGATCGGCACCGCTCTTGGGCCCTCGCTCGGCGGTCTGCTGATCGCCTGTTTCGGTTGGCCGGCGATCTTCCTCGTCAACGTGCCGCTCGGCTTGGCGACCTTCGTTCTCGCCTATCGCCATCTGCCGGACGATATCGGCGGAAGGAAGAAGGATCGGGCCGGCTTCGACATGGTGGGCACGCTGCTGCTTGCCTTGACGCTTTCGGCCTATGCGCTGGCGATGACGATCGGGCATGGCAGCTTTGGCCTGTTGAACCTCGCCCTGCTGCTCATCGCCGGTTTTGGCGCCGGTCTCTTCGTCTTCGCCGAGGCGAGAACGGCATCGCCGCTGATCCAGCTGGCGGTGTTCCGCGACCGCGTGCGCACCGCCAGCCTGGCGATGAACGGGCTCGTCTCGACTGTGATGATGGCAACGCTGGTGGCCGCGCCCTTCTATCTCTCCCGTACGCTCGGGCTCAACGAGGCGCTGGTTGGCACCGTCATGTCGATCGGTCCGGTGATCTCGATCCTCAGCGGTGTCCCGGCCGGTCGCCTGGTCGATCGCCTGGACACGCCCTTCGTGGTTGCTGCAGGGCTCGTCGCCATGGCCATCGGTTCCATCGCTCTCGCCGTGCTGCCCGGAATTGCCGGCTACATCGCCGGAATCGCTCTGCTGACATCAGGCTATCAGTTGTTCCAGGCGGCCAACAACACGGCCGTCGTGGCGGATGTGCAGCCCGACCAGCGCGGCGTCATCTCCGGCGTGCTCAACCTGTCGCGCAATCTCGGGCTGATTACCGGCGCATCCGTCATGGGAGCCGTGTTCGCGCATGGCTCGGGGAGCTCAGAGATCGCCGCGGCACGGCCCGAGGCCGTTCATTCAGGTATGCAGATCACCTTCGGCGTCGCAGCCGCATTGATCGCCATCGCGTTGACCATCGCGGCCGGGACCTACCGGCGGCGAACCAGTTCCGCAGGAGCATGAACCGCAACCGCAGCGCTCTAACCGGATCTATCGAGTAAGCTCTCCTCCAGGGGATTATGCATTCAGCCGTAGAACTCAGACCAAGGTCCGATCGGTCCCGGACTTCGTGCCCCATACCAACCTTCGATCGTTGCAATAGCTTTCCGGAATGAGTCGAATTTCGGAGCTTTTAGTGTGACCAAGATCATCATTTTGGGGATGATAGTGATGCCGGCTATCTTTTGGGGTTCTGTTGGCGTCTGGATCTATTCGCTGCTTTCGTGAGCGGCGTTCAGCGAATGGACGCCGGGAGAAGATGGAAAGCTGATCATCGCAAGCCTGCTGTCGATTGCAAAACGCGGTCTTAGTCGATCCGCGCCTTGTTGCTGAAACCGACTGTCGGGCGTGGACGCATGACGGCAAGTTGCGGCACACGTCACCTATTTGTGCTGTGCCTGGGCACCGGGCGCGGGAATGTGGGTTCGGTTGGATGGGGGCGGAATGCCACGACGGGCGGGCGGTGGTGCGGTGGACGGGTCGGACGGAGCATCATCGGGGTCGCGGAACGGATCGCGCCACGCGGCCATTCTCGGGGCGACGGATCGATATGGCGCAGCACTTGTAGACCCCACCCCCGCTGTTTCCTGCTCAAGGGGAGGGCCCTTCGCTGGTACCGGGGGCCTTCCGCTTCCTCCACGTCCCTCGCAAATTTTGTGAATTTTTTTGCTCGGAGGCCGCACTGGTGTGTGCGTGAAGACTAAGGCTGTTGCAGTGGCGCGCACCCCTAAGCTATGGGCTGTGTTCGGGCAACGGGCGAGCCGGCAAGGTATGAAACGGCCAGATCAGTTCAGTTTGAATCCATTTACTACAATCAAACTCGGAAGCGGTGTGCTGGGCAAGACCGCTCCGGTGATGATCGCTTTCATCATGCTTGTCAGTATTGCGATCTACAAGATGCCCAACGATTTGCCGTACATGGTTCTTGGGCTGGTGGCCTTAGTTGCACTTGTTCTAGTATTCTATTGTCTCAAGGCGTTTGGCTACGCCGAGCGTCACCCTGGCCCCTCAGTACTCGAAGGCGCGCAGTTGGTGAAATATCGACTAAACGAAATCGCGGCGAGTGATCCGAAGATCATTGATCTTTCACCAGAAGGTGGACAAGGACGATTGCCTCCGAGCGAGTTACGCGTTAGGGGCGAGGTCCGTGATGCCTAAGATTTATCTTGTGACATTACAGTGGATTGAGACCGCGCAAAATCCCGAGATGATCGATGCGCAACTCGGCCAATATGGTGACTGGATTCGATGGAACGGATGGACTTGGTTCGTTTCGACGAACTATGCACCTGCAGTGCTACGAATGGCGCTGATGTCCAAGTTAACGACATCCGACTTTGTTATCGTCTCAGAGCTTACGCCGCAGGCAATTGAGGGCTGGGCTCCGAATTGGGTCTGGGATTGGTTTAATTCCCGATGGTTCCCTCCACCTCCACCAACGACCGCGATACCTGAGGGGGCTCCGCCTCCGCAACGAGGGCTACTCGGTGATTAGTTGGGGGACAAAGAAAAAATATTCAGGAGACCTGAGAACACTGTCAGCCCCATCAGCCTATATCGAGACTTGTTGCAACATTGTTGCAGATTTGCGTTGACTATGTTGCAAACCAGTTTGAAGATTGCTGGCGTGGGGCGACGAAAATATTCAGGTTATTCAACAGGTTGCTGGCGGAAGAGGTGGGATTCGAACCCACGGTACGGTTTCCCGCACGCCGGTTTTCAAGACCGGTTCCTTAAACCACTCGGACACTCTTCCATCTGATTGAAAGGTTGAGAAACCACATTCCGTTGATTTCTTCCAACCGGCAGTTACTGCCGGTTTGCGCCCCAATCACTCGATGGCTGGGTTTTAGCAGCTTTGATAGCAGCGTCAACGTGCTCTGCAGCATTTGCCGGCATTCCGTTATGGCGTGCCAGTCAGTCTGAGCGTGACCGAGCTCCGGTGTTTGTCAGCCTGCGCGGGCCGTTCGCAGTTCCAGTGCAGGGGTGCTATTGACCAACTCCATGCCGGTGAACAACTCCACCCTGTTGCGACCGTTATTTTTGGCGCTGTAAAGCGCCTGATCCGCACGCTTCTGGACGTCTAGTTCCGTGAGGCCCGCTTCCCACAGCGCCACACCTGCGCTGACGGTCGGGGAGACCTGTTTTCCGTCGAAGACGAGACTCAAGGCGTTGACCGCCTCACGTATCTGCTCCGCGAGTGCGAAAGCAGAGGCTTCGGTTTCGCCGCGAAGGAAGAGGCTGAACTCCTCGCCGCCCAGCCGACCAAAGACGCTGGACCGGGGTATGCTGTCAGCAATCGTCCGAGCAACACTTACGAGAACAATATCGCCTTTGTCGTGTCCGAAGCGATCGTTCACGCTCTTGAAAAAGTCGATATCGATCAGGACGAATGCGTCTCCGCGCCCGAGGCTTTTGGGAAGTGAGCTGAAGAAATGCTGCCGATTGGGAACGCCGGTCAGCATGTCGGTATTCGCAAGTCTGGTAAGCTTCTCTTCGGCTCTTTCCTGTACGAGCACGAGCACGAACAGAGCCACCGCGAAATGACAGATAATCAGCAAAAAGAATGCGTAGCGCGGGGGAAGAGGCGCGTCGTTCGGAAAGATGAAACCGACCACGACCAAAGCTGAGAGAGATGTCGCGACAAAAATAGCCACGGAAAGACCGAACCGCGCAGTAAGGCGCTCCTGAAAGAAGTCGCGGGCGATCACTAACCCCGACAAGGCCAGCAGAAGGGCGGCGTTGCCGTTGAACACGGATGCTCTGAGCCCATTGTCCACATACCACGGCGTGATCGCAGCACTAAGCGTCAGGGTGACAGGCAGGAGCATCGGCCACCAGTCTCGAAGGGAGCTGTGACGCCGGCTGAGGCCAAAAAGACCCACCGCCATCAGCCCGTAACCATTGGCACCAAGCGAAAAACTCCAGAGTGTCCTGGCATTATTGGACATGTGAAGACGCTCATCCAAACCTGCCAGCGTCGAGGCGATCGCGAGCAAGGAAAAACCGACGGCGAGTACGCCAAGCCCTGGCGTCGCTCCAGAGCGCCATCTCACGTAGAAGAAGCAGATTGCTCCGACGATGAAGGAAGACTTGTGTAGAAGAAGCACTGTCGCAAGATCCATTGCCGGAACCCGATATGAGATGAGAAGCGGGGCCGGAATAGCGGCTAAAATCTACTTTTCGGTGAACGCTGCGGGACAATGCGACGGAGGCAATCGCTGTTCTTTAGTGTTGACGAGCTTCGCAGGCCGGCGGGAATTTGCGGGTCGGCGCGTAACTCGTTCCCGGGCAAGCTCTTTGAAACTTATGTCGGAGACATGAGATCTAGCCTCCGTCTGATCCGAGGCCTTTCGGACCATTGAGCTGGTTCATATCCTCGCAGAGAGAGCGAACCGCTTCCATCGTCACCGCAAGTGCCGACATCAGCATTGCGATGTCGCTCTCTTGATCCAGCTGGGAAAGCGCACGCGCCCGAACATTCAGCTGCCGGCTCACAGTGTCGAGCTGCGTTATGGTTTCATCGTTCATAGTGATCCTCCACAGGCATAACCTTCAAAGCCTTTCGCGGACGTTTCGTTCCCGGAGAGGATCGAGGCAGATCGGCGATGGAGCCGTGCCGGCGGCGTTTTCAATATGGAGCTTTTCGGGCGTCTGAAGCGGCCGGATGTTTACTATATGCCCCGCATCGGCACGGGAATTTCAGGCTTCTTTGCGGCAGTGGCAGGGCAGGGGGACAGGGCTCGCGTTAGCGATTTGTAAACCATAATCACTAGAATTATGACTATCGCTGCGAAATCGTTCGTAAATTTGCCACGAACTTCGCAAGATTAAACCCTCGTTAGGCGGGCGGGGATAAGGCGTATTGGCCCAGTATGGGGCAAAGTTCCTTAACCATAACGATCTTTGAGCGGCGTGGGACATATGAAATTGGGATACGGGGCGGCGTCTTTCGCAACGACAGTACGGTGGCTGGCGGTATCGGCGATGTGTGCGACGGTTGCGGCGTGCGGCACGACCCAGGGCGTGCCGAAGAAGAAAGCCCACGGCAAAGAATATTTCTCCGAATCCGAATATGGCGTGAAGGCGAGCCCACGGGTCGCCACCGGCAATAATATCCCGAAGGGCGGCGGCCGCTACATCGTCGGCAATCCTTACGAGGTGAAGGGCAAGTGGTATTATCCGAAAGAAGACTTCGCCTATAACAAGGTCGGCGTCGCCTCCTGGTATGGCTCGGCCTTTCATGGGCGCCTGACGGCGAACGGCGAAGTCTACGACCAGATGCATCTTTCCGCCGCGCATCCGACCTTCCCGTTGCCGAGCTATGCGCGCGTCACCAATCTCGAAAGCGGTTCCTCCGTCATCGTGCGCGTCAACGATCGCGGCCCCTATCATGAAGGCCGCATCATCGACCTGTCGAACAAGACGGCTGACATGCTGGATCTGCAGCACAGCGGCACCGGCAAGGTGCGCGTGCAATATGTCGGCCGCGCCCGCATGGACGGCCACGACATGCCCTATCTGATGGCCTCCTACGTGCCGAAGGGCAGCCGTATTCCCGGCGTCAATCCGGAAGGCCAGATCGCAACCGGCGTGATGGTCGCCTCCAACAGCCGCAAGATCACCCGCGACCAGCTGCAGAGTTCGGAAGATTACGAGACGCCGGCCAACGTGCCGGTACCGATGTCGGCGACTTCCTATGCCGGCTCGACACCGAGCGCCCGCTATAATACGGCGCCCGCTGTTGCTCCCGGCGCCCATGTCTTGGTCGCGCCGCAGGTACCGTCCGCCAACAATGCCTCGCAGGCCTTCGACCAGATGGTCGTGCTGCCGGAGATCGGTCCTATGCCCTATGAACGGCCGCTCGGCTCCCTCGCGCTGGGCTACCAGAACGACGACGTGAAGACGGTGACCGTCGATCTCGCCTTTGACGCGGTGATGGCGCGCAATGACGGGCTGACGCAGGAGTCGATCCTGGCCTCGGCCAAGCGTCATCAGGCCAAATTCGCCGCCCGCTGAGCGCGGCGATTGCATCGGATTTCCTCTCACTCTAACCTCCTGACGACACGCCGCTCGATCGATGGAAACGCCTGATGCTGAAGCTTGTGCTTCGCCTTTGTTTCACCGCAATTCCGGACGCAGAACCGCTACGCACTTTTGCTGGAATTGCTCTTGCATGCCTCATCCCGTTGACCACCGGAGCGCTTGCGGCCGATAGCGGGACCGCTGGTTTCGCCACCAAGGCGGCGCAGGCCTATATGATCGAGGCCGCCACCGGCACGGTGCTTCTCGCCAAGAACGAGGACCAGGGCTTTTCGCCCGCTTCGCTCGCCAAGCTGATGACGATGGATCTCGTCTTCGACGCGTTGACGAAGGGTCAGATTACCTTCGATACCGAATATCCCGTTTCCGAATATGCCTGGAGAACCGGCGGCGCGCCGTCGAGGACGGCAACGATGTTTGCCAGCCTCAAATCGCGCGTGCGCGTCGAGGACTTGATCAAGGGGATCGCCATCCAGGGCGCCAATGACAGTTGTATTATCCTCGCCGAAGGCATGGCTGGCAGCGAGCAGCAATTTGCCGAGTCGATGACGCGGCGCGCTCGAGAGCTCGGCATGGAAAAAGCCGAGTTCGGCAATTCCACCGGTCTTCCCGATGGAAAGAGCAAAGTGACGGCGCGCGAGATGGTGACGCTCGCCACGGCCCTGCAAAAGTCCTATCCGAACCTCTACCCCTATTTTGCGCAGCCGGATTTCGAGTGGAACAAGATCTTCCAGCGCAACCGCAATCCGCTACTCGGGCTCGATCTCGGCGCCGATGGGCTGGCAACCGGCTTTACCGAGGGCGAGGGTTATTCGATCGTCGCGTCGGTTGAGCGGGACGGCAGACGGCTGTTTCTGGCGCTTGCCGGCATTGCTTCCGACAAGGAGCGGACGGAGGAGGCCAAGCGGGTGCTCGAATGGGGGCTGACGGCCTTCGAGAACCGGCAGATCTTCGCCGACAACGAAGTGATCGGCGCTGCCAGCGTCTATGGCGGCACGGCGCGCACCGTCGATCTCGTAGCCAAGGCGCCGGTCAGCGTCTATATTCCGATCAGCAATCCCGACCGGCTGTCGGCGCGCATCATTTATCGCTGGCCGCTGACGGCACCGGTGACGCCGGACACCCAGGCAGGCACACTCAGGATTTTCGCGGGCAGCCGGCTGCTCAGGGAAGTGCCGCTCTATACAGTGCAGGGAGTCGGCCAAGGCTCGCTCAGCAGCCGGGCTGTTGACGCCATGTTGGAACTCGGCGAATCGCTTTTCTTCTCCTGGCTGTGGGACAAGTCCGCGCCGGGCTGAACGCCGGCTTTCCGATGCAATTTGCCGGGAAAGGTGAATATGTCGCCGCGGCGAAAGGTTTTCCTTCCTGCTGTCTTCGGATAGATAGAAGAAGCAAGGCGCGTGCGGCGCCTGGAATGCGGGAAGTTGTCATTGTCATCCGGTACGGGATTGTTCGTTACGTTTGAAGGCGGGGAAGGCGCTGGGAAATCCACGCAGATCCGCCGCCTCGCCGAGGCGCTGAAGGGCGACGGTCACGATGTGCTGGTGACGCGGGAACCGGGCGGATCGCCGGGCGCCGAGGCCGTGCGCCACGTGCTCCTGTCGGGGGCCGCCGAGGCCTTCGGCACGCGGATGGAGGCTATCCTGTTTGCGGCGGCGCGCAACGACCATGTCGAAGAGGTGATCCGCCCCGCACTGGCTGCCGGCAAGATCGTGCTCTGCGACCGTTTCATGGATTCCTCCCGCGTCTACCAGGGCGTCACCGGCAATCTCGAGCCCGATTTCATCGAGACGCTGCAGCGCATCGCCATTAACGGCGTCATGCCGGATTGCACCGTGATCCTCGATATCCCCGCCAAGATCGGGCTGGAGCGGGCGCAGAAACGCGCCGCCGCCGACGCTCCCGATCGCTTCGAGAAAGAGCGGCTCGAAACCCACGAGAAAAGGCGCGAAGCCTTTCTCGATATCGCCGCCCGCGAGCCGGAGCGCTGTCACGTGATCAACGCCATGCAGAGCGAGGAGGCGATCGCCGCCGAGATCGTGGCGATCGTCCGGCAGCTCATGTCGCCTGCAGGCCGTGCGCGCATGCCGGAAGCCGCACATCATGAGTGAAGCCCGTTATGAGTGAAGAAAGGCCTGGACTGCTCGACGGCGCCATCTGGCCGGGGGAAAATACCAGGCTGTTCGGCCATGAGGAGGCGGAGGCCTTCCTGGCGCAATCCTATCGGTCCGGCAAGGGCCACCACGCCATCCTGATAGAGGGGCCTGAGGGCATCGGCAAAGCGACGCTCGCTTTCCGCTTCGCCAATCACGTACTCTCCTATCCCGATCCTGCCACTGCCCCGGAGAGGATCGGCGATCCGGATCCTGCGTCTTCCGTGAGCCGGCAGATCACCTCCGGCGCCTCGCACAATCTCCTGCATCTCGCCCGGCCGGTGGATGAAAAAACCGGCAAGGTGAAGTCGGCGATCACCGTCGACGAGGTGCGCCGCGCCGGTAAATTCTTCTCGCAGACATCAGGCACTGGCAATTGGCGGATCGTCATCATCGACCCGGCCGACGACATGAACCGCAATGCGGCCAACGCCATCCTGAAGATCCTGGAAGAACCGCCGAAGCGGGCCTTGTTCCTGGTGCTCTCGCATGCGCCGGGACGATTGCTGCCGACGATCCGCTCGCGCTGCCTGCCGCTGAAACTGGCACCGCTTGCAGACGATGCGCTCATAGCCGCGCTTGCCCATCTCGGCATATCGGGAGAGGGTGGGGCGGTGCTTTCGGCCGCCAAGGGCAGCGTCGGCGAGGCGCTGAAACTGCTGAATTACGGCGGCGGCGAGATCATTGCCGCCTATGAGGAGATGCTGTCGGCCGAAGGGCCGACGGCCCGTAAGGCGATGCATCGGCTGGCCGATGCGCTTTCGGGCAAAGAAAGTGACACGATCTTCGATTTCTTCGTCAGCCATGTCGGCGACGACATCATGAACCGGGCACGCGCAGCGGCAGGCGAGGGGCAGATCGCGGCTGCAGAGCGGCTGGCACGGCTTTATTCCGAAATCACCGAACGGCTGACTATTTCGGATGCCTATAACCTCGACCGCAAACACACGATCATCGGCATCCTCGCCGATATCAAGCAGCCGGGTCTCTAGTTCCGTCCTGGTTCTCCGATCAGCCGGTCAGCAGCTTGACGGCGACGACGGCGAGTGTCGCGGCGAGGACGATGCGGATGGTGCGCTCGTGCAGCTTCGGCGCCAGGAGGCTGCCGATGATAATGCCCGGGATGGAACCGATCAGCAGGGCAAACAGCATCGGCCAGTCGATTTCGCCGATCAGCCAGTAGCCCGTGCCGCCGATCAGGGTCAGCGGGACCGCATGGACGATATCGGAACCGACGATCTCGCGCACATCGAGCCTGGGATAAAGGACGAGCAGGATCGTCACACCCAGCGCGCCGGCACCGACAGAGGTCAGGGTGACGAGGACGCCGAGCAGGAATCCGAGAATGACGGTGAGGGCAAGGATGGTTCTCGGCTGCGGCGGTGTGCGGTCGCCGATGGCGCGGCGTGCCAGCTCGAGTATCGGACCTCGGAAGACCAGCATGATCGCGGTCATGACAAGAAGCCAGCCGAGCGCCGTGGTGATGGTATTGGTGACACCGATGCTTTTGCGATCGACGCCTGCCAGCAGCCAGAGCATCAGCAGGGCGGCCGGCACGCTGCCGATTGCGAGACTGCCGACGATCTTCCAATTGACGCGCCCGTGCATGCCGTGGACGGCGGTGCCGGCAGTCTTGGTGATCGCCGCATAGAGAAGATCGGTGCCGACGGCGGTCGCAGGATGGACGCCGAAGAGCAGCACCAGCAGCGGTGTCATCAGTGAACCGCCGCCAACGCCGGTGATGCCGACGAGCGCGCCGACAAACAGGCCCGAAAGTGAATAGAGAGGCTCGAACGTCAATCAAGCGCCTCCGACGGCGCGCGGCCACGACAAACCGGATAGATGAAAACTGGCACTTCGTTCTGCCTCGCCCTCTTTTCCATGACGGGTAGATTGCGGCAGAAGCTGAGTCAAGTTCACCGCTGCCCGCGTCCCGGAAATCATTGGCGGCGGCAAAACTTGATGTTTCGCTGGACGGTGACATGCGCTAAGAGCGGCTGACCATTTTTATAGAGTAAGCCGGACATTGGCCGCCATGACAGACAAGACACCCTTCTACATCACCACCGCGATTTCCTATCCCAACGGCAAGCCGCATATCGGCCATGCCTATGAGCTGATCGCGACGGATGCGATGGCGCGCTACCAGCGCCTGGATGGCAGGGACGTGTTCTTCCTGACCGGCACCGACGAACACGGCCAGAAGATGCAGCAGACGGCGCGCGCCGAGGGCATTACCGCCCAGGCGCTCGCCGACCGCAACTCCGGCGAATTCCAGGCGATGGCCAAGCTGCTCAACGCCTCGAACGATGACTTCATCCGCACCACGCAGGAGCGTCATCACGAGACGTCGCGCAACATCTGGAACCTGATGGCCGAGAATGGCGACATCTACAAGGATAGCTATGCCGGCTGGTATTCGGTGCGCGACGAGGCCTATTACCAGGAAAACGAGACGGAGCTGCGCGCCGACGGCGTGCGCTACGGGCCGCAGGGCACGCCCGTCGAGTGGGTGGAGGAGGCGAGCTATTTCTTCAAGCTCTCCGAATATCAGGAGAAGCTGCTGGCCCTTTACGAGGCCAATCCCGATTTCATCGGTCCGGCCGAGCGCCGCAACGAGGTGATCTCCTTCGTCAAATCCGGCCTCAAGGACCTCTCTGTCTCGCGCACGACCTTTGACTGGGGCATCAAGGTGCCGAACGATCCCGCCCATGTCATGTATGTCTGGGTGGATGCGCTGACCAATTACATTACTGCGACCGGCTACATCGAGGACAGGAACGGCCCGCGGGCGAAATACTGGCCGGCCGATGTGCACATCATCGGCAAGGACATCATTCGCTTCCATGCCGTCTACTGGCCGGCCTTCCTGATGTCGGCAAAGCTGCCGCTGCCGAAGCGGGTCTTCGCCCATGGCTTCCTGCTCAACAAGGGCGAGAAAATGTCGAAGTCGCTCGGCAATGTCGTCGATCCTGTCAACCTGGTGAACCATTTCGGCCTTGACCAGGTGCGCTACTTCTTCCTGCGCGAAGTATCCTTCGGCCAGGACGGCAGCTATAGCGAAGAGGCGATCGGCACGCGCATCAACTCCGACCTCGCCAACGGCATCGGCAATCTCGCCAGCCGCTCGCTGTCGATGATCGTCAAGAACTGCGACGGCAAGATCCCGGAATGCGGGCCGCTAACCGACGAGGACAAGGCGATGCTGGCACAGGCCGACGCGCTGCATGCCTCCACACGCGAGGACATAGGCAAGCAGCAGATCCACCGGGCGCTTGCCTCGATCATCGCGGTCGTGTCCGAGACCGACCGTTATTTCGCCGGCCAGGCGCCCTGGGCACTGAAGAAAACCGATCCGGCGCGGATGGGCACTGTGCTTTACGTCACCGCGGAAGTCGTGCGCCAGATCGCCATCCTGCTGCAGCCCTTCATGCCTCAATCATCGGGCAAGCTGCTCGATCTGGTCGCGGCACCTGCAGACAAGCGAGATTTTGCTGCTCTTGGCGAATCCGGCCGTCTGGTTGCCGGAACGCCGCTCGAAGCGCCAGCGCCGGTCTTCCCGCGCTACGTGGCTCCGGAGGCTTAAGGCTGTGCTGATCGATACGCATTGCCATCTGGATTTCGCCGACTTCGAGGCGGAGCGCGACGAGATCGTTACGCGCGCCCATCAGGCGGGCGTCAAGCAGATGGTGACGATTTCGACGCGGGTGCGCAAGCTCGACCGGCTGCTTGCGATCACCGAGAAATATCCTTCGGTGTTCTGCTCGGTCGGCACGCATCCGAACAATGCCGACGAAGAGCTGGATATCCAGACGGAAGAGCTGGTGCGCCTTGCCAACGCCCATGAGAAGGTGGTGGCGATCGGCGAGGCGGGCCTCGATTATTTCTACGATACGCAGAAGCCCGAGGACCAGCAGACCGGCTTTCGTCGCCATATCGCGGCGGCGCGCGCCACACAGCTGCCGCTCGTCATCCACAGCCGCAGCGCCGATGAGGACATGGCCGCGATTCTGACCGAGGAAACGGGGAAGGGGCCCTTCCCCTTCATCCTGCACTGCTTCTCGGCAGGTCCGGAACTGGCGCGAACCGGCGTCGAACTCGGCGGCTATGTCTCCTTCTCGGGCATCCTGACCTTCCCGAAATCGGAAGAGCTGCGCGAGATCGCCAAGACGATCCCGCAGGATCGGCTGCTCGTTGAAACGGATGCGCCGTATCTGGCGCCGAAGCGCTGGCGCGGCAAGCGCAACGAACCGTCCTATGTCGTCAACACGGCCGAGGTGCTCGCCGAGACGATCGGCCTCTCCTACGCGGAGGTCGCACGGATCACGACGGAGAACGCTTTCCGGCTGTTTTCGAAAATGCCGAGGATCTGAGAGCGTGCTCTACCGGCGGCGCTTCACCATTCTCGGCTGTTCGTCGTCACCCGGCGTGCCGCGCATTACCGGCGACTGGGGCGCCTGCAATCCCGACAATCCGAAGAACCGGCGCACGCGCGCCGCTTTCATGGTGCAGCAATTTGCGCCGGATGGCGGTGTCACCACCGTCGTTATCGATACCGGACCGGATTTTCGCGAGCAGATGATCAGGGCAGGGGCCGACCATGTCGATGCCGTGCTCTACAGCCATCCGCACGCGGACCATATTCATGGCATCGACGATCTGCGCGGCTATTTTCACAATACGCGCCGGCGGGTGCCGATCTTTGCCGACCAATATACGATGGACAGGCTGCGCGAAGCCTTCGGCTATTGCCTGGAAACGCCGCCGGGCAGCAACTATCCGCCCATCGTGCTGCCGGTTGTCATCGAAAACCTCGACGAACCCGTCGAAGTTCGCGGCCCCGGCGGCAAGATACGGTTTCATCCGCATATTCAGCAGCATGGCGATATCCACTCGCTCGGCTTTCGGATCGGCGATGTGGCCTATTGCAGTGATATCAGCGACTTCCCGCCCCAGACCGTCGACAAGCTTCAAAATCTCGACGTGCTGATCATCGACGCGCTGCAATATACCTACCATCCGAGCCATCTGTCGCTGGAACAGTCGCTCGACTGGATTGGCCGGCTAAAGCCGAGACGGGCGATCCTCACCCATATGCACACGCCGCTCGATTATGACGTTGTGATGGCCGAGACGCCGGACCATGTGGTCCCGGCCTATGATCAGATGAGTTTCGAAACCGAAGTCAGGATCGGGGCTTAAGCCCTGACCACAAAGACAATCGAGCCTGAAATCACTGCATGTAGGGCATAATCTCGACGGCGCCGCGATAGATCATGTCGAGCGAAACGTAGAGGATGATCAGCAAGCCGACATAGGCGATCCAGCGATGGTTGTTGAGCAACCGGGCGATCAGATTGGCGGCGATGCCCATCAGCGCGATCGACAGGGCAAGGCCGATGATCAGCACGCTTGGGTGTTCGCGCGCCGCCCCGGCAACGGCGAGCACGTTGTCGAGCGACATTGAGACGTCGGCGATGACGATCTGGGTCGCCGCCTGGAAAAAGGTCTTTTTCGGCGCCCCCTCGGCGCCCGCCGCGTCATGGTTGTCGCCATGGCCGGCGCGAAGCTCGCGCCACATCTTCCAGCAGACCCAGAGGAGCAGAAGTCCGCCGGCCAGCAGCAGGCCGACGATCGCCAAGAGATAGACGGCAACGCTGGCAAAGAGAATACGCAGGACGGTCGCGGCTGCTATGCCGACGATGATCGCCTTTCGGCGCTGCGTGGCCTCAAGCCCGGCAGCAGCGAGACCGATAACCACGGCGTTGTCGCCGGCAAGAACGAGGTCGATAGCAATGACCTGCAGCAAAGCCGTTAGACCGGCTGCCGTAAAGATGTCCATATGAAATATCCCCAATGCGTCAAAAGCCGTGCTAGCGTCTCGACGGTTTGACGTCAACCGCTAGAGCGCCTTGAATTGCGGTGGTGCGGGACAACGATCCTCGATGCCAAACCGTTCCTCATTTTGATATCGGTGAGCCGCCAATGTGGGGGGCGGCCGGTGCGACTGAAGCCGCTATCGCCTGCCGACGCATTGGCTTGGAACATTCCATTCGCCCACCTGTTTTTCTGATCAGGAAACCAGCCGCCGGATCCGCGGCGTGGGTCTATGCATCGAGAGGAGATTTCCCGTGAGCAGCATTTACCACGATACCAATCCAGCCTTCTCCGGCCCGACAGGGGGCAGCAGCCTCACCGCATTTTTCGACAGCCGATCGCAAGCCGAATCCGCCGTCTCCCGTCTTGAAGACGCGGGCGTGCCGGTTGCGAGAATAAGGTTGATGCCAGGCTACGAGGCGGACGAAAAAACCGCCGGCGCCATGAGCGACGACCGCGGCGGCTTCTTCGACGCGCTGGCCGACTTCTTCTTTCCCGACGAGGATCGTGCGGTCTACGCAGAGGGGTTGCGGCGAGGCGGCTTCCTCGTTCAGGTCAACGATATCGATGACGCGCTCTATGAGACCGTCCACGATATTCTGGACGACGAGGGCAGCATAGACATGGACGAGCGGGCGGACCTCTGGTCGCTGGAAGACAGGCAACAAGGCGCGTCCAATACCGGTTTTGCCGGCAAACCCTCCGGCGGCAAAGCATCGGAAGACCTCGCCGTGTCCGAGAGTGCATTCGACGATACGCGCCCCGTAGCGACGCGCGACACCGTGCATGGAAGCGCCAAGGTGCGTGCCTACACTTATAGCGCCCCCACGCTTTCGGACGATGCCAATCGCCAATCGCAGAACCAGTCGCAGGGCGGATCGCAGCAAAGCCAGGGTTTCCGGCGCGACCACTGATCCTCTGACCTGCATTGGAAGGCGCGGCCGCGATGCCGGGCCTTCATCTCATCCCGCTTCTTTATTTGAGGATATGTCCATGCAATCATCCATCAATCGCGACGGCCGCCT
Source organism: Rhizobium sp. BK456 (assembly GCF_014194045.1). Lineage (NCBI taxonomy): Bacteria > Pseudomonadati > Pseudomonadota > Alphaproteobacteria > Hyphomicrobiales > Rhizobiaceae > Rhizobium > Rhizobium sp. BK456. The sequence continues at coordinate 75,853 of NZ_JACIAO010000003.1, forward strand.
TCCTGACCCCGATGAACTGATCGCCGAAGGTGAACCGCCTTTTGCCGATGCCGCCGTTGTAAGCACGCGTGAAAAAGTCGACGAAGATCTGAGCGGCCTGCAGCAGGAACTCAGGCTGCTGAAGGCTCGGATAGGCATGCTGCGCGAGGACGCGGAGGCGGCGCTGAAGGCAAAGGCCACATCGGTTGATGCAAACGCCCATGTCCAACTTGGCAGCTATCCCTGGGCGAAGCTTGCCGCAGCGATCTGCGCAACCTTCATTGCAGCCAGGCTGGTTCGAAATGTGCCGCTGGGGGACATGCTTGCCGGATTTCCCGGTCATCTCTCCGAGGCGAGATGGCGTTGACCGGCGAGCTTTGAATCGCTGCACAAGGGCAGGCGCGTCGCTCGATGCGTCGAAGAAAATCAATGAAGCGGCGCGATGCCGGAAGCCATCGGCGTCGCAAGCTCTTTCAGAATCGCCTCAAGCGCGTCGGCCGTCGCCTGCAGCCCGGATGACCTCGCAATTTTGAGCGCCGCGCTGCAATGCGCAGACAATTCGTCTTGCTGGCTTTGATCATTCGTCCGAAAGACGATGCCCGCATAGTGCGATGGGTTTCCGGCTGCATCCCTGAAGCAGCGGCCGAAGGCGGCCACGGCTACGATTTGTCCGCTTCGATCAAATACCCGATAGTCATGGCGGTAGGGATCTCCTGTCACCACCGAGTCTGAAATCGCCTTGGCCACGGATGGCTTGTCGTCCGGATGAATCCTGTCGAGATATTTTATGATCGGCAGCCCCGCGATGGTCTGCTCCGGATCAAGCCCAAAGAGGTTCGCTAGTGCCGAATCCGCGTAAACCGTGTCGGTCGCCAAGTCCCACGTGAAGATGCCAGGCTCTTCGGCAAGGTCCATTCCCGTATCCCCAAGTCTGACCTGCCGGTTGACCACGTCACGCGGCTGGTGACACCCAATCTTAGTCGCCTTTCAATGGGACGCAATATCGACGTTTCCAATCTTGCTCGTGCATGCGGCTTGAGACCGCCGTACAAGCTCGCGACGCGCAGCCGGTAGCGGCCTCCCGCCCTTGCGCACCAAAGGAAGCCGCGGACGGCGATTGACGCTTGGAGCCGCCGTTCGCTCGACGTAGTGTTCGGAAAAACGCCATTCAATTCGGGGGACACCATGGATTTTTTGAACGTCGCGGCGATCGTATTCTTCCTTCTCGTCTGGGTGGCACTCGAGCCTTTGATGGCAATGGGGTGGCCGCGGCGAAACGACAGCCTTTCCGTCGACATGGTGCGCATTCGCGCGGCCTGGATGCGCGAGGTGCTGACCCGAGACAATAACTTCATCGGCGACGCGGCGATCCTCGGGCACACGATCAATTCGGCATCCTTCTTCGGATCTGCCAACCTCATCGTCATCGTCGGGCTCAGCGGTGCGCTGTTCATGGAGCCGAATTATGGATCGGGCGGCGGGCTGATCGCGCTGTTTGCGGCGCAGGATCCCGCCTGGTTCTTCCAGTGCAAGGTGCTCCTGATCATGGCGACGCTGCTGCGCGGCCTGTCCGATTTCATATGGGCGGTCCGACAGATCAACTATTGCCTTGCGGCGATCGGGGCGAGTCCGTCGCGCGATGAAGACAGGGACATCGTCAGCTGGACAAACGCGCTCACTCTGGTCTTGAACCCGGCTCTTCGCTCGTTCAGCGTCGGCGTCCGATCCTACTACTTCACCGTCGCTGCCGCCTTCTGGTTCATCGGGCCGATCCCCTTCATTGTCGCAACCATCCTCAGCGTCGGCGTTTTGATCTGGCGTCAATCCTGGTCGGATGCTGCAAAGGGGATCATGGCCATACGCAGGCTGCTGGATTAGGATTGCCTGCGGTTCTGGGCAACGTCATAGTCTGCCGGCCGATGATGAGCAGAAGCGATATCTTACGGTCGGGTGCCAATGGATCGTCTCGAAGCGATGCGCATATTGCTGGCCGTTGTCGACGCCGGAAGCATCTCGGCCGGCAGCAGGCGGCTGAACGCGCCTTTGCCCAGCGTCAGCCGCAAGGTGGCCGAGCTTGAACGCCATCTCGGCGCAAACCTCATCGTCCGCACCAGCCGCAATCTTCAGCTCACCGACGCCGGCCGCGACTATGTCGACGCCGCCCGAAAGATCATTGCGGATCTCGATGAGGCGGAGCGAAGGGCGTCGGGCGAATACCAGACGCCCAGAGGCGCGCTCACGATCACGATGCCGATCGAATATGGGAGCCGGTATGTGCTGCCCGTCGCGCTGAGCTTCATGGACAAATATCCGGAGGTGTCGCTGAAGCTCCTGTCGCTCGACCGCACGGTTGATCTTGTGTCCGAGCAGGTGGATATCGCGATCCGTCTCGGCGACCTTGCCGACAGTTCCCTCCATGCGGTCAAAACCGGCGAATTCCGCCTGCTGACCTGCGCGAGCCCTGCCTATCTCGCGCGGCATGGCGAACCTCAGCGCCCAGGCGATCTCGTCGATCGCGACGGGATCTTCTTCAACAAGCCGGCATTCTTCTGGACATTCGACGTTGAGGGAAAGCCGATCGAGGCGATGCCTCGCAACCGGCTGGAAGTGAATACCGCGGCGAACTGCGTCGCGGCGGCCGTCGGCGGAGCGGGGATCGCGCGGCTCTTCGACTACCAGGTTCCCGACCAGCTGGCGTCGGGCGCGCTGGTGCCCATCCTGCGGGATTTCGATGGACCGCCACAGCCTATTCATATCGTTTACGCTCGCCAGGGGATTCTGGCGCTGAAGGTACGCGCGTTTGTCGACTGGGCTCCACCCCGGTTGCGCGCGCTATCAGAACGACGATAATAAAACATTATCCGAATGATGCGCGGATTTCTTCAACCGTCTGTTTCGCATTCTGCAGATGGGGAAAGTGGCCGATACCCGGCAGGATATTGATTTCAACACCGATCCTGGCGGCGAATTCGATGCCCATTTCCTTGTTGATGTAGAGGTCCTTTTCGCCCCAGATGACTTTGACCGGCGTCTTCAACCGGTCAAGGTTGGCCTCGAGGACGTTCTGGTCGCGCGTGAAATGAGCGTAGTAATGGGCAAAGGCGTCCGCCGACGTCATTCCGCCCAAGTTCCACGAACGGACCAAGTCCTGCTGAACGTCGGTCGGCAGATCGAATTGTTCCGCCGGCGACAGGCCGCGCCTGTGCACGTTCTGAAGGATCTCGTCGCTTGTCTTGTTCATATAGGCGCGGGTCGGCGAGGCCGTCGGCTCGGCTTTGAGATTCTGCAGGTTCTCCCACATGTATTGCGGCCGGTCGAACGGCGCGAAGTCTCCGACGATGATCCGCCTGGCGATCGCCGGCTCATCGAGAGCAAGCAGCAAAACGGGGAGGGCGGCAATATCGGTCGCATAGATCACGAGGTTCGAACGGTCGATGCCTGCCGTCTCGATATAGGCCTTCAACACCGCCGCGTAGTCCTGGGGCGCATAGGAAAACCATTGCAACGCGGGGCGCGACGACTGGCCGTAGCCCGGCCAATCAAAGGCGTGGACGTCGTAGTCGCGAGCAAGCGTGCTCGCAATGTCCCTCCAGACCAACAGCGTTTCCGGAAACCCGTGCAGGAAAAGCACGGTGCCTTTTGGCGCCGGCGCGCGAACAATCATTCTCCTCAGCGTGAGCATCTCGTCGACCTTGATGAAATCAACGTCACCGTGCTGGGCTTCAGCGGACGCGAAGATTTTTCCGACGGGGAGGGATGGCGTGGCTGCGGCCGATGCAGCCCTATTTTCGGTTTTGTCTTCGGACATGTGAGTTCCTTTCCTGAACGACAGGTCCATAAGTAGCCACGCCGTCACCGCGCAGTAGCTGGAAAAATTGAGAGGCAGCCTCTTGATCGTGGTCGCTGTGACGGCGCTGGCCAAGGCTGAGTTTCCAACGAGAGGCTGCCTCTCAGTTTCTCCGGGTGCCGGCCCTGCGTCGCGCCACCCAAATAATCACCAGCCGCCGATTTGAGACAGCTCGCGGGGGATGGCGGAGCGCAGCGGCGACAACATAAGGAAGAACTGATATGACTGACATCACATTGAACCCTATGCGGTCACCAATGGCACCCCTTGCCGAACCTGTCCGTTGACTCTCATTGTCATGAAAGGACACACGTCATGGCACTGCTGACCTCTTTGAACCAAAGGCTTCTATCGCGACGCACGCTGCTGTCATCGGGTGCCGCGGCCGGCTTATCCGCCGTTCTGCTTCCGCTGGTGTCGGAAGCCGCCGACGTCATCGGCGCAACCATCGGAGAGATCCGACCGTTCAAGGCCGAGATCCCCGAGGCAGCGCTGACGGACCTCAGGCGGCGACTTGCCGAAACCCGATGGCCCGACGGTGAAACCGTCACGGATCGTTCGCAGGGTGTTGAGCCCGACAGGCTGAAGGAGCTGGTGGCCTACTGGCAGGCCTCCTACGACTGGCGCAAGGCAGAGAGCAGGCTGAATGCCTTTCCGCATTTTCTCACCAATATCGACGGTGTGGACATCCATTTCATCCATGTCCGTTCCCGTCATGAAAACGCGCTGCCGCTGATCATGACCCATGGCTGGCCGGGTTCGGTGTTCGAACTGCTCGATGTCATCGGGCCGCTCACGGACCCGACGGCGCATGGCGGTACGGCCGAGGATGCCTTCCACCTGGTGATCCCTTCGATCCCGGGATTCGGTTTCTCCGGGAAGCCGTCGACGACGGGTTGGAACCCGCAGCGGATAGCGGCTGCCTGGGACGTGCTGATGAAACGGCTCGACTATGACCGCTATGTCGCGCAAGGCGGCGACTGGGGCGCCATCATCAGCGACGCCCTGGGTCGCCAGGCACCCGATGGGCTGCTCGCCATCCATGTCAACAGGATCGAGCGGGCCACGACGTTCCCATCGGATGCAGCCCAGGCTCTTAAAAATGGAGGGCCGGCTCCCGACAATCTGTCTGCGGACGAGAAGGTCGTCTTCGATGAGGCGCGGAACTTCCTCAACAACGGCTTCGGCTATGCCGCGATCATGAGCACACGTCCGGAGACAGTCGGTTACGGCATTGCGGATTCGCCAGTTGGCCTTGCCGCCTGGCTTTACGACAAGATCGCCGACTGGGTGTTCACCCGAGGCGATCCGGAACAGGCGCTTGGCAAGGATGTCATCCTCGACAATATCACGCTGTACTGGCTGACGAACACCGGCCCCTCGAGTGGCCGCATCTATTTCGAAAACGCCATGGCGGGCGCAAAGCTCACGGAGGTCAAAGTGCCGGTCGCCGTCACCATATTCCCCGGAGAGGTCTACAAACCGCCAAAGCACTGGTTGTCGAAGGCCTATCCGAAGCTGGTCTACTATAACCGCGCGCCCACGGGCGGCCACTTCGCGGCCTGGGAGGAGCCGGAACTCTTCAGTCAGGAGATCAGGGCAGGGTTCAAAACGGTGCGATCATGAGCAACCGCCGTTAACCGACCGGCGTGTTTTCAGGGGCGGCGGCACGGCGAGCTTTACGCCCGCCAGACAGGTCGTCGATTGACGTCGATTACGCAACGCTTCACAACGTCCGAAGTTGCTAGAAACAACGCCAGCTTCTTGGGGACCAGGGCTATATGCGCATCAATGACGACCGTCATTTTTTTGGTAGAGTGTCGATATTCTTGACGGTGGTATTTTCGACGCTTGTGTTCGCGAGCGTAACCGTCGCCCCAGCGGCCGAACCGACCAATTCCTCGGCACCGATCCGGGTTATCATCGAATTGCCCAACGATGATGCCGGACGCGCGCTGGTCAACCGGATCGTTCCCGGCACTCAGGAACCGGCGCAGCCGGCAGCGGCCCCGCAAGAGGTGGCACCGCCGTCGATTGCCACCGCATTGCAGGATCTACGCCAAAGGTTGCTCACGCTCGTCGATGCAGTCCCAACGCTTCCGGGACAGGTTCAAACGGCGATCCGGGTCTTCCAAACGGATGATCGCATCGATGCTGTCGGACTGATCCTGGCGGTGACACTCTTCATTGCAGGCGGATTCGCTGCGCAGCGCCTTGCCTGGTGGTCCGGGCGAGGGCTGCTTCATTTTGTGTTGACCGCGCCTGCCGACACCGTCCGGCAGCGGATCAAGCTCCATGCGGCCCGGCTTTCAATGGGCCTTCTCGCGTTGGTCGGTTATCTCATCGGCAGCCTCGGCGCCTTTATCCTCTTTCCCTGGCCTGCCGTGTTTCGCGATATCGCGCTCATTCTGCTATCAGCGGCGCTGATGGTGCGCCTTGGCGTGCTTGTCGGCCGCATCGTGATTGCGCCCGGCGCCCGGCTGCCGCATATGCGGCTTCTGACGCTTGTCACCTCGCTTGCCTGGTTCTGGTATTACTGGCTTCTCGCAATCGTCGCCGTACTGGCGGCCGGCTGGGCGATCATCGAAGTGTTCCAGACCATCGGGGCTTCGCCCATCCTGGTCGATCTCTTTACCGCCGCGTGGCTCGGTGTCGTTTCGATCACGCTGATTACGATGATTTGGCTGCGGCATTTCCGTTCCGACGGGCCGCCGGTGAACCGGTTAGTCTGCGTCGGCTTCAGCGCGAGCATCGTATTATCGTGGCTGTTATGGGTGTCCGGGCTGCGCGGAGTATTCTGGACGTTGATCGTCCTGACGCTTCTGCCGCTTACCGTTTCCGTGGCGCGTGATGTCATCGGTCGCATCGTACGATCCGGCGGCGAACACGCCGTCGAAGATCCGGCTATCGTCGGATGGTCCGTCGTCATCATGCAAACGCTCCGGAACGGCCTGATCGTGGTCGCCGCACTGCTGATTGCCCGCGCTTGGAATGTCAATCTCAGTGACCTTGCCGCTGCCGAAACGGTGACCACCCGTTTGATCCGTGCAGGCATCCGCATCGTTATCGTGCTGCTGGTGACCGACGTCATCTGGAAGCTCGCAAGCACGCTGATCGACAGTCAGATGGCGGTGGCGTCGCGAAGTGCGGAGGCGGGGCATCTGGACGGACCCGAAGCGCGCCGGCGCCAGCGGTTAAATACCCTGCTTCCGATCCTTCGCAACGTGCTGTTTCTGGCGATCGGCGCTGTCGGCTTCCTGATGATCCTGGATGCCGTCGGCATTCAGATCGGACCGTTGCTGGCCGGCGCCGGTGTCGTCGGCATCGCCGTCGGCTTCGGCGCGCAAACGCTCGTCAAGGATATCATCTCAGGCGTCTTCTATCTGTTCGACGATGCCTTTCGCATCGGTGAGTATATTCAGGCGGCAAAATATAAAGGGACAGTCGAAGGTTTCTCGCTGCGATCGATCCGCCTTCGGCACCACCGCGGTCCGGTCACCATCGTTCCTTTCGGCGAACTCGGCGCGGTGCAGAACCTGAGCCGCGACTGGGTGATCGATATCATTACGCTGACCCTGAACTATGACAGCGACCTTGAGGAGGTCCGCAAGACCATCAAGCGCATTGGCGTCGAGCTGCTGGACGATCCCGAACTCGGGCCCAACATCATCGAGCCCTTGAAAATGCAAGGGATCGAGCAGATGGCCGATTACGGTGTGCAGATCCGCCTGAAGTTCATGGCCAAACCCGGCGAGCAATTCGGCGTTCGCCGAAAGGCACTGGCCATGCTCAAGAAGACATTCGCGGAAAAAGGGATCCAGTTTGCAACTCCGACGGTTCATGTTTCCAGCGGGACGGCCGATGCAGCAGCTTCCGCCGCCGCTACAGAGCTACAAAGACCGGCAAAAGTGATCCCAACACTTCAGGAGTAACTGCGCAGAGCACAAGACAAGCTCGGCGAGAGTGGCGACGCTATATGCCATTGTAATAAAAAGGCATTCTGTTGTTCCATAATCTGTCTTATGCGATTTTTGTGTGGCCGCAAAGTTGAAGTGTCCTGTTTCTGTAAAGTTTGAATGGCACACTCCCCGCGTTTTCGATTACGTGGGAGACGAGATGACAAGCCAGCTGTCTGGCAATCCCTGAGAACAAAGCTGGAGGCAAGCCTCCCATAGCGGCGTCTTACAGGAGGTTTCGTCCTGTAGAATGTCGAGCCCGTCGCGATGGTCGCGCAGCGATCCGAGCTAGCACACGGGACGGCGAATTTCTTCGCGAAGCTCTCGCTGCATCGTCCAAGGTTCCGCAGTCATTTCTGCGTGCTCCGCCGGGTATCACTCGTTCACTAGGTCGTTCAGCGACCAGCGACGTCAATGTCGGCAAGCAATTCGATTTTTGGAAGCACGCTGAGGTCCCGTTCAAACGCTGGAGCATAAAGCGGATATCCATCCACCAGGATCATGAGAATAGAAACTTAGGAAGCTGAAGCCGATGTGTGCACCCTCACCTGCCCGATCTGCCCAGCAACCAGGAGCAGCCAGTCAGATTGTGCCAGGCCATCGTGCCGTGGCAGACCAACGTTCCAACCAAAACGATGTCTTGACGCGCTACCGGATCGGCTTTTCTCGCAGGCTAGCCGGTTTAGCGTTGCCTTAAAGAAACTGTGCGAGGATGCATCTGTGTCCATCCGCGCCGGCAAACTAATGAAGTTTCGAAGAAATCCAAAGATACTCCGTGGCCTTGCTGCCTCCGCAGCCAGCCATGCAACCGCATTTGCTCCGGCACTATTTGCGGCGGTTATTGCAGTTATTGTCGTCTGGGTCGCAACGAACTGGCGGCTGGAGCGATCGCTGGCAGAGGAGCGCTCGATTGTTGCGGGCGAGCTTGCCACAATATCATCTCGGCTTCAGACGAACCTCAATAGCAATGTGAAGCTGCTGCAAGGTCTGGCGGCTGGCATCGCAGTCGACCCGGCAATGGGCCAGAACGGATTTTCCAAACTTGCCGCGCAGATCCTGCAGCCCGATTCACAATTACGCAGTTTCGCTGCGGCGCCCGACATGGTGGTCAAATGGGTTTATCCTGAGAAAGGAAACGAAAAGGCCATCGGGCTCGATTACCGAAAGAATGACAAGCAACGGGCTGCCGCGATGCTGGCGCGCAACACCCACAATATCGTTCTGACAGGGCCAGTTGAACTCGTCCAAGGCGGAACCGCTTTCGTCGTCAGATGTCCGATCTATATCGATGACGGAAACAGCCAGATCTTTTGGGGGCTGCTCTCCGGAATTATTGATATCCCAAGGCTCTATAGTGATAGCGGCCTTGGATCGACCGAGCTTGAGATTGCCATCAGTACCGTGCCGGAGCCAAATTCGCCGAAACAGGTTTTCCTCGGAAGTCTGGAAACCTTTTCGAAGCAGCCGGTCGCGACATCCGTTGACATGGCTTATGGCCGGTGGACTTTCGGCGCCGTGCCCAAGCACGGATGGGGCCAAAATAACGGAATCGGCGTTTTTGAGTTTTATGCGAGCTTGTTGGGCCTCTGTGTCGTTGCGCCGATCATTTGGATCGGCTTCCTGACCAAATCACGCCAACGAACGATCGAGAAGCTTCGCCTTCACAAGAAGAAGCTCGTTCGAGCGCGGCAACGTCTGGAATATCTGTCGTTGCACGACGCCCTGACGGGGCTGGCTAACCGACGGTTCGTCGACCAGATGATCTCGCAACCACAGAGACCCGATGGCGAAGACTGTCTGATCCTCATTCATATCGACCTCGACCGATTTAAAGAGATCAACGATACGAAAGGGCATGCCGGCGGTGACATGGTCCTTCAAACAACCGCTTCGCGCCTCGCCGATTTGACCGGCCCAACCGACGTCGCGGCTCGGATCGGTGGGGACGAGTTCATTTTCGCCAGGTGGAGCGCCAACCCCGAGCCTGAGGCAGCCGAATTGGCCAAGCAGATCGTCGCCACGCTCCAGCAGCCCCTCCTCATCGATGGGGCGGAGTATGTGGTCGGAGCAAGCGTCGGTGTCGCCTGGGAGACTGAACATGCCTCCGGGCGGGATCTCGGCCAGTTGCTTCTCAATGCCGATTTGGCCCTCTACGAAGCGAAGAAGGCAGGGCGCGGCCGCGCGGCCATTTTCACTGAAGAGCTTCGCAGCGCCGCAATCCATTCAAAAGAATTGGCGGATGAGTTCAATCTGGCGCTCGACCGCGATGAGCTTGTTGCATTCTTCCAGCCGCAATTCCATGCGGATACGCTGGCTATATCAGGCGTCGAGGCCCTCGCCCGCTGGGATCACCCGCGAAAAGGTCTGCTCGGCCCGAACAATTTTCTCGACGCCGCGGAAAGGCTGGGGCGTAGCGGCGACATGGATAGGCTGATCCTGCATAAGGCCCTGTTCGAGCTGACGAGATGGGACAGCCTGGGAATGCAAATCCCGCGTGTCTCCGTCAATATTTCAGCGCGCCGACTGGCTCAGGCGAATCTGCTCGCCGAGCTGTCCGGGCTTCCCGCAGCGAGGGGTCGCCTCTGTTTCGAGCTGCTCGAGACAATTTCCTTCGACGAGCTTCAGCCTGCCCTCAACGAGGTCATTCCGGCAATCAAAGCGCTCGGCATTGAAATCGAGATCGACGATTTCGGCACGGAACATGCCAGCATCATCAGTCTGCTTCGGTTTGAGCCGCGGCGACTTAAGATCGACCGCGAAATTATCAAGCCGATCATAGCCTCTCCGTCTCAACGCCGCCTGGTTTCCTCCATTATCGAAATCGGCCGGTCACAGAACATCGACATCGTTGCCGAGGGCGTCGAGACAATGGAGCACGCGAAGATCCTGAAAGATCTCGGTTGCCATTTGCTGCAAGGCTATGCTCTGGCGCGGCCAATGACGTCGGAGCAGCTGATCGAATTTTGCCGCGTGAAGCACAAGGGACTGACGAAAGCAGGCTGATGCGCGAAATCACACCAGCCTAGAACCGGATGATTTGAGGCCGGATCGGATTAAAATCATCCGGTTCAGACGCAGCCGCGAGACCCCGCTCAAGGGCGACGGACAAGCTCCTGAAGCCTTCATGGTAGGCACCGGGCCGCAGTTTCGTCAGTCGATCGATCTGCTGATGGCCCAGCGGAGCGATCGTCAATCCGAATGGCAATGCCGTGGGTTGAGGGCAGTCCCCTGCCTCGACGATCGCCATCACAGCGGGAGGCGATCCAACGACCGCCACATCGCTCTCGAGTTTAGAGCTCCCGAAGTTATCGCTCTAACGGCTGCGGTCCACGGAATCTGGCATATCAAGCGTGGGCACGGCAGAATGCCTCGAATTCCCGCGCAGGCGCAGTTCGATGGCGCTCCTTGTGTCTAAGCAAGGTGAAGCGTCGCGGCGGGAGCTCGACGTCGAGCATTCGCAACTGGCCATTCTCGACGAAGGGCATGACGATCGCCTCGGAGAGCGCCGTGACGCAGCCGCAGCTTCTCACGGCCGACAGTACCGCTTCGTTCGTGGGAAGCACCAGCGAGACGTCGAGTTTGGAAGGATCGATGTGAAGCTCGCGCAGCGACTGTTCGAGCACCGAACGCGTTCCGGAACCCGCTTCCCGCATGATCCATTTGAGGCGGCCGAGGTCCCCTGCTTCAATATCGTCGCGGTTTTCGGATCCGACGACAAGAACCAGCCTGTCGCTGGCAATCATGGAATTCGAAAGCGTGGGTTCGTCGACCATGCCTTCGATGAATCCCAGTTCCGCGTCGCCCTGCTTGACCGCCGCAGCCACGGTCATCGTGTTGCCGATCGTCAGATCGATATCGATGCCCGGATAAGCGTGGGAGAAGCCGAGGAGCCGCGAGGGCAGCCAATAGTTGGCGATGGTCTGACTGGCATGGATGTCGAGCGTACCGGTCTTCAGCCTGCCAAGCTCGGCGAGAACCGCCTCGGTTGCCTTGACTCTTGCCAGCGTCTCCTTGGCCTCGCGCAAAAGGACGGCCCCTTCCCTGGTCAATTGAATGCCGCGGCCAACCCGGTCGAAGAGCTTCACGCAATAGAACGTCTCCAGCGCCTTGACGGACGCGCTGACTGCGGAGGGTGTCAGTCGAAGAGCGGAAGCCGCCTGCGTGAGATGCTGCCGCTCGGCCACTGCCACAAAAATCGAAAGCTGCTCGAACGTCATCGAAAATCGTTCTCTCACACCGAATGAAATGTCAATAATTATTCGATGGAGGAGCACAAAACGGAGGACTATCCTACAAATAGAATTTCTTTTGGATATTTCATGTCGCCTTCCTCGAGATTGTTGGAAATCCTTCCCGGCATCGCCGCCTCCGTCGCGATAACCATCTTGGCGTGGGGCATGGTTTCTCTGGAGAAAGCCGTCATCGGCTTCGAAATCATCGATGGGCTGGTCTTCGCCATCCTCCTGGGCACGATGCTGCAGACCTTCGTGGGCCTGCCGGCCCGTTTTCATGCAGGGATCGCCTTCTCGAGCAAGGTCCTTCTGGAATTTGCCATCCTGCTACTCGGCGCATCCGTCAGCATAGCGACCGTCGCCGCGGCCGGCACCACCATGATCGTGATCGTCATGGGAACAGTGCTTCTCTCGCTGGTGACAAGTTATGGGATCTGCAGGATGCTTGGCCTTCACGACCAGCTGGCAACTCTTGTCGCCTGCGGCAATTCCATTTGCGGGAATTCTGCGATCGTTGCCGCAGCACCAGTGATTGGCGCCCGCGCGGACGACGTTGCATCGTCGATCGCCTTCACGGCGGCGCTCGGAATAGTCGTCGTCCTGGTGCTGCCGCCGCTTTTTGCGGTAACGCATCTCACGGAATGGCAATATGGCGTTCTTGCCGGCATGACCGTCTACGCGGTTCCGCAGGTGCTTGCAGCGACCACGGCCTGTCGGCGCCGTCAGCGTACAGGTCGGCACCATCGTGAAGCTCATGCGGGTCCTGATGCTTGGTCCGGTCGTGCTGCTGCTGCAACTCAAGAGGGATGCGGAGCATCCCACCCAAATCTCGCTTGCACATCTTCTGCCGTGGTTCATTGTCGGTTTCTTCGCGATGATGGGCTTGCGGAGCTTCGATCTCATCCCGCCGCAAGCCGCAACGGTGGCGAGGGAATCCTCGTCCGTGCTCACCCTCGTCTCGATGGCTGCCCTTGGCCTGTCGGTGAACATGCGGACGGTACTTGCCTCCGGCAGGCGTGTGCTGCTGGCCGGGGTGCTGTCGATGCTCGCGCTGGCGTTTATGAGCGCTATCGGACTGATGATCCTTCACCCCAACTGAAATCCTGCTTGCGGGCCTCACGCAGCAGGTTCATGCTTGTTTCTGTTAAGGCCCGTCGGTTGCGACCGGGATCCCGTCGCATATCTGGCCTTTCGTGGGACGGGTGCGATGGAGTGCGCCGGCTGCGGTTTCGATATTCAAAGTGGTTTTGCCTTCTGCCCGCGATGCGGCGCCAGGCAGCCCCTCTCCTGTGCTGCCTGCGGCTGTGCCTGTCAGCCGGATTTTGCCTTCTGCCCGAGATGCGGCGCGGCCATCTCGGGCCGAGTCCCGCCTGCGCCGAAGCCAAGCATCGAGGTGGTGCCGCATAAATCAGACAGCGATGCCGACCGGCGGCCGGTCACGGTGCTCTTTGCCGATCTCTGCGGCTTCACGACGCTGAGCGAGCAGATCGACCCAGAAATCATGCGGGTGCTGCAGAACGAACTATTCGAAGAGATGACGCAGGCGGTCGAGGCTTATGGCGGCTTCGTCGACAAGTTCGTCGGCGATGCGCTGCTGGCGCTGTTCGGCGCCCCGGTTGCCCATGAAGATGATCCGGTCCGGGCGCTCGGTGCCGCACTCGATATGATTCGGCGGGCGACTGACGTCGGCGACCGCTGGCGCTCACGCGCCGGTGTGCCGCTGCGTCTGCATATCGGCATCAATAGCGGGCCTGTCGTCACCGGCGGCTTCGGTGCGGTCAGCACAAAATCCTATTCGGTGACCGGCGACACGGTGAACACCGCCCAGCGGCTGCAATCGATGGCCGGCGAAAACGATATCCTCGTCGGACCGCTGACCTATCGCCTCACCCGCCATGCCTTTGCCTTCGACAGTCTTGGCGCGCAGACGCTCCGTGGCAAAAGCGGAAACGTCCTCGTCCATCGGCTGGCTGGGCTGCTGGAAGCGCCGCATACGGCGCGCGGGCTCGAAAGTTTCGGCCTTCAGGCGCCGATGATCGGACGCGATGGCGAGTTGTCGCGGCTGCTGACCTGCCTCGATCTCGCCTGCGGCGGTGCGGCGCAACTCGTCCGCCTGATCGGCGAAGCCGGTATCGGCAAATCGCGGCTGGTCAACGAATTCGTTGGAACCGCCGGCGATGCGGCCCGTTTCCCCGGCCTTGCCATCCGCAACGCCACCTGCTCTCCCCTCGGCGAACGATCCTATGGCACGCTCGCCGCGGTCGTGCGCAGCGCTTACGGTATCGGCGAGCGGGATGATCTCGCCAGAACACGGCAGCTGCTGACAACCGGATTCCGCGCTCTCGATCTCACCCAAGAGGATGTCGAGGGGCTTTTGCCGCTCTTTCTGCATGTCCTCGGTCTCGGCGACGCCGATGGGGCATTACGGCACATCGAGCCGGAACAGTTGCGGCGACAGATCTTCTATGCGGTACGCACCGTCTTCGAGCGGCGGTTGGCGCAAGGCCCTCTGTTGCTCGTTATCGAGGATCTGCACTGGGCGGACGTTGCCTCGCTGGAAGTGCTCCGCTTCATGATGGATCGGCTGGAGCGCAGCCGGCTGATGCTGCTGGCGATCTACCGGCCGACATCGCAGACCGACCCGCTGAACTCCGATCGCGTCAACGTGACCGTGCAACGTCTCGACCCGCTCTTTGCAGCCGATGGGCAGAAGTTGCTTGCTGCCTTTTTTGGCGAGAGCCATAGCAAGCTGCCAATGGCCATGCGCAAGCGCATCCTGGATCGGGCCGGCGGCAATCCGCTTTTCATCGAAGAAATCCTGCGCGGACTGATCGACATGGGCACGCTGCACCATGACGGTCATCGCTGGCATGTCGCAGCCGACGACACGGATGTCGATATCCCGGTCAATCTCCAGGCGCTGTTGCTCGCCCGCGTCGATCGGCTGCCGCAAGAGATGAGACGGTTGGCGCAGGAGGCTGCGGTTGTCGGCCCAAAGTTCGATACCGCCCTGCTCCGCACCGTCACCTCCGACCCGGCCGGCGTCGACGCGGCGCTGGATTATCTCTGCGATGCCAATATCATCGAGGAATTGCGCGGCCCGGATGCCGGCGGATCGCCGGGCTATCGCTTCAGCCAGACGCTGATGCATGACGTCATCTACCACAATCTGCTACTGCAGCGGCGCATGGAGCTGCATGGCAGGATCGGCCGCGTTCTGGAACGCCAATATGGCGAAGCGCCCGACCGGGCCGAGCACCTGACGCAGCTCGGCCATCACTTCAGTCTGACCACCGAGAAAGCCAAGGGCGCCGGCTATCTGATGGCGGCGGGCGATCTGGCGCGCAAGACCTACGCCAATGACGATGCCATGCGGCTCTACCATCAGGCCCTTGCCGCCTTCGCCAACGAGCCGGAGGTGTCGCCGGAGCAATTGGCGCTCATGGAGCGTCTTGGTGATCTCTGCGGCCCTGCCGGCCGGCGCGATGCTGCCTTGACCCATTATCAGCGGGCGCTTGCGATCCACCGCACCAAGGACGATCGGATCGCCGCAGCACGGATCCTGCGAAAGACCGGCCGTCTGCATCTCGACGCGGGGCGCCGCGACCAGGCGGAAACCCATTGCGCTGCGGCCGAAGCGTTGATCGCGACGATCGATGCGCCGATCGAACATGCGCACTTGCTGCAGGAGCGCGGCCATCTGGCCTTCCGCATGGGCGATCAGGCCGCTGCCGCCGAATGGGCGACGCAGGCGCTGCAGCGCCTGCAAACGCTGCCCGTCGACGGAACGACCGAGGCCGGACGGGAGGCAGCACGGGCGATGGCGGAGGCGTTGAACACCAAGGGTGCGGCGCTGGCGCGGCTCGGGCGCCGCCGCGATGCGGTGCAGGAAGTCGAGCGCAGCCTTTCGGTCGCTGAAAAGGCCGATCTGCAAAGTGCAGCGTGCCGCGCCTATTCCAATCTCGGCGTTCTCTACACCATCGTCGATCCGGCCAACGCCATCAGGATCTGCCGGCGCGGCCTGGAGGTCGCCACCCGCATCGGCGATCTTGGCTTCCAGGCGCGGCTACTCGCCAACCTCGCGGTTTCCTGCTGCACCTTTACCGATCGCTGCGCGGCCGAGGGTGTGCCGGCAGCGGAGAAGGCCGTCGAAATCGACCGGGCGCTCGATCAGCGCGACCATCTCTCCGTGCCACTGATTGTCCTCGGGCAGATTCATCAATGCCACGGGCAGCCGAAGCTAGCTCGTAAGTATTACGAGGAAGCCCTTGAGGTTGCAAAGGAAATTGACGAGCCGCAACTGCTCTTTCCGTGCTATGATGGCTTGGCGACACTGAGCCTCGAACATGACGATATGGACGAGGCGGAACGGTATTTCACGCTGGCGCAGGATGTGTGCATCCGCCACAACCTCGATCCAGGCACACTCGTCGTTTTGCCGTTTCTCGACTAACCTTCCTCCTGGTGTAACTTCTGGAGAGCGGTTAGTCCAATTACGTCAAATAGATAAAGGGAGGAATTAATCATGCAGGAGAACCACTCGGAAAGACCATTACAGCCCGGAGATCGCGCGCCAAACGTGGTGCTGGATGCGATTACTCGCCAGGGCAAGATCGCCATCGATGATTTTCGTGGCCAGAAACCGGTGCTTGTCGGGCTGTTTCGCGGACTGCATTGCCCCTTCTGCCGCCGGCAGATCGCCGCCATGGCCGAACTCACCGGTGCATTGCAGGAAAAGGGCATCGACAGCCTGACTGTCGTGAATACCCCGATCGAGCGTGCCCGCCTCTATTTCCGCTACCACCCGCTTCCCAACCTGCTGGCTGCTTCCGACCCGGAACGGATGTCACACAGGGCCTTCGGCTTGCCGAATGTCCAGTTCACCGAAGACGAGAATGACTGGCCGCACAAGCTCAGCATGAGCACGGTCACCTCGATGCGTATCGACATGCCGGGTGAGCTCCCGGAGCCGATGGATGTGATGGCGGCGGTGGACTATCTCGACAAGGCGGATGGCTACGAATTCACTGAGGACGACACGCAGATGATTGCGACCGGCCATGGCCAGCTTGTCGGCGAATTCCTGCTCGACCGAGATGGCGTCGTGCGCTGGTGTTTCACTGAAGTCGAAGACGGTGGCCGTCATATGTTCGGTGGTCCCGCCCCTCGGGAAGTGATGTCGGCAGCCTCGAATATGGCTGTTTGAAGCGAGTAATCTTTCCTCCGGGGATCGCCGTCTATCTCGGGCGCGAGGCCAGCCAGACGTGAAACGCTGCAACCTCGTATCGACTCAACGCCTTTGGCGCTGCGACGATGTAATACGCCCACTTCACAGGCCAGCGGACGTCTGGCAACAGATGGACCAGCCTGCCGCTGTCGAGTTCCTGCGCCACGAGCGCCTTGCGCACGAGGGCGACGCCCCTTGCCGCGACGGCAGCCTGAATGACTGCCGCCGTGGAATTGATCTTCAGCCCGCGTTCTATCGGAAGCCGGTTTGCGCCGGATCTCGCCAACCATTCCGCCCATGTCGGAAAGTCGCCGCCCGGATGCGGCGTGCCGTCAGCGTCTGTTCGACGATCCAGCCGGCGGTCACCTCCCGATCCACCTCGAGCAGCCGATTGTGGCACACCGCGATAATCTCCTCACTCATGAGGAATGTCGACTTCACACCCTTCCAGGCACCAAGACCGCAGCGTATGCCGATATCAGCCTCGCCCTGGGCCAGATCGATGACTCTGTCGGCGACATCAAGCTGGACATCGACCGTCGGAAAGTTCATCGAGAAGTCGTCCAATCTTGCCAGCAGACAGTTGGCAACCAGCGCCTGGGACGCGGTGACCACCACGACCGACCGGGCTTTCCTGCCGCGAAGCTTCCGCAGCCCGGTTTCGAGACGATCGAGCCCTTCCGCGATATCATAGAGCGTCGGGCATGGTCACTCGATCGACCAGGCGGCATTGGGCATCCAATGGCATATCCTCGCCATGTATGCCCCGAGCTTCGTCACCGGCCGCCTGATGGTGCGCTTCGGAAAGGAACGGGTCGCGGCCGTCGGTCTCCTCCTCATCGGCAGCTCGGCGGCGGTCGCGCTCTCCGGCTTCGACATCTCCCACTTCTGGCTCTCGCTGGTTCTGCTCGGGATCGGTTGGAACTTCGGCTTCATCGGAGCAACCGCGATGGTCGCCGACTGCCATACGCCGGCCGAACGCAGCAAGGTGCAGGGGGCAAACGACTTCGTGGTCTTCGGTACGGTCGCCTGCGCGTCCTTCTCGGCCGGGTCGCTTCTCCACAGCTCCGGCTGGGAAACGATCAACTTGATCGTGCTTCCGGCGGTCGCCCTGGTGCTGTTTCCGTTGGTCTGGCGGGCGGCGCGGCCCGGCGATCACTCGGGAAGACCGGCCTTGCGGTAGCCATCGACAAAATGCGCAAGCGTCCGAGCGTCGCGGAAGGGCTCGGTCGCCGCCCAGTGGCGAATGGAAAAATGCGGGTTGGCGACGAGGAAGAGATCGGTCTCGGCGCGTGCCTCGTCGGGCCGGCCGAGCTTGGCAAGGCTTGCCGCCAGGAAACGGCGTGAGCTTGAGCGATAGGTCTCGTCGCGGCGCAGCGTCTCGACGGCGGCCGCATATTGGCCGGCCGCATATTGCGCCTGGCCGAGCGTCAGATAGTACCAGCTTGCCGGAAACGGGTTCAGCCGGAACGCTTTGCGAATATGCTCGAGCCCCTCGCCGACCCGGCCGGCAAGGACGGTGATGTCGGATAGCGCGGCAAAAGTATCGGCCTCATTCGGGTCGAGCTCGATCGCCTTGGCGAATTCCGCATCCGCTTCGGCGAAGTCGCGCTCATAGGCAAGCAGGTAAGCCAGGACCCAACGGCAGCCGGCATCGTTGGGATCGAGCGTGACGGCCCTGCGTGCCAGTTCTAAAGCGAGGCTGCGGTCGAATTCCGTCGGCCCGCCGCTATGGATCCGTCCCATCCAGTGGTTCATGGCGAGCCAGCGATAGGCCTCGGCATAATCAGGGTCGAGGGAGACGGCGCGCGTCAGCATCAGATGCGCTTCCTCAGCCGCCTGCGGGGAATCATCCATCAGCCTGCGCGCCCGCACACAAAGGTCGTAAGCCTCAAGGCTGATTGGCCGGTTGCGCGGCGGTGGTGCGCGCAGCCGCCCGAGCAGCGCCTCGACGATCTTTTCCGCCACCTCGTCCTGAACGGCAAAGATATCGTCGAGGCTTCGATCGAAGCGTTCGGCCCACAGGTGATCGCCGCTCGCGGCGTCGATCAGCTTGGCATTGATGCGGACCCGTCCTGCGGCGCGTCGGGCACTGCCTTCGAGCAGGTAGCGCACGCCGAGTTCCCGAGCGATCTCTCGCATGTCAACCGCCTTTCCCTTGTAGGAAAACGCCGAGTTGCGGGCGATGACGAACAGACCCGGCATCCTGGAAAGGTCGGTAATCAGGTCTTCGGTCAGCCCATCGGAGAAGAATTCCTGCTCGGGGTCATCGCTGATATTGACGAAGGGCAGCACAGCAATGGATGGCCTGTCAGGCAGCGGCAAAGCCTTTCGCTTGACGCCACCGGGCTGATCTGTGGCCCCGGTGAAGCGGTAGCCGACGCGCGGAACCGTGGCAATCCACTCGCCGCCGTTTGCAGCAGGGCCAAGCAGCTTTCGCAGCTGCGCGATCTGGACGGTGAGGTTGCCCTCCTCCACCGCCCTGCCCGGCCACGCCGCATCCATCAACTCGGCTTTGCCGAGGATTTCGCCCGGCCGCCCGACGAGCGCCGCAAGCAGCTTCAGCCCGCGGTGGCCGACGGCCACGGGATCGTCATTCCGAAGGAGCGTTCCCGCCGCCGGATCAAGCACGAACGGACCAAATGCAAAACGCGATCCCTGCATAGCCGCATCCTAGAGTCTTTAAAGCTTGGATGAAACTGTTCGTCCGCTTAGTCCGCGTGGTATCGAGGATGCGAGCAGTAATGGCGGCGACCACGCGGCCTGAACATAGACCGTCGAGGTGACACGCATGGTTTTCTGGATAGCGGCTGCGGTCGGGTTGGCGATCGCCTATCTCCTCGGTTCGATACCCACGGGCTATCTGGCAGGCAAACTGCTGAAAGGCATCGATATCCGGGAACATGGCTCCAAATCCACCGGAGCAACGAATGTATTGCGAACGCTCGGCAAATGGCCGGCGTCGATGGTGCTTCTGGTCGATGTACTGAAAGGTGTGGGCGCAATCGCCTTTGCGCGCGGGTTCTGCCTCTGGCTCTCGACAGTCCCATCATCCACTCCACCGGCAGCCTTCGATCTGCAGAGCTCGGAGCCTTGGGCTGTCTGCCTGGCGGGGTTTGCTGTGTTGCTAGGGCATAGCCGGTCGGTCTGGCTCAATTTTGCCGGAGGCAAGTCGGTTGCGACGGGGCTCGGCATGCTGCTGGCGATGTCATGGCCCGTGGGTTTAGGGGCCGCGGTGGTTTTCGGCGCCGCGCTGGCTATCTCCAGGATTGTTTCCCTCAGTTCAATGCTGGCGGCGTTGACGGCCATGGCCCTGGTCTGCGGCCTGGAGCAACCGCTGCCCCAGCGGCTGCTGGTGATCGCCGGCGGCGTTTACGTGATTGTGCGCCATCGCGCCAACTTTCGGCGGCTTCTGGCTGGGACGGAGCCACGTCTGGGCAAAGTTGCCTAAGAGAAAAAGAGCAATGACCCCATCGACGGCTTGCTGCGAGAAGCAGGATCAAGCCTGCCGGACGATGGCGCCGATCGCATTGACAAGAAGCCGCGAGGCGGTGAGCGCCGACAGACCGTCAATGTCGGCGGGAGGATAGAACTCGACAAGGTCGAATCCCGCGATCCTCGCCCGCCTGCCGAGGCCGGCGATCAGGTCGACCACCTCAGAGTAAGTGAGGCCACCAGGGGTACGCGCCGCCACACCAGGCATGATGCCGGGATCGATGCTGTCGCAATCAAGGGTGACGACGACCTGCGCTCCTTCCGGGATATGCTGGAGAGCGGCGCCGACGCCCTGGCTATGAACCTCGCGAGCGGTCACAAAACAGCTGCCATAGCGTTGCGCCGCTTCGATGTCGGCGGTGCGCGCGCTGCCGACACTGCGCAAGCCGACTTGCACCATGCCGGCGACATGCGGCATCTCGCTCGCCCGGCGCATCGGACTTGAATAGCCGTGATGTTCGCCATGCACCTCGTCGCGCCAATCGATATGGGCGTCGATCTGCAGGACCCAGACCGGCCCTTGCGCCGCAAAACCGGCAAGGAAAGGAATGGTCACGGAACAGTCACCGCCGAGCAAGATCGGTATGGCCGGCAATGCCAATACCTTTCGCGTCTTCGCCTCGATCCGCGCCCGGTTGCCGATATTGTCGTGCATGGTTGTCTCGACATCGCCGGCGTCGGTGCATGCGATCGGCTTGCCATCGAACAGCGGACCGCCGAGATCGAAATCCCAGTGCTCGATGAGCCCGGCATCGTCCTGGCTTGCAGCACGGATGGCGCCGGCCGCCAAGGCATAGCCGCCGCTGTCCTTGCCGGGATAGGTCGTGCCGTGGGCGGCCGCGAAAATCACCGCCCGGGGCAAGCAGTCATCAGCGAGGCGATTGGGAAGGCCGAGAAAGGAGGGCGAGGCGGTCATTTCCTGATGGTCCTGCGTTCGATCCTGACCTGTTTAGCGCCTTTGGAAATTTTTGAGAACTTTTTGGGAGAGCTTAATTACGGCGTTCGCCATATCCCGCAGAATTCATCCTCCTAAGCCGACGGGCTCCAGGGTTCTGAGGACATAGGGTCTGACGAGGATATCTGCATGAGTGCCGAAAACACCCTATCACTAAGGGAGGCCCGTATCCCATGGGTGGCGATGGCAGGGGTCATCGCGACCGTTACGGTATTCGCCGTGGCGCAGGGGCTGACCTATCCGCTGCTGAGCTTCATCCTGGAGCGGCAGGAAACGACATCCGGCCTGATCGGCCTGTCGGCGGCGATGACGCCGCTGGGTTTCATTGCATCGGCGCCCTTCATTCCGGCGCTCTCACGGCGCCTCGGCGGGGCGCGGCTGGCCATCCTGTGTTCGATCCTGGCCGCCCTCACCCTGATTGCGATTGGCTTGATGCAGAATGTTTGGGTCTGGATGCCGCTGCGCTTCCTGCTCGGCGTCTTTGCCAATCCGCTCTATGTGATCAGCGAGACCTGGCTGATCACGATCACGCCGGCGCCGCGGCGCGGCCGGATCATGGGCCTTTATTCGTCGATTGTTTCGGCTGGCTTCGCCATCGGCCCGCTGTCGCTCGGCTTCACCGGCACGGAGGGCTGGCCACCCTTCATGATCGGTATCGCGGCCTTCCTCGCCTGTGGCTTCATCGTGGTTGCCGTCGCACCACGCGTGCCAAAGATGCCTCGCGAAGGCGAGGCAACATCGCTCGGCGGCTTCCTCGTACTGGCGCCGCTGCTGATGTTTGCTGTTTTCACAGCTGCCGCCTTCGAGCAGATCCTGCTTTCCCTATTCGCGGTCTATGGCGCGGCCCTCGGCAGCGCCATGGGACGGATCGCTGCGCTCATCACCTGTTTCATTGCTGGCAACGCGGTGATGCAGATCCTGCTCGGCCGCGTCGCCGAACGGCTTGGCTCGACAAGGACCATGTCATTCTGCGTCCTGGCTTGCCTTGCCGGTTGCCTGCTGCTGCCGCTGGTCTTCAACGCATGGCTGATCTGGCCGCTGGTTTTCGTTTGGGGCGGGGTCTCGTTCGGGATTTACACCATGTCGCTGATCCAGCTCGGCGAACGTTTCACCGGCCAGGCCCTGATCGCCGGCAACGCGGCCTTCGCTTTTACATGGGGCATCGGCGGTATGGTGGGCTCGCCCGCTGCGGGATTGGCGATGCAATTGATTGGACACCAAGGGCTGCCGATGTCGCTTGGCCTACTCAGCTGTGTCCTGGCGGGGGTTCTGTTGGCGGCGAGACGGCGGGGCGGGTGAACCCTGCCCTCGACTTTCAGGCATTGAACCGCGAGTATATAACGCGTTATATAACATTCAATGCAACGGAGAACAGGCATGGTCGAAGATGTGGTTCGAACCCTCGGTTTTCTGTGCTTGGGCAGCCGGCTGCGGCGGATCGGAGAGAGGCTGCAGGCCGATACGCAGCAGGTCATCGACGAAGCCGGTCTCAGCATTCAGGCGGGCAAATATCCCTTTTTGGCCGCGATCGACCGATCCGGCCCGCTGACGATCGGTGAGCTTGCGCAGGCGGTCGGGATCACCCAGCCCGGCGCAACCCGCACCATCGGCCAGCTTCTCGAACTCGGCTTCGTCGATATGCAGCCGGCCCCGGACGATCAGCGACGCAGACTGGTCTCGCTGACCGGCAAGGGACAGGATCTTGTCGATCATTCGAAGATGGTCATCTGGCCGCGCATCGCGGCGGCCGTTGCGGATCTCTGCGGCGATCTCGACGGGCCGATTCTGGAGCAGCTCGCAGCCATCGAGGACGGGCTTGCGGCGGTGCCGCTTGCGCGCCGCCACGCCGCCAAGGAGGAAGAAGCATGACCCATATCCTCGACCGGCCGATCTGGACCGCGTTGGAGACAGCGCATGCCGGCCTTGCAGAGGGGAACGAAAACGCGCGGCGATACCCACCATCGATCGTCCCCTTCGCGGCGTCCGCCGACGATAGGCCTGAAAGCCTCGACGCCCTGGAGATGCTGCCGGCGTCGGAGGAGAGCATGATCCTCTTGGAAGCCGGGCCGATCGCCATCCCAACAGGCCTTGCCGTTGCCACGGAAGCATCGGCGGTCCAGATGATTGCCGAGCGGCCGCATAAGCGGATTTCGGATTCCCGCATCGAGAGGCTGACGGAGGCCGATGCCGCCGACATGCTGGCTCTGGCGACGCTGACCAAACCCGGCCCATTCACGCTCAGAGCCCAGAGCCTCGGCAGCTTCTGGGGGATCAGAAGCGAGGGCCGGCTAATGGCAATGGCCGGGCAGCGGATGCGGCAGACCGGTTTCATCGAACTCAGCGGACTTTGCACCCATCCCGATTTCCAGGGGCGCGGCCTCGGCACCCTGCTCTTCCGCTTCGTTGCCGGCGAAATCGCATCCGGCGGCGATACCGCCTATCTGCATGCCTATGCGGCAAATACGTCCGCCATCGCCCTCTACCTCGCGCTCGGCTTCACGCTTCGCTCAGAGATGAACATGCGCGTGGTCAAACGCCGCGGCTGAGCGATCGCACGACGATGCCGGAGCCCCGGAGCGCCTATCTTACCGCCGCCGGCAGTACTTCGAATTTCCAGAAGTTTTCCGGGCTGAAATAGGTCCCGGCAAATGCGCGAATATCCTCGACGGTGACCTTGTCGTAGCCGCTGAGACTGTCGCGTATCCGGTCTAAACGACGCGGATCCATCTGAGCGCCCCGCAGAGATTCGATCCAATATTCGTTGCTCTGCCGCTGATGCTTCAGTGTCTCGATGATCGGTTCCCGGGCGCGCGCGAACTCGTCCGGGGAGACATCATGCGATCGCAGGTCATTGGCGATGTCGTCGGCAAGTGCATAGAAGCGCCCGATCTTTGCCGGTTCCGTCTCGACGTAGAAAAATGCGTAGCCATAGCCGGGGATTTCGCGTGACAGGTTCGCGTCACCCTCCAGGACATAACTTGCGCCTTCCGCAATACGAAACTGGTCGATCAGCCTGTTCTGAAAAATCTGGGTGGCGATATTGGCGGTGAAGGACCGCGGCAGATCGGAGAGCAAATCGCCGATCGGTGCCCCGAAGGCGGCGGCCGCGTTATCCGCCCTGCCGCTATGGGTCAGCAAAATGGGCGTCTTGTTCGCCGCCGGGAAACGCACGTCACCCCACTCCTTGCTCAGCACCGCCTCCGGCCGCGGCGGCAAAGCGCCAAAGGTTTCGGCTGTCATCCGGATTGCGTCATCCACCGTGACGTCGCCGACGATGGTGATATCGATCGGGCCGGTGGAAACCATGGGCCGGAACTGCGCCTCGAAATCGTCCGGCTTGGCGGCGGACAAGGCAGCGCGATCGGGGAAGGTCCAGCGCGGATCGCCGGAATGCACGAGACCTCCGAAATCGCGACTGACAACGCCGCCGGGGGTCGCCTGATACTGATCGAGGCCGCTCAAATAGGCCTGCTGCACCCGCTTGAAAGCCTCCGGGCGGTAGGCGGGATCGGCGGTGTATGCCGTCATCAGCTGCAATTGCGTCGCAAGATCTTCAGTTCGCGTGCGGCCGTCGAAGCTGAAGGAACTGTCGCCGACGGAGAAGTCGATGCCGACGATGTTGGCCGTCAGCGCTTTCTGGATATCCTGGTAGTCCATGGCCTTGACGCCGGACAGCGCGACGGCCGGAGACGCCCAGATCGGGGCGGGACGGTCCTGCGGCAGGTCCAGCCGGCCGCGGCCGATATCTTCGCGCACCAGCACTTCATTGGCGCGCAGCTTGGTCGGCTTGACCGTAAGCCGGACGCCATTGGAAAAGCGCACCATGGTCACGCCGAGATCGTCGACGGCGCGGCGTTCGACCACGGCGCCCGGCTCGCCGAAATGGGTGTAGGGCCAGGCGACGTCGGCTGCACCGGATGATGCCGAGACGGCAGTAGCCTTTGAAGCATCATAGGCCTGCCGAACCGCGTCGGCTCCGCCCTGCGGTGATTGGGCCGTCTGCAGCACGACCTGCGGACCGTTGCCGGAGAAGGCATGCCGCAGCGCCTGATTGACCTCGGCTGCCGTGACGTCCTTCGTGATCGTCTCGAACAGCGAAAGGTCTTCGGCGGGCGACGTAAAGACCTGATTGTCATCGACGCTGCTGGCCAGCATGGAAGCGATGTCGGTGGTCGTGCGCGTCGCGGCTCCGGCCGCGGCAGCCTGGAGGAACGAGCGATATTCGAGGATTTCACGATCGAGTTCAGCCTGCGCAACGCCGAACTCCTCGATACGCCGCTGTTCCTGGTCGATGGTCGCGAGCGCCGCCTGCCATTTATCCGGCTCGGAATTCGCCACGATCAGGACGATATGCGCGGAATCAAGAAGATCCTGGGAGCCGGCGACCGCACTGATGAAAGGGGCATCCGCCTTGCTGGCAATAGTGCTCACCCGACGTTTGAGCACCAACAGGCCGAGATCTTCGATAAGCTGCGTGCGGCGCTTGGCAAATGTGTCAGCCGCGGCGTCATTGGGACGCGTCCAGGCTATCTGGATGCTGGTCATGCCGCCGGGAACAGCGAGGACGTCGGCGCTTTCGCCTTTCGTCTCCAGTGTGCCCAGATCCGGTTTTGTTGGTGCCCGCCCCACGGCCTTCCAGTCGCCGAAGTGCTGCCGGATTTGGGTTTCCATGGCAGCCGGGTCGATATCGCCCACCACCATCAGCGTTGCCCGCTCGGGCCGATAATTGGCCCGGTAATAATCACGGACGAGGTCTACAGGCGCATTGCTGATGATGTCGGTTTTGCCGATCGGCACGCGGATGGTCGCGCGGCGGCCGGCGAGCAAGGAATTCATGATTCCGAGCCCTGCGCGATATTGCGGCGTGTCGCGCAGCCGCTCCTCCGACAGGATGACGCCGCGTTCGCGATCGAAGGCGCCGGCATCGAGGGTCAGTTCGCTCGCCGTCTCCCGCATCAGCATCAGGCCCGTCGAAACCGTGTCAGCATCGACCTCGGGAAGATCGAGTGCATAGACAGTCTCGTCATAAGAGGTGTGGGCGTTGGTATCAGGCCCAAAGGCCAGGCCCTTGCGCTGCAGGATACGGATTATCTCCCCTTCGGCGACATGCGTCGAACCCTTGAAGGCCATATGCTCCAGAAAATGCGCCAAGCCCTGCTGGTTGTCGTTTTCCTCGAGCGAGCCGGAGCCGATGCGAAAGCGGATCGCCGCCTGCCCGGGTGGCGTGGCATTGCGCATGATCGCAAACCGCATTCCGTTGGCGAGCGTGCCGAAATGGACGTCGGTGTCGGCTTGTAGGTCGCTTTGTGTTTGTGGCCAGGATGTGGACGAGGTGTCCGCATAGGCCGGCGACGCCAAGCTTGCGACCAGAGCAACCGTCGCGAGAAACCGCCAGGCGGCGGAGCATTCCATTTTATAAGACATTCTTGTCCAGGGATGAGCGTAAAGAGATGGATCGTGTTGATCTGACTATTCCACAGGTTGCAT
Organism: Rhizobium sp. BK456; assembly: GCF_014194045.1. NCBI lineage: Bacteria > Pseudomonadati > Pseudomonadota > Alphaproteobacteria > Hyphomicrobiales > Rhizobiaceae > Rhizobium > Rhizobium sp. BK456. The sequence goes on from NZ_JACIAO010000003.1 coordinate 103,031, forward strand.
TTCTCTTCAACTTCTATGTGTGCCAGTGGACGAGACGGCAAAACTCCGGCCAGCTGCTTCCGCCGATGTCAGACCAATGTCATCGAAACCTCCTAAGGGATTGCGCCTTATCTGTCACCAGGAGGCGTTTTCGATGGCGACATTGCAGCAGGTCGCTTTCCGGGCCGGATGTTCGCTGGCAACCGCAAGCCGGGTTCTCAGCCGTGACGGACCGGCGAGCGACCTGATGGTGCGCAAGGTGCGCCGCGCCGCCGCAGAACTCGGCTATCGCCCGGCCGGCCATTCCGCCGGGCGGATCGGGCGCCGGCCGGTGGTCGGCGTGCTGATTCCGAGCATCACCAATCCGGTCTTTGCGTCGTCGCTGTCGAGCATCCAAAACCGCATGCTGGTCGCCGGCCACGGCGTGTTGATCGCCCAGTCGAATTACGATCCGGCGCGCGAGGCTGACGCCGTCGCCGCCCTGCTCAACGACCAGCCGACCGGGCTGATCCTCACCGTCTGCGATCCGTCGACCAGCGAGGCGCTGCTGGCCAGACTGCCGCCGACCGTGCTGCTCAACAACCTCCCGACCGCGCAGTTTCCGGCGGCCGTCACCGCCGACAATCGCGGCGCGGGCCGCGAGATCGCCACCTTCCTGATCGGCATGGGCCATCGCCGCATTCTCTTCCTTTCCGGCAATTTTGCCGCTTCCGACCGCGCCCGCCTGCGCTACCGGGGTTATCTCGACGCCATGGCCGAGAACGAGCTGCCACCGCTCGACGCCGTGCAAATCCCCTTCCTCGGCGGCTACGACCAGATCGACCTCGGCACGGTGATGACCTCGCTTGCGCCGACGGCGATCATCGCCTCCAATGACCTTCTGGCGCTCGGCGTCATCGGCGCGCTGAAGCGCGAGGAGCTGTCGGTGCCCGGGGATGTATCGGTCGCCGGCTTCGACGGCATCGCCATCGGCCGGCTGATCGATCCGCCGCTGACGACAATCGAAATGCCGGATGCCAGCATGGGGGCGACGGCCGCCTCGCTGCTCCTAGACATGGCGGAGAATGCCGCCCCTGCCCGCCATCTCGATGTCGCCTATACGCTGCGCCGCGGCGGCACGGTGCGCGCCATCTGAAGCTTCGAAACAAAAGGGCCGCCACGCACTCGGCGTGACGGCCCTTCCTCTGACGCGGAAAGCGATCAGCTGCGCGGCAGCATGCCTTCGACGTCGGCGGCCGCGTCGTCGAGCGCTTCTTTGGGTTCGGCCGACTGGTCGACGATGCGCGAGAGGTTGTCGACGATCGTCTGGGTGACCTTGACGCCGTTGGAGCCGGGGAAGGCATACCAGGGGATCATGACAGGCATCTGGCTGAGGCCGGCTTGGAACAGCGGGTTCTGTTTGTAGAAATCGCCGAGATAGTTGGCTGACTTCGCGGCAAGCTCGTTGTTCGGGACATAACCGGTGCCGGGCACGACGACCGAGGCGCCGTAAGGGCCGGCGGCAAATTTGGCGAACTTCCAGGCGGCGTCCTGCTTGGCAGCGTCATGGGTCAGGATGACGACGGCGTTGCCGCCGGTGGGAAGACGGCCGTTCACCGGATCGATCAGGGGGATCTTGGCTGTGCGCAGATCGAATTTGTTACCGACATTCTTGATCGTGTTGCGCAGCGCGCCCGTGGTCTGGAACTCGAAACCGACCTTGCCGGCTGCAAATGCCTGTTCGCCGGCGGGCTTGGTGAAGACCGGCATGCCGCCTTCGGTGGCCAGGCGATGCAGGACCTCGACGGCCTTCTCGCCTTCCGGACCGTTGAAGGCGACCTTGCTTTCATCGTCGTTCAGCATCCTGCCGCCGGCGCCGAAGAGCAGTGCGGAGAACATCCAATCGTCGCCCTGCCAGCGGAAATCGATGCCGTCGACGCCGTTGCCGAGCGCCTTGATCTTGCCGCCGAGCGCAATGACCTCATCCCAGGTCTTCGGCGGATTGTCAGGGTTGCCGCCGGCTGCCTTCACGAGATCGGCGTTGTAATACATGATCGGGTTGGAGGTCGCGAATGCGAGGCCCACCTGCTTGCCCTTCACCTGGGCGAGCTTGAGAATCGTGTCGGAGAAGCCCTGCTCGGCCATGTTGCCGTCTTTCTTGACGAGCGGGCCGAGGTCGACGGCGACATCGCGTTCGTCGAGCATGCGCAGGCGGTTCAGGCCGATGAAGGTGATATCGGGCATTTCGCTGGTGCCGACCTGGCGAAGGATCGTCTGGATGCCTTCCTCATAGGTCGCCGACGGGCTGGCGAACTGGATTTTGATATCGGGGTTCTCCGCCATGAACTTCTTCGAGATCGTGTCCATCACGTCCTTGAAGAAGCCCGGCATGGGGTAGTGAACCGTCAGCGTCGTCTCGGCATGCGCTGGAAGCGCGATTGCCATCGATACGGCCGCTGCGGCGAGAAGCTGGGTGATATGTTTCATCGCTCGTTCTCCTGGTTGAAGCCGGTCAGCCTTTGAGACCGGTCATGGTGATGCCCTCGACGAAACGCTTCTGCGCAAGCAGGAAGGCGGCGACGAGAGGAAGGGTAATGATCAGGGTCGCCGCCATCAGCGCGCCGTAGTCGTCGCCGGCCTCGGCGGCGCGGAAATACATCAGCCCGAGGGGTGGCGTGGCATAGTCCTGCTTGCTGATGACGATCAGCGGCCAGTAGAGATCGTTCCAATGGGCGACGACCGAGAAGATGGCGAAGGCGGTGACCGCCGGCCAGGCATTCGGCACGATGACGCGGGCGACGATGCCGAGCTCCGACATGCCGTCGAGACGGGCGGCATGGATGAGGTCGTCCGGCATGGCGCGGAAGAACTGCAGGAACATAAAGATCGCGAAGACCGAAATGGTGAAGGGTGCGATCAGGGCGGCATAGCTGTTGAGCAGGGCGGCGCGGTCGAAGGCGACATAAAGCGGCAGCGCCGTCGCATGGATCGGCACGAGAAGGCCGAGCATGACCAGCACCATCAGCGCGCGGGCAGCGCCGAAACGCAGCTTCGCCATGGCATAGGCGCAGGGGATCGCCACCAGCACCTGGAAGAAGAAGATCAGGCTGCAGACGACGACGCCGTTCCACAAGAGCCGCGCCATCGGCACCCGGCTCAAGGCCTTGGCGAAATTCTCAGCATAGGCGAAATGCGCCGGGATCAGCGACAGCGACGAGGTGAAAATGTCGCTCTGCGTCTTGCCGGCCGCCGAGATCATGAAGATGTAGGGCGACAGGAAGACGATCGCGCCGAGGGAAAGCAGGCTGAGGCGGATCACTCTGCCGAGGGAAAAAGCGCTTGTCGTCATGTGTAATGCACCCGGCGGTCGAGAATGCGGTACTGCAGGAACATCAGCACCACCAGGATCAGCAGAAACACCACGGTCATCGCCGAGGCATAACCGACACGCAGATAGACGAAGCCTTCCTGGTAGATGGTAAAGAGCAGCACTTCAGACGCCTTGTTCGGGCCGCCCTCGGTCAGCGTCTTGACCGTCTCGAAGACCTTGACCGCATTGGTGATGCTGATGGTGATGACGAAGAGCGTCGTCGGCCCGAGCATCGGCCAGGTCACCAGCAGGAAGCGGTCGAGCGAGGATTTTGCGCCGTCCACTTCCGCTGCGGCGTAAAGCTCGCGCGGGATTGCCGTCAGCCCCGCCAGGAAGAGCACCATGTTGAAGCCGGCCGATTGCCAGACGCCGATGATCGACAGGCTGTAAAGTACGGTGCCGGAGCTGCCCAGCCAGTTCGGACCGGGCAATCCGGCAAGCGCCAGCAGCGCATTGATCGGGCCGATCGTCGGGTGGAACATATATTGCCAGACGGTCGCCATGGCGACGATCAGCGAGGCGACCGGCAGGAAATAGGCGGTGCGGAAGACGCTGCGGGCCGCAGTCTCGCTTTCGATCAGCATGGCGATGCCGAGGCCGAGCAGGATCGAGACGGGCGCGACGATCGCCGTATAGACCGTGGTATTCCACAGCGACTTGCGAAAGGTGCGGTCGGTGATCAGGTGGGCGTAGTTCTCGAAGCCGACGAAACGGAACTTGCCGTAGCCGAGTTCGAAATCGGTAAAGCCGAGCACGACGACAGCGGCGACCGGCAAAAGTACGAAGAGAAAAAGCAGTGTTATCGCCGGCAGCACCAGCATCCAGGCGATGCGGCCCTCGCTGCGGCGATGGGCAAGAGCGGAATGACCAGGAATGGCCATGGAGGCGAGGCTAGCCATGCGCCCTCTCCCGCTCGGTATCGGCATCACCACTGAGCCCGGCATTAGCAGAGCTGAGTCCGGCATCGCCGCCGGCGACCACGCCGGCGAGCCGGCTGCCGTCCTCGGCAAAGACCAGCGCGCGGCCGGGCGACAATCGGAGCCCCACGGCATCGCCCGCCGCAAGCCCGGAGGCTTCGGACGGCTGTACCTTGGCGATGACGGTCTCGCCGATCGCATCGAGCCGGCAATGGAGGATGACTTCGGACCCCAGGAATTCGAGGCGTTCGATCCGGGCGGCAAGGCCGTCATGCCGGCTCTTGGCGAGAAAGACGAATTCGGGGCGAATGGCGATCGTGACCGGCGTCTTGCCGGCAGGTGCATTTTCAAGCGTCAGCCGCAGGCCGCCGCACAGGATCACGCCGCCTTCGACAAAGGCCGGAAGCAGGTTGATGCGCGGCTGGCCGATGAAGCGGGCGACCTCGATATGGGCCGGGTCGTCATAGATGACCTGAGGAGTTGCGATCTGCAGCAATCGGCCACCTATCATCACGGCGACGCGGTCGGCCATCGACAGCGCCTCCGCCTGATCATGGGTGACGTAAAGCGTCGGCACGCCGGCGCGGCGGTGCAGTTCGACGATCTCGCCGCGGGCGTGGACGCGCAGGTTGGCGTCGAGATTGGACAGCGGCTCATCCATCAGGAAGATGCTCGGCTGGCGCACCATGGCACGGGCGAGCGCCACACGCTGACGCTGGCCGCCCGACATCTGGCCGGGTTTGCGGTCGAGCAGATGGTCGATCTTCAGCGAGGTCGCCATTTCCCTGACATCGTGGGCGATCGCCGCCCATGTGGCGCGCTGTCCTGGAATGAGCGATCCCACGAAAGGCAGCCGCTCCAGTCTCGACAGCCGGCGCATCGCCAGCGGCACGGCGATATTCTGAGATGCCGTCAGATGCGGATAGAGCGCGTAGGACTGAAAGACCATGGCGATGTTGCGCTCGGCTGCCGCCACGCCTGACATATCTCGTCCGCCGATCAGGATCTCACCGCTTTCGGCATGGTCGAGGCCGGCAAGGACGCGCAGCAGCGTGCTCTTGCCGCAGCCGGAGGGGCCGACCAGGGCGATGAATTCGCCGGCGCCGACATCGAGGCTGACGCCGTTGAGGATCTGATTGCCGCCGAAGGCCTTGGTGATGCCGCGAAGCGAGAGCGCGCTCATTCGACGGCCTCGCGCGGCTTGACCGCCTGGGGATAGACCTCGAGCACGACATCGTCGAGCACATGCGCGGTCATGCCGGGAACGGCGACGATCTGGCTTTCGACCGACCTATCGAACTCGTGGATGACGGCGCCGATCAGGCGCTCGCCCGGCATCTCGCGCTCCATCTTGTCGATGATGAAGGCCGCCGACGGGCCCCAGGTCAACTGGGTATCGTCGAAGCGACCCTGCCAGGCCCGGTGAAGGTGGCCGCTGGCAAACAGCGCCACGTCATGGGCTGCTATCAGATCATAAAGCCGCCGGCGCTGAGCCGGACGAACGCTCCAATAGCCGGTATCGCCTTCATCGGGTGCATCGACGAACAGAGGCTTATGCGCGAAGAGAGCCACGCGCCGCCCTGCCCTGTCTTCGAGCGCCTTGGCGAGCCATTCGAACTGGGCCTCTTCCTCGTCATCCTCATGACCGAGAAGCAGCGAGTTCAAGCCGATGAAGCGCCAGCCGGCCGCATCCTCCAGCCAGCGATCGTCACCGGCAAGGCTGCGCCAGCGGGCCAGCCGCTCGGCGTTGACGGGCTGGTCGGACCCCTCGAGATGGCCGACATCGTGATTGCCGGGGACGATCAGCATCGGGATCGACACTTGCCGCATCAGATCCATCGAGAATGTGATGTCCTCGTCCTTGTCGGCGCCGTCGAGTGTGAGATCGCCGGTGTGGATGATCAGATCGGCGCCGGTCGCTTCGATCCAGCTCAGAAGCGGCGCCCAGTTGCCGTTGAAATGCGGCTTGTTCGGGCTGAAATGGGTGTCGGTGATCTGAATGATTTTCATGAGTGCGTCTCCGAGACCTTAGAAGCGCGTCGTGCGCACTCCCTTCTCGGGCCCTCTCTAGAAGGCCCCCATGTCAATCAGACATCCGATGTTTTCAGCTGTTTCTCAGTTTTGACATCGATCTGTCATGCAATGAAAAGGCTGCCCGCTGGAACGGGCAGCCTTTTCCGGCAATTGGAATTCAAAAGGTAGTGCGATCAGTGCCGTCGCGCGTTGGCGGGAATGGACGATACCGTTGCCGATACAGGGTCGCTTGCCGGAAAGCTGTCCTCAAGACCTTCATTGAGCTCTTCCTCCAGCACCGCGCTATCATGGGTCGAACGTGCGCTCGGCTGGCCGATCAGGCCCTTGCTGCCTTCGTCGAAATTGCCGTTGCTCAACGCGTCGTAACGGTTGATGCTGCCATCCGCCTCGCTGCCGGAAAAGCTGGTCAGCTGGACCATCATCACCTTGGCGTGGTCGACGGCCTTGGAGTGGTCGAGTTCGCCGTGAGAGTTGTCGATCTTGACGGAGATCGATTCCCCTCCCTCGCCCAGGAATTCGACGGTGAAGATGTCACCGGCCTGTGACACTCGCGTATCGATCAACTGCATGGAAACCTCCTGTGTCCTTCGATATCAACGGCAATCACGGTCCCTGAGTTCCACGGCAAGGCCATTCCGCGTCGACGTGTGCGGCAGGACGTTGGCAACTGCTGAGCCTTTCCGTGACGCTTATGGTTAATTTATTAATAATTCAGAGTTTATAAACGGAACGAAGCGGCCTTTCCGAGTGTTGATGGTGCGCCGCGGAGGAACCCCGATGATCCTGAAAATCCTTACCCCCAAGATCGACACCGATTGCCACGACACCGGCACTTATGCCGATGGGATCTTTGCCGAAAACCGGATCGATCTGTCGGCTCGCCGCGACGGCCGCCGCCGCTCGCAGCACGAGCGCGACTACGGTGCCGGCAGAAAACTGGAAAACCTGCCGGTCGGATTTGCCTGAGCGCCCTGCGCACCCATTACCTGCTGCCTTGGAAGGCGCGACGCATCACAGCCTGCGAAACACCAGGACGCCTGAGGCAGGCAGCACGGCATCGAGCATTCCCGCAGTGGCTCTGATCCTTCCGCCGCCGTTGCCGACATTCCAGCCGCCATAGGTCTCAGCATCGCTATTGAAGATCTCTTCCCAGAGGTCGTCTCCCAGACGCTCGCTGCGCAGCCGATAGCCGTTCTGGAAAGCAGCGTCGTTCAGCGATCCCACCACGAGGAAATCCTCGCCGTCGTTCCACCGATGAAATGCGACCACCCGGTCTTCGTCATGGACGTAAGGAATGGCGATGTTGCGGGAGCGAATGGCTGCCTCTTTGATGCTGAGGGCGATCAGGTCGCGATAACAGCTGATCATCCCTGCCCCGTTGCCCGCAGCCTCGCCGAGGATATTCTCCCGGTTCTCGAGGAAATCATTGTAACGATAGGGCTTCTGGGCGCCGATTTCCTCGCCCATGAAAAACATCGGCGTCCCGGCCGATAGCAGCGTCATCGCCGCCGCAAACCTGGATCTCGCCTCCGCCCAAGCTCTAGTCTTGCCGACGATCGGCGCGAAATTGACCGCGATGACAGCGGTTCGTGCCGACCCTTCGCGATTGCCGCAATCGTCGTGCGACTGGTTGTAGACCACCTTCGATCGCGCGCTCGTCTGCAATGCGCCGGCAAGCGACGACATGGTCAGCGCCCGACTGTCGCCAAAACCGGCATTCTTCAAAAGCTGCGCCTGCGCGCCACCGTGATATTCGACAAGGTTGTGATGAAAATCGCCGTACCAGGTGGCGTCGAAACCGAGCCCATCGCCGGTCAGGCTCGGCTCCGTCATTGCCGACCAGTCCGAATAATCCTCGGCTGTCAGGAAAAGTTGCGGCTTGATCAGCCGCATCGTGCGGGTCCACTGCTTCAGGAATTTGGCGCCGAAGGCGGCTGCCCGATCGGCGCGCCGGCCGTCGGCATGCAGCACTGGATATTGATGGATCGAACTGGTCTGATCGAGCCGGAAGCCATCGATATGGCAGACGGAGACGAGAAATGCCGCACTCGAGATGAAAAGCTGCCGAACCGCCTCCTCGTCGAAGGCAGGCGCCCATCCCGTGGAGATGTTGTCGATATAGCCGCCCGCGGGATTGGCGTAGTCGCCTGGGCGTCCCTCATACCAGTAGTAGATATTGCGGGTGGGATCGTTGGAATCATAGGCCCATTGCGCCCGCTCGCCATCCGGATCGAAGTGGTTGTAACAGACATCCAGAATGACGGCGATGCCCTGCTGGTGGCAGGCCTTGACGAATAACTTCAGCCGGTCGGTGCCGCCGGCGCCCTGATCGGCGGCAAAGAAATGCGAGGTGCCGTAACCCCAATTGGCCCGCGCCTCGAATTCGGCGATCGGCAACAGTTCGACGGCGTTGACGCCGAGCGCGGAAAGATGCGCAACGAAGGCGATCGCATCATCGAGCGTTCCCGGCGCGGGTTTGCCGAAACCGAGCGCGCCGACATGCAATTCATAGATCACCAGATCCTCGAGCCGGTCCGGAAGTTTGCGGCCGGCCACGAATTCGTCAGCCCAGAAAGCCTGCGCGGCAAGCTCCTGCCCGGACGGCAGCACCACCCGCTTCGGGTCGCAGACGACCGAGCAGCTCTGCGGTCCGTCCAAACCAGCCGGCGATCCATGATAAGGCGCACCATCCGGATCGAAATCTCCCGCCCCGATCTGCATCAGCGACCAGATGTCGGTCCGGTAGGCGAGCGATCCGTCGTCCTTGGTGATGCGATACATATAGGGCGTGCCGACCATGCCGTCGAAATCCGAAAGGCGGTGATCGTCGCCGGTTTCAACGGTCCAGAACCCGTCGACAGTCCTTCGCATGCTGATGGTCCCGAGCGCTCCGGTGCCGTCGTCGGCGACGTAGCCGATGGCGGGATCGGCGAGCACCAGCAAGACTTCCCGGGCGTTCGGCGCCCAGACCGAGAAACGAATGCGGTCGGCACCGTTGCGCCTTTCAATCCGGTTCGCCCCCAGACGGCCGATCCATGTCAGATAATAGATCTGCGGCTCCATGCCCGGCTGGAGTTCGAAGGAACATTCCCGACGCGACGAGGCCTCGTCGTCCAATTCGGCGGCGATAGCCCATAGATCCGCCACGCCCGGCCGGTCAAGCTCGATACCCCAGCGAAAATTCGTGCCGATCTCGCCATCGGGAAAGGAAACCCTGGCGACAAAGACATCATAGCCATCTTCGTCCTCGGAGCGCTGCATGGGAACCGATGTCCAGTCGGCCGAGGGGCGGCCGTGCCGGTCCCAACCGCCGCGGAGGCGGACATTGTCGAACGCCATCGACAGCAGACCGCTGCGAAACCGGAAATGAACATTGACGGTCATCGGAACCTCCAGATGCTTCGGATTTTCCCCGGCTCTGCTGATGCGGCCGTCTCACCCAGGCATGATCTGCCCCCCGACCGGAAAAATGCAAGCAAAGATTGACGGTCGCGTTACACAAATTGCGGCCCGATACGGGCCACATTCAAGACAACAAATCATGGTTAACAAGCGGCAATGCACGGCCCTCCGCGTGTATTAAAACGAATTGGCGACGGAAAATGGGGATATTTTCTCATGGCCGATTGCATTGCAAATCGGGAGAAAGCTATGGCCCAATCCGATAGAATAAACGATATTATTCGCTCCTTCGGAATTGATACTCATATCGACAGCAAAGCCGGTGAGGACAGGCTGACCGGCGGCAGCGGAGGCGATAACTTCGTCTTCGATGTGAAGCCCGACAATATGAGCGTCGAGAAGATCCGGGATTTCTTCTCCGCGGCTGAAGACAAGCTGCTGCTCGACCATTCGATTTTCGCCGCGCTCAGCCTGTCCGCATTTTCGGATGAGAATTTCGTTCACGGCAAGAAAGCGCTCGAGGCGGATGACAAGCTGATCTACGATCAGGCGAGCGGCGTTCTATCTTTTGACGCGGATGGGAGTGCCGCGGGCGCGGCAATGCATGTCGCGGAGCTCGACAATTCCGCTGAGCTTCACTTCAAAGATTTCCTGCTGATCTGACCGGGTCAGGCCCGTCGCTGTTCTGCGGCAGCTGCCACACCACACTGCGTTTCCAGGCTACTCTTGCCGGCATGACATTCCCGGCCACATTCCTCCGTTGACGCCACTTGCAGCACTGGAGAAGTTCTTGCCCTGGATCGCCTACATCGTCCATTTCATCGCCGCCGCCCTTTTGACCAACGGTATCCCGCATTTCGTCAACGGCGTCAGCGGCAGGCCGTTCCGCATCCCGTTCGCACCGCGGAGCCAACGTAGTTCGCCGACGGCGAATGTCGTCTGGGGCTGGGCGAATTTCCTCGTCGCCTTCCTGCTGTTTGCCAATATCGGGCCGCTCTATATCGGCACGCCGGGCGATACGATCTTCGTGGCGGCCGGCATGCTCGTCACCGGCATCCTGCTCGCCCGGATTTTCGGCGGCGATGTGAACTAGCGCAAACCTGTGGGGAAGCTCAGCTTGACGGTCGTTCCGTGCCCGGGAGAGGAATAGATGGATGCCTCTCCGCCGCTCTGACGGACGAAGCCATAAACCATGGCCAGGCCAAGCCCTGCTCCACCATCTCCGCCTCGTGTGGTGAAATAAGGCTCGAAAGCTTTGTCTACGACCTCTGGGCTCATGCCGATGCCGCTGTCGGTCACCGAGATCAGCAAGGTGTCTCCGTTTGCCGTTGCACCGATAATGATGACGCCTCCTGTCGGCATCGCTGCCGAAGCGTTGAGACAGAGGTTCAGAACGGACTGCTCCAAAAGGGCCGCGTCGAGCGATACGACCGGCAGGCCGGTATCCAGGTCCAGCTTGATATGGCACTTTGCGCCGACAGCGATCTCCAGGATATCGGCCATTCCGCGAAGGAGGCTGGCGACATCCACCGCGCTTGGATAGAACGGCTGCTGGCTGCCGATCGACAGCATGCTGCCGGCCAGCGAACGTCCTCTCTCGGCAGCCTTGCGAATCCGCGCAATGTTGCGTTTCTGCCGATCGTTGAAGCCGGTTTCACGCTCGAGAAGGCCGAGGCTGCCGGTGATGATGCCGATCATGTTGCCGACTTCGTGGCTCACCTGATGCGTCATGCGCATGATGCCGTCCAGTCGCTGAACCTTTGCCGCTTCCGCTTCCTGTCGATCCATCAGCGTGACGTCGCGTGCCAGAAGAACGATGCCGCCCTCCGGCTGTCGTGACATGGAGATCTCGATCACCCGCTGGTCGCCGGTGCGATGGCGGACGACTGCGCGTTCCGACAGAGTGCCGCGCTCCGGATCGGAGGGCAGCAGGGCGAGATCGATCTCCGGCACCGGCTCGACAAACCGGCGCAGCGGCAATTTGCGCGCGGAACCCGAATGGCCGAACAGTTCGATGATCCGCCTGTTCATGGTGATCGGTCGCCCGATCCTGTCGAAAAGCGCAATCCCCTCGTTCATATTGCGAAAGGTTGAACGGATGGTGCGAGCGGCGGCTTCTGCGGTGCGTCTCAAGCGAGACACGCGATCCACGCTGTCCTTGAAAGCTCGGAAGGCGTCCAGCAGACGCACAAGCTCGGTTTCATTTCCACGATAGGCTGGCGGACCCACTTCGTTTTCACCCTTGGCGAGCGCATTCATGCCATTCGACAGCGCCACGATGCCCCGTGATACGCGCATGACCGACCGGATGGAGAATATGGCCATGACGAGCACGAGCAGGAAAGCCAAGGCCACGGTGGCCAGGAGCCGGCTCAAGGCATCGGAGGTCGAAAGCAGATCGTCGTTCAGCTGGCGTGCAACTGCATCGCTTTGCGTCTCCGTTGCATGGGAGAGGTCGCGGGAGACGGCATGCAGCTTTGCGACCGCCGCCCGGATCGCGAACATATTCAAAAGGTATCGTGTTTGAGCTTCGAACACGCGCTCATACGGCTGCAGCTCGGCAGGCGAAATTCTCAAATCGGGCTCGGTTTTCCCCTGCGCGGCCGTCGTATCCGCCACGTATCGTCTGCGAAGTTCACCGAGCTGGAAAAGACTGTCGGAGGTGGAAGCCGCTTGCACGATTCCATTCACTTGACGGCGCAACTCGTGATCGACGATGCCTTTGCCGGTCGCCACCTCCCCCAGCGCCGCGGCAGCTTCAGCTTTGTGATTCTGTGCAGCGTCGGCATCCCTGGCAAGCACAAGCGTCTGTGTCCTGATAAGATCGAGAAGCTCAACCATCCTCGGACTCGCAAAGCCGCGGGCAGCCTGGTCTGCTCCGTGGGGCGCGGCCGTCTTCAGCAGGCTGTCGACCTGCAGCACGACAGCGCGGCTCTCGCTTGCCACCCGGTATGGCGAGGTCGAGTTCATCAGGAAGGGCGCGCTCGACACCAGATCGGAGACTTGCCGGGAAACGAGCGAGGCCTTGGCGAGGCTCGTGAAGGCCTGCAGGCCGTAAGCTGCCATCTCGTCACGGGCGCGCTGCAGCCCGTAGATCGCGATCGCCGACAGGCTGAACACCAGGAAGCAGATAAACGCAATCGCGAACGGCAAGCGAAAGGCAATCGACGACAGAAAGGAGCGGCTGATCACGCGGACGGCTCGCCGTCGCCGGTGTGCAGGACATAGCCCTTTCCGCGTCGTGTCTTGATATGGCGCGGGAGGTCGGGATTGCGTTCGATTTTCCGCCGGAGCCGCAGAACCAGAACGTCGACGTTGCGGTCGATGTAGCGATCGCTTTCCGAGCCAAGCCGATCGAGGATCTGCGCCCGGCTCACCGGCTGATTGGGGGTCTGCGCAAGGATTTCAAGCAGGGCGAATTCGGCCGTCGTCAGCGTTTTGCTGCGGTCGGCGAGGCAGACGGCTTGCCGGCCCATCAGGTCGATGGCCCAATCGCCAAGCAGCAGAGAGGGACGTTCGTGCTCCCGCTCACTCTCCTTTTCCTGTTTCAGTGAGGGCACGGTTCGCCGTAAGACAGCTTTGATGCGGGCCGTCAGTTCGATCGGTTCGAACGGCTTGACGACATAGTCATCCGCAGCAGTTTCCAGGCCGAGAACACGATCGGCGGCACTGCCGGCTGCCGTCACCATGACGATACCGATATTGGCCTCCGACCGCAGTTTTTGGGCGAAAGCCCGGCCGGATGTCCGCGGCAGGTTATGGTCGACCAGCACCAGATGCATCTGCTCTCGTGCCAGAATATCGGTCGCCTCCTCGGCGGATCCCGCGCAGGTCGGAATCCACCCCTCGGCCTCGACGAGATCGGAGATAAGTTCCGCCATATCCGGATCGTCCTCGACGATCAGAATTCGAACCTTCTGATTCAGCACCGCTTGATCCTCCCGGCGCCATCATAGGCATGCCGCCGCCAATGTTCAAAGACACTCTGATGATGGGGTTTGTCACATTTGTAATGAATGTAACGTCGCTCCGCCCGGCGATGAAAAATCGGTAACCATTCTTCGATTGCGGTGACGCGAAGATCTGACATGCTGCCTGTGGAGATTGGAACGGGAGGTTCCAAGGGAGGCTTGCGTGAGAATATTGACCGCTTTTGCTGCGGGCATGGCTTTCTGGCTGTGCGGCGCAAACCACGGCATGAGCGAGGCGCGATTGAACGTCCTGTGCGGCGTCGACGAAGCCTGGTGCATGACCATGGAAAAAGCGTTCGAAACCCGCGCGGGTATCGATATCTCGATGGTTCGCAAGAGCACCGGCGACATACTCGATCAGATCCGTACCGAAAAATCAAATCCGACTGTGGATGTCTGGTGGGGTGGAACCGGTGATGCCCATCTGCAGGCTGCCTCAGAGGATCTGCTCGATCGATACCAGCCCGACCATGAACATGATATGCTGCCTTGGGCGCAGAACTTTTTTGCTATGTCCGGCTCACGGTCGGCCGCCATATATGCGGGGGCTTTGGGTTTCGCCTACAATTCCGATCTCCTCGCAGCGCTGAAGCTTCCGGCCCCGACCTGCTGGCAGGACCTGACGAAAGAGGCCTATCGCGGCCATATCCAGTCCGGCAATCCGAATTCCTCCGGAACCGCTTTCACAATGCTGGCCACACTCGTGCAGCTCCTCGGCGAAGAGGAGGCGTTCCGGTACATGGCCGCGCTCAACCGCAATATCGTCGAGTATACCCGGTCCGGCGCGGCGCCGGTAAAGGCTGCCGCCCGGGGCGAAATCCTGATCGGCATCTCCTTCATGCATGACGCGGTCACCCTGAAGGAAGCAGGCGCCCCCCTTGTCATCGTCGCCCCCTGCGAAGGGACGGGTTACGAGATTGGTGCGGTCAGCATCGTCAAGGGCAGCCGCAATGCCAGAGCCGCCCAAGCCTTCGTCGATTTCGCCCTCAGTCCCGAAGGCCAGGCGACAGGAGCCGCCGCCGGCCAGAACCAGGTTCCGTCGAACGCCAAAGCGGCTTTGCCGCCGGCCGCCCCCGACATCACCATGATCAAGATGGTGGATTATGACTTTGCAACATTCGGCTTGTCCGACGAGCGAAGTCGGCTGTTGACCCGTTTCGACACCGAGATTTCTCCGACCCAATAGGCCGGCATCCGACCGCCATCCGACATTTGGCACACGGTGCGATCGACGCGCCGCGACGGGCAGCGCGTGTGCCGCTGACCCAACACCCTCTCAGACGCAAGCAACAGGAGGATACCCATGCGACTGACAGTTCTTTCCACGCTTCTCTTTGCCGGAACGGCGCTGGCTGCCGGTTCGGTCCAGGCCGCTGGCGAGCTCAACCTCATCTGCTCGGCCGATGTCGTCATCTGCGAACAGATGCAGGGCGACTTTGAAAAGGCTCACGACATTAAGGTGAATATGGTGCGCCTGTCCTCGGGCGAGACCTATGCCAAGATACGCGCCGAGGCTCGCAATCCGAAGACCGACATCTGGTGGGCTGGCACGGGTGATCCGCATGTTCAGGCAGCATCGGAAAACCTGACACTGGAGTACAAGTCGCCGATGCTCGACCAGCTGCAGGATTGGGCCAAAAAGCAGGCGGAGAGCACCGGCTTCAAGACGGTCGGCGTCTATGCCGGTGCGCTCGGCTGGGGTTACAACACCGAGATCTTCAAGACCAAGGGTTATAAAGAACCCCGTTGCTGGGCCGATCTCCTGGCGCCGGAATTGAAGGGCGAAATCCAGATCGCCAATCCGAACTCGTCGGGCACGGCCTATACAGCTCTCGCTTCACTGGTGCAGATCATGGGCGAAGACCAGGCCATCGACTATCTGAAAAAGCTGAACGCCAACGTCTCGCAATACACCAAGTCCGGATCGGCTCCGGTCAAGGCTGCGGCGCGGGGCGAAACGGCGCTTGGTATCGTGTTCATGCATGATGCCGTCGCCCAGACCGCCGAAGGCTTTCCGGTCAAGTCGGTCGCGCCATGCGAGGGCACCGGCTATGAAATCGGCTCCATGTCGATCATCAAAGGCGCCCGCAATCTCGACAATGCCAAGGTCTGGTACGACTGGGCGCTGCAGCCCGAAGTTCAGTCGCGCATGAAGGATGCCAAGTCCTTCCAGCTGCCGTCGAACAAATCGGCGGAGGTGCCGAAGGAAGCGCCGAAGTTCGAAGACATCAAGCTGATCGACTACGACTTCAAGACCTATGGCGATCCGGCAAAGCGCAAGGCCCTGCTTGAGCGCTGGGACCGGGAAGTCGGCGCCATTGCCAACTGAAGATCGATGAATGACGTGGCATCCCGGACGAATCCGGGATGCCGCTCCATTCTCCCATTTCATCAACGTGAAATAAGAGGTATGCCATGAGACGTGGCAATCGCCGATTGGACATCGTCCTTGGCCTGGGAGCGGCTGCCCTGATCCTGGTCCCGTGGTATCGCATCGAGGGCGGCTTCTTCGGATTCAAATGGCTGTCTGTATTCCCGTTCTCCGCCGATACGGCGCCAGGCCTGCTACAAATCCTGCAGCATGGAAGAAGTTGGCTTGCCGGCGTTGTCCTGCTCTTTCTGCTCGGCTGTTTGGCGCGTCTGGTGGGCAATCCGATGCGGCGCGGAACCCTGCTCGCCTGGATCGGCGCCGTCGGCCTCGTCTTCCTGTCTCTGCAGGGACTGGCAATCGGCTTTTCCGGCTGGACCTGGGCAATCAGTGAAAACCTGTTCGGCATGTTGTCCGAAGGACAGCCTTCGATGGGTGCCGGCGCGGTCCTCCTGGCGCTCGTCTTCGTTCTCCTCTTTGCCTTCGGACTGGCCGAACGCGGAGTGATGAAGGGAGACGCCTTCATCGTCGGCTCGATTTCCATCCTTGCATTCCTGGTCACCGTCTTCGTTTTCTACCCGATCGGCAGCATGTTCATCGCTTCGGTGCAGGATTTCGATGGTTCCTTCAATCCGGATGGTCTTATACGCAACATCCAGGACCCCGGCATTTGGAGCCTGGCCTGCATAGCGGGCGAAGAACGTTGCGGTGTTGCCTGGCGCACACTCCTTCTCGCCCTCATGACAGCTTCCTGCTCGACCCTGCTCGGCCTCGGCTTTGCGCTGGTGGCGACGCGCACGCGTTTTCCTTTCAAAAAGGGATTGCGCCTGCTGACGGTGCTGCCGATCATCACGCCGCCCTTCGTCATTGGCCTGGCGCTGACGCTGCTGTTCGGCCGCGCCGGCGTTATCACCGAGACCTTGTCGAGCCTGTTGGGTATCGAGCCAGGCCGCTGGCTCTATGGGCTCACCGGCATCTGGATCGCCCAGGTGCTCTCCTTTACGCCGATCGCCTTCCTCGTTCTTATCGGCGTCGTCGAAGGCGTCAGCCCCTCGATGGAGGAGGCATCGCAGACCCTGCGTGCCGGTCGTTGGCGAACGTTCTGGCGCGTCTCCCTGCCACTGATGAAGCCCGGTCTCGCCAACGCCTTCCTGATCGGCTTCATCGAGAGCATGGCCGATTTCGGCAATCCGCTCGTGCTCGGCGGCACGCATGGCGTACTTTCGACGGAAATCTTCTTTGCCGTCGTCGGATCGCAGAACGATCCGTCGCGCGCGGCCGTTCTTGCCATCGTGCTCCTCTGCTTCACTCTCTCGGCATTCCTTGCCCAGCGTCTCTGGCTATCGGGCAAAAGCTTCGCCACGGTCACCGGCAAGGGCGACAGCGGCGCTCATATCGCATTGCCGCGGGGCCTTTTCATTGCCGTGCATGCGGTGGTCGTTCCGTGGATGATTTTCACCGTCATCGTTTATGGAATGATCCTGATCGGCGGCTTCGTGAAAACCTGGGGCCTCGACAACTCGCTGACGCTCGACCATTACGCTCGCGCCTTCTCGATCGGTTTCGACAATGGCGCAATCGCGTGGACCGGCGTGGCGTGGAACTCCTTCTGGACGACGATGGAAATCGCGCTCGTCTCCGCGCCCCTGACCGCTGCGGTGGGCCTGCTCACGGCTTATATCATCGTACGGCAGAAATTCGTCGGGCGGAACGTCTTCGAATTCGCGCTGATGATGAGCTTCGCCATCCCCGGAACGGTTATCGGCGTCAGCTACATCATGGCTTTCAACCTGCCTCCGATCGAGATGACCGGCTCGGCGCTGATCCTCATCCTCTGCTTCGTCTTCCGCAATATGCCGGTCGGCGTACGCGGCGGGATCGCGGCGATGAGCCAGCTCGACAAGAGCCTGGACGAGGCTTCGCTGACTTTGCGTGCGGACAGTTTCCGGACGATCCGCAAGGTGATCCTGCCGCTGCTGCGGCCAGCCATCACCGCTGCCCTGGTCTACTCTTTCGTTCGCGCCATAACCTCGATCAGCGCTGTCATCTTCCTCGTCAGCGCGGAATACAACATGGCCACGTCCTATATCGTCGGCCTCGTCGAGAATGGGGAGTACGGCGTGGCGATCGCCTATTCATCCATGCTGATCGTGGTGATGAGCATTGTCATCGCCGGCTTCCAGCTCGTCGTCGGCGAGCGCTGCCTACGCCGCGAAAATCGCGTCGTCGGCACCAGCTCAGCTCCCTCTGTTCCTCTCGGTCAGGAGAAAACCGCATGATCACCGTCAAACCCGGTTCCGTCACCTTCCAGAATGTCCGCAAGTCTTTCGGTGCATTCACGGCCATTCCGGACCTTTCCCTCTCCATCGAGGCGGGCACACTGGTGACCTTGCTCGGCCCATCCGGCTGCGGCAAAACCACCACGCTGCGTATGCTGGCCGGGCTCGAGCATCCGACATCCGGGCGTATTCTGATCGGCGGCGCCGACGTTACCATGCTGCCCGCCAATGAGCGCGATGTCTCGATGGTGTTTCAGTCCTATGCCCTGTTTCCGCATATGACTTCGCTCGATAATGTCGCTTACGGTCTGCAGTCGTCGGGCCTCGGCAAGAAGGAAGCGCGGGAAAAGGCGGAGGAAGGATTAAAGCTCGTCGGCCTCGCGGGCATGGGCCATCGCCTGCCGGCCGAGCTTTCCGGGGGCCAGCAGCAACGCGTCGCAGTTGCCCGCGCGCTCGTGCTCGAGCCGCAGGTGCTGCTGCTCGACGAACCGCTCTCCAACCTCGATGCACGCCTGCGCCGCCGGGTGCGCACGGAAATCCGCGAACTGCAGCAACGGCTCGGCTTCACCGCCGTTTATGTCACCCATGACCAGGATGAGGCTCTGGCGGTGTCCGACCGCATCATCGTCATGAAGGATGGTGAGATTGCCCAGTCCGGGACGCCGCGTGAGCTCTATGAAGCGCCGGCATCGTCCTTCATCGCCGATTTCATGGGCGAGGCCAATGTCATTCCCTGCGAGGTGATCGGCCTCGAAGGGACGGAGGCGCTTATCCGCGTGGCCGGCGTGGATTATCGTTTGCCAAGCCGCAGCGCAAAGCTCGGCATGGCAAAACTCGCCGTCAGGCCCGGATCGATCTCCATAGCGGCAGCCGGCCACGAGGGTCTGGCGGGACGCGTGCTCCATAGTGCCTATCTTGGCGGACATGTCGAATATGAGATCGAAACTGATGTCGGAACGCTTTTTATCATCGACCATGCCGTTGAAAGAAACCTGTCGCCTGCGAGCGATGTCACACTCGGGTTCGAGAACCGCGGCATTGCGCTGATCAATGCCTGAAATTTTTGAAATGCGAATAAAGGATAGCAACATGACTATGCATGACACCGACCTGGAACGGCGCTTCGCCCTGGCCAAATCCCTTGCTGAGGAGGCTGGCGCTTTGGCGCTCGATTATTTCAACAAGCGAGAGACTCTTGTGATCGAGACAAAGCGCGATCTTCAGGACGTCGTGTCGATCGCGGATCGGAACGTCGAGACCTTTCTGCGCGAGCGGGTTGCAAAAGCAATTCCCGAGGACGGTTTCCTCGGCGAGGAGTTTGGCCATCAAGCGGGACGTTCCGGCTATACCTGGGTTGTCGATCCGATCGACGGCACGGCGCCCTTCGTCAATGGCATGCCCACCTGGTGCGTTTCGGTCGCTGTCCTCTACCAAGGCGTCCCGATCGTCGGCGTGATCCAAGCGCCTTGCGCGAATGAGCTTTATGCCGCAGCCCTTGGCCTCGGCGCGAGCTTGAATGGCGAGACGCTTTTGCTCGATCCCTCCCGCACGATACAGAACGCCATGACGGGCATTGGCTGCAATACGCACGTCGCTCCGGAGGTTGTCGGCTCCATCATAACTGCGTTGCTCGCCAGCGGCGGCACGTTTATTCGGAACGGCTCCGGAGCGCTGATGCTTGCCTATGTGGCTGCAGGGCGTCTCGTCGGCTATTATGAACCTCACATGCGGGCTTGGGACTGCATGGCGGGTTATTGCCTTGTGAAAGAAGCCGGCGGCCGGTACCTGCCCTTCCCGACCGAGGGCGAAGATTTGTTCAAGGGGCATCCCGTCCTGGCCAGCAATGTTTCCGCATATCCGGAATTGTTGGCGATTCACAATCTGCGCGACGGTAATAGAACCGCACTATAAAGCAGGCTGCGTGGCGGCGAGCGCACGGCTGACAACGGCGGATGGTTGCGCCTACAACTGATTATCATAATCTGCCATGAACACGCTCAGGCGGGTGAAGAATCAGCAAATTCAACAATCCCCAATTGCCATGAAGACTCCGAAAAAACGCAGCAAGCCTCGACCAGACAAGTCTCAGCCATTGCTGCGGCAGCTCGCCGCCGTTCCTGCCAAGCTGTTTTCGGGGGCATTCCGCCAACAATACGGCGCGATTTGCTTCCGCTACGCCAATGACGGAGCGGGAATCGAAATCCTCGTGATCACATCGCGCGAGAGCGCGCGCTGGGTCATTCCGAAAGGGTGGCCGATGAAAGGGAAGAAGCCGTTTGAAGCGGCAGCGATCGAAGCCTGGGAGGAAGCAGGCGTGCGCGGGACGGTGAGGAAGAAACCGGTCGGCCGCTACACCTATCTGAAGGACCTCGACGATGGCGACGTAGCTCCCTGCATCGTCGATTTGTTTCAGGTTGAAGTCGTCGAGATCACCAACGACTTCAAGGAGCAAGGCCAGCGCATTTTGGAATGGGTCAGCCCCGATGAAGCGGCACGACGCGTTCGCGAGATCGAACTCAAGTCGCTGCTCGTCGAATTTGAAGTTCGCCCGCGCAGGAAGCGCGATCCTCGCTGACAGCTGTCACCTCCATTAGTTACTTGCATGATGATAGTCACTGCTATAGTGACATCCCTATGCAACGGACGAGCTTCAGCCAATTCAAATGCCCGGCAGCGCGCGCGCTCGACAGCGTCGGCGACTGGTGGAGCATCCTCATCCTGCGCGATGCCTTTCAGGGGCTGTCGCGCTTCGACGATTTCCAGAAGAGCCTCGGGGTGGCGCCGAACATCCTGACGCGGCGGCTGAAACACCTGACGGATCAGGGGCTGTTCGAACGGCGGCTCTATCATCAGCGCCCTGCCCGCTACGAATATCGGCTGACAGACAAGGGCCTCGATTTCTTTCCGGTGCTGATGACGCTGTTTTCCTGGGGAAGCCGGCACATTCCCGAAGAAGATCTTGCCTTTCTGCTCGGCGACGCCGCCTCCGGAAAAGAGCGCGAGGCGGTGCTGGTCGACGCACGGACCGGCGAAGAAGTGACTCCCGAAAACACCAGCCTGCTTGCAGGCCCCGCAGCCGACGACGCGGTGCACGAGCGGATCGCCCGCATGCGCGCCTGGTATCTCGGCATCGACGCATAGAGAGGAAAATATAATGGATCGCATCGTTGTCACCGGCATGGGACTTGTCTCGCCGCTCGGCACAGGCGTCGAGCTCGCCTGGAGGCGCCTTCTTGACGGCAGGTCGGGGCTGAGGCTGCTTTCGGACGATATCGTCGGCGAGCTGCCGGCCAAGGTCGGCGGCATCGTTCCTGATACCACAGAGGATGCGGAGGCCGGTTTCGATCCCGACCGTTACATCACGCCCAAGGACCAAAAGAAGATGGACCGCTTCATCCAGTTCGCCATGGCGGCGGCGGAGGAAGCGGTGAAGCAGGCCGGATGGATGCCAACCGACGAAGGCGCGCGCGAACGCACGGCAACGATCATCGCCTCGGGCGTCGGCGGCTTTCCTGCCATCGCCGAGGCAGTCCGGATCGGTGAGGCGCGCGGCGTGCGGCGACTGTCTCCCTTCACCGTGCCCTCCTTCCTCGTCAACCTCGCCGCCGGCCAGGTCAGCATCCGCTACGGCTTCAAGGGCCCGCTCGGCGCGCCGGTGACGGCGTGCGCGGCCAGCGTCCAGGCGATCGGCGATGCGGCGCGGCTGATCCGTTCCGGCGAAGCGGATGTGGCGATCTGCGGCGGCGCCGAAGCCTGCATCGACAAGGTGAGCCTTGGCGGTTTTGCCGCGGCGCGTGCCCTTTCCACCGGCTTCAACGAAACGCCGGAGCTGGCGTCGCGGCCCTTCGACACGTTGCGCGACGGCTTCGTCATGGGCGAAGGCGCCGGCATCCTGGTGATCGAAACGCTGAAGCATGCACTTGCTCGCGGCGCGACGCCGCTTGCCGAACTCGTCGGCTACGGCACGGCAGCGGACGCCTACCACATGACCTCAGGTCCCGAAGACGGCGACGGCGCGCGCCGGGCGATCGAAGCAGCGCTCCGGCAGGCGAAGATCCCGGCGTCCGAGGTCAAGCATCTGAACGCGCATGCGACCTCGACACCGGTCGGCGACAAAGGCGAGATCGCGGCGATCGCCACGGTCTTCGGCCGGGATGGCGGCATTGCCGTCAGCGCGACGAAATCGGCGACCGGCCATCTGCTGGGTGCTGCCGGCGGGCTGGAGGCGATCTTCACCATCCTGGCGCTACGCGATCAGATCGCGCCGCCGACCCGCAACCTGGATCACGCCGATGCCGTCGCCGATGGGATCGATATCGTCGGCAAGATGGCGCGGCCGCTGACGATGGACTACGCCATCACCAACGGTTTCGGCTTCGGCGGAGTCAATGCCAGCGCCCTCTTCCGCCGCTGGTCGTAAAGTCCGCTTTTCTTAAGTAAAAAATCGCCTACACTTCTGCTCTATCGGGGATCATTCTCCGATAGAGCGGGAGATTCCCCATGCGCGCCTTCTTCGCAGTTGTCATTCTGTGTGCCGCGTCCCTCTTCTCCACAGTCTCGGCTCGCGCCGAAGACCCCATCGACACGACGCGGACGATGATCGAAGAACAGATCAAAGCCTTCCTCAAGGACGACGCCGAAACCGCCTATTCCTTCGCCGCTCCTGGCATCAGGGCGATGTATCCCGACAAGAACCTTTTCTTCGCCATGGTGAAGAAGAGCTACGAGCCGGTCTATCATCCCGGCAACTACGCCTTCGGCCGCAGCCGCTCGATCGACAACGGCGCGCTGATCTATCACGAGGTGCTGATCTCCGGCCGCGACGGCAAGGATTGGACGGCGATCTACCAGATCACCCGCCAGCCGGACGGCAGCTACAGGATCAACGGCGTGCAGATCATGCCGGATGCCGACAGCAAGGGCATCTGACGCGCTATTCTTGGCTGGATGAAACAATGCCCAGCCCCTGGATCCGTTCCACTAACTATTTTGAAATCGTGCTGGAGTAAAAATCCGCCAGCGGAGGATTGGCAGGTTGAAGACTGGCAAGCGATTTTTCACGGCTCTTGAGGCATTGCGAGGAATCGCGGCTATCATGGTCATGTTGTTGCATACCGCTGGCACGCTTGGTCCGATCCGGGCGAATATAAGTTACCTTGCCGTCGACTTCTTCTTTCTTTTGAGCGGTGTGGTTCTGGCAAATTCATACGAAAAGCAACTGGCAACGGAACAGATTTCGCCTGCCAGATTTTTGCTGCAGCGGATCATTCGGCTTTATCCTGTTTACCTGCTTTCTCTTCCTGTTGGCCTTGTCAGCTATTCAATTCAATTCGGCTTCGATTACCTTACCCTGGCCGGCCTTCTGCTGCGGGCGATTCTATTCATTCCAAACGCAGGCACGGGCGGCGCCTTTCCGTTAAACGGGCCGAGTTGGTCGCTCTTCTTCGAACTCTGGGCTGGAGTGCTGTTCTCCATTCTTCTGGTGCGACTTTCGTCCAGAATCTTGCTCGCCATCGCCCTCGGGACAGCGGGTATCACCTTGTACGGAGCCCTTGGAGGCAATTTCGACATTGGCCATCAGGCGGGCTACTTCGGATTTGGCTTCTCGAGAATTTTGTTCTCGTTCTCGCTCGGGATCTGCCTTTACAGGTTGTACGAGGTTCGGCTGCCGAATGCATTCAATAGAGGCAACACCATCGGCATTTTCCTCTGTGGTTGCCTGATTGTGATCACGAATATACCCGCGAGCACATTCTACGGTTTTCCCTATTTTGATCTTTTCATGTGCTTGGTGATTTTCCCAGCCATTGTCTGGATCGCAATGCGCACGAGGCAGACCGGCCTTGTCGAGCTGGTATTCCGCTGGCTGGGGATAGTTTCCTATCCGATTTATATCCTGCATGCGCCTATCTTCGAGTTACTGCATTTACTGCGGCAAAGAGGCTTTGACCTCCCGGCCTCCCCTGCGGCCGGTATGGTCGTCGTGATAGCGATTTTCATTGTGGCCAGCGTCGTCGCCATTCGCTTCGACGAGCCGGTGCGCAAAAAGCTCAGAATGATGGTTGCACCAAGTCCGGTGTCCAAGGTTACCTCGGAAAGCCAGGCGGGGGTGACGTAGCCTTACACCGGTTCGAGGTCGCCTCTCGCCCATTCCTCCATCGTCTCCGCCATGAAATCGGCGAAGCGGCCTTCGGCGATTGCCTTGCGGATGCCCTGCATCAGTTCCTGGTAGTAGGCCAGATTGTGCCAGGAGAGCAGCATGCCGCCGAGTGCTTCGTTGGAGCGGACGAGATGGTGCAGATAGGCGCGTGAATAATCGCGCGAGGCCGGGCAGTTCGACTGGTCGTCAAGCGGGCGCATGTCCTCGGCATGGCGGGCATTGCGGATATTGACCTTGCCGCGGCGGGTAAAGGCCAGGCCGTGGCGGCCGGAACGGGTCGGCATGACGCAGTCGAACATGTCGATGCCGCGGGCGACCGATTTCAGCATATCGTCAGGCGTGCCGACGCCCATGAGGTAGCGCGGCTTTTCCAGCGGCAGCACCGGCAGCGTCGTTTCCAGCATCTGCAGCATGACGTCCTGCGGTTCGCCGACAGCAAGGCCGCCGACCGCATAACCCTTGAGGTCGAGCTGACTCAGCGCCTCTGCCGAGCGGATACGCAGCGCCGGGATGTCGCCGCCCTGGACGATGCCGAACATCGCTTTTCCAGGCTGCTCGCCGAAAGCGACCCGGCAGCGCTCGGCCCAGCGCAGCGACATTTCCATGGCGCGCTCGATCTCCTTCGGCTCGGCCGGCAGCGCCACGCATTCGTCGAGCTGCATCTGGATATCGGAGCCGAGCAGCCCCTGGATCTCGATGGAGCGCTCCGGCGACATATGGTGCAGACTACCGTCGACATGCGACTTGAAGGTGACGCCCTGCTCGTCGAGCTTGCGCAGGCCGGAGAGCGACATGACCTGAAAACCGCCGGAATCCGTCAGGATCGGGTGTTCCCAGCGGATCAGCTTGTGCAGGCCGCCGAGGCGGGCGACGCGCTCGGCACTGGGGCGCAGCATCAGATGATAGGTATTGCCGAGGATGATGTCGGCGCCGGTCTCGCGCACCTGGTCGAGATACATCGCCTTGACGGTGCCGACGGTGCCCACCGGCATGAAGGCCGGCGTGCGGATGGTGCCGCGCGGCATGGAAATTTCGCCGAGGCGCGCGCCGGCATCAGTCTTCTTCAACGTAAATTGGAAGTTTTCTGTCATTTGTCTTTCCGGAAAAGAAGGCTCGCGTCTCCGTAGGAGTAGAAGCGGTAGCCTGTCGAAATGGCGTGTTCATAGGCCGCATGCATGGTTTCGAAGCCTGAAAAGGCCGAGACCAGCATGAACAGTGTCGAGCGCGGCAGGTGGAAATTGGTCATCAGCATGTCCACAGCCTTGAAGCGATAGCCGGGCGTGATAAAGATGCCGGTGGCGCCGCTCCAGCCGCGGATCTCGCCGCTTTCTTCCGCAGCACTTTCGATCAGCCGCAGCGAGGTCGTGCCGACGCAGACGATGCGCCCGCCCCTTGCCTTGACGGCATTCAGTTGCGCGGCAGTCTCAGGGCTGACAGTGCCGCTTTCAAGGTGCATCTTGTGATCGACGGTGTCGTCAGCCTTCACGGGCAGGAAGGTGCCGGCGCCGACATGCAGCGTGACGAAATGGCGTTCGATGCCGGCTCTGTCGAGCGCTTCGAACAGCGCAGGCGTGAAATGCAGGCCGGCGGTGGGGGCCGCGACGGCGCCCTCCTCGCGGGCGTAGATCGTCTGGTAGTCAGCGCGGTCCCGCTCGTCATCGGGGCGCTTGGCGGCGATATAGGGCGGTAGCGGAATATGGCCGACGGCGGCGATTGCCTCGTCGAGCGCCGGGCCTGCGAGATCGAAGGCGAGCGTCACTTCGCCGGCCTCGCCCTTTTCCTCGACGGTGGCATCGAGCGCGCCAAGAAAGCAGCTTTCGCCGCTATGACCGAAGGCGATGCGGTCGCCCTCCTTGATGCGCTTGCCGGGTTTTGCAAAGGCCTTCCAGCGGCTGGGGCCGATGCGCATATGCAGCGTTGCCGACACCTGCTGGCCGCCCGCACCCTCGCGATGGCGGATGCCTTCCAGCTGGGCGGGAATGACCTTGGTGTCATTGAAGACCAGCGCATCGCCCGGCCGCAGAAAGGACGGCAGATCGCCGACCCGATGATCGGAGAGCACGGTTTCAGCATGGGGGTTGACGACGAGCAGACGGGCGCTGTCGCGGGGCTCGGCGGGCCGCAACGCGATGCGTTCATCCGGCAGATCGAAATCGAAAAGGTCTACGCGCATAACGGCACTTTCAGACAAAGCGAAACCCGCCCCCACGCGGTTAACGCGCAAGAGCGGGTTTCAGCAGAAATCACAATCAGACGTCGGCGGCAACCCGCATCGACACGATCGAGTCCGGATCGGAAACCGGCTCGCCGCGCTTGATCTTGTCGACGTTGTCCATGCCTTCGATGACCTGGCCCCAGACGGAATACTGCTTGTTCAGCCAGGGCGCGTCGGTGAAGCAGATGAAGAACTGCGAATTGGCGGAGTTCGGGTTCTGCGAACGGGCCATCGAGCAGGTGCCGCGCGTATGGGTGGTCGCGGAGAATTCAGCCTTCAGATCCGGCTTGGAGGAGCCGCCCATGCCGGCGCGGCCGGGATTGAAGGTTTCCGAGCCCTTCTTGCCGAATTCGACATCGCCCGTCTGCGCCATGAAATCCTGGATGACGCGGTGGAAAACGACGCCGTCATAGGCCTTTTCGCGGGCGAGTTCCTTGATGCGGGCGACATGCTCCGGGGCGACCTGCGGCAGAAGCTGAATGACAACCTTGCCCTTGGTGGTTTCCAGAATGATGGTGTTTTCGGGATCCTTGATCTCGGCCATTGTCTTCTCCTCTTGTTTCTCTCGTAACTTACTTCTTGCCCAGGGTGACCTTGATCATCCGGTCGGGACTTTTGACTTCGCCGTTCTGGCCTTCGCCGCGCTTGATCTTGTCGACATTTTCCATGCCGGACACGACCTTGCCGACAACGGTGTACTGGCCGTTGAGGAAGGAGCCGTCGGCGAACATGATGAAGAACTGCGAATTGGCGGAATTCGGATCCTGCGAGCGGGCCATGCCGACCGTGCCGCGCACGAACGGGGTCTTGGAGAACTCAGCCGGAATATCCGGCATGTCGGAGGAGCCGGTGCCGGCGAGGCTGGCATCGAAACCCTTTTCCATATTGCCGTATTTGACGTCGCCGGTCTGGGCCATGAAGCCGTCGATGACGCGGTGGAAGGCGACGTTGTCGTATTCACCCTTCTTGGCCAGCGCCTCGATCTGGGCGACATGCTTCGGCGCTACCTCAGGCATCAGCTGGATGACGACGGGGCCGTTCTTCAACTGGATGGTGAGATAATGATCGGTCGACTGGGCGAAGGCGTCCCCCGCGAAGGAGGCGAGATACAACACGCCGGCAAATGCGAGATAAAAGAGTTTCATATGGGCTCCGTTGCGGCGGGTTTCGCCTGGTCTTTGCGCTTGCCAGACTTCGTATTTATCAGTCTGGGCGCTTGGATGAGAGGGCTTGCAAGACGGCGGCCGGCACGAAGGCGCTGACATCGCCGCCCATGGCGGCGATCTGGCGGACCAATGTGGCCGTAATGGGCCGCGAGGCCGTTCCCGCCGGCAAAAAGATGGTCTGGATATCGGGCGCCATCGTCCTGTTCATGCCGGCCATCTGCATTTCGTAATCAAGATCGGTGCCGTCGCGGAGACCGCGGATCAAAAGCGTGGCGCCATGGGCGCGGGCGGCGTCGACGACCAGATTGTCGAAAGCGACGACGTCGATGTCGCCGGTCTTGCCGGGCAGCGCTTCCGCCAGCGAAAGGCGGATCAGCTCGGCTCTCTCTTCGAAGGAAAAGAGCGGCGCTTTGCCGGGGTGGATACCGATCGCGACGATCACCTTTTCGGCGACGTTCAGTGCCTGGACCAGAACATCCACATGCCCATTGGTGATCGGGTCGAAAGACCCGGGATAAAAAGCTGTCGTCATCTGGCCCGACCGTTGGTTTGACGCCTTTTGTCACGGATGCCGGCTTGCCGCAAGTGATTTGGCCAATCATCCCGGACGGTTGAACGGTGGATGAACGGCCCGTTCAAGGCGGTTTCAGACAGGATCTGCTTAACTCAGATCATCAACGCAGCTGATGCCATTCCGGCGTCCGGCGCCTCCCGAAAGACCAATTCCATGCTGATCGTGCTTGTTGCACTTGCCGTCGTTTCCTCGCTTGCCGCCGAGATAGCCTATGGCTATTTCGCCGATCGCTACGAAGTGAGCTGGGTGCGGCCGGAGCTTGCCGAGCATGCCGCGATCGTGCGGGCCCAGGGCCGGCTGCGCGCAAAAAACGACGTTCGAATCTGAACGCCAGATGAACGAGACATTCAAGGAGGCTTCAGATCCGCATTGGTAAACACCCCGTCAACATCCGGCGGAACCATTTTAAAACGGATGCGTTCATTCAACCGATACATAGATGCGATTATCGCGGCAGGAAGGACTAAAGATGCCCGGCAAGATTACGATGATTAACGTGCTCTGGATGGTAATGGTCACGGGCATGCTGACCGCAACTGTCGCTCTCTATGATCAGAAGGTTGATACGTCCAAGGTTTATG
Source organism: Rhizobium sp. BK456 (assembly GCF_014194045.1). Lineage (NCBI taxonomy): Bacteria > Pseudomonadati > Pseudomonadota > Alphaproteobacteria > Hyphomicrobiales > Rhizobiaceae > Rhizobium > Rhizobium sp. BK456. The sequence goes on from NZ_JACIAO010000003.1 coordinate 132,026, forward strand.
GTCCCTATGCTTCGGCCCGGACGGCCGTACTGGGCCAGTACTGAGGGGCGAGAACGCAACTCCCCAGGAAAGGAATGCCTATGTTCACGATCTTGACAGTGCTCACCGCCCTTATCAGCGTCATGTTCATAGTGTCTGTAGCCTCGACAATATCTGCGCTTCGGCGCGAAGGTGAAGAGGTAAAGGCGCTGAACGAAAAACATAGCGCATTCTGACATTCCTCTTATCCCAACTCCTTCCCCACCTTGAGCGGCACCCCTTCCGCTGCCAAGGCCATTCAAAGCCGGATGCACCCAGCGTCCGGCTTTTTCTTTGGGCCGGTAAGGACGAGCGCGGGTTAAAAAGAAGAGGGCGGCCCGAAGCCGCCCTTTTTACTTGATCAGTCCTCAGCCGGCCCGGCCGGGTCACCATCGGCAGTCGGCGCCTCGCCGGCAGCCGCTTCCTCGGTGGTGGCGGCGCCTTCGGCGACCTCGACAGCCTCCTCCGTCTCATCCTCCTCCGGCTCGCTGATGCGTTCGACAGAGACGACCTTCTCGTCCTTGGCCGTCGAGAAGATGGTGACGCCCTTGGTGGCACGGCTTGCGATGCGGATGCCGCCGACCGGCACGCGGATCAGCTGGCCGCCATCGGAAACCAGCATGATCTGGTCGCCATCATCGACGGGGAAGGCCGCGACCAGTTCACCGATCTCGCCTGTCTTCGACGTGTCGGTGGCGCGGATGCCCTTGCCGCCGCGGCCGGAGATGCGGAAATCGTAGGACGACGAACGCTTGCCGAAGCCCTTTTCGGAGACGGTGAGCACGAATTGCTCGAGCTGCTTCAGCTCCTCATAACGCTCGTCGGAGAGCTGTCCCTCTTCGGTGACTTCCTCGCCGACCAGCGCGATCTCCTCGGCCTCACCTGTCGTCAGGCGGCGGTCGTTGGCGGCGCGCTTCAGATAGGCGGCGCGCTCCCACGGCTCGGCGTTGACATGGCGGACGATGGTCATCGAGATGATGCGGTCGCCGCCGGCAAGGCTGATGCCGCGCACGCCGATCGAATTGCGGCCGGCAAAGACGCGGACGTCGTCGACCGAGAAGCGGATGCACTGGCCGAGCGCCGTCGTCAGCAGCACGTCGTCATTTTCCGTGCAGGTCTCGACGGAGAGGATTTCGTCGCCCTCCTCCTCGAGCTTCATGGCGATCTTGCCGTTGCGGTTGACCTGGACGAAGTCCGACAGCTTGTTACGGCGAACCGTACCGCGCGTCGTCGAGAACATGACGTCGAGATTGTCCCAGCTCTCCTCGTCCTCGGGCAAGGGTAGAATGGTGGTGATGCGCTCGCCGGGGGCGAGCGGCAGCATGTTGATCAGTGCCTTGCCGCGCGAGGTCGGCGTGCCGATCGGCAGGCGCCAGACCTTTTCCTTGTAGACGATGCCGCGCGAGGAGAAGAACAGGACCGGAGTGTGGGTGTTGACCACGAATAGCCGGCTAACGAAATCCTCGTCGCGAGTGGTCATACCGGAGCGGCCCTTGCCGCCGCGGCGCTGGGCGCGATAGGTGGTCAGCGGCACGCGCTTGATATAGCCGAGATGCGAGACGGTGACGACCATGTCCTCGCGGGCAATCAGATCCTCGTCGTCCATTTCGAGGCCGCCATCGACGATCTCGGTGCGGCGCGGCGTGCCGAATTCGTCACGCACGGCAGTGAGCTCATCCTTGACGATGCTCTGGATGCGGACGCGCGAGGAGAGAATATCGAGGTAATCCTTGATTTCCTCGCCGATCTTGTTGAGTTCGTCGCCGATTTCGTCGCGGCCAAGGGCCGTCAGACGGGCAAGGCGCAGTTCGAGGATGGCGCGGGCCTGCTCTTCGGACAGGTTGTAGGTCAGGTCCTCGTTGATGCGATGGCGCGGATCGTCGATCAGACGGATCAGGCTTTCGACATCTTCGGCCGGCCAACGGCGGGTCATCAGTTCTTCGCGGGCCGACTGCGGATCGGGCGCCTGACGGATGACGCGGATGACTTCATCGATATTGGCGACGGCAATGGCGAGACCGACCAACACATGGGCGCGATCTCGCGCCTTGCGCAGCAGAAATTTCGTTCTCCGGCTAACGACTTCCTCGCGGAAGGAGACGAAGGCGCGCAGCATGTCGAGCAGGGTCAGCTGCTCAGGCTTGCCGCCGTTCAGCGCCACCATGTTGCAGCCGAAGGACGTCTGCAGCGGCGTATAGCGATAAAGCTGGTTGAGGATGACCTCGGCATTGGCGTCGCGCTTCAATTCGACGACGACGCGATACCCCTGACGGTCGGATTCGTCGCGCAGGTCGGAGATGCCTTCGATGCGCTTGTCGCGCACCAGCTCGGCCATCTTCTCGATCATCGTCGCCTTGTTCACCTGGTAGGGGATCTCGGTGATGATGATCTGCTCGCGGTCGCCGCGCATCGGCTCGATGGCCGCGACACCACGCATGATGACCGAACCGCGGCCGGTCTCATAGGCCGAGCGAATGCCGGCACGGCCGAGGATCTTCGCACCCGTCGGGAAGTCGGGGCCGGGAATGATCTGCATCAGGTCCGGCAGTTCGATAGCCGGATCGTTGATCAGCGCGATACAGCCGTCGATGACTTCCGACAGGTTATGCGGCGGAATATTGGTCGCCATGCCGACGGCGATGCCGCCGGCGCCGTTGACGAGCAGGTTCGGGAACTTGGCGGGCACCACGACCGGCTCGGAAAGCGTGCCGTCGTAGTTGTCGCGGAAATCGACGGTTTCCTTGTCGAGATCGTCGAGCAGCGAATGGGCTGCCTTTTCGAGGCGGCATTCGGTGTAACGTTCAGCCGCCGGCGGATCACCGTCGACCGAGCCGAAATTGCCCTGGCCATCGATCAGCGGCAGACGCAGCGACCAGGGCTGGGCCATGCGGGCCAGCGCATCGTAGATCGCCGAATTGCCATGCGGATGGTATTTACCCATCACGTCACCGGTGACGCGGGCGCATTTGACGTATTTCTTGTTCCAGTCGATGCCGAGCTCAGACATGCCGTAAAGGATGCGCCGGTGCACGGGCTTCAGGCCGTCGCGCACGTCGGGCAGCGCGCGGCTGACGATGACGCTCATGGCGTAATCGAGATACGACCGCTGCATTTCCTCCATGATGGAAATGGGCTCGATGCCTGGCGGGAGCTTCCCGCCGCCGGGGGGTGTTTGCTCAGTCAAAACAGATCACGATCTCTTCTAGAATCACTTGAAGATTTATAGCGGAAAGCCTGTTCCCGCGCCAATTTCACGGGGCGTTTTGAACAGGCTTTTGCGGCTTAAAGAGGGTAAAACATGCAAGTAGCGCGGCCGCACCGGACAAATCCGCCGCGGGCCGCCGCGGGATATTTGCCAAATCGGAATCGCCGCTTCACAATCACAAAAACCACGCATAAAAACCATGCGGCTATATGGGGTTTTCGAGGGACGATGGCAAGCGCCGACCAATTGATCAACGCCTTCACGACGCTCATCGTCACCATCGATCCGCCGGGGCTCGCACCGATCTTCCTGGGGCTGACGACCGGCATGAGCCGCGCCCAGCGCACGCAGGTGGCGCTGCGCGGCTCGACCATCGCCTTCATCATCCTTGCCGTCTTCGCGCTGTTCGGCGCGAGCGTGCTCGGCGTGCTCGGGATCTCGATCGGCGCCTTCCGCATCGCCGGCGGGCTGCTGCTCTTCTGGATCGCCTTCGAGATGGTGTTCGAGCGGCGGCAGGAGCGCAAGGAGAAGGCCACCGAAGCTGCCGTCACCAAGGATCATATCGAAAATATCGCCGTTTTTCCCCTCGCCTTGCCGCTGATCGCCGGCCCGGGCGCGATCTCGGCGACGATCCTGCTTGCCGGCACGCTGCCGACCTCCGTCGAAAAAGCCCAGTTCATCGCCGTCATCGCCGCCAATCTGCTGCTGACCTTCCTCATGCTGCTGATTGCCGAAAGGCTCGACCGCTTCCTCGGCGTCACCGGCCGGGCGATCCTGACGCGGCTCCTCGGCGTCATCCTCGCCGCCCTAGCGGTGCAATTCGTCGTCGACGGCGCAAAGGCGGCGCTCAATCTGATCAGCGCGACACCGCACTGAACGGTGCAAACCAAAGAAAAAAAGCATGACGCCATCAAAGGCATCATGCTCTCGGATAGTCTACAGAGCCGGGAAAGCGGTTGATCAGAACGGGATGTCGTCGTCGAGATCGCGCGAGAAATTACCGCCGCCACCGCCGCGGCTCGGCGATGAAGAGGGAGCCGGGGCGCCGTAGTCATCGCCATAATCATTGTTGCTGCTGCCTCGGCCGCCGCCGGAGCTTGCACCGCCGCCTTCGCCGCGGCCGTCGAGCATGGTCAGGGTCGAACCGAAGCCCTGCAGCACCACTTCCGTCGAGTAGCGGTCCTGGCCCTGCTGGTCCTGCCATTTGCGGGTCTGCAGCTGGCCTTCGATATAGAGCTTGGCGCCCTTCTTCACATATTGCTCGACGACCTTGCAAAGGCCTTCGTTGAAGACGACGACCGTGTGCCATTCGGTCTTTTCACGGCGCTCGCCGGAATTGCGGTCACGCCAGGTCTCCGAGGTCGCGATACGGAGATTGGCGATCGGCCGGCCATCCTGCGTGCGGCGGATTTCGGGGTCCGCACCGACGTTTCCAATCAGAATTACCTTGTTTACGCTACCAGCCATGCTTTTCACCCTGCCTGCCGCCCTGCCCGGCGGCGTTTCAATCGATCGGCGCACCTTAAACCATCACGGACCGCCGATGCGCATGGGCGGCATTTAATCCACATGTTTATCCATCAGAACGCCGCATGCATCCATCAGGAATTTTGTTCTTTATTTGTTCTAGTTTATCCTTATGATCGTGTCAACAGAATCGAAAACCTTCGGTGTTGCGGACATTCAGCCTCGACTCGCCGGTCGGCATCACTAAATAAGGGCTGTTATCCCAAAGGACCAAGCTGAGACGATGAGCGAACTGAAGACGATCTCCATCCGCGGCGCGCGCGAGCACAATCTCAAGGGCATCGATCTCGATCTGCCGCGCAACAAGCTGATCGTCATGACCGGGCTTTCGGGCTCCGGCAAGTCCTCGCTTGCCTTCGACACGATCTATGCCGAGGGCCAGCGCCGTTATGTCGAGAGCCTGTCGGCCTATGCCCGGCAGTTCCTCGAAATGATGCAGAAGCCCGACGTCGACCAGATCGACGGGCTGTCGCCGGCGATCTCGATCGAGCAGAAGACCACCTCGCGCAACCCGCGCTCGACGGTCGGCACCGTCACCGAGATTTACGACTATATGCGCCTTCTCTTTGCCCGCGTCGGCGTTCCCTATTCGCCGGCGACCGGCCTGCCGATCGAGAGCCAGACCGTCAGCCAGATGGTCGACCGCATCCTCGATTTCGGTGAGGGCACCCGTCTTTATATTCTTGCGCCGCTCGTGCGCGGGCGCAAGGGCGAATACAAGAAGGAACTGGCGGAGCTGATGAAGAAGGGCTTCCAGCGCGTCAAGGTCGACGGGCAGTTCTACGAGATCGCTGAGGCGCCGGTACTCGACAAGAAATATAAGCACGACATCGACGTGGTGGTCGACCGTATCGTCGTGCGTTCGGATGTCTCCGCCCGCCTGGCCGACAGCCTGGAGACCTGCCTGAAGCTCGCTGACGGGCTGGCAGTTGCCGAATTTGCCGACAAGCCGCTGCCGCCGGAAGAGACCTCGGCCGGCGGCTCGGCCAACAAGTCGCTGAACGAGACGCATGAGCGCGTGCTGTTTTCGGAGAAATTTGCCTGCCCGGTTTCCGGCTTCACCATTCCCGAGATCGAGCCCAGGCTGTTCTCGTTCAACAATCCCTTCGGCGCCTGCCCGACCTGCGACGGCCTCGGCGCCCAGCAGAAGATCGATCCGGATCTGATCGTGCCCGAGCCCGAACGGACGCTGCGTGACGGCGCGATCGCCCCTTGGGCCAAGTCGACCTCACCCTATTACAACCAGACGCTGGAGGCGCTCGGCAAACATTACGGCTTCAAGCTCGGCACCCGCTGGAACGATCTTTCCGACGAGGCCAAAGACGTCATTCTCAACGGCACTGAGGACAAGATCGAATTCCATTATGCCGATGGCGCCCGCTCCTATACGACGCAGAAGAATTTCGAGGGCATCATCACCAATCTCGAGCGCCGCTGGAAGGAGACCGATTCCGCCTGGGCGCGCGAAGACATCGAGCGCTTCATGTCGGCGGCCCCCTGCCCGTCCTGCAACGGCTTCCGCCTGAAGCCAGAGGCCCTGGCGGTGAAGATCGACACGCTGCATATCGGCGAAGTGACCGGTATGTCGATCCGCGTCGCCCGCGACTGGTTCGAGACACTGCCGGCAAGCTTCAACGCCAAGCAGAACGAAATCGCCGTGCGCATCCTCAAGGAAATCCGCGACCGGCTGCGCTTCCTCAACGATGTCGGCCTGGAATATCTGAGCCTGTCGCGCAATTCCGGCACGCTGTCGGGCGGCGAAAGCCAGCGTATCCGGTTGGCCTCGCAGATCGGCTCGGGGCTGACGGGTGTCCTCTACGTGCTCGACGAGCCGTCGATCGGCCTGCATCAGCGCGACAATGCCCGGCTGCTCGACACGCTGAAGCACCTGCGCGACATCGGCAACACCGTCATCGTCGTCGAACATGACGAGGACGCGATCATGACGGCCGACGACGTCGTCGATATCGGCCCGGCCGCCGGCATTCACGGCGGCCAGGTCATCGCCCACGGCACGCCGCAGGACATCATGGATAATCCGAAGTCGCTGACCGGCAAATATCTGTCCGGCGAACTCGGCGTTCCCGTACCCCACGAGCGCCGCAAGCAGAAAAAGGGCCGCGAGATCAAGGTAGTCGGGGCGCGCGGCAACAATCTGAAGAACGTCACGGCGGCAATCCCGCTCGGGGTGTTCACGGCAGTGACCGGGGTTTCCGGCGGCGGCAAATCCACCTTCCTGATCGAGACGCTCTATAAATCGGCAGCACGCCGCGTCATGGGCGCACGCGAAAACCCCGCCGACCACGACCGCATCGACGGCTTCGAGCATATCGACAAGGTGATCGATATCGATCAGTCGCCGATCGGCCGCACGCCGCGCTCGAACCCGGCGACCTATACCGGCGCCTTCACGCCGATCCGCGACTGGTTCGCCGGCCTGCCGGAAGCAAAAGCACGCGGCTACCAGCCGGGCCGCTTCTCCTTCAACGTCAAGGGCGGACGCTGCGAGGCCTGCCAGGGCGACGGCGTCATCAAGATCGAAATGCACTTCCTGCCCGATGTCTACGTCACCTGCGACGTCTGCCACGGAAAACGATACAATCGCGAGACGCTCGACGTCACTTTCAAGCAGAAGTCGATCGCCGACGTACTCGACATGACGGTAGAGGAAGGCGTCGATTTCTTCGCGGCGGTGCCGGCAGTGCGCGACAAGCTGCAGGCGCTGAAGGATGTCGGCCTCGGTTACATCAAGGTCGGCCAGCAGGCGAACACGCTTTCCGGCGGCGAGGCGCAACGCGTCAAGCTCGCTAAGGAATTGTCGAAGCGCTCGACGGGACGCACGCTCTACATTCTAGACGAACCGACGACCGGCCTGCATTTCCACGACGTCGCCAAGCTGCTCGAAATGCTGCACGAACTGGTCAACCAGGGCAATTCTGTTGTGGTAATCGAGCACAATCTCGAGGTGATCAAGACGGCCGACTGGGTGCTCGATTTCGGCCCCGAGGGCGGCGATGGCGGCGGCGAGATCGTGGCTTTCGGCACGCCCGAGGCGATCGTCAAGGAAAAGCGCTCCTACACCGGGCAGTTCCTCAAGGAATTGCTGGAACGGCGGCCGGCGAAGAAGGCGGTTGCGGCGGAATGACGATGAGGCCGGCGTCGCCCGATGATCTGGAAAGGGTCGCGACGCTGACGGCAGCCGCCTATCGGCCGTATACCGAGCTCTTCGGCGCTCCGCCGATCCCGGTGACGGAAGACTATACGCCGCGAATCGAACGCGGCGAGGTCTGGCTGCGCGAGGTCGGCGGCGAAACGGCCGGCCTGGTGGTCGTCGAGCGGCATTCGGATCACCTCTTGCTGTTCAGCATCGCGGTGTCACCGACCTTTCAGGGTGGCGGGCATGGGTTGGCGATACTCCATTGGCTAGAAGCCAAAGCGCGCGAATGGGCGCAGCCGCAGATCCGGCTTTATACGAATGCGCTCATGGAGCGGAATATCGCGCTTTATAGCGCCTTCGGGTTTCAGGAAACGGGTCGCCGGCCGAACCCTTCTCGGCCAGGATGGACCCTCGTTGACATGGCGAAACAGATCAACGCAGCCTGAGCGGCTGCGAATGGGGAGGACGACATGACGAAATCCGGCACTATCCGCACCGGCATCGGCGGCTGGACCTTCGAGCCCTGGCGCGGGCATTTCTTTCCCGATGACCTGAAACAGAAGGACGAGTTGAACTATGCCAGCCGCCAGCTGAATGTCATCGAGGTCAACGGCACCTATTACAGCACCCAGAAGCCGGCGGTCTTTGCCAAATGGGCAGCCGACGTGCCCGACGGTTTCATCTTTTCACTGAAGGCGACCCGGTTCGTCACCAATCGGCGAGTGCTGGCCGAAGCCGGTGAATCGATGCAACGCTTCCTGTCATCCGGAATCAGCGAGCTTGGCGATCATCTCGGACCGCTGCTCTGGCAGTTCGCGCCGACGAAGAAATTCGATCCGGACGATTTCGAGGCCTTCCTGAAGCTGCTGCCGGAAAAGCAGGATGGGCTGGCGCTTCGCCACGTGGTCGAGGTACGCCATGATTCCTTCAAGGTGCCGGAGTTCGTGGCGCTGCTTGCCAAATACGGCGTGGCGCCTGTCTGCGCCGAACATTTCGAATATCCGATGATCGCCGACGTCACGGCCGATTTCGTCTATGCCAGGCTGCAGAAAGGATCGGACGATATTGCAACCTGCTACCCCGACAAGGACCTGAAGGCCTGGGCGGACCGGCTCGAGACCTGGGCCGAAGGCAAGGTTCCTGACGATCTGCCGCTGATCGACGGGGATCGCAAGGTCAAGGCCGAGCCGCGCGACGTTTTCGCCTTCATGATCCATGAGGGCAAGGTCAATGCGCCGCATGGAGCGATGGCCCTGCAGAAACTGCTGGCGAAGTAAGCCAGCCCGGAGCTCGGAGTGGCTATGCGCCGACCGGGCTAAAGTGGCAAGACGTGAGCCGCGAGGTCTTCCGCCGTCAGCCCCTTGCCGGCACGGTGGGCGGCCTCTCCATGCAGCCAGACGCCGGCGGCCGCGGCCTCGAAGGCCGGCAGGCCCTGGGCGAGCAATCCGCCGATGATGCCGGCGAGCACGTCGCCGGAGCCGGCGGTGGCAAGCCAGGCAGGTGCATTGGTATTGATCAGCGCGCGGCCGTCCGGCGCGGCGATGACGGTATCGGCGCCTTTATAGACGATCGCGGCGTTGGCGCGGCGGGCTGCGGCTAAGGCCTTGTCCACCTTCCCCAGCGCATCGTCGCCGCCGATATCGGGAAAGAGCCGCGAAAATTCGCCCTCATGCGGCGTCAGCACCAGGCGCGGCTCACCGCCGAAAAGTTCGAAAAGCTGTTGCGGATCGTCCTTGAACGAGGAGATGCCGTCGGCATCAAGCACCAGCCGGCGTTCGGCGAGCGCCGAGACGAAGGCGCGCGCCCTGGCGCCGATGCCGAAACCAGGGCCGAGAACGAAGGTCTGCAGCCGCTTGTCGGTGAGCCAGCCTTCGAGATCGGCCGCATCATCGATCGCATGCAGCATGACGGCGGTGAGATGCGCAGCATTGGCGGCTATCGCCGCATGAGGGGCCGCGATCGTCACCAAGCCGGCCCCCGCCTTCAGGCCCGAGATCGCCGACATGCGCGCGGCGCCCGTCTTATCGGCCTCGCCTGAGAAGACGACCAGATGGCCGCGCTTGTATTTGTGGGTTTCCAGCTGCTCGGTGGGCAGCACACCCTTCCAGGCATCCGGCCTGTTCTCGGCGATGACGCCGCTCGCCTCGGCCCTAATGATGCGGGCGGGAATGCCGATGTCGAAGACCTCCAACTCACCGCACAGCTCCCTGCCCGGCATCAGCAGATGGCCGGGTTTGCGGGTCATGAAGGTGATGGTGTTGCTGGCCCGGAAGGCGGCTCCCAGCACCCGGCCGGTACGGCCGTCCAGGCCGGAGGGCAGGTCGATGGCAAGCACGGGGAGACCGGCCTCGGCAATCCGCTCGATCACAGTGCGGGCATCGGCCGGCACCTCTCGGCTAAGCCCCGCACCGAACAGGCCGTCTATAACGACGTCGCCGCTTTTGGGACTATAGAGGTGGAGCGGTTCGCCCCGCAACGCGCATCCGGCTTTCGCGCGGGCCGCATCGCCCTTCAGCCTGGAGGGATCACCAAGATGGAAGAGCGCCATTGGAGCCCCGCCCTCCTGCAGATGTCGTGCGGCGACATAGGCGTCGCCACCATTGTTGCCCGGCCCGCAGAGCACGACGAAGCGCAAGGCTCCGGGATGAAGGCGCAGGGCTGCAGCCGCAACCGCCGCACCTGCCCTTTCCATCAGGCCAAAAGAATCGATACCGGATGCGGCTGCAGCGGTGTCGACGGCGGCCATCTCGGCAGGAGTGAGAAGAAGGTCGGACAGTTGGTGGCTCATCGGCCTATTCAATCGAAAAACGCCTAAAAAACAACCGCCTGAAATGATAAAGAAAGGAACCAATTTTGTGCATTTGCCTATCTTTTCATCTTGCACGGACGCACTTGCAGGACTCCTTAAACATGAGTTTTTTCGGATTTTCGATATGATTTTGATCGAAGGGTGGAGTTTCGCGACTGTTTTGTCACCAAATCGACATCAGACTCTCGGCAAATGCGGCGGTTTCGGCAAAATCCGTGGATTTTTTTAACAAGACGGATTTCAAACTGGCACGATATCTGCATCATATCCGGCGAGCGGGAAAATTCCTGCCATAACGGGAGAAGCGGAGAGACATTTTCTCATGAAAAAGATCGAAGCGATCATTAAGCCTTTCAAGCTGGACGAAGTGAAGGAAGCTCTTCAGGAAGTCGGCCTGCAAGGTATCACGGTCACGGAAGCCAAGGGCTTCGGCCGTCAGAAGGGTCACACGGAACTTTACCGCGGAGCAGAATACGTCGTCGATTTCCTGCCGAAGGTGAAAGTCGAAGTGGTGCTGGCCGATGAGAACGCGGAAGCCGTCATCGACGCGATCCGCAAGGCGGCGCAGACAGGCCGCATCGGCGACGGAAAAATCTTCGTCTCCAACGTCGAAGAGGTTATCCGTATCCGCACCGGCGAGACCGGCATCGACGCCATCTGACCCACTTTGCCAAGCGCGCAAAGTTCGATACGGTCAGCGCAGCCATGTATTGTCATCGTAAATCGGAGGAAGGTATTTAATGGCGACCGCAAGCGAAATTCTGAAGCAGATCAAGGAGAACGACGTAAAGTTCGTCGATCTGCGCTTCACCGACCCGAAGGGCAAGCTGCAGCATGTGACGATGGACGTTGTCTGCGTCGACGAGGACATGTTCGCTGACGGCGTGATGTTCGACGGCTCCTCGATCGGCGGCTGGAAGGCCATCAACGAGTCTGACATGGTGCTGATGCCCGATACCGAGACGGTGCATATGGACCCGTTCTTCGCTCAGTCGACCATGGTCATCGTCTGCGATATTCTCGATCCGGTATCCGGCGAAGCTTATAACCGCGATCCGCGCGGCACCGCCAAGAAGGCCGAAGCCTATCTCAAGGCATCGGGCATCGGCGATACGATCTTCGTCGGCCCGGAGGCCGAATTCTTCGTCTTCGACGACGTCAAATATAAGGCCGATCCTTACAATACCGGCTTCAAGCTCGATTCGACCGAACTTCCGTCGAATGACGACACCGATTACGAAACCGGCAACCTCGGCCATCGCCCGCGCGTCAAGGGCGGCTATTTCCCGGTTCCGCCTGTTGACAGCGCCCAGGACATGCGTTCGGAAATGCTGACCGTTCTATCCGAAATGGGCGTCGTCGTCGAAAAGCATCACCATGAAGTCGCCGCCGCCCAGCACGAACTCGGTATCAAGTTCGACACGCTGGTGCGCAACGCCGACAAGATGCAGATCTACAAATACGTCGTGCACCAGGTGGCCAATGCCTATGGTAAGACGGCGACCTTCATGCCGAAGCCGATCTTCGGCGACAACGGCTCGGGCATGCACGTGCACCAGTCGATCTGGAAGGGCGGCAAGCCGACCTTTGCCGGCGACGAATATGCCGGTCTTTCCGAGAGCTGCCTCTACTACATCGGCGGCATCATCAAGCATGCCAAGGCGATCAACGCCTTCACCAATCCGTCGACGAACTCCTACAAGCGTCTCGTCCCGGGCTATGAGGCACCGGTTCTGCTTGCCTATTCGGCCCGCAACCGCTCAGCCTCCTGCCGCATTCCGTTCGGCACCAACCCGAAGGCCAAGCGCGTCGAAGTCCGTTTCCCGGATCCGACCGCCAACCCCTATCTCGCCTTCGCCGCCATGCTGATGGCCGGCCTCGACGGCATCAAGAACAAGATCCATCCCGGCAAGGCCATGGACAAGGATCTCTACGACCTGCCGCCGAAGGAATTGAAGAAGATTCCGACCGTCTGCGGCTCGTTGCGTGAAGCCCTCGAAAGTCTCGACAAGGACCGCAAGTTCCTGACGGCCGGCGGCGTGTTCGACGACGACCAGATCGATGCCTTCGTCGAACTGAAGATGGCAGAGGTGATGCGTTTCGAAATGACGCCGCATCCTGTCGAATACGACATGTACTATTCGGCCTGATCGGCCTGAACACGGAAAGCCCCGGACTGCCGGGGCTTTCCCCTCCCAGGGTCATGGACGCCAGCTGGAGGATATGACGTTCATGTGACGCGCTTGCGCAAAAATCTTGATTTGCGCGGCACCAATCACCAGATTTGGTGATGAAAGGAAGTCGTACCATGAAAGAAAGAGTAGCAAAGTTCAGTATCGGCGAAGTGGTCCGGCACAAGGTTTTCCCGTTTCGCGGCGTCATCTTCGACGTTGATCCGGAGTTCGCGAATACGGAGGAATGGTGGAATTCCATTCCGGCCGAGGTGCGCCCGAGCAGAGACCAGCCCTTCTATCACCTGCTCGCCGAAAATGACGAAAGCGAATATGTCGCTTATGTCTCCGAGCAGAACCTGATGAACGACGAAAGCGGCACGCCGCTTCGCAACCCACAGATCTACCAGATTTTCGATCAGGCCCCGTCAGGGCAGTTCAAACCCAAGATGAGCTTCGCCCACTAAATCAAAGGCGCCGATCAAACAACAAGGCCTCGCCTCTCCCAGCGAGGCCTTTTCTTTTGACACAAAAAAACCCGGCACGAAGCCGGGTTTCTATTCGATATGGCGGCGGCAGGATTACTGCGCCTTGGCAGCCTTCTGGGCGTCTTCCAGCTTCTTGCGGGCCTCCTCGGCCTTCTTCTGCATGCCTTCCTGCAAGCTGCGCTGGCTTTCAGCGAGCTTCGATTCGGAAACCGGTTCGCCGTCATAAGCGCCGGTGAAGCCTTCGAGCGAAATCTTGATCGGGTTCGGGGCGCGGCGGAAGTTGATTGACGTGAAGATCACGTCGCTGCCCTTCTTGAGGCTGGCGATCATCGCGTCGGTCAGCGGAATTTCAGCCGTGCACTTATCCGGGAGGCAGACGGCGTAGTCGAGCTTCTGGCCCTTGCCGCCGTCGATCTGCATGATGATGCCCGGGGGGATCAGGCGTGCCGTGGGAACAGACACCTGCAGGAGCTTACGGTTGATCTTGCCGGAGACCGAGATCAGGCCAACGGCCGTGACAAGCTGGCCGCCATTGGCGAGAATCAAGTTCTGGACAACACAGATGTCGTTGTCTTCCTGCTTGCTGCAGGTCTTGTACCAGCCGAGCTTGGGCGCGCCGGCGGCCTGCGCCTGGCCCTCGGCCGGAGCCTGTGCCGCAGCATCCTGTGCGAAGGAGGAGATCGGAGCCGAAGCGGCGCCGAACATCACTGCCAGAACGGACAGCGCTGCCCGCATTTTCTTTTCAGACTTGAACATCATAACGAATTCCGTCTCCTGATATCCGTTCGAGACAGCGACTTGCCGCCCCAACCTCGGGTCGTTCGGCACCCACCTCTTAAAAAAATAAGGCAAATGCATGACCCCGAAACTTCGGGTTCACCTGTTACATCGCAGCGTTCAAGATATCCAGCTTTTCTTTGGCCATTTGAGGAGCATTTCGTCGCGATACCAAAGAAATCGCCGCTTCGTGTTGGAATCGCTCGACCCCATGATAATCTCCGCGGTGAATCATGCCCGTTTTCGTGGCCGCAAGGATTGCCGAATGCTCCGGATCGTCGTCCCCTTCGTCCTCTCGCTGCTGTGCGGCGCTGTTGCCGCCGAGCCGCTGCATGGCATCGCGATGCATGGCGAACCGGCCTTGCCGGCTGATTACAAACACTTCCCTTACGTCAATCCCGACGTGAAGAAGGGCGGCAAGATCACCTATGGCGTCGTCGGCACGTTCGACAGCCTTAACCCGTTCATCCTGAAAAGCATGCGCACGACGGCGCGTGGCATGTGGGATCCGGAATATGGCAATCTCGTCTACGAATCGCTGATGCAGCGCTCCAGGGACGAGCCTTTCACGCTCTACGGCCTGCTGGCCGAGACTGTGGAATGGGACGAGGACAGGAGTTTCATCCAGTTCAACCTCAATCCGAAGGCGAAATGGGCCGATGGCCAGCCGGTGACGCCTGAGGACGTGATGTTCACCTTTGAACTGATGCGCGACAAGGGCCGCGTGCCCTTCGCCAACCGCCTCAACGTCGTCGCCAAGATGGAAAAGGTCGGCGAAAACAGCGTGCGATTCACCTTCAATGACAAGGCCGACCGCGAGACGCCACTGATTTTCGGTCTTTTCCCGGTGCTGCCGAAACATGCGATCGATCCGGAAACCTTCGACCGTTCGTCGCTGACACCGCCGGTGGGCTCCGGTCCCTACAAGGTGAAGACGGTCAAACCAGGTGAGAGCATCACCTATGAGCGCGACCCGAATTACTGGGGCAAGGACATTCCCTCCAAGGTCGGCACCGACAATTACGATCAGATCACCGTCCAGTATTTCCTGCAGGACACGACGCTGTTCGAGGCCTTCAAGAAGGGCGATGTCGACGTCTATCCCGACGGCAATCCCGGCCATTGGGCCAACGCCTATAATTTCCCCGCGGTCACTTCTGGCGCCGTCGTCAAGGACGTATTCACGCCGAAACTTCCGAGCGGCATGCTCGGCTTCGTGTTCAACACGCGCCGGCAGATATTTGCCGATCCCAAGGTGCGCGAGGGCCTGTCGCTGGTGTTCGATTTCGAATGGGCAAACAAGAATCTTTATTCCGGCGCCTATAAACGCACGCAGAGTTTCTGGCAGAATTCCGAGCTTTCGAGTTTCGGCGTTTCCGCCAATGCGGCCGAGCTCGCGCTGCTCGGACCGATCAAGGACAAAATCGCACCCGCGATCCTCGATGGCACCTACAAGCTGCCGGTCACCGACGGTTCCGGCCGCGACCGCGATGTGCTGAAGCAAGCCGTCGGGTTGTTGAAACAGGGCGGTTATACGATCCAGGGCGGCAAAATGCTGGATGCCTCCGGCCGCCAGCTCGCCTTCGAGATCATGACGCAGAATGCCGATCAGGAGAAACTCGCCATCGCCTATCAGCGTTCGCTGCAGACAATCGGCATCGCCGCTTCGATCCGCACCGTCGACGATTCGCAGTATCAGAGCCGAACGAACAGTTTCGACTACGATATGATCATGAAGTCCTACACCTCGTCGCTGTCGCCCGGAAACGAACAGCTCGGCCGCTGGTCTTCGGCTGCGCGCACGCGCGAGGGTACGGACAGCTTTGCCGGCGCCAATGATCCCGACATCGACACGCTGATCGACCACCTGCTCAGGGCGCGCTCGGCTGAGGATTTCACCGCGGCGGTGCGCTCCTACGATCGGCTGCTACTTTCCGGCCACTACGTGCTGCCGCTCTACCATATCGACCAGCAATGGGTGGCCCATAGCAAGCGCATCGGCCGTCCCGACAGCGTGCCGCTCAATGGCTATCAGCTGCCTGTATGGTGGGATACAAGCGCGCAGTAGATGCAGCCGAACCACCCGGCCTTTATGTCTCCCTTCGGAGACGCACAAAATAAGGAAAATCATCATGGAGCGTATCACCATCGACGTCGTCTCGGATGTCGTCTGCCCCTGGTGCTATCTCGGCAAGGCGCGGCTGGAACTCGCCATCGCCGAGGTGCAGGACGAAATCGGCGTCGACATCAACTGGCGGCCGTATCGGCTCAATCCCGACTATCCCAAAGAGGGCGTCGACCAAAAGAAGGCGCTGGCTGAGAAGCTTGGCGGCGAGGAGCGCGTGGCGCAGGCACACAAGATGCTGACCGATTTGGGCCGCGAGGTCGGAATCGCCTTCGATTTCGAGGCGATCAATATCGGCCCGAACACGCTCGATGCGCATCGGCTGATCCACTGGGCGATGATCGAAGGACGCGAGAAGCAGGACAAGGTGGTTGACGCCCTGTTCAAGGCGAATTTCGAGGATGGCCGCAATGTCGGCGACCACGCGGTGCTGCTCGACATCGCGGAAAAGGCCGGCCTCGACCGCTCGGTCATCGCCTCGCTGCTTGCCTCCGATGCCGATCGCGATTTGATCGTCGCCGAGATCAAGGCGGCGCAGGAGATGGGCGTCAACGGCGTGCCGTTCTTCATCTTCGACCAGCAATATGCCGTCAGCGGCGCGCAGACACCCGATGTGCTGGCGAATGCGCTGCGCGATATCGCCAAGGCAAAGGCCGAGGCGCGATCGGGACTCAACTGACCGGCGGCATGGCCTGAAATGGTCCCGCTTTACCCCAGAACCGGAACGCAACGCACCTCAGTCGTCACCGAATTGGCGATGAAACATTCATCGTGGGCGTGATGGTGCAGGTTTTCGAGTTCGCTTAACGAGGGCTGTCTCTCGCCGCTGAAGACGACATGCGGCTTCAACGTCACCACGGTCATGGCAAGGCGGCCTTCGCCATTCTTTTCCATGACGCCCTCGGCGGCGTCGGTGTAGCTGTCGACGCAGAAGCGCCGTTTTGCGGCGATCGACAGGAACCAGAGCATGTGGCAGCTGGAGAGCGAGGCGACGAACGCCTCCTCCGGATCGACGGCGTCCTCGGCCGAATAAGGCAGCGGAACGACGTGGGCCGACGAGGATGCACGCAGCTCAATGCCGCCGTCGAAGGTCCAGCGATGGGCACGGCTGTAGCGATTGTCGGTGAAGGTCTCGCCGTTGCGCTGCCAGGCGATCGTCGCGCCGTATGTCGCCATCTCAGTCTCCCTTTGTTTATTTCGCCATCTCGGCCAGCTGCGTCATGATAACAGCAGCGCCCTGCAAGCGCTTTTCCGGGGTCGGCAGGTCGCGAGTCAGGAACAGGCTGTGGTCGGGGCGGATCTTCGCCATGGCGCCCTGCTTGCCGATATAGCCGACAAGGTTGGCCGGGTTGGGGAATTCCTTGTTGCGGAACTGCACGACGACGCCCTTCGGGCCGGCATCGAGCTTTTCGACATTGGCGGTGCGGCAGAGGGACTTGATGTAAACGATCTTCAGGAGATGCTGGACCTCGATCGGCATCGGGCCGAAACGGTCGATCATCTCGGCGCCGAAGCCGTCGATTTCCTTGAGTTCGGTGATTTCGCCGAGGCGGCGGTAAAGCGCCATGCGCAGATGCAGGTCGGGGACGTAGCCCTCAGGGATCATCACGGTCGTGCCGACGGAGATTTGCGGCGACCAGCCGGTGTCGTGGATCTCGTCGACACCCTTGACCTCGGCGACCGCCTCTTCCAGCATCTGCTGGTAGAGTTCGAAGCCGACCTCCTTGATGTGGCCGGACTGCTCCTCGCCGAGCAGGTTGCCGGCGCCGCGGATATCGAGATCGTGGCTGGCGAGCTGGAAACCAGCACCGAGTGTATCCAACGACTGCAGCACTTTCAGCCGCCGGTCTGCCGTCGCCGTCAGCACCTTATTCACAGGCAGGGTAAAGAGCGCGAAAGCGCGCACCTTCGAGCGGCCGACGCGGCCGCGCAGCTGATAGAGCTGGGCAAGACCGAACATATCGGCACGGTGGACGATCAGCGTGTTGGCTGTCGGCACGTCGAGGCCGGATTCGACGATGGTTGTGGACAACAGCACGTCGTAGCGGCCTTCATAGAAGGCGTTCATGATGTCTTCGAGTTCGCCGGCCGGCATTTGGCCGTGGGCGACGGCGACCTTCAGCTCCGGCACGTCGGACTGCAGGAAGGCATGCACATCGGCGAGATCGGCCAGCCGCGGGCAGACATAGAAGCTCTGGCCGCCGCGATAGTGCTCGCGCATCAGCGTCTCGCGGATGACCAGGCTGTCGAAGGGCGAGATGAAGGTGCGCACCGCCATGCGGTCGACCGGCGGTGTGGTGATCAGCGACAATTCGCGCACCCCGGTCATGGCCAGCTGCAGTGTGCGCGGGATCGGCGTCGCCGACAGTGTCAGCACATGCACGTCGCTCTTCAGCTCCTTCAGCCGCTCCTTGTGCTTGACGCCGAAATGCTGCTCCTCATCGATGACGAGCAGGCCGAGATTGGCGAATTTGATGCCGGCGCCGAGCAGCGCATGCGTGCCGACGACGATATCGGTCTTGCCTTCGGCGACTTCCTTCTTGGTCAGCGCCAGCTCCTTGGCACCAACCAGGCGTGAGGCCTGCTGGATGCGCACCGGCAGGCCGCGGAACCGCTCGGAAAAGGTCTTGAAATGCTGGCGGGAGAGTAGTGTCGTCGGCACGACGATGGCAACCTGGACGCCGTTCATCGCGGCGACGAAGGCGGCGCGCAACGCCACTTCCGTCTTGCCGAAGCCGACGTCGCCGCAGACGAGACGGTCCATCGGCCGGCCGGCGCCGAGATCGGAGCGGACGGCGTCGATGGCGTTGTCCTGGTCCTCGGTCTCATCATAGGGGAAGCGGGCGGCAAATTCGTCGTAGAGGCCGTCCGGCGTCGTCAGAACAGGCGCGTGGCGCGTCAGCCGCTCGGCGGCGATGCGGATCAGCGCATCGGCCATGTCGAGCAGGCGCTTCTTCAGCTTGGCCTTGCGCATCTGCCAGGCGCCGCCGCCGAGCTTGTCGAGCTGCGCCTCGGTACCCTCGCCACCGTATCGCGAGAGAAGATCGATGTTTTCGACCGGCAGGAAGAGTTTCGCCTCGTCGGCATATTGCAGTTCGAGGCAGGCATGCGGCGCGCCCGCGGCCTCGATGGTCTTCAGCCCGATGAAGCGGCCGATACCGTGTTCGGCGTGGACGACGATCGAGCCCTCGTCGAGGCCGGCAACCTCGGCGATGAAATCGGCGGCGCGCTTGCGGCGCTTGGAGCGCCGCACCATGCGGTCGCCGAGAATATCCTGCTCGCCGATGACGACGAGATCGCCCGCCTCGAATCCGGATTCGAGATTGAGCACCGCGGCGGCCGCCTCGCCTTTCGCCAGCGAACCGAGATCCTTCAGCGCCTCGATCGGCTTGACCTTTTCCAGGCCGTGTTCGTTCAGCACCTGCAGCAGGCGCTCCAGCGAGCCTTCAGTCCAGGCGGTGACCAGCACCTTCGCGCCGGCAGCGCGGCGGTCGGCAATATGTTTGACGACGACGTCGAAAATGTTGATGCGCTCGGCATCGCCGCCGCCTTCGGCATTCGAGCGAGCCCAGCGCTGGCCTTGGCGGGCCTCGATATTGACGACGCGGCGCGCCTCGCCTTCGATTTCGTTGAAGGGGCTGATGCGGATCGCGCCGAGCGCGTCGAGGGTTTTGGCGAAAAGCTTGCTGTCGAGATAAAGCTGGCCCGGCGTCACCGGCTTGTACGGCGTGCCCTGCGCCATCTGGCCCTTGGCCGGCTGAGCGGAATTCAGCCGGGCGTCGTAATAATCGAAAACCAGCTTGGAGCGCTCCTCGGCTGCCTCACGCACCGTGTTGTCAGTGACGACACGGAAGCCGCTGAGATAATCGAAGACGGTATCGAGCTTCTCGTAGAAGAGCGGCAGCCAGTGCTCCATGCCCGGATAACGGCGGCCTTCGGAGACGGCGAGATAGAGCGCGTCGTCTCGCGTCGTCGCGCCGAAAGCCGAGAGATAATTCTTGCGAAAGCGGCTGATCGTATCCGGCGTCAGCGTCACCTCGCTCATCGGATTGAGATCGAGGGAGCGCACCTGGCCGGTCGTGCGCTGGCTGGCCGGATCGAAGCTGCGGATCGATTCCAGCGTATCGCCGAAGAAATCGAGGCGGACCGGTTCTTCAGAACCCGGCACGAAGACGTCGAGAATGCCGCCGCGCACGGCATATTCGCCGACCTCGCGAACGGTTGCGACGCGGTCGAAGCCGTTGCGCTCCAGGCGCCCGGCAAGATCGTCCATGCGCAACTGATTGCCGGGACGGGCCGAAAAGCTCAGACTTTCGATCACATCCTGGGGCGCCACCTTCTGCAGCATGGCATTGGCGGTGACGAGCACGATCGCCGCATGCGGCTTCTTCCGATGGGCGATGAGGCCACCGAGTGCGGCAAGCCGGCGGGCCGAGGTATCGGCGCTCGGCGAAACGCGGTCATAGGGCAGACAGTCCCAAGCCGGCAGGGTGAGAACCGGAATATCGGGGGCGACGAAGCCCAGCATCTGCTCGAGATCGGCCATGCGGTGGCCGTCTGATATGACATAGGCAACCGGCTCTCCCGCCCGGGCGAGTTCGGCCAGCAGCAGCGGTTCGAGGCCGACAGGCACATTGCCGATCGTCAGCGGCTCGGCAATGGCCGCAAGCTTCTTGGCATCAAAACTAGGGATCATTCCGGCGTCCTGAGGGGCTTGTCGAAATCGGGCGTATAGGCGGCAAGGCGGGCAAAGATCGGTGTCTGGAAACGCTCGGGAACAGGCCATGTTCCCATGATCCAGCGGACTAGGTCATTGTCTTCCTCAGCCATGATCGTCTCGAACTCGTCGAGCTCGGCTTCCGAAAGCGTCGCGATCTCGGCTTCGGCGAACTGGCCGAAGACCAGATCCATCTCGCGGATGCCGCGATGCCAGCAGCGGAAAAGGATCCGGCGGCGGCGCGGGTCGAGACCGGCACTCGTGAGCGTGACACCTGTCATGGCATTACCTTCCTGTTGATGCGCCTCTATAGACCCTGGAAAGCGGCTTGTCAGCCTTGCCAAGGCCGCATTGTTCATCGCATTTTGGCCGCATGCGCCCCGCCATTCTCGATCCTTTGTTTTCTCCCATTTCGGGCCTTCCTGGCGTCGGCCCGAAGATCGCCGAGCTGCTGATCAAGCTGCTCGGGCGCGAGACGGCGGAGGATTGTCGGGTCATCGACCTCCTCTTCCATGCGCCCTTTTCGCTGATCGACCGGCGCAATCAGCCGGGGATCGCCCGCGCGCCGCAGGGCGCGATCGTCACGATCACCGCCCGCGTCGATCGCCACCAGGTGCCGCAGCGTGGCAAGAGCAATGTGCCCTACCGGGTCTTTCTGCATGACGAGACCGGCGAATTGACGCTGGTCTTCTTCCGCGGCCAGGCAGCCTGGCTGGAAAAACAGCTGCCTGTCGATGCCGAGGTGACGGTCAGCGGCAAGGTCGACTGGTTCAACGGCCGCGCCTCGATGGTGCATCCGGACTACATCGTCAGGGCTGACGAGGCGGAGAACCTGCCGCTGGTCGAGCCGATCTATCCGCTCACGGCAGGGCTCTCGCCGAAGACATTGCGCAAGATCATCGATGCCGCCCTGCCGCGTTTTCCCGAGCTGCCGGAATGGATCGACCCGGCGCTGGCGCAGAAGCAAGGCCTGCCGTCGATCCGCGACAGTTTCCACATGCTGCACGAGCCGCGCGACCCCGCCGATATCGATCCGCAGGCCCCCGCACGACGGCGGCTTGCTTATGACGAGTTTCTCGCCGGCCAGCTGTCGCTGAGCCTGGTGCGCCAGAGGCTGCGCAAGGTGGCGGGCCAGCCGGTGCAGGCGACGGGCAAAGTCAGCGCCAAGATCCTGAAGTCCCTGCCCTTCTCGCTCACATCTAGCCAGAACGTGGCGATCGCCGAGGTTTTGAAGGACATGGCAGGCGCCGAGCGCATGCTGCGGCTGCTGCAAGGTGATGTCGGTTCCGGCAAGACGCTGGTGGCGCTGATGGCGATGGCGGCGGTGATCGAAAGCGGCGGCCAGGCCGTGCTGATGGCGCCGACCGAAATTCTGGCGCGGCAGCACCACGCGACGATCTCGAAATTCGCTGCCTCCGCCGGCCTCGGCATCGAGGTCCTGACCGGCCGCACCAAGGGGCGCGAACGGGAGGAGATCCTCGAACGCATTGCCTCGGGCGCCGCACAGATCGTCATCGGCACGCATGCGCTGTTCCAGGACAGCGTCGCTTACGCCAAGCTGATGCTGGCCGTCGTCGACGAGCAGCACCGTTTCGGCGTGCATCAGCGCTTGAGATTGACTGCCAAGGGCATCTCGCCGCACATGCTGGTGATGACGGCGACACCGATCCCGCGCACGCTGGTGCTTGCCGCTTTCGGTGACATGGACGTCTCCAAGCTCACTGAGAAGCCGGCCGGCCGCAAGCCGATCCAGACGATCACCGTGCCGATGGAAAGGACAGGCGAAATCGTCGGGCGGCTACAGGGTGCCCTTGCCGAGGGCAAGAAAGCCTACTGGATCTGCCCGCTGGTCGAGGAATCCCAGGAGCTCGACCTGATGTCGGCCGAGGAGCGGCATGCAACACTTGTTGCCACGCTCGGCCCCGATATCGGCCTCATCCATGGCCGGATGAGCGGGCCGGAAAAAGATTCGGCGATGATGGCGTTCAAGAACGGCGAGACCCGGCTTCTGGTCGCCACCACCGTCGTCGAGGTCGGCGTCGACGTGCCGGATGCGACGATCATGGTGATCGAACATGCCGAACGCTTCGGCCTGGCGCAATTGCACCAGTTGCGCGGCCGCGTGGGGCGCGGCGACGAGGCTTCGACCTGCATCCTGCTCTACAAGGGCCCGCTCGGCGAAACCGGCCATGCCAGGCTTTCGATCATGCGCGAGACCGAAGACGGTTTTCGCATCGCCGAGGAAGACTTGAAATTGCGCGGTGAAGGCGAGCTGCTCGGCACGCGCCAGTCCGGCACGCCGGGCTTCCGCATCGCCAGCCTCGAGGCGCATGCCGACCTCCTGGAAATCGCCCGCAAGGATGCCGCCTATCTGATCGAGCGCGATCCGGAGCTCACCGGCGACAGAGGAACGGCGATCCGCACCCTGCTCTATCTCTTCCGTCGCGACGAGGCGATCCGGTTCTTGAGAGCTGGATAAAGCGCGCCGCGGCGCACTTTAATCTTCCTTCCATGCATGTCGTTATCCCAAAACCGCCAAACACTTTTGGGCGACATGCATCAATCCGCCTTGGAAACCGCTACGGGCTTCGGCCGCGGCAGATGCTTCTGCTTCGGTTCGGAAGGCTTGTGCTCGGGGGCGACGAGTCCGCCCGAGATCAGGAACTTGGCGGCGTCTTCCGGGCTCATGTCGAGAAGGACGATCTTTTCGCGGGGCACGAAGACCAGGAAACCCGCCGTCGGCACCGGCGTCGGCGGCAGGAAGACGGCGACCATATCCTGACCCATGTCGTTGAACTTCGACGCGATCTCGCCCTTGGCGTCGGTGGCGATGAAGACCAGCGCCCAGAGGCCGGGACTGGGATATTCGATGAGGCCGACCTTCTTGAAGGAGTTCGCCTGTTCCTTCAGCACGGTTTCGAAAATCTGCTTCACGCTTCTGTAGACGGTGCGCACCAGCGGCATGCGCTGAACGACCGATTCGCCGAAACGAACGATGCTCTGTCCGATGAGGTTCTTGCCGAGGAAGCCGACAACGGTGATCAGCACGACGGCGGTCAGCAGGCCGAATCCGGGAATGGCGAAATTGAGGTAGCTTTCCGGATTCCAGCGCGCCGGAATATAGGGCCTTACCCAGCTATCGGACCAGTGGATGAAGGTCCAGGTCAGCCAGATGGTAATCGCGATCGGCGCGCAGATAATCAGGCCTGCGAGAAAATTATTCCTCAGCCGGGTCGCGACCGGCATTCTGGGGGTGTTGTCGGTCATCTCTCCTGATGAACTCCATCTCGGTCCTGGACAGGCCGGAACGCCGGCCCTTCCCCCTTGTCCGCCTGGTAAAACTGCCAGAATTCGGGGCGTCGCACAATATGTTTCGGCGCGAAGATCAGGTCGTTGCGGGCTTATTCCACGGTCACGGATTTCGCCAGATTGCGCGGCTGATCGACATCCGTGCCCATGAAGACGGCGGTGTGATAGGCGAGCAGCTGGATCGGCAGCGAGAAGATCATCGGTGCGATGATTTCGTCGACCACAGGCAGGGTGATCGTCGCCATGGTCGGCAGTTTCGAGGCGCTCGCACCGGCCTCGTCGGTGATGAAGATGATGCGGCCGCCGCGGGCTGCGACTTCCTGCATGTTCGAGATGGTCTTTTCGAAGAAGCGATCGTAAGGGGCGATGACGATGACAGGCATGTTCTCATCGATCAGCGCGATCGGCCCGTGCTTCAATTCGCCGGCGGCATAGCCTTCGGCATGGATATAGGAAATTTCCTTGAGCTTCAGCGCGCCTTCCATGGCGAGCGGAAAGCTGGTGCCTCGGCCGAGATAAAGCACGTCCTTGCATTTCGACAATTCGCGCGACAGGCTTTCCATCTGCGGCTGGATGAGGTTCAGCACCCGGCTCATGATGCGCGGCATTTCGGCGAGATGGCGCACCAGCGCCCTCTCCTCATCGGCGCTCACGGTGCCGCGCGCCTTGCCGGCGCCGATCGCCAGCGACGCCAACACGGCCAGTTGGCAGGTGAAGGCCTTGGTCGAGGCGACGCCGATTTCGGGGCCGGCCATGATCGGGAAGACGGCGTCGGATTCGCGGGCGATCGTCGATTCGCGGACATTGACGACGGCGCCGATCTTCAGGCCGTTGTCGCGGCAATAGCGCAGCGATGCCAGCGTATCGGCGGTCTCGCCGGACTGGGAGATGAAGAGCGCTGCCTGCGAGGGCGACAGCGGCATTTCGCGATAGCGGAATTCGGAGGCGACGTCGATCTCGACAGGCAGGCGGGCATAACGCTCGAACCAGTATTTGCCGACGAGACCGGCGAGATAGGCAGTGCCGCAGGCCGAGATCGCCAAGCCGGTCGCCGCCTTGAAATCGATCGCAGCGGCATTGGCGCCGATCGTGTTCTCGGCGAAATCGACGTAATGGCTGAGCGCATGGGAGATCACCTCCGGTTGCTCGTAGATTTCCTTTTCCATGAAATGGCGGTGGTTGCCCTTGTCGACGACATAGGCGGTCGCCTGCGAGATCTGGCGAGAGCGCTTGACCGGCTTTCCGGCGAAGTCGATAACGGCGACGCTGTCGCGTGTGATGACGGCGCAGTCGCCGTCGACCAAATAGGTGATGTCGTTGGTAAAGGGCGAGAGCGCAATCGCATCCGAACCGAGGAACATCTCGCCGCGGCCATAACCGACGGCAAGCGGCGGGCCGGAACGGGCGGCCATGATCGTACCAGGATCGGCCTTGAGCATGACGGCGAGAGCATAGGCGCCGGTCAGCCGGTTCAGCATCTGCAGCATGGCGGCGCGCGGCTCCAGGCCCTCGCGCAGGTATTTCGCCATCAGCTGGGCGACGACCTCGGTGTCGGTCTGCGTTTCGAAGACCGCGCCTTCGGCGGTCAGTTCGTCGCGCAGTTCGGAGAAATTCTCGATGATGCCGTTATGGACAACGGCGACACCTTCGACAAAATGCGGATGGGCATTGGTTTCATTGGGAACGCCGTGCGTTGCCCACCGCGTGTGGGCAATGCCGACCAGGCCTGGCAGCGGTTCGGCGTCGAGGCGCTTTTCCAGATTGAACAGCTTGCCCTCGGCGCGGCGGCGATCCATCACCCCCTCATGGATGGTGGCGACACCGGCGGAATCATAACCGCGATATTCGAGACGCTTCAGCGCATCGACCAGTCGCCCGGCAACAGGCTGAGTTCCGACGATCCCCACAATTCCGCACATGCAATATCCCCACAAGGCTCCGACAATCGAGGCCAGTCCTAACGATTCCCGCTTAGTTATCAATCACCTCGGCGGTCACTTTCAATTTCCGCCGGTTACGCAAAGCGGCTTCAGGCTTTAGCCTTCTTCGCGGCCTTGATGGCGAGCGCGCGCTCGCGCAGCAGTGTGGCCCGACCGGGCTTGATCTCCTGCCGGGCACGGCCGAGCGCCAGCGCATCGGCCGGGACGTCGGCGGTGATGACGCTGCCGGAGGCGATATAGGCGCCGTCGCCGATCGTCACCGGGGCGACCAGCGAGGAGTTGGAACCAATGAAGGCGTTTTCACCGATCACCGTCTCGGCCTTGTTGACGCCGTCATAATTGCAGGTGATCGTACCGGCGCCGATATTGCTGCCGGCGCCGATAACGGCGTCGCCGATATAGGTAAGATGGTTGACCTTGGCGCCGTCGCCGATCCGGCCGTTCTTGACCTCACAGAAATTGCCGACCTTCGAACCATTGGCGAGATCGGCACCTGGCCGCAACCGCGCGAAGGGGCCGACGGTCGCGCCTTGGCTGACATGGGCGCCTTCTATATGCGAGAAGGCATGGATGACGGCGCCGCCGTCGATCACAGCGCCGGGGCCGAAGACCACGTTCGGCTCGATCAGCGCATCCTGGCCGATGACGGTGTCGTAGGACAGAAAGACCGTTTCCGGCGCGATCATGGTGACGCCTGCCAGCATCATCTGGT
This sequence comes from Rhizobium sp. BK456, assembly GCF_014194045.1. Lineage (NCBI taxonomy): Bacteria > Pseudomonadati > Pseudomonadota > Alphaproteobacteria > Hyphomicrobiales > Rhizobiaceae > Rhizobium > Rhizobium sp. BK456. The sequence continues at coordinate 158,981 of NZ_JACIAO010000003.1, forward strand.
GGCGGCGGCGCTCTTGCCAGAACCGCTCGATGACGGCAAGCTCAGCCCGGGTGTTGCAGCCGGTCATCTCGATCTCAGGGGCGTCGACGGCGGTGACGCGGCCGCCGAGCGAGCGGGCGATTTCGACGAGATCGGTCAGATAGAATTCACCCTTGGCATTGGCATTGCCGATGCGCGAGAGCAGATCGAGCGCCTTGCGGCCGTTGATCGCCATCAGCCCGCTGTTGCACCAGGTCACCGTGCGCTCAGCATCGGTCGCGTCCTTTTCCTCGCGGATGGCGATGAGTTCGCCGTCCTTGACGAGCAGGCGGCCGTAGCCTGTGGGGCGATCGGTGTGGAATCCGATGACGACGATATCGCTGCCTTCGGCAAGGCCCTGGCGGGCGGCCTTCAACGGCCCGTCGGTCTGCAGCGGCACGTCGCCATAGGTGACGAGAATATCGTCATAGCCCTTGGCGATCGATTCGCGCGCCGCCAGCACCGCATGGCCGGTGCCGAGGCGCTCCTTCTGCAGGCAGGATTCAATGCCGACGCCGCCAATGTGTGCTGCCTTTGCCACTTCCTCGGCATCGCGGCCGACGACGAGTGCAGCGGAGGAAATGCCGGCGGAGGCGACCGCCTCGACCACATGGGCGATCATCGGCCGTCCGGCGACCGGATGCAGCACCTTCGATTTCGAGGATTTCATCCGCGTGCTGTCACCGGCGGCAAGGATGACGGCAAGACAAGTACGTTCCATGATCTGCTCCGCGAATCCGCGCCATGAGGCGGCTTTGTTGCCTCATACTGCATAATTCCTGAAATCGGAATCGATTTTCGGGAAGTGCGCTTTGTGGATCGAAAGTCTTGCGGCGTGCTTTGCGCCCGGAAAAAGACGCGGGACGCGCGGAACAGAGCAGAGCCTTTACAGGTGTGAGATATCGGCTGAAATCGGCACGATGACTGTCTCCGAACCGCGGGCGGCGAACGCCTCGTGCACATGATGGCGGCCGTCCAGGATGACGAGTTCCATGGCGCGGCGCGCAGCAAGGCTGTCGCCGGAAACGATCGCGTCAACGATACGCATATGGGTGTCGGCGATATTGGCGAAGCCGTTTTCGGATGGCGGCGTGCTCATGCGGAACATGCCGACGAGGGCCGCTTCGATGAGGCTGCCCAAGGTGCGCATGAAGGGATTGTGCGAGGCCTCGGCGAGCGCCAGGTGAAAGTTAAGGTCGGCGAGCGCGAGGCTGTCGGCGGTATGGCCGCTCGCCGCCATCTCGAGCGCCAGCGCGCGCAGCGTCTCGATATCCTCGGCATTCGCCCGTTCGGCAACGAGACCGGCGGCGAAGGGTTCGATGGCGAGACGAATATCGTAGAGCTGCAGCAGAAACTCTTCCGTCACGCCGTTATCGAAGTGCCAGGCGATGATCTCGCTGTCGAACATGTTCCAGAAGTTCTTTTCGGTCACACGCGTGCCGACCCGCGCCTTGGCGACGACCATGCCCTTGGCGGCAAGCGTCTTCATCGTCTCGCGCAAGACGGTACGGGACACCTTGAAGCGCTGCGCCAGCTCGGTGTCGCCAGGCAGGATGGTGCCGACGGGATAGGTGCCGGCGACGATTTCCTTGCCGAGTTCGTCGACCACCTGTGCGTGGCTCGTCCGGGTTCTGCGCCCCGTCTTACGGGTCTCGTCCAATTTGTTGCGCAAGCGATCCCTCTCCCCTCAGGCGTACCTCTTGTTCAGACTGGAAACGAACAGGATGGCTTTCTGCATCAGGATGAATGCAAACAGCAAAAGCCCAATCAGAATCTTGGTCCACCAGCTCGACAGAGTGCCGTCGAAGGTGATGTAGGTCTGAATGAGCCCCTGGATCAGGATACCGATGAAGGTTCCCGCCACGAATCCCGCTCCTCCGGTCAGCAGCGTCCCCCCAATGACGACCGCCGCGATGGCATCGAGTTCGACACCGACTGCTGCAAGAGAATATCCGGCAGAGGTGTACAGCGAAAAAACGATCCCGGAAAGGCCTGCTAGAAAGCCCGACAGCGCATAAATCTGGATTGTCGTGCGTCCCACAGGCACGCCCATCAACCGGGCCGTCTGCGGGCCGCCGCCGAGCGCATAGACATTGGTGCCGAAGCGGGTGCGCTGGGCGATGAAAATGCCGACGGCAAAGACCAGAAGCATGATGGCGCCGATCAGCGTCAGCCGGCCGCCGCCGGGCAGGCGCCAATAGAGGCTCGTCAGCGTCGAATAATATTCGTGGTCGATCGGGATGCTGTCGATCGAGAGCACGAAGGCCATGCCGCGCGCCAGGAACATGCCGGCGAGCGTGACGATGAAGGCCGGCATTTCGAGATAGTGGATGATTGCGCCCATGACCGCGCCAAAGGCGGTGGTGATGACCAGCACCAGCGCGAAGGCCAGCAGCGGATGGATCGAGGTCTTCTGCAGGATCACCGCGAGGAAGACGCCGGTGAAGGCGATGATCGATCCGATCGACAGATCGATGCCGCCGGAGATGATGACGAAGGTCATGCCGACGGCGGCGATGCCGAGGAAGGCGTTGTCGGTCAGAAGATTGCCGATGACGCGGGTCGACAGCATGTTCGGATATTGCAGCGTGCAACCGGCATAAGCGAGCACGAAGATGACGATGGTCGCCAGCAGCGGCAGGTATTTGGAGTTCATTTCGACTGCTCCCTTCCGCCCTGCCGGCGGCTGGCGAAGATGGCGAGCGACTGCACCGCCGGCGACTGGATGACGAGGATGACGATAATGATGACGGCCTTGATGATCAGGTTGAATTCGGGCGGGAAGCCGGAGGACAGGATGCCGGTATTCACCGCCTGGATGATCATCGCGCCGATCAGCGATCCGAGGATGCTGAAGCGCCCGCCGAGCAGCGAATTGCCACCGACGACGACGGCGAGGATGGCGTCGAGTTCCAGCCAGAGGCCGGCATTGTTGGCATCGGCCCCCTTGATGTCGGCGGCGACGATGATGCCGGCGATCGAGGCGCAGAGACCGCTCAGCATGTAGACGGCCATCAGCAGGACCGGCGTCTGGATGCCGGAGAGCGTGCTGGCGCGGCGATTGATGCCGACGGCCTCGATCAGCATGCCGAGCGCCGTGCGGCGGACGAGCAGGATGACGAGCAAAGCGACGAGCAGCCAGATGACCACAGGCATCGGCAGGAGCGCCAAGGAACCGCTACCGAAGAAGGTCAGCCCGTCATCGTTGAAGGTGAGGATCGCGCCTTCGGTGATGAGCTGGGCGATGCCGCGGCCGGCGACCATCAGCACCAGCGTAGCGATGATCGGCTGGATATTGAGGACCGCCACCAGGAAACCATTCCAGACGCCGCAGGCAATGCCGATCGCCAGCGTCAGGACAATGGTGTAGGCCACTGAATTTCCGGTGACAATTGACAAGGCGGCGACGGCGCCGCAGATGGCGATGACGGCGCCGACGGACAGGTCAATGCCCTTGGTGGCAATGACCAGCGTCATGCCGATCGCCAGCAACGCCACCGGCGCGCCGCGATTGAGCACATCGATCAGGCTGCCGTAAAGCCGGTCGTTCTGAACAACCACATTAAAAAACTGCGGCGACGTGATGAAATTCAACAAAAGAATGACAACGAGCGCGATCAATTGCGGCGCCAGGCGATAAGCCAGCGCCTTCAGCGAGGACCTCATGCATCCTCCTTCTTATGTTCGGCGGCGGCAATGGCTTCGACAATGCCCGCCGCGGTGATACGTTCGCCGGTGAGTTCGGCGATATGCTGCCTGTCGCGAAGGACAATGACACGTGAACTATAGGCGACAAGCTCTTCAAGTTCCGAGGAAATCACGATCAGCGACATGCCTTCGGCGCAGAGTTGCTCAATGAGCTTGATGATCTCGGCATGGGCGCCGACATCGATGCCGCGGGTCGGCTCGTCGAGGATCAGAAACTTCGGATTGGTCGCCAGCCAGCGGGCCAGGATCGCCTTCTGCTGATTGCCGCCGGAGAGGAGCCGGATCGGCTTTTCGCGATCGGTGGTGCGGATATCGAGCGCCTTGATGTAGCGGTCGGCAAGCGCATTCTGCTCGGCGCGCGACAGCGGCCGGGTCCAGCCGCGGCGCGCCTGCAGCGCCAAGGCAATGTTCTCCCGGATCGACAGGTCGCCGATGATGCCATCGGTCTTGCGGTCCTCGGGGCAGAAGCCGAAACCTTTTTCGATGGCCGATCGCGGGCTGGAAAGCGTCACCGGCTGCCCGTCGATCGTGGCGCTGCCGCTGTCGGCATGCTCGATGCCGAAGAGAAGCTCGGCGGTTTCCGTGCGGCCGGAGCCGAGCAGACCGGCAACACCGACCACCTCGCCGGCGCGCACATCAAGATCGAAGGGCTTGACCTTGCCGCGTTTGCCGTAGCCGGCAAAACGATAGCGGACCTCGCCGGCCGCAAGGCTGTGCTCCCGTACCGTCTCCTCGACATGCGCCAATTCACGGCCGAGCATCATGGCGATCAGGCCCTGGCGCGGCAGATCGGCGACGTCGCGGGTGCCGACGAGCTTGCCGTTGCGCAGCACGGTGATCCGGTCGCTGATCGCATAGACCTGTTCGAGAAAATGGGTGATGAAGACGATGCCCAGACCGCGCTTCTTCAGGTCCTCGATGATGCGAAAGAGCAGCGCCACTTCCTGGTTGTCGAGGCTGGCGGTGGGCTCATCCAGGATCAGCACCTTGCCGGAAAGATCAACGGCGCGGGCGATGGCGACCACCTGCTGGACGGCGACGGAGAAGCGGCCAAGCTCGGCGGTGACGTCGATATCGATGCCGTAGCCGGTGAGCAGATCGCGCGCCTTGCGGTTCATCGCGCGCACGTCGGTCATGCCGAAACGCCTTGGCTGGCGTCCGAGAAAGAGATTTTCGGCGACGCTCAGATTGGCCAGCAGGTTGACCTCCTGGTAAACCGTGCCGATGCCGAGCTTCTGGGCGGCGAGCGTATTAGCCGGATTGATTTCCTGGCCGTCGAGGGTCAGGCTGCCCTCGTCACGATGATAAGCGCCGGTGATGCATTTGATCAGTGTCGATTTGCCGGCACCGTTCTCGCCCAGCAGCGCGTGCACCTCGCCCTTGCGCAGCGTGAAATCGACCTTGTCCAACGCCACTGCGCCGGGAAAGAATTTCGATATTCCGGAAGCCGCGAGAACGTTCTCGAAATCGTGAATCATAAGGGTCTGTTTTCCTGATATTGACGGCAAAAGCCGCGCCGCGGCCGGACATGACGTCCCAAGGAGGCAAGGCAGTTCCGCACCGGTCCATGATGGGCCGGTGCGGTTCTACAGCGCTTGAATGCTGCATCATTCTACCCTCAAATCGATCCCGATTTGAGGATTATGCAGCGGCGTCAAATCAGATCAGTAGCCCTGACCCTTCTTCTCTTCGTAGACCTTCATCGGCTCGTCGGCGGGCGTGTAGAGCTTGGATTCGGTCTGGATCCACTTCGGCGGAGCCTTCTTGTCCTTCAGGTAGGCATCGAGCGCATCGAAGGCCGGACCTGCCATATTAGGCGTCAGCTCGACCGTGGCATTGGACTCGCCTTCGGACATGGCCTTGAAGATATCCGGCACGGCGTCGATCGAGACGACGAGGATATCCTTGCCGGGCTTCAGGCCGGCTTCCTTGATCGCCTGGATGGCGCCGACGGCCATGTCGTCGTTATGGGCGTAGAGAGCGCAGATGTCCTTGCCGCCATTTTCGGCCTTCAGGAAGCTTTCCATGACTTCCTTGCCCTTGGTGCGGGTGAAGTCACCGGTCTGGCTGCGAACGATCTTGAGGTTGTCGTGGTCGGCGAGAGCTTCTTCGAAGCCCTTCTTGCGGGCGATGGCCGGCGACGAACCGGTCGTGCCCTGCAGCTCGACGACGTTGCACTTCTTGTCGCCGACGGTCTTGACCAGGAAGTCGCCGGCGACCTTGCCTTCGTGGACCAGGTCCGAAGTGACAGCCGTCAGGTAGAGATCATCAGGAGCCTTGATGGTGCGGTCGAGCAGGATGACCGGAATCTTGGCTTCCTTGGCTTCCTTCAGAACGTCATCCCAGCCGGTTTCGACGACCGGAGCAATGAGAATGGCATCGACGCCCTGAGCAATGAAGGAGCGCAGAGCCTTGATCTGATTTTCCTGCTTCTGCTGTGCATCGGCAAACTTCAGATCGATGCCGCGCTTCTTGGCCTGCTCCTTGGTTACGGTCGTTTCAGCCGCGCGCCAGCCCGATTCCGAGCCGATCTGCGAGAAGCCGACGGTCAATCCGCCGGCCGAAGCCGAACCAAACATGCAGGCAGCAAGAATCGTGGCACTCAAAAGTGCAGTCTTCAATTTCATGATTTCCTCCCAAGCCGCGTCTCGCGGCGCACGGTCAAAAAATCATATAGTATTACTTTTGTAAATCGGAATCTTTGCATGCAGCGCAGCAAAAAAGAGCGCCCACAAGGGGCGCCCTTCGCACGTGCGAATTGAAGACTGCTTATTGCGCCGGTAGCTTGTCGTCGACGCCTTCGACATAGAAATTCATGCCGAGCAGCGTGCCGTCATCGGCCTTCTCGCCGGCCTTCAGCCAGGGCGTGCCGTCCTGCTTGTTGATCGGGCCGGTGAAGGGATGCAGCTCACCCGACTTGATCTTGGCTTCGGTTTCCTCGGCCATCTTCTTCACGTCGTCAGGCATGTTGGTATAGGGCGCCATCTTCAGGATTCCGTCCTTCAGGCCGTCCCAGCTCTGCTCGGACTTCCAGGTGCCGTCCAGAAGCGCGTGGACGCGCTTGGAGTAGTAGGTGCCCCAGGTATCGACGATCGCCGTCAGCTGCGCCTTGGGGCCTGCCGCGATCATGTCGGATGCCTGACCGAAGGCGTGGATGCCGCGTTCTTCGGCAACCTGCATCGGCGCGGTCGTATCCGTGTGCTGGGTCAGCACGTCGACGCCCTGGTCGACCATCGCCTTGGCGGCATCGGCTTCCTTGCCGGGGTCGAACCAGGTGTTGACCCAGATGACCTTCAGCTTGAAGCTCGGATCGACCGACTTGGCGCCCTGCTCGAAGGAGTTGATGCCCATCACCACTTCCGGAATCGGGAAGGAGGCGATGTAGGCGGCGCCGTGATTCTTCGAGGTCTTAGCGGCGATCTGGCCGAGGATATAGCGGCCTTCATAGAAGCGCGAATTGTAGGTGGCGAGATTGGGGCCGGATTTGTACCCGGTGCCGTGCTCGAACTTGACGTCGGGGAACTTGGCGGCAACCTTGACCGTCGCATCCATGAAGCCGAAGGACGTCGTGAAGATCAGCTTGCAGCCGGAACGGGCAAGACGCTCGATGGCGCGCTCGGCATCCGGGCCTTCCGGCACGTTTTCGAGGTAAGGCGTGTCGATCTTGTCGCCGAATTCGGCCTGGACCTGCTGGCGGCCGAGATCATGCGCCTGAGAATAACCGCCATCAGTGTGCGAACCGACATAGACGAAGCAGACCTTCGTCTTATCAGCAGCCTGAGCGGCCGACGAGATGCCGATCACGGCGGCAGCCGAGGCGGCGAGTGCGAATGCGTATTTCTTCATGGTAACCCCTGTTGGTTTGAAGTTATTTGCGGAAACCCGTCTTTGTCTTTGCCTTATCGCTCCGGCACGAAGGCTTTTCCGAGCGAGGCGGGCGTATTGATCAACGTCGTGCGCCGATTATGAGAAATGATGATAAGAACCACAATAGTCGCGGCATAGGGCAGCATCGAGAGAAACTGCGAGGGAATGCCGAGACCGAAGGCCTGCGCGTGCAGTTGAAGGATGGTGACCGCGCCGAAGAGATAACCGCCGGCAAAGACCCGCCACGGCCGCCAGGAGGCAAAGACCACCAGCGCCAGCGTGATCCAGCCGCGTCCGGCCGACATGTTCTCCGCCCATTGCGGGGTGTAGACGAGCGACAGCTGGGCGCCGGCAAGACCGGCGCAGGCGCCGCCGAACATCACCGCCAGATAGCGCGTGCGGATAACCTGAATGCCGAGCGCATGGGCCGAAGCGTGACTGTCGCCGATCGCCCTCAGCTTCAGCCCGGCCCGGCTGCGGAACAGGAACCAGCTGACGCCGACCACAAGCGCAATCGACAGGTAGAAGATCAGATCTTGCCGGAAGAGAACATGGCCGATGACCGGGATGTCGGAGAGGAGCGGAATAACGATCTCACCCAGACGAATGCCGGGCATGCTGACATAGGCTTCGCCGAGCATGCCCGATACGCCGAGGCCGAGAAGGGTAAGCGCCAGTCCCGTTGCCACCTGGTTTGCCACCAGCGTCAGCGTCAGGAAAGCGAAGAGAAGCGAGAAAATCGCGCCTGCGGCAATGCCGCAGACCATGCCGACATAGGGCGAGCCCGACATTTGCGCTCCGGCAAATGCGGCGACCGCGCCCATGATCATCATGCCTTCGACGCCGAGATTGAGCACGCCGGAGCGCTCGGTGACGAGTTCGCCCAGCGCTGCGATGACGAGCGGCGTCGAGGCGGTGATGACGGTCAGCAGAATTGCTTCGAAGATGCTCATGCCGCGCCCCTGACCCGCGACCAGACGATGCGGATTTTGTAATAGATCAGCGTATCGCAGGAGAGCACGAAGAAGAGCAGCAGCCCCTGGAAGACGCGGGTGACCTTGTCGGAAACGCCGAGCGACAGCTGTGCGGCCTCGCCGCCGAGATAGGTCAATGCCAGCACCAGGCCCGATGCGATGATGCCGAGCGGATTGAGGCGTCCCAAGAAGGCGACGATAATGGCGGTGAAGCCGTAGCCCGGCGAGATCGCCGGCTGCAAGTGGCCGATCGAGCCGGAGACCTCGGCTATCCCCGCGAGGCCGGCAAGGGCGCCGGAGAAGAGGAAGCTGAACCAGATCATTTTCTTCGACGAGAAACCGGCAAACCGCCCTGCCCGTTCCGACTGGCCGAGCACGACGATCTCGAAGCCTTTCAGCGTGTAGCGCAGCATGAACCAGGCGCCGACGGCCGCAATGAGGGCGAAGATGAAGGCCCAATGGGCCCGGCCCGACTCTTCCCAGATCGCCGGCAGCACCGCCTCAGGCGCGAAATCGCGCGAGACCGGAAAGTTGAAGCCCTTCGGATCGCGCCAGGCGCCACGGATCAGCCAGTCGAGGAAGAGCTGGGCGATATAGACCAGCATCAGCGACGTCAGGATTTCGTTGGTGTTGAAATGCGCCTTCAACAGCGCCGGAATGGCGGCGAAAAGCGCACCGCCGAGCGCTCCCAGGATGAGCATCAGCGGCAGGACAAGCGGCGAGTGCCAGTCGTAGAAGACGATCGGCAGATAGGAGCCGGTGATGGCGCCGATGGTGAACTGGCCTTCGGCGCCGATATTCCAGTTGTTCGAGCGATAGCAGACCGCCAAGCCGACGGCGATCAGGATCAACGGTGCCGCCTTGATCGCCAGTTCGTGCAGAGACCAGACCTCGAGCAGCGGCTCGACGAAGAAGGCGTCTAGCGCCTCCACAGGGTCCTTGCCGAGCATGGCAAACATGATGGCGCCGAACACCAGTGTCAGCACAAGGGCCAGCAGCGGCGAGACGAAGGTATAGAGCTTCGAGACGTCGGGGCGTTTTTCGAGTTCAATGCGCATGGGCTGCCTCTTCAATGCGCATGCGGCGCCTCTGGGGCACCACCGCTCTGGTGCAGGCCGCCCATCAGCAGGCCGATCTTTTCGCGTGTCAGTTCGCCAGCCGGGAACGGGCTGGAAAGGCGTCCCTCGGAGATGACGGCAATATCGGTCGCCACTTCGAAGATCTCGTCGAGATCCTGGCTGATGACGACGACGGCGGAGCCGGCCTTTGCCAGATCGACCAGAGCCTGGCGGATGCGGCTTGCAGCCCCGGCATCGACACCCCAGGTCGGCTGGTTGACGACGAGCACGGCCGGCTGGCGGTCGAGTTCGCGGCCGACGATGAATTTCTGCAGATTGCCGCCGGAGAGCGAGCCTGCGGCCGGGTCGTCGCCGCTCTTGCGCACATCCATCGCCTCGGAAATCCGCCGTGCGGCAGATTTCACCGCGCCATGGCGGATGATGCCGAGCAGGCCGAGAAAGGCCTTGCGGTCCGACTGGCTGCGGGCGAGCACCAGATTGTCAGACAGTTTCATGGCGGAGACGGCGGCATGGCCGTGCCGCTCCTCCGGCACGAAACCGGCGCCGAGCAGGCGGCGGGCGGTGATGCCCTCCGTGCCCACAGGCTTCTTGCGAATGACGATCGCTTCTGCCGACGCGACCGGATATTCGCCGGAGAGGGCATCGAAAAGCTCGCTCTGGCCGTTGCCGGCGACGCCGGCGATGGCGAGGATTTCGCCAGCGCGCACCGCCATCGAGACGTCGCGCAGCGGCATGGCGAAAGGCGTGCGGGGTGCGACCGAAAGGTTGGCAACGGCAAGCTGCACCTCACCCTTGTCGCTCCGCTCGGGATGGGTGACGCTCGCCACCTCGCTGCCGACCATCATGCGGGCAAGCGAGGCCGGCGTTTCCGGCTTCGGATCGCAGGCGCCGGTGACGCTGCCATGGCGCAGCACCGTGGCGCGATCGCAGATGCGCTGCACCTCTTCCAGGCGGTGGCTGATATAGAGAACCGAGCGGCCCTCGGCGCGCAGCTTGAACAGCGTTTCGAACAGCCGGTCGGCCTCCTGCGGCGTCAGCACCGAGGTCGGCTCGTCGAGAATGATCAGCTTCGGGTTCTGCAGCAGCGCGCGGACGATCTCGATGCGCTGGCGCTCGCCGACGGAGAGATCGGCGACATGGGCATGCGGATCGAGCGGCAGGCCGTAAGCTTGAGACAGCGCCCTCGCCTGCTCGGCGATCTTGCCGATCGGGATGGAGTCGTCGAGCGACAGCGCGATGTTTTCGGCGACGGTCAGCGCCTCGAACAGCGAAAAATGCTGGAAGACCATGCCGATGCCGAGCTTGCGGGCCTCGCCCGGCGAGGCGACCGACACCGGCTTGCCCTGCCAGAGGATATGCCCGTGCGTCGGCTCCAGCACGCCGAACAGCATCTTCACCAGGGTGGATTTGCCTGCGCCATTTTCGCCGAGAAGCGCGTGAATTTCGCCCGGCGCGATATCGAGATCGATTTCATTGCAGGCGGCAAAGCCACCGAAAAACTTCGTCAGCTTCTGGACGGATAACAACGCACCGGGTTCCGGCACATTCAATGGCGACACGTTCCCCTCATTTCTTCTGCCGATCGGTCCGTTCGGATCTCATGGAATCAGCAGCGTCGTTCCTGTTGTTTTTCTTGTTTCCAGATCCGCGTGAGCCTGCCCAACTTCACGCAAGGGATAGGTTTGATTGATATTGATACGCACTTTGTTGCTTTGCACAACATCAAATAGCGCCTTGGCGCTGTCGGTCAGCTCCTGGCGGGCGGCGATGTAGGTGAAGAGCGTCGGCCGCGTCGCAAACAGCGAGCCCTTCTGCGCCAGCATCGCCAGGGTAAAGTTCTCGATCGGCCCGGAGGATTGGCCGAAAGAGGCAAAAAGGCCGCGCGGCTTCAGGCAGTCGAGCGACTGTGGAAAAGTATCGCGGCCGATCGAATCGTAGACGACATCGACGCCCTTGCCCCCGGTGATTTCGCGCACGCGGGCGACGAAGTCTTCGCTCTTGTAGTTGATCACATGGTCGTAGCCATGGGCGAGCGCCAGCTCGATCTTGTCTTCGGAGCCCGCCGTGCCGATGACGGTGGCGCCGAGCGCCTTTGCCCATTGGCCGGCGATTAGGCCGACGCCGCCGGCAGCGGCGTGGAACAGTAGGACCGTCTGCGGGCCGACCTTGAAGGTGCGGTTCAAGAGATATTCGGCGGTCATGCCCTTCAGCATCATCGCCGCTGCCGTTTCGAGTTCTATGCCGTCAGGCACAAGCACCAGATGCCGCGTCTCGATATTGCGTTCGGCGCTATAGGCGCCGTCGGCGCCGGCATAGGCGACGCGGTCGCCGATATTGAAATCGGTAACGCCGGGGCCGACTGCCGTCACCGTGCCGGCGCCCTCCTTGCCGGTGACAAAGGGCAAATGCGGCGCCTTATAGGTGCCGTTGCGGAAATAGACATCGATGAAATTGAGGCCGACCGCCGCCTGGCGGATCTGCACCTCGCCGGCTGCGGGCGGCGGCAGATCGAGCTCGACGTAATCGAAGACCTCCGGCCCGCCCGTTCTCGAAAATGAAATCGCCTGCGTTTTCGTCATCTGGCTTGTCCTAAGCTTTTCGTCCGAGGGCGGGGAAGAATTGCAGCACCGCGCCGATGACGTAAAGATAGACCCCGGTCACGATAAAGAGAATGAGCGCCCATTCGGGCGTGTCGAAATGCATCAGCAGCGAAAAAATCCCCAGCGCCGACCACAGGAAAAAGACGCCGAGGTTGAGCGGGCGCAGCCTTTTGACCCGGACCGGGTGGAGGAAATTGATCGGCAGGAAGGTCAGCACCACCGAGACGATGACAACAGTGAGCGCCGTCGTGGCGCTCGCATCGATGACGAACAGCGTGAAGACGATCATGTTCCAGACGACAGGGAAGCCGGAGAAGAAATACTCGTCCGTCTTCATGCCCATATCGGCATAGTAGATGGCGCTGGAGACGACGATCATGCCGGCGGCGACGAAGGACCAGGGCTCGCCGATCATGCCGCTCTGATAAAGCGCGAAGGCCGGCAGAAGCACATAGGTGACGTAGTCGATGATATTGTCGAGCGTATCGCCCGACCAGTTCGGCAGCACTTCCTTGACGCGCACCTTGCGGGCGATCGGCCCGTCTATGCCGTCAACCAGAAGGGCGAGGCCCAGCCACCAGAACATGTCGATGAAGCGGTGTTCGGCGGCGGCAACGACGCCGAGAAAGGCAAGGAAGGAGCCGGATGCCGTCAGGATATGGACGGAAAAGGCGCGCATCTCCGCATAAGGAACACGCTTGTAGTTGAAAATCTTCATATTCCCCCGACCGCCCTATCGCGCTCGCCCCGGCAAGCATCTTTTTTTCGCCACCATCGCCGAACCCTGTTGCTGAATCGGGTTCGACGCCGTAGGTCTTTGTTGTCGCACCATTTTTGCCGAAAACCGGCATCCGTTTCCGGCGTGCTGCTCTAATATGCATCCTTTGCCGGGCTTCGCCAGCGGGAAATACGACATTCCCCGCCAGCCATTGAATCCTGACGATGACATGCATATTTCCCTTTAGAAGCGTCGCGTGGAATGGAATGCCTTTAATTCCGGCCCGATTTGTAATATCTCGCTCGCATCCGACTGTTCATCCGACGAAACGGGATCCGCTACCGAAATGAACGCGCCTGCAAAGACCGAAGACTTCGCCTTGTCCATCCCCGCCGGCGTCTATGCCGAGACGGTGCTCGATGTCACGCACTATACGGACCGGCTCTTCCGCTTCACGATGACCCGGCCGCAGGGCTTCCGTTTCCGTTCCGGCGAATTCGCGATGATCGGCCTGATGGTCGAGGGCAAACCGGTCTTCCGCGCCTATTCGATCGCCAGCCCCGCCTGGGCCGAAGAGCTTGAATTCTTCTCGATCAAGGTGCCGGATGGCCCGCTGACCTCGCATCTGCAGGCGATCAAGCCGGGCGATCAGGTGCTGATGCGCAAGAAGCCGACCGGCACGCTGGTGCTCGATGCGCTGACACCAGGCCGTCGTCTCTACATGTTCTCGACGGGAACGGGCGTTGCGCCTTTCGCCAGCCTGATCCGCGATCCCGAGACCTATGAGAAGTTCGAGGAAGTCATCCTCACCCATACCACCCGCGATGTCGCCGAGCTGCAATACGGCTTCGACCTCGTCAACGAGATCCAGAATGACGAGCTGCTGAAGGAAGTGGTCGGCGACAAGCTGCGCCATTATGCGACCGTCACGCGCGAGGATTTCGAATATCGCGGCCGCATCACCGACCTGATCTCGTCGGGCAAGCTGTTTACCGATCTCGGCGTACCGCCGCTCGACCCGGCGATCGACCGCGGCATGATCTGCGGCTCCTCGGCCATGCTGAAGGACACCAAGGAACTGCTCGAAAAGGCCGGCCTCAACGAAGGCGCCAACAGCAAGCCCGCCGAATTCGTCATCGAGCGCGCTTTCGTCGGCTGAGGTTTTTCCGACAATCAGACCTGACAACGGCTCCGGAAACGGGGCCGTTTTTATGTCTGGGCGAGATAGTCGATCAGCATCGCCATCGCGGCGCGCGCCGCATCCGGCTTGCCTCGGTGGATGGCCTGGATGACAGCGACATGCAATGCGATGGCGCGATCCATTCGCTCCGGGTTTGCGGTGGAGTACCAGAGGCGACGCGAATGCGTCTGCACCGGGCCGAGCGCCGCGGTGATAAAACCATTCGGGCAGACCTCTTCGAGGATTTCGTCGAAGGTCTTGTCGGCGGCAAAGAAGCCGGCGAGATCGCCCGTGGCGGCGCATTTGTCCATGGCCCGGGCGCAGTCGCCGAGGCGCCCGCGCTGTTCGTCCGTGGCATGCTCGGCAACGAGGCTTGCCGCGATCGGCTCCAGTTCACGGCGCACCTGCATGACATTGCCATGATCCTCCGGCGCGATCTCGGCAATCTGCAGCCCGACGCGCGGCTTTACCAAGATCAGCCCCTGCCAGGCGAGCTTCTGAATGGCCTCCCGCACCGGCGTCCGCCCATGGCCCGCCATATCGATCAGCTGTTTTTCGGTGACGAGCGCCCCGGGCTTCAGCGCCAGTGTGACGATCAGGTGTTCCAGCGCAAGATAGGCAAGATGGCTCTGTGAGGTCTGCATGCTGAAAATCCGCTGCCGATCTGATATATCACCTTGTCGCACGGCGAAAAGCCGAAGACAAGTCGGCATTGAAATATCGGAATAGAGACAAAGAGATAACAGCGGTGTGAATTCGACGAATGCGATTGCTGACCTGGTGGTCTACGCCGCAAAAGAACTCCCTTCCCTCGCCCCACCTCCGTTATGCTCGGCCTTAAGCCGAGCATCCACACCACATCCACCAGCGGTAATGGCATGGATCCTCGGCCCAAAGCCGAGGAGGACAGAGAGCGGGGTTGGCGTCCACGTCGAATACAAGCTTGACGATGGATTGGCCGCCCCGCTGCCCTTTGGCGGCCTGATGAAGCATTATATTGGCGCCGCCGTCCTGAGCGACGAGTTCAACGATGCGATCGCCGGGCAAGCTGGTCGCCTTAAATCCGAAGTGCTTCTCATAAAACCGCGCCGTTTCCTCGACGTTCCCGGCGTAGATCACCAGCCTGTTGAGCGGCATGACGGCGCCTCATGTCTCCTCAAGTTTACTTTGAGTGCAACGCAACCGCTGTTCCTGCGGCTGCGTTGCCTCAGGCCAAACTTAGCTGAACAGAGTTCCCGAAACCTGCGTGCCATCCGCAAGGTAGAAGAACTCGATGCTGTTTGCTCCGGCGTACCAGTCTTGCAGTATCACCGTGGCGTTTTCATAGCCTGTGCCGGGCGTCGCGTCGGCATGAGATTGAAGAACGAGATCATCCCCCACTCTCAGGTTATCCAAATCCGCCAAGGATAGAACCCTGTCCAGATACACCGCGTCACTTCCTTCGACACCAGTGTCCTTGATCGTCGCAGCAAGAGCCATGTTCACATGGTAGCTGTCGCCGTCGTTGCCGCCATCTGCAAAACCTTGGCCCAATATCAGGTTCAAGGTATCGCTGCCGTCGTCGCCATAGAGGTGGAAATCGCCAGTGCCGCTAAAGAGCGTATCATCGCCGCTGCCCCCATGAAGCTGGTCTGCTCCGCCGCCGCCATTCAGCGTATCATTGCCGGTTCCACCGGTGATGATGTTGTCGCCGGTGTTGCCGGTCAGTGTTGCATTGCCGGTGCCGGTGAAAGTCAGCCGCTCGACGTTGGCATCGTTCGCCATCAAATAGCTTGTCAGTGTGGTGCGGATCTCGTCCGTCCCCTCTCCTGCAGCCTCCGTGATCGTCACACCCTGAGCGTCGATGAGATAGATATCGTCTCCCGCGGCTCCGACGAGGGCGTGTCCCGAAGTGGAAGAGGCCAGGGTGTCGGCGAAGGAGGAGCCAACGACCCGCTCGAAATTGGCCAGAACGTCACCTGACGCGTCGCCACCGCTGACGACCTTGGTTGTCAGGTTGATATCTACCGCATCGCTGGAGAGCGAATAATCGATCGTATCCAGAGTGCCCGCTCCGCCATTCAGATTGTCCGCCGAAGCTGAGCTGAAGAAGGTGTCGTTGAAGTTCGACCCTACGAAAGCTTCAATGCTGTCGAAGCTGTCGCCGGCGGCGTCGCCTGTATGGACCCCGGTCTTCAAATCGAGAGTGATTGCCGCCGCCGCATTGGCATAGCTGGCGGTATCCGCGCCCGCACCGCCGATCAACTGGTCGGCTCCGGCACCTCCGATCAGCGTATCGTTGCCTATTCCACCTGTTATGACGTTGTCGCCGGCATTGCCGGTCAGGGTCGCGTTGCCGGCGCCGGTGAAGGTGAGATGCTCGATATTGGCGTAGGCCGCCATCGAGTAGGAGGTCGCAGTGGTGCGGATCTCGTCGTCGCCTCCGCCTGCCGATTCGGTGATGACGATGTTCTGGGAGCTGACAACATAGGTATCGTTGCCGCCGCCGCCCTGCAGCGTCTGGGTGGTCGTGGCGGTCGAGCCGAGCGTGTCTGCGAAGGCCGAACCGATGACCTGCTCGATGCTGACGAGCCTGTTGCCCTCCGCGTCGCCGCCCGATGCGATGGCCGTCACTCCGCTAGCCCCAAGGATCACGCTGACCGCTGCAGCCGAAGAGGAATAGCTGACGGTGTCGGTGCCGACACCGCCGTTGAAGGTGACGGCTGTGCCGTTGCCAACGAAGGTGTCCTTGGAGGAAGAGCCGACGAACGTCTCAATGCTGCTGAAGGTGTCTCCGGCGGCGTCGCCAATGTGGACGCCAGTCTTCAGATTGATAGTGATTGCGGCCGCCGCATTGGCATAGCTGGCGGTATCCGTGCCCGCACCGCCGATCAGTTGATCGGCTCCGGCGCCGCCATTCAGCGTATCATTGCCGGTTCCACCGGTTATGACGTTATTGCCGCTATTACCGGTCAGGGTCGCGTTGCCGGTGCCGGTAAAGGTCAGCCGCTCGACATTGGCGAAAGCCGCCATCGAATAGGTTGCCAGCGTAGTGCGGATCTCGTCCGTACCCTCTCCAGCAGCCTCCGTAATCGTCACGCCTTGGTTGCCGACGAGATAGATATCATCTCCGGTTCCTCCGACGAGGCTGTGTCCTGATGTCGACGAGCCCAGGGTGTCGGCGAAGGAAGAGCCAATGACCCGCTCGAAATTGGCGAGAACGTCCCCCGCCGCATCGCCACCGCTAACGATGTTGGTCGTCAGATCGACGTTTACCGCAGCACTGGAGAGCGAATAGTCAATCGTATCAGTGCCTGCTGCGCCATTCAGATTATCTGCCGAAGCTGAGCTGAAGAAGGTGTCGTCGAAGCTCGAGCCCTCGAATGCTTCGATGCCGGTGAAGGTGTCGCCGGCGGCGTCGCCGGTGTGGACCCCGGTCTTCAGATTAAGCGTGATCGCAGCCGCCGCATTGGCATAGCTGGCGGTATCCGTCCCTGTGCCGCCGATCAGCTGGTCGGCGCCCCCGCTGCCGATCAGGGTATCGTTCCCGCCGGCGCCGTCCAGGATATCATTGGCCGCGCCTCCGATGAGGATGTCATCGCCGGCGCCGCCGGTCAGGTTCACTGCCCCGGTGCCGGTGAAGGTCACCCGCTCGACATTGGTGTAGTTCGCCATTGAAAAGGTTGTCAGCGTGGTACGGATCTCGTCCGTACCTTCGCCAGCGGCCTCGACGATGGTGACGCCCTGGTTGTCGACGAGATAGATATCGTCTCCCGCTCCGCCGACGAGGGTGTGTCCAGACGTGGAAGAGCCCAAGGTGTCGGCGAAGGACGATCCTACGACTCGCTCGATGTTGACGAGGCTGTTGCCTTCAGCGTCGCCGCCCGTTGCAACCGTCGTCACCCCGGCGGCCCCAAGGGTTACGTTGACGGCCGCAGCCGAGGTGGAATAATCGACGATGTCGGTGCCGGCGCCGCCGTTGAAGGTGATAGTAGTGCCGTTGCCGACGAAAGTGTCGTTGGCGGACGAGCCGCTGAGCATCTCGATGCCGCTGAAGGTGTCGCCGGCCGCATCGCCTGTATGGACGCCGGTCTTCAGATTAAGGGTGACCTGGCCGGTATAGGCTGCTGTATCGTTGCCCGTGCCGCCATCCAATTGATCTGCCCCCGCGCCGCCGGTGAGGCTGTCGTTGCCGTCGCCGCCCTGGAGCACATCATTACCTGCGCCGCCGATGAGGATGTCGGTGCCGGCGCCGCCGAACAGCTGGTCATTGCCGGCGCCGCCGTCCAGGGTATCGTTGGCGATCCCGCCGGTGATGATGTTGTCCAACGC
>NZ_JACIAO010000003.1:177531-642249 GCF_014194045.1 Rhizobium sp. BK456
ATTGCCCGTGCCGACGAAGTTGACACTGCCGGTGAAGGTCAGCCGCTCGACATTGGCGTAGCCCGCGATGCTCAACGTCCCCTGCGCCGTCTGCACCGTGTCGTCGCCCTCGCCCGCCGCTTCGACGACGGAGACGCCCTGAACGCCGAGGATGTAGACGTCGTTCCCGGCCCCGCCCTGCAGCACGTGCCCGGGTCCCGCCGAGACCAGCAGATCGTCATAGGCCGAGCCGATCGCCTTCTCGATGTTGGCATAGGTGTCGCCGGCAGCATCGCCGCCGCTGCCCGTGCTGGTCCAGAAGTCGACGTTCACCGCAGCCGTCGAGGTCGAATAATCCACCGTGTCGACGCCGGCGCCGCCGTTGAAGAAGCTGGCGTCGGAGCCGCTTACGAAGGTGTCGGCAGAACCCGTGCCGATGAAACCCTCGATCGAGGTGAAGGTGTCGCCGACCGCATCGCCGGTGTACACGCCGGTCTTCAGGTTGATCGTCACAGCCGACGTGCTCGAGCTATAGCTCGCATTGTCAGCGCCGTCGCCGCCATCCAACTGGTCTGCGCCTGCGCCGCCGATCAGGATGTCGGTGCCGGCGCCGCCGAACAGCTGGTCATTGCCGGCGCCGCCGTCCAGGGTATCGTTGGCGATCCCGCCGGTGATGATGTTGTCCAAGGCATTGCCCGTGCCGACGAAGTTGACACTGCCGGTGAAGGTCAGCCGCTCGACATTGGCGTAGCCCGCGATGCTCAACGTCCCCTGCGCCGTCTGCACCGTGTCGTCGCCCTCGCCCGCCGCTTCGACGACGGAGACGCCCTGAACGCCGAGGATGTAGACGTCGTTTCCAGCCCCGCCCTGCAGCACATGTCCTGGCACCGCCGAGACCAGCGTGTCACCATAGGCCGAGCCGATCGCCTTCTCGATGTTAACATAGGTGTCGCCGGCAGCATCGCCGCCGCTGCCCGTATTGGTCCAAAAGTCGACGTTCACCGCAGCCGCCGAGGTCGAGTAGTCAACCGTGTCGACACCGGCGCCACCATCCAATCGGTCCGCCCCTGCGCCGCCGATGAGGATGTCGTTGCCTCCGAGGCCGGAGATCTGATCATCTCCGCTAGTGCCATTCAAAGTATCGTTACCTGCCGTTCCCGTAATGACTGCCATTTTAGCCCCCTGTCGATTCAAATGTGGAAAAGAAATGATGTTGGTCGTCCCGAGACACGTGCTCGACGTGGTCGCTGATTGGCTTCAGGAAATAAGGGAGGACCATTCGATCCGTCCTGCGAATGAAAACCTGCGTGGACCGGTAAGAGCTTGAGATCGCGAGCTTTTGCCGTTCGTCTTGAGATATCGTCTGAAATCACAGCAAAGGCGTGTTTTGTCAGCGCACCATCAACCACTGCAGCCATGCGTAGCATCACGTGCGAGCGAATGACCTCCATCAAGAGTCCTGTTGCGAGGAGGATTGGGGCGATCAGGGCCGGAACGCTCTTGCTCAGCATCGCCTGATCGCAGACCTCGACCATGAAAATCGGTTTGGTGAGCTCCAACTATTGATTAGGCGTGAAAAGAGAAACACGCCACCTGAAGCGGCAAGGCAACTCCGATACTCCTGAGGCTGTTTCCTACCCAGCACCTGCATCCTTCTCGCCGCTATAACTCCCCATGAGATCGTTAGGATGACAGAAATTCAGGTGCAACTTTTAATTTAAAATCTTGACATAAGGCGGAACTCATGCCCGCTATAGTGTTAAACCTCGGATGTAAGTATCGATAAAATATCTATTTTTGATTGAATTCAATCTCTTAAGGTAACATTCGAATTCAATGAAAAAGAAATTCGAATAGCTGCAAATCGAGTCATCTCCGAGAAATTATTCCACAACATTTCAGAGCACGAGCCGCGGCCTCAGAAAGCGCCAACGAACGACGCATAGGAATTGCGACGACAAGGCGGACGGAGCTACTTCTCTCCCGTCTTCGGAGCTATTTGAAAATGATCGAGGTCGGAATAATGCCGAGCGCAACGGCGAGATAGCCGGCATGACGCGGCCCGCGCGCATCGAGTTTTTCCGTGACGGAATTCAAGACAGCTCGCACGGCGGTGCCCGAAACCGAACGCATATCGCCAATCTGTTTGACTTCGTGGCCGGCGACGTAAAGCGCCAGATAATCGGTTTCCTTGGCGGTCAATGCGGAAATGCGAGAAGCCTGCGCTGCGGGTTTTGTCTCGATCTCAGCCGTCCTGACCTGAATGGCTTTGCCGATCTGAATGAGCGATGGCAGAGTACGGCCCTTGAACGTCGCCCAATCGTCCCCCTCGAGATTTGATGTGACGCTGAACAGCGCCCGCCCGGCCTGGGCATCGACAAGAGGTATGGAGACGCCATTATTGCCGACGCCATGGCGCTCGGCTTCCGCGAAGAAGGACGCGGTTTCCTTCGACACAGACTTCAAGTGGCTCCAGTCTAACGGTTGAGATGCTTTGCGTGCGGCGATCTCGATGGGGTCGGTGCGAACGTAATTTTTCGACTGATAGAGTTTCTTCCACCTGTCGGAATAGGTCTCTGCAACGAGCCGTTCATTGGTCACCCGGCCCGGAATGAAAAGAGCTTGATAGGCAAGATTGGCAGCCCCGACCAATGCTCGCAGTTGGTGGACAATTGCTGAGAGATGGCCAATTTCATGGAGGTTGCGGATGCAGTGGAATGCTTCCTGCAGGATACGCTGATCGACAGACATTTTCTTCCGAAATCAATATTTCTAATCAGCAGCAGGCCGAAGCGGCCCGCATGCTTTTGATATACATTTATTACACGCGGATTTTACAGTTTGGGTTGTATTTATCCAGTCTGCATTATTGCGATGCAGAATTGACAATTGTCAGGCGACACTGCGGAGGGAATCTTAAGCATTCGGACAGCTGTCCATCCAGCACGGCTAAACGAACGTGAGAGTTCCCCCGGCTGTGCCGGGGTGGCAGTAACAGTTTGACATTTGCTGGAGCCCACCGCGACTTTTCCTTTGTGAGCCGCCAAGCACACGAAAGGTCAAGTCACGATGGACGAGTTTGAAAGTTTAAGCCACAGCAGATGGGAGTGCAAATATCACGTCGTTTTCATCCCGAAATACCGTCGCAAGACGCTTTACGGCGAGTTGCGGCAGCACCTTGGCGAGATATTCCGGAAACTGGCTGAACAGCGTGAAAGCCGTGTGGAGGAAGGGCATTTGATGCCGACCATGTGCATATGATGCTGTCGATCCCGCCAAAATACGCGGTCAGTCAGGTTGTTGGATACATGAAGGGCAAGAGCGCCATCCACCTTGCGCGGGTTTACGGTGAGAGAAAGCGCGGCTTTACCGGGCAGCACTTTTGGGCGCGTGGGTACTTCGTGTCTACCGTCGGTCGTGATGAGGAGACGATCCGCGATTATATCCGCAACCAAGAGAAGGAAGACCACAGGCTTGAGCAATTGAACCTGTGGCGTTGAACGGCCACCTTCAGGTGGCGCATTGAAACCGGGGCCGCGTCAGCGTCCCCATCCAGCCGCTTTGAGCGGCTCACATCTTAAAGCCCCCGGCTTTGCCGGGGGATACTTACTCGTGAGATCCTCATGCACCATGACGCATTCATCATGCGTCACTCGTGCCGCAGCGCCTCGATCGGGTTCAGCTGTGCTGCCCGTCTCGCCGGGAAATAGCCGAAGATCATGCCGATTGCGGCGGAGAAGAGGAAGGCGACGGCGACCATCAGGGGGCTGAAGACGAAGGGGACCTTCATCAGGGTCACCGCGCCGAAGCCGAGGCTCAAGCCGAGCACGATGCCGGTGATGCCGCCGAAGAGCGAGAGCGCCACCGCCTCGACCAGGAACTGGGTGAGCACCTGGTTTTCGAGTGCGCCGATCGCCAGGCGAATGCCGATCTCGCGGGTTCGCTCTGTGACAGAAACCAGCATGATGTTCATGATGCCGATGCCGCCGACGAGCAGGCTGATCGCGGCAACCGCGCCGAGCAGGCCGGTCAGCAGCGTCGTCGTGCCGGTCATCGCCTCGGCGATCTGGGTCATGTCGTTGACGTTGAAATCATCCTGCCGGCCGGGGATGATCTTGCGGCGCTCGCGCAGCAGATCTTCGACATCGGACTGCACCTTGGCGGTGGAGACCCCGTCGCGGGCCGAGATGATGATCTGCGGCACATTGCTGTTGCCGCTGATGCGCCGCTGGAACACCTTGACCGGCATGATGACGACATCGTCCTGATCGGTCCCCATGCCGGACTGGCCACGCTTGGCGAGCACGCCGATGACGGGGCACGAAACCTTGCCGACGCGGATCTGCTGGCCGATCGGGTCGGCGGCGCCGAAGAGCTGCGAGCGCACAGTCTCGCCGATGATGCAGCGGGACTGGCCCCGCTCCTCGGCGGGGGTGAAATTGCGGCCGAGCGCCAGGTTCCAGTCCTGCGCGACGAAATAGTCGTTGGTGGTGCCGGAAACGCTGGTCGAATGGTTCTGGCCGCCTGATATCACCGTCGCTGTCGACTGGTTGAGCGGCGCGACCGCCCTCAAGCCGCTGATCTGGTCGCGGATGGCGGCGACGTCCTTGACGCTGAAGCGCTTGGCTTCCGAGCTCGCCCGGCCGGGACCGAACTGGCCGGGGCGGACGAAGAGCATGTTGGTGCCGAGCCGCGACAATTCCGTCGAGACCTGCGCGGTCGTGCCATTGCCGATCGTCACCAGCGCGATGACGGCGGCAACGCCGATGACGACGCCGAGCACGGTCAGGAAGGAACGCAGCATGTTGCGGCTGATGGCGCGCAATGCCAGTTTCAGCGTCTCAAAGAACATGATCCGCCCTCCTCCGGTGCTCGACTTCCGTCTCCAGCTTGCCGTCGACGAAACGCAGCAGCCGCTGGGCATAGGCGGCGATATCGGGCTCATGGGTGACCATGACGATGGTGATGCCCTGCTCGCGGTTCAGCCGCGTCATCAGATCCATGATCTCGACGCTGGTCCTGGTGTCGAGATTGCCTGTGGGCTCATCGGCGAGGAGCAGCGCCGGCTCGGTAACGATGGCGCGAGCGATAGCGACTCGCTGCTGCTGGCCGCCTGACAGTTCCTGTGTCTTGTGATGTTCGCGCCCGGTGAGACCGACCAGCGCCAGGGCTTCGCGGGCCCGCTCGCGCCGCTCGCGCACCGCCATGCCGCGATAGATCAACGGCAGTTCGACATTTTCGACGGCCGAGGTGCGCGACAGGAGGTTGAAGCCCTGGAAGACGAAGCCGAGCATGTGGCGGCGCAGCAGCGTCAGCTGGCTGCGGTCGAAGCCGCTGGTCGGAATGCCTTCGAAGATGTAGTCGCCGGCGCTCGGCACGTCGAGGCAGCCGAGAATATTCATCGCCGTCGACTTGCCGGAGCCAGACGGCCCCATGATCGCGACGAATTCATGGGCGTTGATCGCCAGGTCGACGCGGTCGAGCGCGCGGATCGCCGCCTCGCCCTCGCCGTAGATTTTCGAGACCTGCCTGAATTCGATGAGCGGCGGGCTTGCCATCCGTCTCTCCGCCTACTTCGCACGCGTCGTGGCGTCGGTCACCAGTGCGTCGTTTTCCTTGATTTCGCCGGAGACGACCTGGGTGAACTGGCCGTCGGAGGAGCCGACCTGGATGACAACAGGTGCGGGCCGGCCGTCGCGCAGCACCCAGACGCGCCGCTCGGCGCCCGTCAATGCCTGACCTGAATTGCCGCCGCGCTGGCGCGGCGGGCCGAAGATGCCGAAAATGCCGCGGCCGCGCCTTTCCGCCTGCGCCGGGGCGTAGCGCAGCGCAGCGTTCGGCACCATCAGCGTTTCCTTGACGGCTTCCACGGTAATGTCGGCCGTCGCCGTCATGCCAGGGCGCAGCAGCAGATCGGCATTGTCGACCGAGAGCACCGCCTTATAGGTCACGACATTGTTGACCACTTCGGAGGCGAAGCGGATCTGCTCGATCTCGGCCGGAAAGCTGCGGTCGGGATAGGCGTCGACCGTAAACTTCGCCTTCTGGCCGACGGCGATCTGGCCGACATCGGCCTCATCGACATCGACCTGCAGCTCCATCTTCTTGAGGTCGCCGGCGATGGTGAACAGGATCGGCGCCGAAAGCGAGGCTGCGACCGTGGCACCCGGATTGACGGCGCGGGTGAGGATCACGCCGTCGATCGGCGAGACGATCTTGGCCTTGGCAAGATTGACCTCGGCAAGCTGCAGGTCGGCCTCCGAGGCGAGCACCTCGGCTTCGTTGATCTGTTTGGCGGCGACGGCGGAATCATATTTGTAAGTGGCGTCGTCGAGGCTCTGCTGGGTGGAGACGTTGCTCTTGACCAGGCTCTTCAGCCGCTCGAGCGAGGTGCTTGCGGATTCCAGATCGGCATTGGCCTTGGCGACGTTCGCCTTGGCAGAATTCAGCTTGGCGCGCGAACTCTTCACATCCGCCTCCAACTTGTTGGTATCGAGAAGCGCCAGCACGTCACCCGCTTTGATCGTGCTGTTGTAATCGACATTGACGTCGCGGACCGTGCCGGAAAGCTCGCTCGATATATCCACCTGCTCGGTCGGCTGCACCGAGCCGGTGGCGGTGACGAGCACCGTCAGATCGCCGCGTTTTGCCGGCTGAGTGGCATAGCTCACTTCTCTTTGCCCGCGGCCCATATAGAAATAGGCGGCGCCGGCTACGGCAGCGACGAGGATCAGCAAGATGAGCAGGCGTCCACGCCAGCGGCTGCGCTTGCCCTGACGTCCCGATGCGGCAAGCACCGCTGCGAGATCGGACGCGCCGCTTGTCTGTGGCCCGGTCTTCTTGCCGGTTCCTGTGTCGTTCATGTCATCCTCGATCAGTCATTGGCCGTCTCGGCCCTTGCAGCGAAATAAGCATAGCGCAGATGAACCGGGCATTAGCGTTGCCGCCGAAGTGGCACGGAATTGCGGATGGGGGAAATGAAATATTGGTAAGAAAAGTCAAGTTTTGGCGCGGAAGCGCTCGTCAGTCGGCATCGCCGGCGGATTGCCCCGCGCCCGGCAGCGGATTCAGCCAAGGTTCGCGCCGCGTGATCCAGATTTCATGATCCGGCGCGAGGTCAGTCGGTGGGCTGTCGAGCGAACCGAGACGGAGTTCCGCCGCCTCCTCCCGCAGGCAGAAAAGCCTGCTGCCGCAGGCGGGGCAGAAGCTGCGGCCGGCAAACGTGGCGATCTCGCCGCTATGGGCAAAAGCCCGGCGCGGCCAGACCGCGAAGAAGACGAAGGCCGAGCCGCTCGATTTGCGGCAATCGGCGCAGTGGCAAAGGCCGACGCGAAGCGGCTCGCCTTCGACGCGATAGTCGACTGCCCCGCACAGGCAGCTTCCCGTCCGGATCCGCATGGCGGCCGTCAGGCGTCGAGACTGGTGGGCAGTCCCGGCGGGCGGCGCTTGGCCGCCATCAGCAGATCGAGTTCGGTGGCGGATGGGCCAAACTTGTCGTAGAGGCGTTTTGCCTCCTTGTCATCCAACCGGTATTTCCTGGCAGATTCGCCGATACTGTAGGGGCGGCCACGCAACACTCTTCGCGCCGGGGTCGCCGTATTCGGTGCGTCGGTCATGGGTTTCTCCTTTCATTCCATGCCCTTTAAGTTAGAGCGATGGGGTCGATTGGAAAGAGCCGACGAGCTGGAGCGGGCTTCCGGCGTAGATCGATCGGGCTGATCGCGGAACCTTCCTGCCGCCAGACGCATTGTCGAATCGAGGTTGCGGGCCGCGCCAAGCGGACGCGGCGGCGCCGGAGAACATCGGGATTTTTCCGCTTTCTCCCGATGGCCAACGAAACGGCAGGCGAGCTCCCTACCCGCCCGGTCCGCTTCCTCATTCCTCATTTCGAGACGATCACGAAATATTAAAATGTGGAACGCATGCGGTGGAGCGAGGTTTTTCTTTCGAGGTCGACGTGGCCTCGTTCAAACCCAAGGAGAACCGAATGGCAAACCAAGGTGGAACGCATGAACAGCACGTCAAAGCCGGGCAGCAGAGTCACAAGAACGACGCCAATGCCCGCAGCTCCTCTTCAGGTGGCCGCGACGCGCAGTCCAGCGGATCCCGCGGCGGCAGCCATGAACAGCATGTAAAAGCTGGTCAACAGAGCCACAAGAATAGCCACTAAAGCTGTCTTGATGTGAAAATTCGGCCCGCGCCTCCATTCCGGCGCGGGCTTTTTCTTTTAATCCGTGCCACTTGGTTTGCACCACGCGCTTCGGAGCAGAATGTCAGCAGATCAGGACGTTACGCCCCATAGTGTTCGCGGGGCCGTCTTGAACATCGATCAATACTTCGGTAGCATTGAAACTGAAATTCAATACCTGCAGGAAAAATGACTAAAATTAACCTCGACGCGCCTCAGATTGACTTACTCTTTCAATCCTTTTCTGGGCCGCCTTGGTATTTGCTATCTCGTCGTGCCTGGTTTTATTAATTTATTTTATATTATTCTATAGCGAAAGCGATTTCCGCCTTCTGTATGTATTCCTAATCCTCGCTGCTCCATCGTCGCTACTCGCATGCATTTATTTCGCGGTCGGGCTGTGGTTGCGGAAAAGAATCTCCGATTAGCCGTCTTGGCGGCGGAGAGACCAAGCTCAAATGAAGACTTCCCTGTCAACATCAATCACAGCTCAAAACCCCGGACGTCCCTGAGCGTCTCAGGACAGACGCCTTCCGTCCTCGCCGAAGAGGTGCAGCACGGCGGGATCGAGATGCAGCGGCAAGCTGTCGCCCGATTTCATCCGTCGCTGGCCGGCAAAGACGGCGATAAGCTTCTTTCCACATGCGTCGGCGTGGACGACGGTCTCCGAGCCCAGTTCCTCGACGAGGAGGATGCGGGTGTCCAGCTTGCGCGCGTCAGTCCCATCGGCAAGGGTGATGTGCTGCGGGCGAATGCCGATGCTGACCCTCTTGCCGATTAGGCGCGTTTCCTCAGCAATAACGGAAAGGCGATGCCCGCCGACGGTTTCGACCTCGGTGAGATTGCCGTCATGGCCGATAATTGCGCCCTCCAGGAAATTCATGTGCGGGGCGCCGATGAAGCCGGCGACGAAGCGGTTGGCCGGCTTGTTGTAGAGCTCCAGCGGCGTTCCCACCTGTTCGATCCGGCCACCTCTGAGCACGACGATGCGGTTTGCAAGCGTCATCGCCTCGACCTGATCGTGGGTGACATAGATCATCGTCGCCTTCAGCCGCGCATGCAGGGCGGCGAGTTCGGCGCGCATGCTGACCCTGAGCTCGGCGTCGAGATTGGAGAGCGGCTCGTCGAGCAGGAAGGCATCAGGCCGGCGGACGATGGCGCGGCCGATTGCGACGCGCTGGCGCTGGCCGCCGGAAAGCTGGCCCGGGCGGCGCTGCAGGAAGGGCTCGATCTCCAGCATGCGGGCGGCGTCAGCGATGCGCGCTTCGATCTCGGCCTTGGCCACCTTGGTATTCTCGAGACCGAAGGCAAGGTTTTCCCTGACGCTCATATGCGGATAAAGCGCATAGGATTGGAAGACCATGGCGAGGCCGCGGTCGGCGGCGCCGATCTCGGTGACATCCGTGCCGTCGATAGCGATGCTGCCGCTTGTTGGCTTATCGAGGCCGGCGATGAGGCGCAGCAGCGTCGATTTTCCGCAACCGGAGGGGCCGACGAAGGCGACGAACTCGCCGTCCTTGACCTCAAGCGAGACATCGCGGATGACCTCGACGGAGCCGAAATTCTTGACGATGTTTCTGAGCTCGAGCCCGCTCATGCACTCTCCTGTATTTTTGTAGCCTGGCCTATTTCAGGCCGGAGCCGGCGATGCCTGTGGTGATGAAACGCTGCAGGAAGACGAAGATCAGCACGACGGGGATCATCGAGACGACGGTCATGGCGAGGATATAGTGCCATTGCACATTGAGCTCGCCGGCATAGACGTTGAGGCCGACCTGCAGCGTATACAGTTCCTTGCGCGAGAGCACGATCAGCGGCCAGAGGAAATCGTTCCAGCGCCAGACGACCGAGAAGATCGCCAGCACCGCAAGCGCCGGCGCCGACAGCGGCAGGATGATGCGCCAGTAGATCTGCCATTCGCTGGCCTTGTCCATGCGTGCGGCGTCGATCAGCTCGTCCGGGATGGTCAGCATATATTGGCGGAGCAGGAAAACACCTGTGGGGGTGGCGACCGTCGGCAGGATGACGCCCCAGAGGCTGTCGAAAAGGTTCAGTGTGCCGATGACGGAATAGAGCGGCACGACGATCACCGAGAGCGGCACCATCAGTGTCGCCAGGATCATCAGCATGACGGCGGTGCGGCCGGGGAACTGGTATTTCGACAGCGCGAACGCGGCCATGGAATTGACGAGCAGCGTGATCGCCGTCGCCACAACAGTCACGAAGACGGAGTTGCGCAGGAACAGGAAGAAAT
The DNA here is from genome assembly GCF_014194045.1 of Rhizobium sp. BK456. Lineage (NCBI taxonomy): Bacteria > Pseudomonadati > Pseudomonadota > Alphaproteobacteria > Hyphomicrobiales > Rhizobiaceae > Rhizobium > Rhizobium sp. BK456. The sequence continues at coordinate 187,953 of NZ_JACIAO010000003.1, forward strand.
CGAAGCGCTGGAACGGTTCGGTGTAGTTGCCGGCAGCGAATTCCACCTTCCGCACCGAGGTGCGGTCCTTGATGTTCGCCTTGACGATCTCACCCGGCTGTTTCGGATCGACCATCTGACCGACAATGCCGATGCGGCGGACTTCGGCGAGCACCCGGCTGCTGCCGTCCGGCATCGTCACGTTATAGAGCGGCAACGGCTTGTCGTAGCCCGGCACGACTGCCTGTTCGGTGACATAGGGCAGGAAGGACGGCGGGAATTCGGCAAGGGCGGCCGGCGTCTTGAACGAGGAGAAGACCAGCCAGACGGCCGGACCGAACATCAGGAAGACGCCCGAGATCAGCCAAATCCAGGTGACCACGTCGGTCCAGTGCCAGCCGCGGCCGCGGCGGCGAAGGAGAAAGGTGCCGACAGCACTCATTGGCGTTTCCCCTTCTTCTCGTTGCGGCTGCTTGCGGCAAGCTGAATCAGCGTCAGAATGACGAGCACGATGCCCATGAGGATCGAGGCGGCCGAGGCAAGCCCCGGATTGCGCAGCGAACTCGCAAAGCCGGTCTCGTAAATATACTGGGTGATGTACATGGTGCTGGTGCCCGGCCCGCCACCGGTCAAGACGAACACCTCGTCGAAGATCTGCACGGCGCGGATCAACGCCAGCACCAGGACGACGATGAGGTTTGGCATCAGGAGCGGCAGGGTGATGCGCCGGAAGATGCGGGTGGGGCTCGCCTTGTCCATCGCCGCCGCCTCATAGAGATCCCTCGGGATTGCCTGCAGACCGGCGAGCAGGATCAGCGCGTAAAAGCCCATATGCGCCCAGACAGAGACGAAGACCGCGAAGAAGAAGGCCCAGAAACGATCGCTGAGCCAGGAGAAGGGCTCGAAGCCGAAGGGGCTCAGCGCATAATTCAACAGTCCCTGGCGCTGCAGGATCCATTTCCAGATCAGGCCGACGACGACGGGCGAAAGAAGCACGGGGAAGAAGAAGACGGCGCGCCAGAAGCCGCGATTGGAAAGCTCGCGATTGAGGATCAAAGCCGTCGCCAGCGCGGCGACCAGCATCGCCGAGACCTGGAACACAACGAAGACGGCAGTGTTGCGCACGGCCGCCCAGAATGTGTCGGCAGCGCAGGTCGAAGGGTCGAGATAAGAACCGCAATCAAACAGGATGCGATACTGCTCGGCGCCGACATAGGTCCTGTTCGGCAGGAAGATGGCGCCGCCGCTCGTCGTCGAATAGATGAAGTTGATGACCAGCGGCAGGAGCACGAAGACCGTAAAGATCAGCATGTTGGGCGCCAGGAAGACGCCCGCCATGCCGTTCAGCCCGGTCAGCTTCTGCCAGCCGCGCATGGGAATATCGACGATACCCATGAAGAGCCGGACAGGTGCCGAGAGCGCCTGCCGCAGGCCGGCTTTCGCCGGCGGTTCGGAAGAAACCGTCTTTCCCGCCATCTATTCGTCCGTCAGTTGGCGCCGACCTTGGCCTTGATGTCCTCGTCGATGCGGGCATAGGCGTCATCGAGCTTCATTTCGCCGGCGATCACCTGGCTGATGCGGGCGACGATGGCGCTGTAATAGGCATCCGACCACTTCCAGCCCGGAAGCTTCATGGCCGGCGCCGCCGTCTGATCGGCCGCGGCGACGAAGGCCTTCAATGCCGCCTGCACATGCGGATCGTCGGTCTTGAAGTCCATCTGGCCAGCGGCGACATCCTTATGCGCCGGAATGAACAGGCTGCGCTCGGCGAATTCCTTCTGCACGTCGACGCTCGCCAGGTAATCCATCACCTTGGCGACGTCCTTGGGGTTCTTGGTGTATTTGACGGCGACGAGACCCGCGCCCCCCTGCATGCCGGTGCAGGCCGCCGTGCCACAGGGGCTTCCGGCCATGACCCAGTCGAAACTGTCGCCGATCTTCTGGGCGAAGCCCGAAATCTGCCAGCTGCCGGAATAATAATAGGCAAGGCCGCCATTGATGAAATCTTCGGCGGCGGCGCGATAGGTGGTGCCGGCAGCGCTGACCCAGACATCCTTGTTGACGATGCCCTCCTCGTTCCACTTGACGAAGCGGCTGAGGAATTCCTTGGCGCCCTGATCGATCGGCGCCGGCTTGCCGTCGGCGGCGATATAGTTGGCGCCATAGGAAATGTTCGGGCCGGAGACGCGATGGCCGGAGCGGTCGATCGCCATGGCGAAGACCTTCTGGCTGTCGGCGACCTTCTTGGCGGCCACTGCCCAGTCGTCCCAGGTGGCCTTCGGGCCAGGAATTTCGACACCGGCCTGATCGAACAGCGTCTTGTTGACGAAGCCGCCGGTCAGGGTGATCTGCGTCATGAAGCCGGTAATGGCGTTCGAGCCGTCTGGACGCATCCAGTCAGCCTGGGCGCCGAAGTTGTCGTCCCAATATTTCGCATCGGCAAGGAGCGGGCGTAGATCGAGCCAGTGCTGCGCCTGCGCCTTCAGATTGGTGACGCGGGCTATGTCAGGCCCCTTCCCGGCTTCGAGCTGCACCGGCAGCTGTTCCTTGACGGCGTCGTAGGACACTTCGTCGAGGATGACGTTGACGTCGGGATTGGCCTTCGAGAAGCGCGCCAGCAGGTCCTTGATGACAGCGCCTTCGCCGCCGTCGGAATACCACATGATACGCACGTCGCCGGCATGGGCGGCAACGGAACTCAAGAGAACCGCAGCCAAGGCCGCGCCGATCGATTTCATTCTGGTCATTTTCTCCTCCTCCTGACCGATGAATGCGTTGCCCGGCCGGGTCCTCCACCTGCCGGGCATGTCGTCTATGAGGCCGCGCGCCGAGGCTGCCTGCCTGGTATCTCAAGATGTACCGCGTCTCCCCGCACCGACCAGTCCGACGGGCGAAGAATGCGGCCTTCAGCGCGCACGGTGCCGTCCTCTTCGAAGACGATCTGACCATAATCCGGATCGATGACGATCAATGCGCCCTCATTGTCGCGGCGGGCCGCGAGCGTGGCGAAACGCGCCCGCATGCCGTCGAGGCCGCCCTCGCGCCCACAATCGGAGAGACGGACGATCCAGCAGCCCTTGCGGCCGGACAGGCGCAGCTCGACATCCGTCGTCGGGCCGTGTTTCACCGGTTCGAGCGCGCCATTGCCGATCAGCATCGCAAGCCCGTTGCCGGCGCGGGCGAGCGCCAGATTGCCATCGACCACCGTGTCGTCGAAAGCTTCGATTGGGAACCAGGCATGAGTGAAATCCGGCTGGCCCTCATGGATGTCGAAATCGAGAATGGCGAGATCACGATATTGATGGACGCGCGGCAGCGTTCCGCAGCCACCCCAGAAGCTCGGCCGGCCGTAGCCGAACTGGATGGTCTCGCCGGGATGATTGATCCAGACCTGCGCTTCCGGCCGGTCGTCGAGGCGCAGGTGCAGCACCGTCTCCTGATAGCCCCATGCGCCAGGGCGATAATGGGCGATGGTGCCGAGCGCGGTGTCGCGCGTCTTGTAGTGATAGAGGGCGGCAAAACGGTTCTCGCCCTGGGAAAAGGTCCATTCCTGCGCGTCGTCGGCGTCATGCGCGGCGATCGCGGCAAGGGATTCGGGGAAATGCAGGCCGTGGTCGCGGATGCAGACGGCAAGCTGCGGCAAAGCGTGGACGCGCCGGCCATACCAGCCGCGGCCCCAGAGCAGCCGGGCGATGCCCGAGAGTTCGACCGAGCGGCCGGGACGCAGCGTATGTTCGTAGGAGCGGCCCTGGCTGCCGGTCAGCATGCCGTGATGGGCCGAACGGGCGACGATCTCCATCAGGCGGACGATGCTGGCATTGGCGCGAGCGCGGATCATCTCATCGGGCGCGCAGGCGGCAAGCGCCGTCAGGCCCTTGAGGTCGATCGGGAAATAGGGAACGGAATTCCACTCGGCCATTTCCCAGCGCTCGAAATGATCGAGCCAGGCGCGGACGCGCTCTTCGCCGACCTTCATCTGCTCGGCGCCGGTGCGGCCGGAACGAATGAAGACGGCGTCGGGGAAAAGCCTGCCGCCGAGATAGGCGGCGGTATGGAAGAGCAGCGCGTGGTTTTCCGAAAAATACCACTGAACGTCGTTGCCCGGCTCGTCCATCCAATAGCGGTAATTGAGAACGGCCTGCTCGATCCTGCCACGCAGTTCCGCTGACAGCAGATCGCTCCAGCGCGTATAGGCAAAAAGCAGCGGCACCAGCACGAAATCGGCGCAGTCGTGGCAATCCTCGATGACCGGCAGCATGGCCGAAATCATTGACTCGGTCTGCTCGCCACCCTGCCCCAGAGCCAGACGCGCAAAAGCACAGACCGTGTCGGGCTCGGAATGGGCGGCGACTTCGGCAAGCGCCTCGGCAACGCGGTCTTCCAGCACAGCCGGCGCTTGCCCCTGGCGCTGGGGATGACAGATCTCGACGCCGAGCGTGCGGCCGACCGACAACTCGCCGGTTTTGAAGGTGATGCGGAAATGGCGGAAATCGGCGGGCATATCAGCCGAGGTGCCGAGTTCCAGCTTGGTTGCTCCCGCTTCCAGCGCGAAGTCATAGTCGAAGCGCTCGACCGACATGAAGTCACCTTCGATCTCGACATGACAGCTCAGCGCCAGTGGCAGCGGCGCGGGAAACAGGATCGTCACATCCTGGCCGAGATAGGCGGTGCGGTCGAAGCGCATGCCTTCGAGGATCGTCTCCAGCGCATCCGCAGCAGCGGCGGCCACCGGAACGGGGACAGCGGTTTCGACCTCCGGCCCGTCGAGATAATCCAGCTGGAAATAGAAGCGGGCGTCACGCTCGGCGAGATCGTCGAAATAGATGCTGATCTCGTTGAGGCCGGCTGAAAGTTCGACCTCGAAGATCTGCTGGGCTTCCAGATTGCGCTCGTAAGGCGCCATGAAGCCCTGCTCGCGGCCGTTGACGAAAAGGATGGCGCCGCCGCAGGTCGACAGGCGAAGCGTAGCAGATCCGGCCGTGCGGGCATCGAGGAAGGTGCGCGCCCAGCAGCCGATGCGCGTCGGGCGAAACCAGAAGCCGGAAAGATCGACGCGCGGCGAGGCAAAGGGAAGCCACCAGCGGATGGGTTCGAAGTCGTCGGTCGGTTGTGGTCTTTGGCCGGAGAATGATTTTTTGAATTCAGTGCGGCAAGGATATTCATGCGGGATGAAGTTCTTCGTCTTGGTGACGAAGAAAAACGGATCCATCCTGCCTTCCATCGGCCGGTCGGCGACATCGTAGCGCTTTTGTGAGAGGTGGCCGAGCTGCCAATAGACGATCTGGGTCTGTTTGCCGGTGGCGCGGCGAAGATGGGATTTATCAGCGGTCATGTTTCAACTCGCTCGAGCCCTGAGACGTTGGAAACGCCGACGCGTGGATGACGGTCAAGCCGCATCTTCAAAGCCTCCCTGCTCTGCCGCTTGTCGCGGACTCCTCATGTGCAATTGTGCATAGGCATTCCGTTTGCGCAATCTGAAAGATTTTTGCATAAGAGTAGGTGAACGAGGAGAACGACATGTCAGCGGAGGAGAAAAAAGGCAGGCGCACACGTCTCGACGACATCGCCGCCCGCTGCGGCGTCTCGATCAGCACAGTCTCACGCGCCTTGGCGGGCGAAAAAGGCGTCCGGCCGGAGATTCGCAAGCTGGTACTGGAAACGGCAAGCGCGGTCAGCTACGCCCTGCCGGCGAGCGTCGCCGGCAAGAAGGTTATGCTCGTCGCCTCCGGCGCGGCAATGATCGACTATGTCCGCAACCAGTTCACGCTCCATGTGCTCGAAGGCTTGAATGCCCGCGCGGCCGCCCTCGGCATCGAACTGGCGATGCGCCCGGTGGCCGATAAGGCCGATGAAGCCCGTGTCGTCGCCGAGATGCGGGACGACCCAGGCTTTGGCGGCATGCTGATCCTGACCGTCGACGAGGAAGATATGCTGGCGGCAGCCGCCGGTCTCGGCAAGCCCGTCGTGCTCGTCAACAGTGACGATCCCTATATGCGGCTTTCCAGTGTGACGCCCTGCAACCGCTCGGCCGCCTTCATCGCCGCCGAGCGGCTGATCGAGGCCGGGCACCAACGCATCCTGTTCATGCTGCGCCCGGGACGGCGGACGATCGAGCGGCGGCTGGAGGGCTGGCGCGATGCCCTGCAGCATCACGGGCTGCAGGCCGATGCCGATCTGGTGCTCGAGGTCGACGACTGGCTGCCGGAATTGGCCGCCGAGGCGGTCACCCGCCTCGTCCGCGACAAGGGTCTGTCCTTCACCGCCATCCTGACGGCGGGCGACAGCCTCGCCAACGGCGCCGTGCGCGGATTGCAGGCGATGGGGTATGCCGTGCCGCAAGATATCTCCGTCATGGGCATCGACGACCTGCCGCAATCGGCCTTTCTCAATCCGCCGCTCTCGACAGTGCATATTCCTATGCGCGAACTCGGCGCCACCGCGCTCGATCTGTTGCGCGACATGATGCTCGGCCTGGCGACGCCGCGGCGGCGTGTCGAGCTTTCCTGCCATCTCGTCGAAAGAGGCAGCGTCGCGGCCGTCAGCGGCGCAGCAGCGCGAAATATCAGGCCTCGATAAAGCTCGCTTCGAACAGTTCGCGGGCATAGGCATCATGCGTCACGCCGGCCTGCAGATCCTGTTTGGTGAGTTCGTCGACGAAACAGCCGTTCTTCATGATCAGCACCCGGTCGCACATATGGGCGATGACCGCGAGGTCGTGGCTGACGAGCAGATACGTCAGTCCCTTTTCGTCACGCTGATCAGCCAGCAGGTTAAGGATTTCGGCCTGGACGGAGACGTCGAGCGCCGATGTCGGCTCGTCGAGAAGCAGGATGGGCGGCGAGAGGATCAGCGCCCGGGCGATCGCCACGCGCTGCCGCTGGCCGCCGGAAAGCTCATGCGGAAAACGATTGGCGAAGCTTGCCGGCAGGCCCACCTGGATCAAGGCCTTTTCGACCTTCGACCAGATCTCCGAATGGCCCATGGCGCGCAGCGGTTCGGCCAAGGCGGTGCCGATGCGATGTCGCGGATGCAGGGATCCATACGGATCCTGAAACACCATCTGGGCAAATTTCAGCTCCTCGCGGGAGCGATGCTTGCCGATCGGTCTGCCGCCGAGCTCGATCTGACCGGTCCACCCGGCCTCCATGCCGGCGAGGCAACGCAGCACCGTCGACTTGCCGCAGCCGGATTCGCCGACAATGCCGAGCGTCTCTCCCTGCTTGACCTGAAAACTGATGCCCCTGACGACATGGTTGCTGGACTTGCCGGAGGCAAAGACGACATTGAGGTCGCGGACATTGATCATTGCGCCGTCTCCAGATCGAGTTTCGCCCTGTCGAGAACCGCCAGCCGGCGCACCGGGTTCTTCGGGTCCGGCAATGCGGCTATCAGCCCGCGGGTATAGGGATGGCGGGCCTCTTCCAGACTGGTCAGCGTCTCGACGATACGGCCGGCATACATGACGATGATCCGCTCGCAGAAGGCCGCCACCATGCGAATGTCGTGGCTAATCAACAGCAGGCCGGAATTGTGCTCGCGCACCAGCTCATCGAGCAGCAACAGCACGTCCTTGCGGACGCTGACATCGAGCGCCGAGGTCGGTTCGTCGGCAATGACCAGCTTCGGCCGCGCCAAGAGCATCATGGCGATCATCACGCGCTGACCCATGCCGCCCGATATCTGATGGGGATAAAGCGCCGTGACCCGATCCGGATCGCTGATGCGCACACGCTCCAGCATGGCGCGGGCGGCGTCTTGCGCCGGGGCCTTGCCGAGACCGAGGTGAAGGCGCGCGGCCTCGGCGATCTGCTTGCCGATCGAGAGCACCGGATTCAGCGAATAACGCGGATCCTGCATGATCAGCGCGATGTCCTTGCCGCGAAGCGCGCCCATCTGCCGCTCGCTCTTTGACAGCAGGGGATCGCCGCCGAGATCCAGGCGTTCGGCGGAGACCACCGCTGCCGGTGGCAGCAGGCGCATGATGGCGCGCCCCGTCGTCGATTTGCCGGAACCGGATTCTCCGACGATGCCGACCCGTTCGCGCCCGACGTCGAAACTGACATTGGAAACGGCGGGCACGGCGCCGCGGCCGAAGCGGACGGTCAATCCTTTGACGGAGAGAACGGGTTGAAGATCACGATCTCTCATTTCACGATCTGGCATGGCGGGGATCCAGAATGTCGCGCAGAGCATCTCCGGCGATGTTGAAGGCAAGGCTGGTGAGAAGGATGGCGATACCCGGCATGACGGCGACCCACCAGTAATCCAGCATGAATTTGCGGCCGTTGGAGATCATCGCGCCCCATTCCGGTGCCGGCGGTTGCGCGCCAAGGCCGAGAAAGCCGAGGGAAGCCGCCGTCAGGATGATGCCGGCCATATTGAGGGTCAGGCGAACGATGACCGAAGGAACGCACATCGGCGCAATATAGAAAAGAAGAATGCGGATCGGCGAGGCGCCGTAAAGGCGGGCGGCGACCACGTAATCGGCGTTTCTGACGACAAGGGCCTCGGCGCGCGCCAGCCTGGCGATCGGCGGCCATGCGGTCAGCGAGATCGCGATGATTGCCGTGGTCAGGCCGGCGCCGAGTGCGGCGGCAAAGGCCAGCGCCAGGATCAGCGACGGGAAAGATAGGACGATATCGGTGGCGCGCATCAGCAGCGCGTCAGTGCGGCCGCCGAAGAAGCCGGCGACGACGCCGATCAGCAGGCCGATCGGACCGACGATTAGGGAGATCGACAGCACGGTCTGGATGGTGATGCGCGTGCCGAAAATCAGGCGGCTCAGAATGTCGCGGCCAAATTCGTCGGTGCCGGCCCAATGCGCCAGGCTCGGGGCCTGCAGGGCATCGCCGAGCGATTGCACGACCGGATCATAAGGCGCCAGAAGCGGCGCGAAGATCGCGATCAGGCACAGCAGGCCGAGGATGACGAAGCCGGCAAGGCCAAGCGGTTCCGCAGCCAATTTGCGGCCGGCGCGCGCAAACGAGGCCGCGACGCGGGTCGAGACACTTGGTGGGCGGATCTGAATGTCAGTGCGGATGGCGTCGCTCATCGGGCCGCCTCCCGCATGCGCGGATCGAAGACGGCATAAGCGACGTCGGCGAGGAAGTTTAACAGCATGAAGATGAATCCCACGATGATGGTGCCGGCCACGATGGCGTTCATATCGCCGATCATGAGGGCGTTCGTCATGTACTGGCCGATGCCCGGCCAGGAGAAGACGATCTCGGTGACGACAGCGCCTTCCAGCAGCCCGCCATAGGAAATTGCCAGGATGGTGATCAACTGCACCGCGATGTTCGGCAGGACGTGGCGCCAGATCGTGCCGAAGGGGCTCACACCCTTGGCACGGGCGGCGATGACATAGTCCTGGCTCAACTGCTCCAAGGTGAAGCTGCGAGTCATGCGGGTGATATAGGCCATCGCCGCATAGGCGAGGATGATGGCGGGCAGAATGATATGGCCGAGCGCATTCCAGAAGATTTCCGTCTCGCCCTGCAGCAGGCTGTCGATCAGCAACAGGCCGGTCTGCGGCGTGACGAGGCCTTCATAAAAGACATCGATCCTGCCGGGCCCGCCGACCCAGTTGAGGCCGGCATAGAAGATGACCAGCCCGACGATGCCGAACCAGAAAACCGGGATCGAATGCCCGACGAGGGCCACCACCCGGGCTATCTTGTCGATGAAGCTGTCGCGAAACAAGGCCGCGACCAGGCCGAGCGGCACGCCGACGAATGTCGAAATGATCACCGCCAGCGTCGCCAGTTCGAATGTCGCCGGAAATGCCTGGGCGAGGTCTGAGGAGACGGGATTGCCGGTGAGCACGGCAGTGCCGAAATCGCCATGCGCCAGCCCGTTCAGATAGAGGAAGAACTGCTGGTAAATCGGCAGATCGAGCCCGAGGCGGGCCCGCATCGCCGCATAGGCGGCGGGATCGGCGAGCTCGCCGACGATCGCGCCGACCGGATCAGTGGGCAGGACGCGGCCGATCACGAAGGTCACACAGAGGAGAATGAACAGGCTGACCAGCAAATGCGCCAGGCGTCGGCCAAATTCGGCTACGGAGAGTTCCTTCATGATCGGCTGTCCTCCCGAGTCTTACTGGGTTTCGACCTTGGTTACGTTCTCGAGACGCGTCATTTGAGACGGATGTCCGACATATCCCTGGACCTTGCCGGTCAGGACGATCGGCTCAAAGCGCTCGAACATCGGCAGCACCGCCGGCTTCTGTTCGACGAACATCTTCTGCATCTGCACGTAGAGTTCGCCGCGCTTCTTGGCGTCCGGCTCCATCGATGCTTTCGCCGTCAGCGCCGTCAACTCGGGAATATCCCAGGCCGACCGCCAGACGAAATTGCCGGCATTGTTGGCCTCTTTCGAGTTGTCGGGATTGGAGGAAAACTGCTCCATCGAGCCGAGCACGTTCGGCATGTAGGCGCTGGTCTGCGGGATCAGCAGATCGAAATCCCGGGCGCGATGGGCGGCGATGATTTCCGAACCGTTGCCCTGCTGGATGTCGATCTTGATGCCGACCTGGGCAAGGGAAGCCTGAATGGCGGTGGCAAGATCGATGCGCGGTGTCTGGGCGATTGTCTTCAGCGTCAGCGAGAAGCCGTCCTTATAACCCGCCTCTGCCAGCAGCTGCTTGGACTTCTCGACGTTGAGCTGCCAATCCGGGCTCGGGATAGCATATTCGAAATTCTCCGGCACGGGCACGGTTCTCGCCCGTCCGTAGGGGCCCATAATCGTCTTCTCGATGCCCTTGTAGTCGATGCCGTAGGCGATTGCCTCGCGGACCTTGGGGTTGGAGAGGAATTGGTTGCCGGCATTCATCGACAGCACGTAGAAACCGCCTGTCGGAATGCGCTGGATGGCAAAACCCTGCTTGGCCTGGAATGTCGCGAGATCGGAGGCCGTCAGCGCACTGGCAATATCGATATCGCCGCGCTCCAGCATCAGCCGCTCGACCTGGCTTTCCGGCACATGGCGGACGATGACGCGACGCATCTTCGGAGCGCCGTCGACATAACCCTTGTTGGCGTCGAGAATGACCAGCTCGTTCGGAGACCAGCGGTTGAGGGTGAATGGACCGGAACCGGCCGAATGCGTACGCATCCAGGCATTGCCATAGTCATTGTCGACGGCGTGGCTTTCGACCTCGACGCTGTCGACCACGCTGGTGGTGGTCGTCGTCAGCCGGTAGAGCAGAAGCTCCGCCGTCACCTGGTCGGAAAGATCGATACGCACCGTCTGGTCGTCGACCGCCTTGACGAGCTTGTCGACATTGTTCTTGTCGTAGCCGACGCGCTTGAGGTTGGCGGCTGCGGCCTGATCCATCTTCAAGAGCCGCCCCAGCGAATAGACGACGTCCTTCGAAGTCACCGGGTTGCCGGACGCGAAATTGGCCTTGCGCAGCGTAAAAGTGATGCCCTTGTCGTCAACCTTCCAGCTTTCCGCCAGCTGCGGAAGGATCTTGCCGTCCGCCGTGCTGGCGACCAGCCGGTCGTAAAGATTCGACATGATCTCAACGGCTTTGCCCTCGGTCGCCTGCTGCGGATCGAGGGACAGAACCTGGGCCAACGACGTTCCGATCACCAGCTGGTCTTGCGGCGTCGCAGCCTGCAGCTGCGGGGCAGCCATGGTCAGGGCGCCGAAAACGGCGCCGACGAACATGCCTTTAGAAAAATGCTTCATTGTCACTCCTCCATGAATTACTATAGAAGACATATTATGTCGCCCGTATGTCGTATTATGATCTATCGAAGTCAGATACGATTGACAAGGCCCGAACGGGAGACTTGAGTGCAATGGGATTGGGGAACAGAAAATGACGACACTCAGCCGTGGCCGGCAAAGACTGGCGCAGCAGGTCATCGATCAGCTGCGGGCGCAGATCGAGGCTGGCATGCTACGGGTCGGCGACCAGCTGCCGACCGAGCCGCAGCTTGAAGCGACCTTCGGCGTCAGCCGCACCGTGGTGCGCGAGGCGATCGCCGATCTCAGGTCGGCCGGCTTCGTCAAGCCGATCCAGGGCAAAGGAGTGTTTGTCGCGGATCCGAAATCTCAATCGGTGCTGCCATTGACGCCGGTGGAAATCAAAAGCATCCCCGAAACCCTTGAGTTGCTGGAGTTTCGCATGGCGGCCGAGGGTGAAGCGGCGGCGATTGCCGCCTATCGCCGCACCGCCGAGCAGGAGGCGGCGATCCGTGAGGCCAACCGCCGGATGGCGAGCCTGATCGAGACCGGGCAGCAAACGGTGGAGGCGGATTACGCCTTCCACATGGCGATCGCCGCCGCCACCAACAACCGATTCTATGTCGATGTGCTGCGCCAATTCGGGCCCAAAGCGATCCCCCGCGGCCAGTTTCCGACGCTGCCGGAGGCCAATGACCGCGACTATCTGCAAAAGGTCTATGCCGAGCATGTCGAAATCCTGTCGGCCATCGCCGATCAGGATCCGGAGCGCGCCCGCCAGGCGATGCGTGCGCATATGATGGCCAGCCAAGGTCGCTATCGGATGCTCTCCGAGCAGCAATAGGGCTCGACTCTCTTCGAAATTCATATTATGTCATATGACATTGTGTAATTTCGAAAGAGACTCAAATGTATCTGGGAACACAGGTCGCCGCGCGGGATGACGACGATTATCGTATCTTCGCGCAACTGGGTGTGAAGCATATCAACGCCGATCCGCCGGGAGAACCGAGCAGTTGGACGCTTTCAGACCTCGAGCGCCATCGCGACAAGGTAGAAAGCTTCGGCCTGATCCTCGACATGATCCAGCTGCCGCTGCCCTCGCAGCCGATCGAGAAGGCGTCCTATCCCGATATTCTGCTCGCCGGCCCGGAGCGCGACAGGCAGATCGACGCCGTCTGCAAGCTGATCGAGAATACCGCAGCGGCCGGCATTCCGGCGGTGAAATACAATCTCAACCTGATCGGCATTCCCCGCACACCCGATGAGCCGGGACGCGGCGGCTCGATGAATGCCAGCTTCCGCTGGGACAAGACCGATCAGCAGGCAGCACCCGGTCTTGCCGGCGTTCTCTCCGAAGACGAAAACTGGGAACGGATCGACTATTTCCTCGAACGCGTCGTGCCGGTCGCCGCGAGCAACCGCGTCAGGCTCGCCTGCCATCCGCACGATCCCTATACGCCGCCCGGCTTTCGGGGCGTGACGCGGGTGCTCGGCACCGTCGAAGGCCTGAAAAAGTTCGTGCTGATGCGGGAAAATCCCTATCACGGCCTCAATTTCTGCCAGGGCTCGATCGGCGAGATGCTGGAAAATCCCGGCAAGGAGATCGACGACGTCATCCGCTGGTTCGGCGAGCGCAACAAGATCTTCAATGTTCACTTCCGCAATATCCGCGGCGGCAAGCTCTCCTTCATGGAAACCTTCCCTGACGAAGGCGACATGGACATGGTCCGCTCGGCCAGGATCTACAAGGAAGTGGGCTTCAAATACATGCTGATGCCCGATCATGTGCCGACCGTCAGCGGCAAGGACCCTTCCGCCACCGCATTCGCCTATTGCTACGGCTATATCGCGGCCATTCTGCAGACGCTCGAAAGCGCCTGAGACCGCCAATTTCAACAGCTAAGGAACAGGACTTCATGATGAACCCGATTGAATTGAAGAAGGCCGTCGGTAGTGGTCTCCTCTCGTTTCCGGTGACGCATTTCGACGATCAGCTCACATTCGACGAGCCAAAATACCGTCGTCATGTCGAATGGCTTTCGGGGTATGACGCGGCTGCGCTGTTTGCCGCCGGCGGCACGGGAGAGTTCTTCTCCCTCAATCCGGCCGAAATCCCTCAGGTCGTCCGCGCCGCCAAGGCCTCGGCCGGCAAGACGCCGATCATCTCGGGCACCGGTTACGGCACATCGCTCGCCATCGAAATCGCCAAGGCGGCGGAAAAGGCCGGCGCGGACGGATTGCTGCTTTTGCCGCCCTACCTGATGTTTGCCGAACAGGCCGGCCTGATCGCACACGTGAAGGCAGTCTGCCAATCGGTTGGCATCGGTGTGATCGTCTATAACCGCGACAACGCCGTCCTGACGGCCGACAGCATCGCGCGGCTCGCCGACGAATGCCCGAACCTGATCGGCTTCAAGGACGGCGTCGGCGATGTCGACAAGGTCATCGAGATCACCACCCTGCTCGGCGACCGTCTGGTCTATGTCGGCGGCATGCCGACCCACGAGGTCTATGCGCAAGCCTATTTCGCCGCCGGCGTGACGACCTATTCCTCGGCCGTCTTCAACTTCGTCCCGGCGCTGGCCCAGCGCTTTTACGGCGCCCTTCGCACCGGCGACCAGGCAACCGTCGACGAAATCCTGAAGAGCTTCTTCTTCCCCTTCGTCGCCTTGCGCAACCGCAAGAAGGGCTATGCCGTCTCGATCATCAAGGCGGGTCTTCGCGTCCTCGGCCAGAACCCCGGCCCGGTTCGCCCGCCGTTGACGGACCTCACCCCGGAAGAGCTGACACTCTTGGAAAAGATCGTCCAGGCCAACGGCGTCTCGCGGATCGCGGCGGAGTAGTCGCGGGTTACCTTTTCAACGACAAAACCGCCGGGCTTGCTCGGCGGTTTTGTCGTTGTCAGCCATCCGTTAAATCACGCCCAACAGCCTATCGCACAAAACGCGCGCAGCAATCAAAGCGCCACGCCACTGCCGCGGTCGAAAACATGCACCTGGTCGCTGGCGATGCTTGCCTCGAACACCGCGCCGTAGCGGGCGGGGTATTCACCGTCGACCATGGCGGTCACCTGCTGGCCGGCGAGATCGAAGACCACATGGGTCTGGGCGCCTGTGGGTTCCACCAGCATGGTGCGGCCGGCAAGCGGCGTGCCGGCCGACAGGCCGGGAACGAGATGTTCGGGGCGCAGGCCGATGGTGACGGCCTGGCCGGGCCTGACCCGGCGGTCGGGCGCAATAAGGATTGCTGTGCCGTCTTCGAGGCGGGCGGCGGGCGCGCCGTTTTGACCCTCCACCGTGCCGTCGAGCATATTCATCGCCGGCGAGCCGATGAAGGCGGCGACGAAGAGGTTGGCCGGCTTTTTGTAAAGTTCGAGCGGCGTGCCCGACTGCTCGACCCTGCCCTGATTGAGCACGACAATGCGGTCGGCGAGCGTCATCGCCTCGATCTGGTCATGGGTGACATAGATCGACGTCGTCTTCACCTTCTGGTGCAGCGTCTTGATCTCCGAGCGCATCTGCACGCGCAGTTTCGCATCGAGGTTGGACAGCGGCTCGTCAAACAGGAAGACGGCCGGATTGCGCACGACGGCGCGGCCCATGGCGACGCGCTGGCGCTGGCCGCCGGAAAGCTGGGCCGGCTTGCGGTCGAGCAACTCGGCAAGATCGAGCATGCGGGCAGCCTCGGCAACGCGGGCCTCGATCTGGGGTTTGGCAACGCCGGCGAGCTTCAAGTTGAAGCCCATGTTTTCGGCGACCGTCATATGCGGATAGAGCGCATAGGACTGGAAGACCATGGCGATGTTGCGCTCGCGCGGTGTCATCGCGTTGACGATATTGCCGCCGATCGCGATCTCGCCATCGGTGATTTCTTCCAGGCCGGCGATCATCCGCAGCAGCGTCGACTTTCCGCAGCCGGACGGACCGACCAGGGCGACGAATTCGCCATCCTCGATATGAAGCGAAATGCCGTGGATAACGTCGACGGCGCCATAGGCCTTGGTTACATCGTGCAGTGAAACGGATGCCATGATTGCAACTCCAATAGTTCGGCTCAGGACTTGACGGCGCCGGCGGTCAATCCGGCGATGATGTGCCTCTGGGCGACGAAGAAAACGATGATTGTCGGCAGGATGGTCAGGGTGATGAAGGCCAGCACCAATTGCCATTCCGTGCCGTATTCTCCGCGATAGACCATGATGCCGAGCGGCCAGGGATATTTCGATTCCGAGTTCAGCATGATCAGCGGCAGGATGTAGCTGTTCCAACTGCCGACAAAGGAGATGATGCTGACGGTCGCGACGATCGGCCGGGAGAGCGGCAGCGAGATATGCCAGAAGAAACGGAGATAGCCGCAGCCATCGACGAAGGCCGCCTGAAACAATTCTTCCGGAAGGTTGCGGAAATAGTTCCGGAACAACAGGATGCTCATGCCGAGGCCGAAGGCGACCTGCGGCAGCACCACACCCCAATAGGTATTCAGCAAGCCGAGATCGCGGATGCGGATGAACAGCGGCAGGATCGCGGTCGCTGCCGGAAACATCAGGCCGAGCAGGAAATAATTGAGCAGGAAGGACGAACCGAAGAAGCGCACATGGGCAAAGGCGAAGGCCGCCATCGACGAGACGATCAGCGTCAGCAGCACGGTGAGCGCTGCAATGATCAGCGAATTGCCGATCTGCAGCCAGTAGCGCTCGCCGAACAGAATGTCGGTATAATTCGCCCACTGCCATTCCGTCGGCAGGCCGAAGGGATTGGTGCGCAGGTCGCCCAGCGTCTTGAAGCCGCCAAGCGCCGTCGTCAGCAGCGGGATCAGCACGATGGCGGCAATCAGGGTCAGCGACACGTAGAGGTAGATGCGGGTCGATGCGCGCATGCGGATGGAAGAGCTCGTATCAGTCATGGCGCATGAAGATCCTTTTGTAACCGAAGGCGAGCGTTACGCAGATGATGAAGAGCACGACGCCGACGGCGCTGCCGAGACCCACCTGCATGCGCATGACGCCATAGGTGTATAGAAAGGTGACCATTGTCTGGGTGGAGTTGGACGGGCCGCCGCCGGTCAGCGGCATGATCATGTCGAAAAGCTGCAGCGAACCGACGACGGCGAAGAAGATGGACAGGCGCAGGGTCGAACCGAGCAGCGGCAGCGTGACATAGCGGAATTTTTGCCAGCCGGTGGCGCCATCGATTTCGGCCGCCTCAAGCACGCTCTTGTCGACCGATTGCAGCCCTGCGATAAACAGCATCATGTGAAAGCCGAAATATTTCCAGACGATGACACCGAGCACGGCATAGATCGCCAGGTCCTTGTCGGCGAGCACATAAGGATTGGCGAAGCCGAAGAAGTTGGAAATGGCGGCAAACAGGCCGTAATCGCCATCATAAACGAAACGCCAGATCAGGCCGGCGGCAACGTCCGCCAACACATAGGGCAGGAAGAAGATCAGCCGATAGCCGACGACGCCCGGAATGCGGTGGGCGAGCATGGTCGCAAGCCAGATGGCGAGCGGCACCTGGATGCAGATCGAGATGACGATGATCAGGCCGTTATTGACCAGCGCCTGGGTGAAGGCCGCATTGCGGAACAGGACCTGGAAATTGCGGAGTGCGATGAACTCGGTCGGCGTGCCGTAGCCGTTCCATTTGTAGAGGCTGTACCAGGCCGCCTCGCCCATCGGCATGATGACGAAGAGCGTGAAGAGCAGCAGCGCCGGCGGCAGAAACAGCAAGAGCACCGCCAGCCGGTCATGGGCGACCGAACTTCTGCTGTTTGCGGCTCTTCGTGCCGGCCTTGCGGCAGTCGTTATCGAGGGAACGGAAATATTGGCCATGGTCCTGCTTTCGTTCGTCGGCAGCAATGCCGGCGCTCCACTGGATCTGGAGCGCCGGGAAGGCTCTGCGGGCGCCGGTTATTGTTCCAGCTCGAAAGCGTCCTGGATCATCTGGGCGCCGTCCTTGGAATTCATCTGGCCGGAGACGATTTCCACCGAGACGTCGTTGACGACACGGCCGACGGCCGCACCGAGATCCTGATCGAAAAAGTTCTGATGCCAGGTCGAACCGGCAAGCTGTTTGGCCGATTCGGCCAGCAGCGGATTGACGACGCCGTCATCGGCGCCGACGGCAACGGGAAGCAACATGCCGGCCTTGGCCATCGCCCGTTCATTCTCCGCGCTCGTCAGGAAAGCGAGGAAATCGATCGCTTCCTTGGAGGCCTTCTTGGTGACGGCCCAGCCGTTCAGGCCGCCGAGCGTATCGGTCGGCTTGCCGGCGCCGCCCTCGACCGTCGGGAAGACGAAACGGCCGATATTGTCCGGTGCCAGCCCCTTGCCGTCGCCGGCATTCTTGCGCTGGTTGGCCTCGGTGGCCTCAAAGCCGAGGATCATCGCCGCCTTGCCGTCACCGAAAACGCCGAGCGTCTGCGGCCAGGTGGCGCCGAGATAACCGGGCTGGAAAGGCTCGAGCTTGCCGAGTTCGGCAAGGTCGTCACCGGCCTTGATGATGGCGGGGTCGAGGAAGCCTTCGCCCTCGCCGTTCTTGGCGGCGTCGAAGACCTTCTGGCCGCCTTCGCGCATGACGAGATAGCTCCAGTAGAAATGGATCGGCCATTTCTCGCCGCCGCCGCCGGCAATCGGCACGATGCCGGCCGCCTTGATCTTCTTCACCGCAGCGAGGAAATCAGCCCAGGTCTTGATGTCTTCGGCCTTGACGCCAGCCTTGGCAAACAGCGCCTTGTTGTAGAAAAAGCTGACCAGACCGACCTTGTAGGGAATAGCCCAGGTCTTGCCCTCAAAGCTCAGGCCGTCGACCGAGGCCGGCGTGTAGGCCTTGCGCAGCTTGCCGCCATCGGCATCGAGCGCTGCCGTCACATCCTGCAGCGCGCCGGTCTCGGACTGCTGCTTCAACACGCCGCCGCCCCAGCTGAAAAAGAAATCCGGCACGTCGTCGGATTGCAGCAGCGTGGGAAGCTTGGCCTTGAAGGCCTCGTTTTCGAGGAACTGCATCTGGATGTCGACGTCCGGATGCTGGGCTTCGTATTTCTTGACGATGTCTTCCCAGGCCGCGACGTTCTTCGGGTCGAGCTCGAGATGCAACCATTTGACCACCGTCGTCGCGGAGGCAGCACCCGCACCCGCCAGCAACATGCCGGCTGCCGCGGCCATGGATACGATGCGCCTGCCGCCGAAAGCGGCGTTCTTCAGCATAAAATTCATGATTTTCCTCCCAGGGGACCTATCCTCACAATTTTTCCCCAATGCGGATTAATTCACCGGAGCTTTTGCCGGATGTCAACCCAATTGCCGCTATTTTTACCAAATGTGCTTGACAGGTCCGTGGGATTGCCTGCTATTTATTTCGTAACCCGTTAAAAATATTGGCTTCCGCCCAACGAACGATGCCGGCTAGTTTTTCATGAAGACCGCAGATCCAGAATTGATGCGCGCGATCAATCGCTTGAACGTGCTCGACACCATCCGGCGCCATGGTCCGATCTCGCGCATCGAGATCAGCGAACGCACCGAACTCTCGACCACCACGGTTTCCGCCATTACCGCCTCGCTGCTCGACGACGGGCTGATCCTGCCGCGCCACGAAGGCGATATCCGCAACGAGGCGGTGCGCGGCAGGCCGCGTGTGGCGCTGGAGCTCAATCCCGACGCCGCCCGCGTCGTCGGTGGCAAGATCGCCGCCAACCGGATGGTCTTCGTCGTCACCAATTTCCGCGGCGACGTGCTGTCGAAACTCGCTTTGCCGATCCGCCTCGACCGGCAGCCGATCGGAGTCATCGCCGATCTGGTCGAGGACGGCGTGCGGCGCTGCGTCGTCGATGCCGGGCTGTCGCTCGAAGATGTCGACAGCGTCTGCCTCGGCTTTCCCGGCGTCATCGAGCACCGCACCGGCTACATCAGAAGCAGCCCGATCTTCCGGGACACCAATGTCGATTTCGCCGCCGAGATGTCGACGCGGCTGTCGACGCCGACCATCGTCGAAAGTGACGCGCATGCCATCACGCTTGGCCATCACTGGTTCGGCAAAGCGCGCGATCTCGAGGATATGGTATTGATTTCATTGGAGCAGACGCTGGGCCTCGGTGTGCTGCACGGCAACAGCCTGTTCCGCGGCGCCGGCGGTCTCAGCCACAATCTCGGCGACCTCGTGCTCGGCATGGGGCCGAATGGCGTGGTGCGGCTGTTCAGCCAGGCCGGCGAAAGCGCCATCCTCGGCGAACAGCAGGCCGACGGGCGTTTTGCCGAAGCGATCCGGCTCGGGCGCGGCATGACTCATGCCCAGGCCCTGATCAAGGCCGATGACGACCGGCTGATCGGCGCCGCCATCCGCGCCGGCGAAGCGGTGGGATTGACCATCGCCAATATCGTTACGCTGTTTGCGCCGCCGCGCGTCATCCTTGTCGGGTCGAGCCTGGCGCTCGGCGAACCCTTTTTGAACAGCCTGCGCGATGCCTATGCGCTTGCCATTCCGCCCTCACTGAAGGGCGTGAGCGAACTCGTCTTCGACGATTCGAGCGATGATTTCTGGGCTCAGGGTGCCGCTGCGGTGGCGCTCTACGAACTCTACGAATCGCCCTGGAGCACCACCGGGCCGGCACTCTGACGGGTGTCACAATCACGATCAGATGGAGGAATTCATGGAAAGAGTCGGTATCGGCATCATCGGATGCGGCAATATTTCGGGCGCCTATCTCAAAGCGATGGCCTCCTTTCCCATTCTCGACATCCGCGGCGTCGCCGATCTCAACCGGGAACTGGCGGAAGCCAAGGCGCGTGAATTCAACGTTCCCGCCAGAACGGTCGAGGAGCTTTTCGCCGACCCCAAGGTCGAAATCATCGTCAATCTGACGATCCCCAAAGCCCATGTTGCCGTGGCATTGCAGGCGCTCGAGGCCGGCAAACATACCTATTCGGAAAAGCCGCTGGGGATTAATTTCGCGGAAGGGAAAAAATTGGCGGAGGCCGCCAAGGCCAGGAATCTGCGCATCGGCGCAGCCCCCGACACCTTCCTCGGCGGCGGTCATCAGACGGCGCGCGCGCTGATCGACCAGGGCGTCATCGGCCAGCCGGTCGGCGGCTCGGCGAGCTTCATGTGCCCGGGCCATGAGCGCTGGCATCCGAACCCGGCCTTCTATTACGAATTGGGCGGCGGGCCGATGCTCGACATGGGTCCCTATTACATCACCGACCTCGTCAATCTTCTCGGGCCGGTCGCTCAAGTGGCGGGCTTTGCGACGACGCCGCGGCCCGAACGGCTGATATCAAGCGAGCCGCGCAACGGCGAGCGCATTCCCGTGCACGTGCCGACCCATGTCACCGGCATGATGGCTTTTGCAGGCGGTGCCGTCGTTCAGATCGCCATGAGCTTCGACGTCGCCGGCCACAAGCATGTGCCGCTCGAGGTCTACGGCACCGAGGGCACGCTTATTGTGCCCGATCCCAACAAATTTGAAGGCCCTGTCGAATATCTGCGCAAGGGCGGCCAATTCGAGGATCAGCCCCTCACATCTCCCTATGCCGATGGCAATTACCGCTCGCTCGGCGTCGCCGACATGGCGCATGCGATCCGCTCCGACCGGCCGCATCGCGCCAATGGCGATCTGGCGCTGCATGTGCTGGAGGTCATGGAAGCGTTCCACACTGCGTCTGAGACCGGCCGGACGGTGGCGATCTCAACGGCGGTGGAGCGCCCTACCCCCATATCGCAATCCATCGTCGACGGACGGCTGGCGAAATAATTTCAGGAGGAATGACTATGCGTGAAGCACTGATCGTCTGGGGCGGCTGGAGCGGCCACGAGCCGCAGGAATGCGCCGAAATCATCAAGGGGATGCTCGAGGAGGACGGCTTCAAGGTCTATCTCGAACACGGCACCGAGGCCCTTGCCGACCCGTCCGTGCATGACCTCAGTCTCGTCGTGCCGATCATGACGATGTCGAAGATCGAGAAGGAGGAGGTCAAGAACCTCGCCGCCGCAATCGAGAGCGGCGTCGGCATCGCCGGTTATCACGGCGGCGCGGGCGACGCCTTCCGCGACTCCGTCGATTACCAGTTCATCATCGGCGGCCAGTGGGTGGCCCATCCCGGCAACATCATCGACTATACCGTCAACATCACCCGGCCGGACGATCCGCTCATGGAGGGGATTGCCGATTTCCCCTATACGTCGGAGCAATATTACATGCATGTCGACCCCTCGAACGAGGTGCTGGCGACGACGAAATTCACCGGCGAGCACGCCTACTGGATCGACGGCGTCCTAATGCCGGTCGTCTGGAAGCGCAAATACGGCAAGGGCCGGGTTTTCTATTCCTCGCTCGGCCATCAGGCCAAGGAGTTCGACGTGCCGGAGATGAAGACGATTTTCCGCCGCGGCGCCAATTGGGCAGCGCGATAGTTGTTCGGTTCGCGGGGAACAAAGACCCCTCCCAGACGGGGGAGGGACTCAGATGCCGCACCGCTTCACATAAACTCTATCGTATCAATCCGTCGAACGGCACCAGCCAATACGACTTCTGCTTTCGGTCGCCGCCGGACACCACAGCTTAGTCCCTCCCCCTTGTGGGGAGGGGTTTTTGGCAATCTCAACGCAGGATCAACGCCGTCCCATAAAGCCCCAGCGCAAACACCGTATGCGCCAGCAGATTGAAGCACCGCACCTTATTCGGGGTCGGATGTTTGGAAGCGGCCCAGCCGATGCCGAGGCCCGGCTGCAGCAGGAACCACCCTGCCCCGACGGTGATGATGCCGAATATCCAGGCGGGGAGAAATGTCGGGACGGCCAACCAGCCCTGCCCCATGACGAGCGCGAAGATAACGCCGTAGAGAATGCCGACGGCGTAGTGGCTGATCCAGCCGAGCGCCAGTTCATTGGCATAGGGCTCGGCATCGGCGATGCTGTCGTGAAAGACCTTGCCGCGGCGGAGATGCCAGAACCAGCGGCCGACCGGCGCCCAATTGGGCGCCGTCTGGCCGAAGACCTTGGTGAGCACGATCGCCCAGAGGTCCATCAGGATGGTTGCGCCGGCGCCGATCGCCAAGCCGCGCCACAGAATATCGAACATTGGGAATCACCGGAGAGCGTTAAATTGCAGAGACGCCAGCAAACCATTGCAGGCGCGTCGGCGCAATGGCTCCAGTGAATTCCTCGCGCATCCGGGGATTATATGACAGTGCCCCGCCCTCTGGGCGATGGCCGATGCTGCATCATCCGCAAAAAGGCATCGGTGCGGGCGCAAATTGATGCTTTTCGCGTGCAGCGATATTTCCTACTCACTGTCGAAACGGCAATGAGAGGCGCGGCGATGGCAATGCCATTTTACTGGAACGAACTGAATAGCTCCGATTTCGCCGGACTTTCGCCCGACACGACCATTGCCATCCTGCCGATCGCCTCGACCGAACAGCACGGTCCGCACCTGCCGATCGCGACCGATGTGGCGATCGCCAACGGCATGCTGGCCGAACTGCGGAAACAGAAGCCCGACGACCTCGATTTTCTGGTCCTGCCGACGCAGGAGATCGGCAAGGCGAACGAACATATCTATGGGCCGGGAACGCTGTCGCTCGATGCTGAGCTGCTCATTCCCGTCTGGACGGCGATCGGCGCCAAGGTTGCCGAAGCCGGCATTCGCAAGATGGTCATCGTCAATTCGCATGGCGGCAATGTCGACATCATGAGCATCGTCGCGCGCGAGTTGCGCGTCCGCTGTCAGATGGCCGTCGTCTCAACGCAATGGGGCCGCTTCGGTCATCCCGAAGGCATGATCGGCGAAGACGAGTTGAAATACGGCATCCATGGGGGCGAGGTCGAGACCTCGCTGATGCTCTATTTCCGCCCCGATCTGGTGCGGATGGACAGGGCGCAGAATTTCACCTCCAAGGCCGAATGGATGCGCGGACAATCGAGATATATCCAGCCGCTGCCGCCGCATTCGCTTGCCTGGATCGCCCACGACCTCAATCCGCACGGCGTCGTCGGCGACGCCTCGCGCGGAACGGTGGAGAAAGGCGAAGCGATCTGCCGCCATCAGGTCAAGGGCTTCATCGAGTTGCTGTCCGACCTGAAGCGCTATCCGCTTTCCAGCCTCTATTCACAATAACGCCGGCGAAAGCGACCAAGAGCATTAGGCCGAAAAGTGTGTGCGGTTTTCGGACGACATCATGCTCTAACCCTTTAATTTAGAACAGGATTCATATTTAGGTCGACCCCTAGAATATGAATCCTGTTCTAAGGTGCGACAGGCTTTTCCATCACGATATGACCTTTGGCCTGCAGTTCCTGCACGAGGCCGGCAAGTTCGGCGAGCAGGTATTCGACGAACAAGCTGGTGGCTGAATCGAGCGGCGCGCGGGCGCGGGCAAAAAGCTTCATCGGCTGCTGGCGCGCATGCGGTTCGGCGATCGCCCGGAAAACGAGCTCGCCCTGCCTGCATTCGGTGATGACGTCGAGCGGATTTAGTATCGTCAGCCCCGCCCCCGATTTGACCAGCTTCTTCAACATCTCCGACGCATTGGTCTCAAGCACCGGCTCGACATGCACGTCGAGGCGCGCCAAGGCCAGATTGATCACATCACGCAGGCTGGTGCCCTGCTGGGCCAGCACCAGGCGCTCCTGGACGATATCCGCCAGATTGATTGGGCCTGAACCGATCAGGTGATGGCCGGGCGGCAGCACCACGCCGATCGGGATATCGAAACTGCCAAGCGTTCGGATGCCCGGTGTCGCCGGAATGTTGAAGCCGAGGCCGATATCCACCTCGCCCGACAGCACCGGAGTGACCGTCATCGTGCCCGCGTCATTGCGCAGCTGCATGAAGACGCGCGGATGCTCCGACTGGAACCGAGCGATGATGTCAGGCAGAGGGCCGGCGGCAAGGCCAACCGTGGTAACGATGCGGACCTTGCCGGCCTGCTGCATCTTCAGGCTGCGGATACGCCCTTCCAGCCGCTCGTAATTCTTCAGCACTTCGCGAATATGTTCGATGCAGAGTTCACCGGCTGCCGTCAGCCGCAGGCCGCGCGGCAGCCGCTCAAAGAGCGGCGCGCCCATTTCCTCCTCCAGCGCGAGAATCTGGCGGTTGATCGCCGATGACGCCACATTCAGCCGCGCCGCCGCCTTGCGGATCGAACCGGTGCGGGCGATCTCATTGATGTAGATGAGCTTTCGGGAATGCAGCATGGCAACCTCGTTGCATGAAAATAAAGCAGACGCACAAATTAGGCACAGGCTGCCGTTGAGATGCCAAAAAGGCATCGTTGCGCACGAAATTTGATGCTTTTCAAAGAGCAAAGCAATCGCTCCAATGAAGAAAATCCGGCGTCATCACAGGCGTTGCGAACTCAAAAGGGGAACGCTGATCATGCCCAATGCACTGAAGAATACGGTCTTTTCCGCCCTTATGGGTTTTGGTGGCGCGCTCGTCGCTACTGTTGCGGCGCATGCGGCCGACAAGGTCAGCTACGGAACGAACTGGCTGGCGCAGGCCGAGCACGGCGGCTTCTACCAGGCGGTCGCCGACGGCACCTATGCGAAACACGGCCTCGACGTCACGATCGTGCAGGGCGGCCCGAACGCGGCCAACAGCGCGCTGCTGATTTCCGGCAAGATCGATTTCTACATGGGTGGGCCGCAGGGTGAGATCTCGGCGGTCGAACAGGGCATCCCGCTCGTCGATGTCGCGGCGATCTTCCAGAAGGATCCGCAGGTGCTGATCGCCCATCCGGATACGGGTATCGACAAATTCGAGGATCTTGCCAAGCTCAAGACCTTGTTTCTCGGCAAGGACGGTTACCTTACCTATTTCGAATGGATGAAGGCGAACTTCAAGGGCTTCAAGGACGAGCAGTATAAGCCCTACAATTTCAGCCCCGCGCCCTTCCTTGCCGACAAGGAATCCGCCCAGCAGGGCTACCTCACTTCCGAGCCCTACGAGATCCAGAAGCAGGCCGGCTTCGAACCGAAGGTCTTCCTGCTCGCCGACAACGGCTATTCGCCCTATTCGACGATGATCACCACCACGCAGACGATGATCGACAGCAAGCCGGATGTCGTCCAGCGCTTCGTCGATGCCTCGATCGAGGGCTGGTACAACTACCTCTACGGCGACAACAGCAAGGCGAATGAGCTGATCAAGAAGGACAATCCTGAAATGACGGATGGCCAGATCGCCTACTCGATCGCCAAGATGAAGGATTACGGCATCATCGAATCCGGCGACAGCCTGGACAAGGGCATCGGCTGCATCACCGACGCGCATTACAAGGCGTTCTTCGACGAGATGGTGGCGATCAAGGTGTTCAAGCCGGAGACCGATTACGGCAAAGCCTTCACGACGAAATTCGTCTGCAAGAGCATCGGAATGGCGATGAAGAAGTAGGCCCCTCCGACGTCGGCCAATGGTCCGCCTGAGGTGGCGGACCGCATACTCCCCTGGTGAATGAGACAGGCAATGCCGTTAGCAAAGGCCCAGGCCTTATCCCCGCAAGAGACGCGCAAGCGGCCGCTGGTCGTGATGCAGTCGGTCTCGAAGGTCTTTTCCAGCGGCACTGTCGCCCTTTCCGACATGTCGCTCACCGTCGAAAGCGGCGAGTTCGTCAGCCTGCTCGGCCCTTCGGGCTGCGGCAAGTCGACAGCGCTGCGCATCATCGCCGGCCTTGGCGACGTGACGTCGGGGGCGATTGACTGGCCGAGTTCGCGCATCAATGCCAGGGGCCTGCCGGAGGGCGATATCGGCTTCGTCTTCCAGGAGCCGACGCTGATGCCGTGGAAGAACGTGTTCGACAATGTCCACCTGCCGCTGAGATTGAGGCGGGTTTCGAAGGCGGCAGCGCATGGAGAGATCATGCAGGCGCTGACCACCGTCGGCCTCCAGGATTTCGCCAAAGCCTATCCACGCGAACTTTCCGGCGGCATGAAGATGCGCGTCTCGATCGCTCGCGCGCTGGTCACGAAACCGAAGCTGCTTTTGATGGATGAGCCCTTCGCCGCGCTTGACGAAATCACCCGCCAGAGGCTGAACGACGACGTGCTGCGGCTGTGGAAGACGACAGGCATCACCGTCATCTTCGTCACCCATTCGGTCTATGAATCCGCCTATCTTTCGAACCGCATCGTGGTGATGAAGGCAAGGCCCGGCCGTGTGCATGCCGATGTTCCGCTGACCACCAGCCTGGAACGCGACGAGCATTACCGCACCTCGGAAGAATACCGGAAGGCCTGTGAGACGGTCTCCCTTTCGCTGATCGGGGCAATCAACGCGGCGGGAGAGCATTGATGCATGACGAAACGGATACGCCGCCGCGGCTCCTTCATCTTTCCGTAAATGCAGCAGGCGCAAGACGCCGCGATCTCGCGCTGCGCATCGCCATCCCCTTCCTCGTTATCGGCCTGCTGGTCCTGATCTGGTATGCTTATGTGAAGCTCTCAGGCGTGCCGCCCTATATCCTGCCGGGTCCGGCCGCCGTCGCAAACGCCTTCGTAACGGACTGGGATACGCTTGCCCCTGCCCTCTGGGTCACCACCAAGATCACCTTGCTGTCGCTGATGCTGGCCCTTGTCGGCGGCGTCGGCTTTGCGATCTTCCTGGTGCAGTCGCGCTGGATCGAGCTTGCCTTCTATCCGCTTGCCGTCATCCTGCAGGTGACGCCGGTCGTGGCGATCTCGCCGCTGATCCTGATTTATGCACCGTCGACCCAGGTGGCGCTGCTAATCTGCGCCTTCCTCGTCGCCTTCTTCCCGATCCTTTCGAATATGGTCCAGGGGTTGAAGAGCGTCGACCACAATCTCATCAATCTCTTCGAGCTTTACGGCGCCTCGCGCTGGCAGACGCTGCTCTTCCTCAAACTGCCCGCCGCCCAGCCCTATTTCATGACGGGCCTCAGGATCGGCGGCGGCCTGGCGCTGATTGCCGCCGTCGTCGCAGAATTCGCGGCCGGCTCGGCGGGCGCCGGCTCCGGCCTTGCCTTCCGGCTGCTCGAAGCACAGTACCGGCTCAACATTCCGCGCCTCTTCGCCGCGCTGCTGATGCTCTCCCTGCTTGGCGTGGCGATCTTCGCCGTCACCTCGTTCATTTCCTGGCTCGCCCTGCATCGTTGGCATGAGAGCAGCCTGAAACGGGAAAACTGATGACCCATTCCTTCATTT
Organism: Rhizobium sp. BK456; assembly: GCF_014194045.1. Taxonomy (NCBI): domain Bacteria; kingdom Pseudomonadati; phylum Pseudomonadota; class Alphaproteobacteria; order Hyphomicrobiales; family Rhizobiaceae; genus Rhizobium; species Rhizobium sp. BK456. The sequence continues at coordinate 215,786 of NZ_JACIAO010000003.1, forward strand.
CGCCGCCCAATGCCGGCCGCTTCGTGCTGAGCAATGCGACGCTGCCTGCCGTCGCCATCGAGGGATTTGACGCGCCGGCGATCGAGGGGCTGGTCAAGGCGGATATCGTCATCGCCGATGGCGTCATCTCCGCGCTGCTGCCGGCGGGTGCAGCCCCGGTGGAATTGCCACGATCCGATCTGAAGGACGGCATGGTCTGGCCCTGCTTCACCGACATGCACACCCATCTCGACAAGGGGCATATCTGGCCGCGCAACGCCAATCCCGACGGCACCTTCACTGGCGCCCTGGACGCGGTGCGAGCGGACCGGGAGGCGTACTGGTCGGCAGCGGATGTCGGCAAGCGCATGGAATTCTCGCTGCGCTCGGCCTATGCGCACGGCACCAGCCTGATCCGCACGCATCTCGATTCGCTGGCGCCGCAGCACCGCATTTCCTTCGAGGTTTTTGCCGAGATGCGCGAGGCCTGGAAAGACAGGGTCGCGCTGCAGGCGGTGGCGCTCTTCCCGATGGAAAATATGGTGGACGCGGACTATTTCGCCGATCTGGTTGCCGTCGTGCGCGAAAAAGGCGGGCTGATCGGCGGCGTTACCCGGATGAATCCCGATCTCGACAGCCAGCTCGATGTGCTTTTCAGGGCTGCCGCCGATAAGGACCTCGACGTCGATCTTCATGTCGACGAAAGCGACGATCCCGCCGCCGAGACGCTGAAGGCGATCGCGCAAGCCGTGCTGCGCAACCGGTTCGACGGCAAGGTGACGGCAGGCCATTGCTGCTCGCTCGCCAGGCAGGACGAGGAGGCGGCAAAACGCACGGTCGAGCTCGTCGCAAAGGCCGGCCTCTCCATTGTCTCGCTGCCGATGTGCAACCTCTATCTGCAGGACCGATATCCCGGCCGGACCCCTCGCTGGCGCGGCGTCACCCTGTTCAAGGAACTGGCGGCCGCCGGCGTTGCGACAGCGGTGGCCTCCGACAATACCCGCGATCCCTTCTATGCCTATGGCGATCTCGACCCGGTCGAGGTGTTGCGTGAAGCAGTCCGCATCCTGCATCTCGATCACCCGCTGGACACGGCCGCGCGCGTCGTCACTACCTCGCCTGCGGATATTCTCGGCCGGCCCGACAAGGGGCGCATCGCCGCCGGCGCGCTGGCCGATCTCGTGCTCTTCAGCGCCCGGCGCTGGGGCGAATTTCTCTCCCGTCCACAGTCCGACCGCGTCGTGCTTCGTCGCGGCAAGGTGATCGACCGCAGCCTGCCGGATTACCGTGAACTCGATAACATCGTTGGAGCCTGACATGCCGGATTATCAAACGATCAAAAAGGAACTCGAGGGCATCGCCATCGAGGACAATCCGGCGCTGGTGCGCCAGAAGAGCCGCGATTTTTACTGGTATTCGCCGATCCTGAAAGCGCAGCTCGACAATGTGACGGCCGATCTCGTCGTCACGCCGAAAAACGAGCAAGAGGTCATCCAAACGCTGAAGGTCGCCTTCGCCCATGGCGTGCCGGTGACGCCGCGTGGCGCCGGCACCGGCAATTACGGCCAGGCCATGCCACTTTCCGGCGGGATCGTGCTGAACCTTGCCGCCATGGACAGGATCAAAGAAATCCATCCCGGTCGGGTGGTCTGCGAACCAGGCATCGTCATTGCTCAACTCGACAAGCAGACCAAGGCGCATTCCGGTCAGGAACTGCGTTTCCATCCGTCGACGGCGCAGACGGCAACGGTCGGCGGCTTCGTCGCCGGCGGCTCCGGCGGCGTCGGTTCGATCACCTGGGGCGGACTGCGCGATCTCGGCAATATTCTGCGTCTGCGCGTCGTTACCATGGAGGCCGAGCCGCGCGTGCTCGACCTAACCGGCTGGGATCTGCAGAAGGTCAGCCATGCCTACGGCACCAACGGCATCATCACCGAAATCGAAATGCCGCTCGCCCCTGCCTATGATTGGGTCGACGTGCTTGTCGGCCATGACGACTTCATGGCTTCGGTGCGCTTCTCGGATGCGCTGGCAAAATGCAACGGCATCCTCGTCAAGGAAATCGCCCCGATCGCGGCGCCGATCCCGCACGATTATTTCACCCGCCACAGACCCTATATCCGCAAGGGCCAGTCGGTGGTGGTGCTGATGATCGCGCCGCATTCGATGGATGCCTTCCTCGCCTTTTCAGCCGCCCACAAGGGCGAGATCATCTTCCGCTCCGACACGGTCGAAAGCATGAAGGGTATTCCGCATGCCTATGAGCTTGCCTGGAACCACACGACGCTGCGTGCCTTGAAGGTCGATCCCGGCTTCACCTATCTGCAGGTTCAGTATCCGGGCCCGGATCACGTCGCCAAGGTCGCCAAGATGGTCGAGATCTTCGGCGACGAAGTGCCGGGCCATCTCGAATTCATCAGGTTCGACGGTCAGATCCAGTGCTCCGGCCTGCCGTTGGTGCGCTATAGCACGGAGGAACGCCTCGAGGAGATCATCAAGATCCACCAGGATCACGGCTGCCCGATCTTCAATCCGCATCGTTATACGCTTGAAGAAGGCGGCATGAAGCGCACCGACAAGGTACAGCTCGCCTTCAAGCAGGAAACGGACCCGAGAGGGCTGTTGAACCCCGGCAAGATGATCGCCTGGGAAAATCCCGATTTCGATTTCAATGCCGGCAAGAATTATCTCTTCCCGGGGCTCGCGAGCGTCATGGAGGCCTGATGAGAGTTCTGGTTCTTCACTCGCATCCGGTCGAGGAAAGCTACGGCAAGGCGCTCTACAAACAGACGCTGGAGAGCCTGCAAAAGGCCGGTCACGAGGTGGATGCGTGCGATCTCTATGCCGAGAATTTCGATCCCGTGCTCTCCCGACACGACCGGCTCGCCTATCACGATTATCCCGGCAATACCGAGCTGGTGAAACCCTATGTCGAGCGGCTGAAGCAGGCCGAAGCGCTGGTGCTGGTGACGCCGATCTGGAATTTCGGTTTCCCGGCGATCCTGAAGGGCTATTTTGATCGCGTCTGGCTTCCCGGCGTCTCCTTCGAACTGGTCGACGGCAAGGTGGAATCGCGGCTGCGCCACATCAGGAAACTCGCGGCGGTGCTGACATACGGCGCGACGCCGTTTCGCGCCTTCGCCGCCGGCAACCCGCCGAAGAAGATCGTCAAGCGTGTGCTGAGGGCGCAGATCAATCCGCTGCGGCCGGTTACCTTTCTTGCCCATTACGACATGAACAACTGCACGCCGGTAAGCCGGGCCAGTTTTTTGGAGAAGGTGAAGACGGCGATGGAGCGGTTTTAAGAGCCCGCAGCGTCCTCGTTGCACTGAGGAAAGGCCTATGAAGAAGATTTTCAATCCCCCGTCCGTCCGCCGTCCGTTCGGAAATTACAATCACGGGCTGCTGGTGCCGCCGGGCGCTTCGCTGCTCGTGACCTCGGGGCAGCTCGGCATCGGTCTCGACGAGAAAGTGCCGGAGTATATCGGCGCTCAGGCAGAACTTTGCTTCGAGGCCATCAAGGCAATTCTCGCCGAGGCGGAAATGAGTTTTGCCGACGTCATCCGCATCTCAGGTTTTGTGACGAAACGTGAGGATTTCCCCGCCTATATGGCCATGCGGGATCGCTATACGCTCGATCCGAAGCCGGCCTCGACGCTGATCATCGTCAGCGGCTTCACCCGCCTAGAATTCCTCGTGGAAGTCGAAGTCACCGCCGCCAAACTGTTTTGCTGAGGCGAGCCCTCGGGATGCACCCAGGGACGCACCCTCGTCACCCGCCCGCTCCCTGGGACTCTGCCACGTTACCGCCAGTATCATCGCCGATATCCTCTGCAAACTTCCGCATCAGCCGCACGAGCTCATTGAAGTCGTGCTCGTCCCAGCGCTCGAAGATGGCGCGGCCGATCCTTTCACGCGCCACGTCGATGCGATCGGTCATCGCCTTGCCTTTCGGGCTGATGACCGCCTCGCGCACGCGGCGATCGGCGGCACTTCCGCGACGCTCGACCAGGCCGAGGCTTTCGAGCTTGGCAACCTGACGGCTGACGGTGGTGTAGTCGCGCCCGGCGCGATCGGCGAGCTCGACCACACCGATCGGGCCGAGGCGTTCCACCGTGACCAGCAGCGGAAACAGCGCACGATCGAGTGAAATCCCCGCCTCGCGCACCATCTGCTCGTCGCGCTGCGGCCGGTTCATGACGCTGACAATCTCGATCAAAGCCCCATGCAGTTCACGCAGCCTTTCCGACATATGTGTATTATGCACATTATTTCTTGACGGCATATCGATTCTCCTATTATGTGCATAATACACACATGGAGATGGCAATGACACAGAATTCTACGGTGGACGTGCTGATATCAGGTGCCGGTGCAGCTGGCCTGACGCTGGCGATCGAGCTGGCGCGGCGCGGCGTCAGCTTTCGTCTGATCGAGAAATTGAACGACCCGTTCCGCGGCTCGCGCGGCAAGGGCATTCAGCCGAGAACGCAGGAAGTCTTCGAGGATCTCGGCATCCTCGACCGGATCGTCGCGCTCGGCGGCGCCTATCCCCGGCAGCGGGAATATCGCGACGATGGAAGCTTCTGCGAATCCGACGCCGTCCTGCGCGAGGAGCCGACGCCTGCCGAGCCCTATCATTTTCCGCTGATGGTGCCGCAGTTCCTGACCGAGGGCGTGATGCGCGAGCGCCTCCTCGAACTGGGGCACCGCCCGGACTTCGGATGTGAACTCATCGGCTTCGAGCAGGATGATGCGGGCGTGACGGCGCGGCTCCAGGGTCCGTCCGGGCAAGAGACGATCCGCGTGCGCTGGCTGGTCGGCGCCGATGGCGGGCGCAGCTTCGTGCGCCACGCGCTTGATATCGGCTTTCCCGGCAAGACGCTCGGCGTGCGCGCCATCGTCGCCGACGTCATGCTGACGGGTCTGGATCGCGACGCCTGGCATCGGTTCGGCGAAGGCGATATGCAGCGGCAGATTGGGCTTTGCCCGCTCGCCGGAACGGAGCTGTTCCAGATCCAGGCACCGATCCCGCTCGAAGGTGAGATCGATCTTTCCGCGGCGGGTCTGACCGCGCTGGTGGCGGAGCGCACCGGCCGCGACGATATTCACGTCCACTCGGTTTCCTGGGCGTCGGCCTTCCACATGAATGCCCGGCTTGCCGATCGCTACCGGCTCGGCCGCGTCTTCCTGGCCGGCGATGCCGCCCATACGCATCCGCCGACCGGCGGCCAGGGTCTGAATACCAGCGTGCAGGACGCCTATAATCTCGGATGGAAGCTGGCGGCGGTCGCCGGCGGCGCGCCGGATGCGCTGCTCGACAGCTATGAGCAAGAGCGCCGCCCGATCGCGGCGGCGATGCTCGGTCTTGCCACCGGTCTTCTCGATGCGTTGAAGCGCGGCGATCTCAGGCGTGGCCGCGAGGTCCATCAGCTCGATATCGGCTATCCCGAATCTTCCCTCTCATTGGAAAAACCGGCCCGGCGCGGCGGCCTGCTGGCAGGCAACCGTGCGCCCGATGCACCGCTCATGGCTGCGGCCGGCCAGCCGAGACGTTTGTTCGAACTGTACAAGGGCACGCACTGGACGTTGCTCGGCTATGAGGTCGACCAGGCAGCCGTGCCATCGCGCAAGGGATTACATATTCACAGGATCGGCGGGAGCGGCGACCTCATCGATCAAAGCGGACACTTCCTTAACGCCTACGCCCTGACGCCGGGCGACTTCGTGCTGGTGCGTCCGGACGGTTATATCGGCGCAATTGTCGCATCCCGTGAAGCTTCGGCGCTGGAAGACTATCTCGCCCAGTTGGGCCTTGGCCTGACGGCGGGAGAACGGTCATGAGGCGATAAGCTGACCGCGCCTTTATCGGTCACAGCGCATTCCCGGCTCGCTGACCTCGCATTCCCGGTCGTTCAATTCCGGCTGCGCAACCAGATATGAGCGAAACATGGTCGTCAGCTGCCTTTCGGCCTCAAGACCATCGGCCGCGGACAAAACGCGGTGGCAGAAGGGCGGGACGGTTCCGTAAAGCGCTGCCGTCAGGGTTTGAGCAAGCAGGCCCGGATCGGCGAAACGGCCGTCCGCTGATGTGGACAGCATCGCCTCGATGGCCCCTGCGCTCCGCCGGACCGCCGCCTCGATCAACGCGCGGGCGTCGAGTTCCATGGCGATGCGATAGAGGGCTGGGGAAATCTCAGCCTGCGCCAACTGCGTTTGAAGATAGGCCTTTACCACGGCCTCGGCGATCAACTCTTTCGCAGCGCACCGGTTTTGATCACGCGCTTTCTCGATGGCGCCGGCCAGCATTTCGAGGTGTCGCTCCAGCACCGCGAAGAGCAAGGCCTGCTTGTTCGGGAAATACTGGTAGAGCGTTCCCACAGAAACGCCGGCACGGCGAGCCACTCGCGTGGTGTTCAGACGGATGAGGCCATCGCTCGACAAAACCTGAAGGGTTGCCTCGAAAATGGCGTCGACAGCGGCGATGGCTCGGCCCTGACGCGGGGATTTCCGGGGGGTTAGCGGTGGCGGAGAGCCCGTTCCCATAAGCGAATCCAAAAGCTGAAGGATGTTTCATATATAACTTCCGGCCCCGCTGCTCCAGCAATCCTGCACGCCATGCCGGGGTCTTCAGACGTAATTTGGAGACGAATGTGGGTAAATTGGACGGTAAAATCGCAGTCATCACCGGCGGCAACTCGGGAATGGGACTGGCGACAGCCAAGCTCTTCGCACGAGAAGGCGCAAAACTCGTTATCACTGGCCGCGATCAGGCGACGCTGGATGCCGCGGCGCAAAGCATCGGCAATGGTGTCGACGCCATCCGCAGCGATATTTCCAGGATTGCAGATATCGATGCGCTTCGCGACCATGTCGTAAGAAAGCATGGTCGCGTCGATATCATCTTTGCGAATGCCGGCGGGGCAAAGCCAAACCTGTTCGAATACATGTCGGAGGAAGAATTCGATTTTTCCATCGCCAACACCTTTAAGGGAACCTACTTCACAGTGCAGAAACTCGTTCGGCTCATGCACTCCGGCGGCTCGATCATCCTCAACACCTCGACGCTCAGCAGACAAGGCCGCCCCTATGTCAGCGTCTACTCCGCGGGAAAGCCGCCATTCGCTCGCTGGCACGTTCGCTGACCGTGGAACTGAGTGAGAAACGGATCCGCGTGAATGCCATGGCTCCAGGCTACATCGATACCGATCAGGCGCGTAAAGCAGGCGTGAGCGAAGAGATGATCGAGCAGACGAAGGTGCAGGTGCATGCTCAAATTCCGATGCACCGCAGCGGCACGGTCGATGAGATCGCCAAAACAGTGCTGTTTCTCGCCTCCGATGACTCGGCCTACATCACAGGCTCTGAATTGTGCGTCGACGGTGGCTGGGCGCAGATCTGACAACGCTTTCCGCGGCTCTCCGTGAGGCGCGGCCTGAAACGGCGGGAGGCCCTCTCGTGTCAGAGGGCGTCGCGCTTGTATCGCGGTGTCCAACCGCGGGTCATTCCGCGGCTCATCGCCCGCTCCGCCAGAGCCAATTGCTGGCGGAGATGTTTGCAGTCGTCGAGCAGCGAGCGGATCGCCGCCTTAGCATTGTCGTCATGCCAGGCCAGCACGGCTTCGACTTCCCAAGCACGATCGGGCCAAGCAGCATCGGGCCAAGCAGGATCAGGCAAGGCCAGATTGGGCGACATGGGATCGGGCTCCTGGATCTTTGCCGGCTGCATCAGTTCAGCGCCAATGGCAATTGAACCGGACGCGGCAAGGGCGGCAGCGGCCGGCTGAGTTCGACCTTTCTCTGCCAGGCGGCGCGGCGCAACTGATCGCGCTCGCGCGCCGCACGCGATGCTTCGACAAGGGCTAGGGCGTTGGCGATCACTTGTTCCGTATGCGTCATGACCATCTCCAATGTTCCTGTTTTGTTCTAATTTAGCCTCTCGGCCGAAAATGTCAAGTCGGGCGGATCTGGCGTTCAGGACAATTGGATCAGGCGGGTGTTCAGTCAGCAGCTTCAATGACGGCGATGCCGGCTTCCTGAGCAGCCCTGATAAAGGATGCCCGCACCTCTTCCGGCGGGAGATCGCCGATAATCGCATCCAGGCAGGACTTCACGGCTTCGAAATAGTCTTCGCCGTCATCGACCGGCCACTCGTGCAGCAGCGTGCGCGCAGCGTCCCACACAGAGTTAATAACGGCATAATGGCCAAGCCCCATTGAGGCCAAGCCGACCGGTCGAAAATTTGCCGTCTGTCTCACTTTGCTACAGCTTTTCCAATTTCGGTGAGCTTACGAGTTAAAGATGCAATTTGCGTGCCGTGGGGTAGGCGGGAGCGGACATTCTCCTCGCCCCCTCCAGCAGGCGCTTTGAGAACATGCAACGCTTGAAGTGCTCTGATCGGCGTCGAGAACCCCGCAACTGGTATCAAACGGCTGATTATGGTAAATATCAGGCTTCTCCTGCCGAGCCTACTCATTAAAAGCCGGCCTTTCCCGAGTATTCTATAGAATTTACAGCAACGCATCGAATTCTCCGGAAGCAACAGCCTTTATATTCATTCATTGATTGTGCCAAAGGTGGACGCGAAAGCGTCCAGATCGTAGAATGCCATCGCTTGCACGCAACGGATCTGGGAGGACACGCGATGCCTATCTTCATGGATCGGCACTTTCTCGAGGGAACGTCGGCGGCCGACGTTGCGCAGGCGCATCGCATGGATCTGGACATCCAAGATCGCTACGGCGTCAAGTTCCTGACCTATTGGTTCGACCAGCGCCGCGGGACCGCCTTCTGTCTCGTGGATGCCCCTGACATGGAAACCGCCCAATGTGTGCATCGCGAGGCGCACGGCTTCGTCGCCGGCGAGGTCGTTGAGGTCGCTTTGTCGGCTGTCGAGGCGTTTCTCGGCCGCATTCATGACCCCGATCCGGCGCCTGGCCAATCCTCCGCCGAGATAGATCCCGGCCACCGGGCAATCCTCTTTACCGATATCGTCGGATCGACCGAGATGACCGCGCGGCTCGGCGACCGCATCGGGACTGAAATGGTGAGAGCCCATGACGCGATCGTGCGCCGATGCCTCGGCCAAAATTCCGGCCGCGAAGTGAAGCACACCGGCGACGGCATCATGGCGGCCTTTTCCGCGACCACTGCCGCCGTCGAATGCGCCATGGCAATCCAGAAGGAATTCCAGCTTTACAACGGCGGAAACACCGAGCCGATCCATATCCGCATCGGGCTGGATTGCGGCGAGCCGGTCGAGGACAGTAACGATCTGTTCGGCTCGACCGTACAGCTCGCCGCACGCCTCTGTGCGGCCGCATCAAGTGACCAGATCCTCGTCTCAGAGAATATTTTTAGGGAATACGGCGCCGCCGATCTCTTCGGTCACGCCTCGCGCCGGCGGCTCAAGGGCTTTTCGAAGCCTGTGATGGTGTTCCGCTGCGACTGGGCGAATGACGAGCTTGCTTGAGATTCCGTCGAGCCTGCGACCACCGGAGGACATCTGTCTCTCGTAGTGAGTGTCATGACGCTTTCTGGCGAAGAATAGGCGGCCGCCGAGCAGCCTGAACGCAAGACGCGCCGCACATGACGTGACGGCGCGCCCCCTGCCTACTCACTATCATCAGGCATTCCCGATATTTCGATCCCCCATTAGTTGCTCGAATTTGGGGGCGCCCTCGACTTTGGCGAGCACACCCGACATCTTCAGAAAACGCCGGAAATTCTCGCGCGCAGCGCTCAGCGGGAAACGGCCGCTGGCCGTGTCCCTGCACGCCTTCAACAGCGTGTCATATGCCAGACCTCGTTTGTCCTGCGGCCATTCATCCAGAAAATCGAAGATTTCATCGAGACATGTGATCTCCGCGATGAAATGCTGACGATGAAGCAAAACCGGATCAAACCGAGTTTCCGCCATAGTATCCTCCCATTTATATTACTTTTTTATGGGATAATATTACTGAAAAACCTTGATTTATTCAAGACAAAATCACCTGCCTTTAGCCAAAAGCATCCGCAACTACTTCCATAACGGCAGAATAGCCCGATCAGCTTATCTTGAGTGAATTGGTCAGCGATCTAGGTTCAAAAGCACCAAGATCTAGATTGATTGATCCATCGCACACGTGTTCAGCCAAACATGATCAATCGCGCCGTAAGTTTGGTATAGGCTCGTGAGCGGCATGGCAGAATGCGACCAAGATCAACTCCACAAGGGAGAGCCCAGATGAACCGATTTCTGACTTTCGTAGCCGTCGGCGCACTGCTTTGTGTGTCCGTGATCACGTCTTCCTGCACCTCGCCCGGCAAGCACGATCGTGAAGATTTCCAGTATCAACGGGACACGTCGATCAACCCGGCTTGCGCAGGTGGTTTCAGACCCGGCAACGCCCGCTCGTGCAGTTATTGAAGGTCTGGGCCGCAGACCTTCGTTCAGCGCCTCGCTGCGATTGCCGGACCGCCGAAGCAAGCTGCTGCCGGGCCCCGCCTTGCGGGAGAGCAGTCGCGGCATCATTGCGTCGAGGAGAAGCGCGAGACGGCAGTAGGAATGGTTAGGGAACCGCAAGCCCCGCCGCGCAGTTAAGCCAGCGGGTCACGGTTGGCTCAATTCAAACAGGAGAGCGTTCCCAATGAACAATTTGATCTGGCTTGTCGGCGCTGTCGTCATCGTGCTCGCAATTCTGAGCTTCTTTGGCTTTCGCTGATTTAAAGACCTTACCGATGTAAATTGTGGCGACGGGCCTTCTCTCCATTCAGATGGAGATGGGACCCGCTGGCGCCAACGGATCGATAAGCTTCGGAGCGACTTGTCTCTGTTGGCTTGACGTGACTGGGCCTATTTGCGCGCCTTGTCCGCCAAGGTCGATCTAAGATCCGCTGCCCTTTCATCGACAATCCACCGAATGTCTGTCGGATAGGCTACATCACCCCGCCGGCGCGCTTCCCAGAGCCGACTATCTCGCCAATTCCTTCAGCCAGCCGCGCCCCTGGGAGGCTTTCGGCATCAGCCGCCGGACATGGGAGCGCCGCGGCAAACCCGTGCCGGGGACCGAGGCGATATCGGATTGCGGTTCGATGCCACTGGCCGCTTAGACTAGGCCGCAGTCTTTTCGGCATTAGCCAGGTGGTCCGAACCAGGTCGTCATCGCCTCGTGGAGACCATCCGGCTTGCCCTCGCCCACCCACGCCACATAGCCGTCGGGCCGGATCAGCACTGCGGCTGGGGCAGAGACCGCGCCCAACGCCGGCAGCTCCCATGCGCCATCATAGCTGGCCTCAACCAACTGGACGCGGGCCGACCACGGCGTGATGTCAAGGCTGCTGGGTGTGCCGAAATTCAGAAGCGCTGCCCGCGCATTTCGGAGCAGCGCATTGACGCGCAACGGGCCATCGGGCGTGATGAGGTCGAGGTCGGGCATGCGGCGGCCGAGCAGCGGGTGGCCCTCGCCGAGATCGTAATGGATGGCCAGTCCGGACATTTCGGCGGCGATCTTTTTGCGCGGCTCGTCCATGGCGAGGAGTTCCAGGACGATGTCCCGCAAGGCTTCGCTGCGGTCATCGGTCCGTTGCAAGGCGACCTGCGCCATCGTCGTGCGCAGCACGCGGGCAGCCACCGGATGGCGCTCGGCGTGATAGCTGTCGAGCAAGCTTTCCGGCGATATTCCCTTCACCACCTGCGCCAGCTTCCAGCCGAGATTGACGGCATCCTGCACGCCGGTGTTGAGGCCCTGCCCGCCCACTGGAGAATGCACGTGCGCGGCATCGCCGGCCAGGAAGATGCGGCCCTTGCGATAAGCCTCCGCCTGCCGCGACATGTCGGTGAACCTGGAAATCCACCTAAGGCTATGGATTCCATAATCCGTGCCGCATGTTTCGATCAGGGCTTGCCTGAAATCGCTGAGCATCGGCTCGGCCGTGCCGCCGGCACTCTTTTCCGTCACCATGACATTGACCGGGCCTTCGCTGGCAAAGACGACCTTGCCGTCGCGAATTTCATATTCCTCGCGGCCGAAGGCGTGCAGGCCGAGCACTGTGCGATGGACGCCGAGCGGCGGCTCCACCTCCATCTCGGCCTCGGCGAGAATATTGCTGGTGGTCGCATCCCATCCCGGAAATTCAATGCCGGCGATCTTGCGAACCAGGCTGCGGCCGCCATCGCAGCCGACGAGGTAGCCTGCCCTGAGCTTGAAATCATCGGAAAGTTCGACGGTGACGCCGGTGTCGTCCTGTACGAATCCGGTCAACTCGCAGCCACGATAGATCGTCACCGGCAGTTCGCCGACCCATCCGGCCAGAATGCGCTCGATATGCTTCTGCCGCAGCGCCAGCCCGTAATTGTGCCGGGTCGGAAAATCGCTGATATCGAGCCGCGTGACCGCAAACCCGGTAACCTGGGCGATCTGCCCTTCCGCGAGGAACCGGTCGACCACGCCGCGCTGATCGAGAACCTCAAGCGTGCGCGCGCTGAGACCGCCGGCACGCGAACCGACGATTTCCTGGTTCGGCCGGCGTTCGACGATCGCGACGTCGACACCTACCAGGGCCAATTCGCCCGCCAGCATCAGCCCCGTCGGCCCTCCTCCGGCAATCACGACAGCATGTTCTCTCATCCGCAAACTCCTCGGTTTGGATGTCCAGGCGCGATATAGGAGTTCAGGTGCTACCGGGAAGCCAAACTGATCGGGCTGGCCTGTTGTCGGTTTTGCCTGTCGCAGGTTGTTCCCTATCAGGCTGGCTCGTGAGCCCGCTCACAAAGCCATGCGCAGAGTTGCCTGGGCGCGAGACGGGAGTCGTCGGCGCGCATCAACGCGAAATGCCAGGCCGGCCCGGTCAACACATATTGAAAGGGTGCGATCAGCAGTCCCTTTTCCAAAAGCGGTCGAAACAAGGACGGCGACAACAGCGCCACGCCGACACCTGCCACCGCCGCACTGGCATCCAGTTCGTGCGTGGGATAGTCGACCATCACGAACCGCAGAGCCGGCGGCGTCTCGCATTGAGCGCCCCTGAACCAGGCATCCCAATCCGGGTGCGGCAAAAGCTCGAAATCGGCCAGCTCATTCGGCCTATTCAGGGTTCTTGTTCCAAGCAGAGAGGGCGCCAGCATCGGAGTTGCCTCAACCGGCGCGAGCCGATACTCGTCAAGCCCTTCCCATCCGCCACGCCCTGTCCGTATGGCGACGTCAAATGCGCTGGGATCGCGAATATCGGCGGAGACATCGACCTCGATCGGTGATGTTCCTCCTGAGTGATATCGTGACAGCCGGGGTGCGAGCCAACGCGAGGCGAATGTCGGAGGCGCTGTCAGCCGGAGCGGCGGCATGGCCGCCTGGAACTCGTCAAGCGCGCCGGCAATGCCATCCAATGCCGTCCGAATTCGGCCCGCCAGAACAGTGGCAGCAGCCGTCGGGACAACGCGGCGCCCGGCGCGCTGGAACAGCGACTGGCCAAGGTCGGCCTCCAACGTACGGATACGCAGGCTGACTGCCGCTGGGGTAAGGCATAAACGCTCTGCCGCGCGGGCAAAGCTGCCGACAGAAACGCACGCTTCCAGAATTCGCAAGGACTCCAACGGCGGCCGCATAATCTCTTCGCTTTTCATAAGTTTTTCTTGTGATGCTCACAAGCAAAGCGCGTTTTGGCGACAGAGCGCTTGCGGCTAGGGTTGAAGTCAACGATAGGCGATCTGACATGACCCTGCAATCTCGGCCCTTATTCAGACTTTTCATGACACTTCAGCCGGCCCTGGAGCTCGGCCAGACGCCGGCCGGAGGCCGCCGCATATTTTCCGTTTCCGGTGGATATTTTGAGGGCGAGCGCCTGAAGGGCGAGGTGTCGCCGCTGATTGGCTCCGATCTGCTGCTTGCGCGCGCAGACGGCACGTTTCAGCAGGATGTCAGGCTCCTGCTCGTCGCCGATGACGGCGATCTGATCTTGATGACCTATCGCGGCATCAGGCGCTCCACCGCGGCCGTTGATGAGCGTCTGGCACGCGGCGAAGCGGTCGACGCCTCCGAATATTATCTGCGGACAACTCCCTGGTTCGAGACGGCCGCGCCACGGCACGCGTGGCTCAACCAAATCGTCGCGGTTGCGCAGGGCGGACGGTGTCCGGGCGGCGTTGAGTATGACGTATTTGAAATTCTCTAGATGTGCTCCTAGGCCATCGGCGATGGGTAAACATCAAGCCGCAACGGCTTCTTTCAGCGGAGGCTGATTCCGTGTCGCAGGTAATTCTCCCTATAAATAAAGACCCTACTGGTTGGAACGACTTGCGACAGGGGTTTCTGCCCTGCTTTCCAAAGCCATGTTGCTTGCCGCTTGCTGCCTTCTTGCCGTGGAACCCGAACTTTTCAACACGACCAGACCGGGTTGGAAGCCCGTGTGGCAGGCACTCTCCCGGCCACCGTTTGTTCTCGAGGGGCGATCAATCAAATAGTTGGTGTGATGTGCCTCAATGCGGAGCCGCGGTTTTTTGCGGAATCGTCTCAGCCGCTGGTCGCTCGGACGGATCGGCGGGATGGCCATAAATCGTGTAGGCGGCGCCCGCCAGAACGCCCAAGACGAGAAGGGCGAGTACGTACAACATCATTCCGCGGATGGCTGTTTTCGGTGTCTTGTCCATTGGGATCTCCAGGATTGCTCAGTGCTCAAATTCACTGCGCGCGCTTCTGGTTCCGAGAATGGAGGTCTGTCGATGATCGCTTTTCTCACATGCCAGGTTGCGCTTCATCGAAGGCGCGACCGGCGCGCACAAGCCGCCGGCGAATGCCGGCGGCTTGAGATAGGCGATGTCTCTCTGATTACCAGGGCTGGCGGCCGTACCAGTCGTCTATGTCTCTCTTCGCACGGTCTTTTTCGTAACCGTAGCGCTCCTGGATCTTGCCTTCGAGCTGATCGCGCTTGCCAGCGATAACGTCAAGGTCATCGTCAGTGAGCTTACCCCACTGCTCCTTTACCTTGCCCTTCATCTGCTTCCAGTTACCTTCAACACGGTTCCAATCCATGGGTATTTCCTCCTATCGTTGGAATAGAAGAACGGGGATGGAGGTTAAGTGTTCCGATCCATAAATGGACAACCCGAAAGATGCAGTCACCCGGGAACAATCAGATCCAGATCCAGTTTAACGTGCACCCTTGTCCGTAGCGGAGGCGACGATGTGGGCAATCCTGATCGGTGCGGCTCTCATAATTGGAGGACTTCTTTTTCTCTTTCGGTCGACGCCCAGCCGAAGGCCGAGTGACTCGCGCCAGATGCCGCAAGGCGGCAGCACACTGGAACCGCGGCACCAGGGCCTCAGGTTCCTGGGCGTATCGCAAAATTGGCCGGCCCTGGCTGTGATTGCGGTTGGCGTGCTTCTATTGGCTTTTGGCGGATATTCATGACCACCGGCTATGTGTGTCCCACCCCGCACGGTTGAACCAGGCGACCAGCAGCGCCATGAATCGGTCGACCAATTAGACCGACCGTGCGACTGTGCGGTCGTCGCAAAAGCCGCACGCAACACCAGTATCTAATTGATTTTATGGTGAGAGCGTCGGGGTTCGAACCCGAGACCTACTGATTAAAAGTCAGTTGCTCTACCGGCTGAGCTACGCTCTCCCTCTCCGCGGGTGAAGCACCCCGGCTGGAAGTGGGCGGAACATAGGCAGGCGACCCATTGCGGTCAACCGAAAAATTCAGCTTTTTCCGGCAGTCGGCACATTTCTTGCGGACGCAAGGCACATGACGAGAAAATCGGCGGTGAGCTTGTCATCGAATCCTTGGCGATGCTCTGCGACCCGTGAGAAAACCGCAAGATCGGTCGAGCGCATCAGGCCGGCCTGCGCTTAGTTGATGCTGCCACGGAGAACAGACGGATGAAGGCGGCGCTTCAAAACTACCATGCCCGGATGCAGCGGGTGCTTGACTACATAGACCGCCACCTGGACGACGATGTGGACCTGGAAACGGTGAGCGGCGTTGCGGCATTCTCGAAGTTTCACCTCCACCGGCAGTTCACGGCGACCTTCGGTCTGTCTGTGCATCGCTATGTCCAGCTTGCCCGGATGAAGCGCGCTTCGCACCGGCTGGCCTACAGGGATGCGCAAAGCGTCACCGAGATAGCGATGGATGCCGGTTACGACGCACCGGATGCCTTCGCCCGCGCCTTTCGGCAACGGTTCGGGCAATCGCCTTCGTCGTTCCGGAAGTCTCCCGAATGGGAGCCGTGGCTTGCGGCCTTCGGGCCTCTCGATAACGCTAGGAGCAAGCGCATGCAGAAGAATTTTACCACTGACGACGTGACGATTCGATATGTGCCGCCGACGCCGGTGGCGATCATCGAGCATCGGGGCGACCCGACGACGCTCGGCGCCACCATCCAACGGTTCATCGTCTGGCGCACGGCCGCAGGCCTGCACCCCAGGACAAATCCGACCTTCAACGTCTGGCGTTCCGAGCGGCGTCCCGCCTCGCCTGCAGATTATAGCGTGGACCTTTGTGTCGGGACCGATCAGCCGATCGCGGCGAACGGCGATGAGATCAAGGCCGGCGAGATCCCCGGCGGACGCTGCGCCGTGCTGCGCGTCGTCGGCAACACCGATAATCTGGAGCCCGCCGCGCTCTATCTCTATCGCGACTGGCTTCCGCTGAGCGGCGAAGAAACTCGCGATTCCCCGATCTATTGCCAGCGGCTGAGCTTCTTTCCGGAGGTGCCGGAGCATGAGGCGGTTGCGGAATTGTTTCTGCCGCTGAAATAGCGCTCTCTGGTGGCGGCCTGTCGCTTCTGATCGCAAGATACGGACAGGCCGCTATCCCCCCATTTGCGGCTCAGGGCTCGCCAAACGCAAAAAGGTGATTGGCAATCCACGGCCTGCAAAGCTAGGAACATCATGCAGATTGCAGCCGGAGAGAATGCGTGTCGATTGCCGATATTTCCCTGTGGAGCGCGCTGATTGCCGGGGCGCTTTCCTTTCTGTCGCCCTGCGTGCTTCCCCTCGTCCCACCCTATCTCTGCTATATGGCCGGCATTTCAGTCGAGCAGTTCCGCGGCGGCGGTGCGGTTGCCGTCTCGCCGGACGTCCGACGCGGCGTGTTGTTTTCCGCTCTGCTCTTCACGCTCGGTTTTGCCACCGTCTTCGTGGCGCTTGGCGCCGGCGCCTCCAGCATTGGCATGGCGCTTCGCCAGCATCTCGACCTGTTGTCGAAGCTCGGCGGTCTGATCATCATCGTCATGGGGCTGAATTTCCTCGGCCTTTTCCGAATCGGCATCCTGGCCCGCGAGGCGCGCTTTCAGGGTGGCGGCAAGCCGGCGACGTTGACGGGGGCCTATATCATGGGCCTTGCCTTCGCCTTCGGCTGGACACCCTGCATCGGCCCGGTGCTCGGCGCGATCCTCGGCGTCGCCGCCTCGCGCGAGACGGTCGGCTCCGGGGCCGGGCTGCTCGCCGTCTATTCGCTCGGCCTTGCCATCCCCTTCTGGATCGCCGCCGGCTTTTCCGGTGCCTTCATGCGCTTCCTGTCGCGCTTCCGCCGCCATCTCGGCACGGTGGAAAAGGTGATGGGCGTCTTCCTCGTGCTGACCGGCCTCGCCTTCCTGTTCGGGTGGGTCAGCGATGTGGCGATCTGGTTTCAGCAGACCTTCCCGATCCTGATGCAGATCGGCTGAAGCGCGCCCGGTCGGTCGATCCGCGCCGGTTGTCCGACGCCGGTACCCTGCATGACAGGACCTATGCCGTGGTATAGGCCGCCCTCTCCCTCGACCCATCCGCCCTTACCTTCGACCCAATCGATCGAAAACACGCCTCGATGTAGCGTCGTCGATGCCGTGTTTAAGCGGCGGTCAGAAGGAGACAAACATGAGCCTCGCGACAAATATGAGCCTGGAAGACACCTCACATCCCGGTGGACCAGGGCCCGGTGAACTGGTTCCCTCGCGCTACGCAGTGCAGATCGGCGAGATCGAGGTGCTGGTGATCAGCGATGGAGTGCTGCCGCTCCCCACCACGATGTTGGCGCACAATGCCGAGCCTGCGGTGCGTGAAGCCTGGCTGAACCACATGTTCCTGCCGCAAGACTCGCTGGATTGGCCACTAAACGTGGTGGTGGCGCGCAGCGGCGGGCAGACCATACTTCTCGATGCCGGGCTCGGCCTCGACCCGGACCTGCACTTGCCGCGGGCCGGGCAGTTGATCAAGCGACTGGAGGATGCCGGCGTCGATCTTGCATCCGTGACCGATGTGGTGTTGACCCACTTGCACATGGACCACATCGGCGGGCTTCTCGTGGACGGGGTGAAGGAGCGGCTGCGCCCCGACCTCAGGATCCACCTGGCGGCGGCCGAGGTGAAGTTCTGGGAAGCGCCCGATTTCTCCCGGACCCGCATGCCGCCGGGCTTCCCGGATGCGCTTCGGGCGACCGCCAAACGGTTCGTGAACGAGTACCGCAGCCACCTGCGGCTATTCGATGACGAGTGCGAAGTGGCGCCAGGCGTCGTCGCCCGCCGCACCGGCGGCCACACCCCCGGGCACAGCGTGGTTCGCCTGGCCTCCGGCGGCGACCGGCTGACCTTCGCCGGCGACGCGGTGTTCGCCGTCGGCTTCGACCAGCCTGACTGGCATAACGGCTTCGAGCATGACCCCGAGGAAGCGGCGCGCGTCCGGGTCGCTCTCCTGCGGGAACTGGCGGCGACCGGCGAACTACTGGTGGCCACCCACCTGCCCTTCCCCTCCGTCTGCCATGTGGCGGTTGAGGGCGAAACCTTCCGCTGGGTGCCGGTCTTCTGGGATTACTGACCGCTCTCTGGTCAGGTCTGCAACAAAAGGCGCCCCGCCTGTAGAGCGTTTCCGTCTTTCCCTCGAATGACGAAAACGCTCTATCGATTTGTTTTGCACAACTCCCGAGACCAAACCGCTACACAGTTTCGCTGGAATTGCTTAAGTCAGATCCTGACCCGCCGATCCCCGCGCACTGGAAGACCTCTTGGCCGATATCCTCAGCCTGCTCCTGCCGTTCTTCGGCCTGATCCTCATCGGCTATGCCGCCGCCAAGGCGACGAAGCAGCCGGCCGAAGCGCTGGGATGGCTGAACACCTTCATCATCTATGCCGCCCTGCCCGCCTTGTTTTTCAAGCTCGTCTCGCGCACGCCGATCGAAGAGCTGACGCGCATCGATTTCATCGTCACCGATATCGCCGCGACCTATGCGGTGTTCACGCTGCTGTTCGTCATCGGCCGCCTCGTGCGCCGCAATTCGCTTGCCGACTGCACCATCCAGTCCTTTGCCGGCGCCTATGGCAACATCGGTTATATGGGGCCTGGTCTGGCGCTGCTGGCGCTCGGTGAAGGTGCCGCCGTGCCGGTGGCGCTGATCATCTGTTTCGAGAACGCGCTGCATTTCATCGTGGCGCCGGCGCTGATGGCGGCGGCCGGCGACGACAGGCGTTCCGCCGGACGGCTTGTCGCCGATATCGCCCGCAAGGTGGCGCTGCATCCCTTCATCCTGTCGACGGCGGCAGGTTTTGCGGTCGCCGCCCTGCATCTCGACCAGCCGCTGGCGTTTCAGCGCCTGGTGGATTACCTCGCCCAGGCGGCCGCGCCCTGCGCTCTGTTTGCCATGGGCGTGACGCTGGCGCTGCGGCCGCTGAAGCGCATCCCGGCCGAAATCTCATATATCGTGCCGGCTAAGCTGATCCTACATCCGATCGTGGTGTTCCTGGCGCTGACTGCCGTCGGCGGTTTCGAGCCGGTGTGGATCCAGGCCGCGGTGCTGCTCGCCTCGCTGCCGACGGCGACCAATGTCTTCGTCATCGGCCAGCAATATGGCGTGTGGCAGGAGCGCGCCTCGGCGACGATCCTGATCACGACGGTGCTTTCAGTGGCGACGGTTTCGCTGTGGCTGATCGCGATCCGCTCAGGCCTTCTTCCGCTTCAGCTTTTCCCGTAGCGCATCGGGAATATCGCGGAAGCCCCGGCCGGGCTCGATGCCTTCGCGCATCACGATGCTGCGCAGCGGCGGAATGGCCGAGAGGATATGCAGGCCGGCGGCCCGTAGCATCTGCACCGGCAGGAAATCCGAGAGCAGCGAGCGGTTGAGAAGATCGACGCTTGCCGTGCGCGTCATGATGTCGGCACGGCGCTTGTGGTCGAAACTTTCGCCGGCATCGGCTGGCACCGGCAATTCCGCCCTGTCGCAAAGGATGTCGGTCAGCGCCATGATATCGCGCAGGCTGAGGTTCAGCCCCTGCGCCCCGATCGGCGGGAAGACATGGGCGGCCTCGCCGATCAGCGCGATGCGTCCCTTGCCGAAACGATGCGCCATCATGCCCGACAGCGGCCAGAGCTGGACGCCCTCCTCCACATCGACTTTGCCGAGCATGGACTGCATCTGCGCCTCGACAAGCCGGCCGAGTTCGACAACCGGCAATTCCATGCGGGCGGCCGCCTCAGCCGGATCCTGCACCCAGACGAGGCTCGAGCGGCTTCCCGGCAGCGGCACCTGGGTAAAGGGGCCATGTTTGGTGTGGAATTCGCTCGAGATGTTCTGGTGCGGCAGGGAATGGGCGAAATTCAGCACCATGGCCGATTGCGGATAAGACCACTTGCGCACGCCGATCCCGGCCGTCTCGCGCAGTTTCGAGCCGCGACCATCGGCGCCGACGGCAAAATCGGCGAAAAGCGTCTCGCCGCCGGCTAGTGCGATCAACACTTTCTCGGCCGAGATCTCGATCGATTCGGCCATATCGGTGAAGCGGGCGATATTGCCCTCGTCGGCCGTGGCCTGTTCGAGGATCGCGGTCAGCGCCTTGTTGGGGAAATTATAGCCGAAGGCATCGAGGCCCACTTCGGCGGCGCGGAAGGTGGTGGTCGGCGCGCGCAGCAGCCGGTCGGTGCCGTCGATGATGCGCATGCTGGCAAGAGGTGCCGTCGCCGGGCGGAGCTTGTCCCAGAGCGCCAGCCGATCGAGAAAGCGGATCGACTGATCCATCAGCGCCGTGGTGCGCCGGTCCTCCTTTGCGGCAACGGGCGCCACCAGCGCCACGCTGCGGCCGCCGCGGGCGAGCGCGATTGCCGCGATCATGCCGGCGAGACCGCCACCGATCACCGCCACTTCGAATGTCTTCATGCTACCGTTCCGTCATCGTGAAAAGACGGAGCGGCCGCTTATGCGGCCGGCTTCGCCTGACGGCGCCAACTATAGCCCTTGCCGGCTTCGGCGTCACGCACCGCCGGCTGATAATGATGGGGAATGGCGGGAAGACGGTTTTCGGAAAGCCGCTTCAGCGCCGTGGCATTGCTGACAGCAAAACTGTCGATGCCGACGCGCTGCATCAGCGGCACCTGATCGATCAGCACGTCGCCGACGGCGCGCAGCTCGTTGGTATAGCCGAGACGCTGGCGCAGCAGCGAGGCATGGCTGAAGGCGCGGCCGTCGTTGAACGCCGGAAAGGCGACGGCAACGATGTCGAGGCGGGATAGATAGGGCTCTAGCCGGCGCACGTCGTCGGCCGGCTTGATCAGCACGCCGAGGCCGACATCATTGCTTTCGTCGGCCTTGGCGATCAGTTCGTCGAGGCCGAGCAGCGGCTTCTGCTGCCCGCTCGCCTTCACCTCATCGGTCTCGATCACCCAGGGATCGTTCTCGACAAAACCGGTCTCTCTCCAGATCTTCGTCATCATCGCCTCCTTACGCCGCTTCCGCGGCGGCGCCATAGAGCGCGGTCTTGAAAGGCTGCGGTCCGACGCGGCGATAGGCAGCAAGGAAGATTTCGGACGGATCGAGGCGCAGGCCGAGATAGGTGTCGACGATCGTCTCGATCGCGTCCGTCACCCGGTCCGGCTCGAAGCCGCGGCCGATGATTTCACCGATCGAGGTATGTTCGTCGCCGGAGCCGCCAAGCGTGATCTGGTAGAGTTCGGCGCCCTTCTTCTCCACACCGAGCAGGCCGATATGGCCGACATGGTGATGGCCGCAGGCATTGATGCAGCCGGAGATCTTGATCTTCAGCTCGCCGATCTCGGCCTGGCGTTCGGCGCTGCCGAAGCGGCGGGAGATTTCCTGCGCCAGCGGAATGGAGCGCGCATTGGCGAGCGCACAGTAGTCCAGCCCCGGACAGGCAATGATATCTGTGATCAGGCCGGCATTGGCTTCCGCCAGATCGATAGCGACGAGACCGCGATAGACGGCTTCGAGATCGGCCAGCGCCACATGCGGCAGGATCAGGTTCTGCTCGTGGCTGACGCGGATTTCGTCGAAGGCATATTCCACGGCGAGATCGGCGATCGCATCCATCTGCGCGTCGGTGGCATCGCCCGGAATACCGCCGATCGGCTTCAGCGAAATCGTCACCATGCCGTAATCGGGGTTCTTGTGCGGCTGCACATTCTGCTGGACCCAGCGGGCGAAAGCCGGATCGGCCTTCTTCCAGCGGGCGAGGTTTTCCCAGCCCTCGGCGCGCTGAGGCAGGTCAGGCAGCGCGAAATAGCTGGTGATCGCCTCGACATCCTGTTCCGGCAGTTTCAGCTCACTATCCCTGAGCGAGGCGAATTCGGCCTCCACCTGGCGCGTCAATTCCTCGGCGCCGGTTTCGTGCACCAGGATCTTGATGCGGGCCTTGTATTTGTTGTCGCGGCGGCCATGCAGATTGTACACGCGCACGATTGCCGTGGTGTAGGAGAGCAGATCCTCCTCGGGCAGGAAGTCGCGGATCAGCTTGGCGATCATCGGCGTGCGGCCCTGGCCCCCGCCCACATAGACGGCAAAGCCGATCTCGCCCTTGTCGTTCTTCTTCAGGTGCAAGCCGATATCATGGACCTGGATGGCGGCGCGATCGCGCTCGGCGCCGGTGACGGCGATCTTGAACTTGCGCGGCAGGAAGGAGAATTCCGGATGGACCGACGACCACTGGCGGAGGATTTCGGCATAAGGCCTGGGATCGGCAATCTCGTCGGCGGCTGCACCGGCGAAGTGATCGGCGGTCACGTTTCTAATGCAGTTGCCCGAGGTCTGCAGCGCATGCATCTCGACGCTGGCAAGATCGGCGAGCGCATCGGGGATTTCCGACAGCTTCGGCCAGTTGAACTGCAGGTTCTGGCGCGTGGTGAAATGGCCATAACCGCGGTCATAGGTGCGGGCGATATGGGCGAGCATACGCATCTGGCGCGCGCTCAGCGTGCCATAGGGAATGGCGATGCGCAGCATATAGGCATGAAGCTGCAGGTAGACGCCGTTCATCAGGCGCAGCGGCTTGAACGCATCCTCGGCAAGCTCGCCGGCAAGGCGGCGCTGAACCTGGTCGCGGAACTGCTCGACACGCTCGCTGACAAAGGCATGGTCAAATTCGTCGTAACGGTACATCGTCTTCCTCAGACTGCAATGAATTCGGGATCGGCCGGAGCGTAGCCCGGTGCATATTCCATGGTCGGACCTTGCGCACGGATGCGCTCACGAAGGCGAAGCGGCCAGAGAATACCGTCAGTTTCCTGAACGTCGACGACGGCGACGTCAACCACCTCGTTGTCGGCATAGGACTTCTTGCCGATCGCCTCCAGCGCTTCGACGGCTTCGTTATGACGGGCGACAAGCGCCTCCTGCAGCGAGGTGGACCATTTCCCGTTCGCATCCAGCCAGACGGCAATGCCGTCCGTCAGCCGGTTGGCCGTCAGAACCTTGTCTACCATATTCAGCTCCTTGCAAGTTCCTCGAGCCGGGCGTTCGCACGCACCAGCGGCTCGGACAGTTCGAAATTGGCGCCGGCAACCGCATCGCCGATAATGACCATGACTGGTCCCGTCAACTCGTCACGGTGCTGCAGATCGGGAAGATCGGCAAGCGTGCCATGCAGCAGACGGCGCTCCGCGCGGCTGGCATTTTCGATAACGGCGACTGTGGTCTCGGAGGGAATGCCGGCCTGCATCAGCCGCTCGGCGACCGAGGCGGCAACCGTGCGGCCCATATAGACGGCGATCGTCGCGCCCGAGACGGCAAGGCTTGCCCAATCGGGTAGCACGTCGCCGGTGAGATCATGGCCCGTGGTGAAGACGAGCGAGGAGGCAACGCCGCGTAGCGTCAGCGGCAGCTCGAAATCGGCAGCAGCGGCGAAAGCCGAGGTGATGCCGGGCACGACCTCATAGGTGATGCCGGCAGCGCGCAATGCGGCCATCTCTTCGCCTGCCCGGCCATAGACCAACGGATCGCCCGACTTGAGGCGGACGACGCGCTTTCCCTGGCGGCCGAGCTCGACCAGAAGCTCGTTGATCTCTTCCTGCGATTTCGAATGGCAGCCCTTGCGCTTGCCGACGGAAAGCCGCTCGGCGTCGCGGCGGCCCATATCGACGATCGCCTGCGGCACGAGCGCGTCAAAGACGATGACATCGGCTTCCATCATGACCCGCTGGGCGCGCAGCGTCAGCAGATCCTCGGCGCCTGGGCCGGCGCCAACCAGCCAGATATGGCCGGCGACCTTGTCGATAGACCTTAGCAGCCGGTCGGCGGCATGACGGGCCTGCGGCAGGTTGCCGTTGGCGACCGCATCGGCCACAGCGCCTGAGAAGAAGCGGCGCCAGAAGACGCGGCGGGAAACGCCGCGTGGCACCAGTTGTTCGACGACCTTGCGGTAGCTCGTTGCGAGTGCAGCAAGCCGCCCGAGCGAGGGGGAAAGAAGCTGATCGATCTGCGCCCGGATCATCTGCGCCAGAACCGGCCCTGCCCCTTCGGTGCCGATCGCTACAGCGACCGGGGCGCGATTGACCAGCGCCGGGGTGAAGAAATCGCAGTAATCGGGCTGATCGACGGCATTGGCCGGAATTCGGGCGGCGCGGGCGGCATCGACGATCTCGCGATCCTCGGCTTCATCGCCGGTGGCGGCGAAAACCAGTGCCGAATCCGCGACCTGCTCGGCGGAAAAGCCGGCGCGTACGGTCTCGATGCGGTTGGCAATCAGGAAGGCGTGATAATCGGCTTCCGGCCTGTCGGCATAGGCAACGATCCGCGCCCGCGTGTTGAGCAGCAGCCGCACCTTGGCGAAAGCCTCGTCGCCATTGCCGAAGACAGCCGTCTTCTGGCCTTCCACGCGAAAGAAGGCTGGAAATACCGAAAGCTGCTCAGTCTTGGGAGACATCATCAATCCACTTCGAAGTTGCCAGAATATGCCCGTGATCGACAAGGGATTGAAGGAACAGAAATTCGAAAGCCCCAGCAAGCGCGTATTCTTTTGCTCGCGTCGTCGGCGATTTGAGAAAAGTCACCCGTGCTGACGAAAACCACCTGATCCCACTCTCTTTGCTGCAGCGCAGTATAAAGCCTGTGACAAACGGCGTCCACCGGCGTTTGGCGCATTTCGCTCGCGCCGCCAAGACGATAGACTGAGGGAAAACCGGAGACGCCAATGCCTGACAAGACGATCGCCGCCCGCCTGCTTTCGGTCATCGAGAACGATATCCTGCCGCTGACCGAGCACGGCGTTTCCTTGGGCAACAAGGTGTTCGGCGCGGCGATCCTGCGCAAATCCGATCTGTCGCTCGTCGTCGCCGAGACCAATAACGAGTTGGAGAACCCGCTCTGGCACGGCGAGGTGCATACGCTGAAGCGCTTCTACGAACTTGGCGAGAAGCCGGCGACCAAGGATCTGATCTTCCTGTCGACGCACGAACCCTGCACCATGTGCATGTCGGCGATCACTTGGGCGGGCTTCGACAATTTCTATTACTTCTTCAGCCATGAGGATTCCCGCGATGCCTTCGCCATTCCGCACGACCTGAAGATCCTCAAGGAGGTCTTCGGACTTGAACCCGGCGGCTATCGCAGGCAAAACGGCTTCTGGAATAGCTTTGCCATCGCCGATCTCGTCGAGACCGAAGAGGCTCAGCCGAAGACCGCGCTCATGGCGCAGACCGCGCGCATCAAGGCCCGCTACGACGCGCTTTCCACGACCTACCAGTCGTCGAAGAGCGCCAACGATATTCCCCTTAACTGAGTCCCGCTCAACTGAGGCACCATGGACCCTTCCAAAGATATTTCCCGGCTGATCGAGATCATGGCGGCATTGCGCCATCCCGAGACCGGCTGCCCCTGGGACATCGAGCAGAATTTTGAGACGATCAAACCCTATACGATCGAGGAAGCCTATGAGGTCTCCGACGCGATCGAGCGCGGCGATATGGACGATCTCTGCGACGAGCTGGGCGACCTGCTGCTGCAGGTGGTATTCCATGCCCGCATGGCCGAGGAGGCCGGCGAATTCTCCTTCGGCGACGTCGTCAACGCCATCACCACCAAGATGATCCGCCGCCACCCGCATGTCTTCGCCCGCTCGGCAGCCGACACGCCGGACGCGGTGAAGATTCAGTGGGACGAAATCAAGCAGGCGGAAAAACGCGATCGCGCCGAGCGCCGGGCAAGGCGCGGGATCACCGAAGATTTCAAGGGCGGCTTCCTGGGATCGGTGCAGCGCAGCTTTCCGGCTTTGACGGAAGCGCTGAAGCTGCAGGAACGCGCCGCCAAGGTCGGTTTCGACTGGTCGGCGCCCGAGCCGATCCTCGACAAGATCGAGGAAGAGATTGATGAGCTGCGGGTGGCGCTGAGAGACGGTGATCGGGCAAAAGTCAGCGACGAACTCGGCGACCTGATCTTTGCGGTGGTCAATATCGGCCGGCATGTGAAGGCCGATCCAGAACAGTCGCTGCGCGGAACGAATATGAAATTCCGGCGTCGTTTCAATCACATCGAGAATGTTCTTGATGCAGCAGGCGAGACACTGGAAGCGGCCAGCCTGGAGCGGATGGAGGAGATCTGGCAGGCGGCGAAGGCGATTGAGCGGGCTGTGATCTCGGGCACTGAGTGAGCACTCGGCGGCATCGCCTCTCGGCCCATCTGACACGGGATATTCACTTGCTTTGAAAAGAGTGGTTCACCGCGCAGACGCGCGGTGGCTGGATTCCTGTGACAGGCACAGGAATGAGGGAGGGTGAGTTTGGCGCCTTCCAAGTCCTTGAGCGCGAACGATTCAGTGGCTGGAGCCCAGAGAGAATAGGTGCCTTACCGCTCCCAATCTTCCTTCGAAGCCTTCGGCCCACTGCCGATGCGGCGTTCGAGTTCGGTCGCTTCGGTTTCGGAGAGGCGCAGATCGAGCGTGATCGAGCCGTCTTCATTGTCCTCGCGGCCGTCGACGATCGCGTGGTCGTAGAGCCAGGGCAGCAGCGCCAGCTTATCGACGGGAAGGCGGACTGTGGTTTCGGTCATGACGCCGGAAAGCCGGCGGCTGATCTCGTCCATCAGCGTGTCGACGCCCTCGCCGCTGACGGCTGAGACGGCTACGACATTGCTGGCGCCTGTTGATTTCTGCACCATGGTGTCGTGCACCTCTGGCTCCAGCCGGTCGATCTTGTTCCAGACCTCGATCAGCCGCTTCGCCGCTTCGGCCTCGTCGATGCCAAGATCACCAAGGATGCGCATCACGTCGGAGCTTTGGGCCTGATTGTCGGGATCGGACATATCCCGGACATGCAGGATGAGATCGGCTTCCAGCACCTCTTCCAGCGTCGCCCGGAAGGCGGCTACCAGATGGGTCGGCAGGTCGGAGATGAAACCGACGGTGTCGGACAGGATGACGGTGCGGCCGTGCGGCAGCTTCATCCGGCGCAGCGTCGGGTCGAGCGTGGCAAAGAGCATGTCTTCGGCCAGCACGCCGGCGCCGGTGATGCGGTTGAACAGGGTCGACTTGCCGGCATTGGTATAGCCGACGAGCGCCACGATCGGGTGCGGCACCTTGCGGCGCTTGGCACGGTGGAGCTGGCGGGTGCGCACGACCTGCTCCAGCTCGCGTTCGAGCTTGATGATGCGGTCCTGAAGCAACCGCCGGTCGGCTTCGATCTGGGTTTCGCCGGGGCCGCCCATGAAGCCGCCGCCGCCGCGCTGGCGTTCAAGGTGGGTCCAGCTTCTGACCAGCCGGCCCTTCTGATAATTCAGATGGGCGAGATCAACCTGCAGCGTGCCCTCCTTGGTGGAGGCGCGGCGGCCGAAGATTTCGAGAATGAGGCCCGTCCGGTCGATGACCTTGGCGTTCCATTCCTTCTCGAGATTGCGCTGCTGCACCGGTGTCAACGGGTGATCGACGATTACGAGACCGGAATCGCGCTCATCGAGCAGCGCCTTGATTTCCTCGATCTTGCCGGTGCCGAGCAATGTCGCCGGTCGCGGGTCATTGACCGGCACGATCGAGCCGCTGACGACGTCGAGGTCGATCGCCTGGGCAAGGCCCGTCGCCTCTTCGAGGCGGCTTTCCGGCGTGCGGGTCGAGGCCGATTCGGTCTGACCGCCGCGGCTGCGCGATTTCAGAACCGGCACGACGACGGTCGCGCGCATGTCGTCCCTGTGCTTGGCGGCCTCAGGGATGATCGAATCGTTCTTGGTATCGCGTGTCGAAATGACGGCTGATCCTGTTAGGACGCTGCTTCTTCGCTCTCGAACATCTGCATGGGCTGGCCCGGCATGATCGTCGAGATCGCATGCTTATACACGAGCTGCGAATGGCCGTCACGGCGAAGAAGAACACAGAAATTGTCAAAAGACGTAACAACGCCCGTGAGTTTCACGCCGTTGATCAAAAAGATTGTCAGGGAAATCTTTTGCTTGCGAACAGTATTAAGAAATAGATCCTGAAGATTCTGAGAACGTTCCGCCATCGCGCCGCTTCTTTCTTTATTGCCGACCTGAGCTGGCCGGTGGAGTATCAATCAATCTCACCATGAAAGACCGGTGGCACCCTCATTCCACCCGTCCAGCAAATCTTGGTATCAAATCGCAATCTTTTCCGCAACGTCGAAAAAGGCTTCGCGGACTTTCTGCGAAACGCTGCCCGGATGACCGTTGGCGATCGTCTGGTCATTGACGGAAACGACCGGAAAACAAATACTTGTGGCTGCGGTGAGGAAGACCTCGCGAGCCGCGAGCATCTCGGCAACCGAGAAATTCCGCTCGGCGATTTCAAGGCCGAGCTTGGCTGCGACATCTATTAAGGTGGTGCGGGTAATGCCGCGCAGGATGCCGTGTTCGGCCGGCCGCGTCACCAGCATTCCCTCGGAATCGACGATCCAGACATTGGTCGCCGCTCCTTCCTTCACCATGCCGTGGCCATCGACATAGATGGCCTCCTGGGCGCCGACCTCCTTGGCCTGCTGGCGGGCCATGGCATTGGGCAGCAGGCCGACGGACTTGATATCGACGCGGTCCCAGCGGTTGTCGGCGAGCGTGATCGCCTTGATGCCATTGGCGTTCTTGGCGGCGATGATTTTGGGATCGGTGCTCTTGGCGGTGATGACAAGCGACGGCGGCGTCCCCTTGGCCGGGAAGACATGATCGCGCCGCGCGACGCCGCGCGTTACCTGCATATAGAAAAGCCCGTTGCGGACATGGTTGCGGCGCAGTGTCTCGCGGATGACCTGTGTCAGCGCGGCCCGGCCCATCGGCCAGGCGATGCTGAGCTCACCCAGCGACCGGTCGAGACGGTTCAGATGGCGGGTGAGATCGACGATATAGCCATGGCGGACCTCGCAGACCTCGTAGACGCCGTCGGCGAACTGGTAACCGCGATCCTCGATATGCACGCTGGCATCGGAATGCTTGACGTAACGGCCATTCACATAAGCAATTCTCGGCATGGGAAACCCGGTCTTGCAGAAAGCGATAGAGGGAATGTGGCGCGGCAATGCCCGCGCCGGAAAGATCAGACGCCGAGCGACTTCAGCTTGCGGTGCAGTGCCGACCGCTCCATGCCGACGAACTCGGCAGTGCGCGAGATATTGCCGCCGAAGCGGTTAATCTGGGCGATCAGATAGTCCTTCTCGAACATCTCGCGGGCTTCGCGCAGCGGCAGCGTCATGATGTGATAGTCGTTCTTGGCGGACACCTTCGGCAGCATGTCGCCGAGATCGGTCGGTAGCATGTCGGCGGTGATCGGCGCATCCGGTCCGTCGGTGCGGGCAAGGATCATCAGCCGCTCGATATTGTTGCGCAGCTGGCGGATATTGCCCGGCCAGTCATGGGCCTGCAGCACCGCCATGGCGTCGTCGCCGATGCGGCGCGGACGGATGCCGGCCTGCTCGGAAATCTGGCGCATCAGCTGATCGACGAGGAAGGGAATATCCTCGCGCCGTTCGGCCAGCGCCGGCACGCGCACCGGCACGACGGCGAGGCGATGATAGAGATCCTCGCGGAACCATCCCTCAGTGATGCGGCTTTCGAGATTATAGGCGGTAGAGGAGATGATGCGGACGTCGACCTTGACGCGCTTGGAGCCGCCGACGCGCTCGAACTGCTGATCGACCAGCACGCGCAGGATCTTGTTCTGCGTTTCGCGCGGCATCTCGCCGACTTCGTCGAGATAGAGGATGCCGCGATGGGCTTCCTCGAGCGCGCCGATCTTGCGGGCCTGGCCGGGTGTGCCCTCGGTGCCGAACAGCGCCACCTCCATGCGATCCGGCGTGATGTTGGCGGCGTTGATCGCCACGAAGGGGCCGTTGGCGCGCGTCGACTTCTTGTGGATCATCCGCGCCACCAGCTCCTTGCCGGAGCCGGATGCGCCGAGGATCATGATGCGGCTGTTGGTCGGCGAGACCTTCTCGATCGTCTGGCGCAGCTGCGACACGGCGACCGAGGTGCCGATCAGCTCCAATGCGTCGCCGGTGCGGCGTTTCAGCTCAGAAACCTCGCGCTTCAGCTTGGAATTCTCCAACGCCCGTTCGGCGATCAGGATCAGCCGGTCGGCCTTGAAAGGCTTCTCGATGAAATCGAAGGCGCCGCGCTTGATCGCCGAGACGGCGGTCTCGATGTTGCCATGGCCTGATATCATCACGACGGGCAATTCCGGATGGCGGGTCTTGATCTCGTCGAGTAGCGACAGACCATCGAGCTTGCTGCCCTGCATCCAGATATCGAGGAAGATCAGCCGCGGTACGCGATCGGAAATTGCCGCCAGCGCGCTGTCGCTGTCATGGGCGGTGCGCGTCTCGTGCCCTTCGTCGGAGAGAATGCCGGAAACGATCTCGCGAATATCATGCTCATCGTCGACGACGAGAATATCAGAGGCCATAAACGCTTTCCTTGTCATTGGCTGCGGGGGCAGCAGGCGTCGGATCCAGGCGTGGCAGATGCACGCGGATCATGGCCCCTCTTCCCCGGTCAAAATCGGCGGGCGCATCATGCAGCTCGAGCTGCCCGCCATGTTCCTCGATGATCTTCTTGACGATGGCGAGGCCGAGGCCGGTGCCCTTCTCGCGCATCGTCATATAGGGTTCCAGAATGCTGTGGCGGTTCTCCACCGGCAGCCCGCGGCCATTGTCGATCACGTCGACGGTGAAGCGGTCGCGGTCGGCATCGAGTGCGGCGCGCACGAGAATTTTGCGTTCGTCCCGCTCGTCGCTCGGCACCGCCTCGATCGATTCCACAGCATTCTTGATGAGATTTCCGAAGGCCTGGCCGAGCATGCGGCTGTCGAACAGGCCCTCCAGCGGCTGGTCGCCGAAATCCTGCTCGAAGGTGACGTGATGGTTGCCCATCTCACGCAAGAAGATCGCGTCGCGCAGGATATCGCGCAGGTCGCTCGGCTCCTTGGTCGGCTTCGGCATGCGGGCAAAGGCGGAGAATTCGTCGACCATGCGGCCGATATCACCGACCTGGCGGATGATCGTATCGGTGCACTGATCGAAGACGGTCCGGTCGTTCGGGTCGATCTGCTTGCCGTAACGGCGCTGGATGCGCTCGGCGGAAAGCTGGATCGGGGTCAGCGGGTTCTTGATCTCATGGGCGATGCGCCGTGCCACGTCGCCCCAGGCGGTCGAGCGCTGGGCGATGACGAGGTCGGTGATGTCGTCGAGCGTGATCACATAGGATTCGCTCATATCGCGCACTTCTTCGCGGGTGACCTGCACGCTCAGTGTGCGCACCGTGCCGCCGCGCACCAACGCGATCTGCTTGCGGAAATCGCCGCGATGACGCGACGCCGCTTCGGTCAGCACGTGATCGACCTCAGGCGCGATATCGGCCAGCTGCTTGCCGAGCATCTGATCGGCCGACAGCGACATCAGCGTCTCGGCCGAACTGTTCACAATGGCGATACGGCGGTCCTGCTCGACGCCGATGACGGCGGCGGTGACGCCGGACAGCACCGCCTCGATGAAACGGCGGCGGTCGTCGACCTCGTCCTTGGCTTCGAGGATCTCGTCGCGCTGGGTACGGATTTCCGAGATCATCTTGTTGAATGTGCGCGACAGATTGGCGACGTCGCCATCGACGGCGTGCACCGGCACGACGATGTCCATATTGCCCGATGCGACGCTATCGGCTGCGGTGATCAACAGCCGGATCGGCCGGACGATGCGGTCGGCAACGGCAATCGCGGTCCAGATCGCCGCGAGCAGCACGATCAGCGCGAAGCCGATATAAAGCACCGCGAAGGCGATCTGCAGCGAGAAGCGATTGGCTTCCATCGACCGATATTCGGTGGCGTTCTCCTCCATCATGCGCATGGCGCCCATGACCTTGGGATCAACGGCGCGCACCGTATAGAGGAAGGTGCCCGGGATGGCATCGAGCTTGATGATGGCGCCGACGAGGTTGGTGACGCCTGGCGGAATGAGCGTCGGCTGGCCGGCCGCGGCCTTCTCCAGCGCGTCCTGCGGGATTGCCGGCAACGGTTTTTCAGTGGTGATGTCGGCCTGGACGACGACCGAGCCGTCGCGCTCGACGAGGAAGGAGCCGAGCAGGCCGCGACCCCTCGCCTGGCGCGTCATCAAGTCGGCAAAGCCCGTTCTATCCAGACTGTAGAGCGCGCGGTTGCGCTCCAGGTCGTTGGCCATGGAAACCGTCTGCCCCTGCAGGTAGCTGGCGTTTTCCATCATATAGGCCTGGCCGATATTGCGCGACGAGCTGACGATCGACTGGGTGCGCAGCGCAAACCAGCGGTCGAGGCCGGCATTCAGCGTGATGCTGGCAAAGATGGCAACGAGGATCGCCGGCGTGATCGCGACGATCGAGAAGAGCACGACGATGCGGATATGCAGGCGTGCAGCCGCCCGGCCGCGGGTGCGCGCCTTGAGCAGCCTTGCCACCTCACGGGCGATCAGCGCCAGCAGCGTCAGGACGAAGAAGGAATTGACGATGACCGAGGTGATGACGACATGCGACGTCGGCGCGATCGGCGTGAGGCCGAGCAGCACGAACAGTGTCGCGGTGGCGCAGAGAAGCGCGCCGCCGGCAAGTACCAGGCCGGGCACGGCGAAAAGGGCGCGGCGATCGGTCACCGTAGTCACCGCCTCGCCCGCCGCCGGCGATACCCCATCCTGCGTCATTCGGCCTCTCTTCAGACGGCACCCGCCGCCCGCGCCATCCGATCGAAACCAAAGAACGCCGGCTCAAGAAAGCCAGCGCTGGAACGACTCGATCGGGAGCGAATGTCCAAAACCCTGCGTGACCTTTAAGCAACGCATTGTGGCGAAAATGCAACGCACTCCGTCACATTGTCAAGCCGCGGATGAACGTGGTCCGTCACTCACGAGAATGGAAGTTCGATGGGTGATCCCGCTCCTGCTGACCTGAGCATGCCGCGGTCAGCCCATGCGCTCCGACGCGTAGGAGCCGGGTGAAGCAGGAAAGACGACGGTCTGGTTGCCGTTGATGAACACCCGGCCATGGATGTGGGCGTGGATGGCCCGGGCCAGCACCTGGCTTTCGACGTCGCGGCCGAGGCTGACATAGTCCTCGCCGCTCTGCGCATGGGTGACGCGGACGATGTCCTGCTCGATGATCGGGCCTTCATCGAGGTCTGCGGTGACGTAGTGCGACGTCGCGCCGATGAGCTTCACGCCCCGTTCGAATGCCTGCTTATAAGGATTGGCGCCCTTGAAACTCGGCAAGAAGGAGTGGTGGATGTTGATGATCCTGCCGGACATCTTGCGGCACATGTCGTCGGACAGGACCTGCATGTAGCGGGCCAGCACGATGAGTTCGGCGCCTGACTCCTCGACGATCTGCATCTGCTTCGCCTCGGCCTCGGGCTTGTTTTCCCTAGTCACCTTGATGCAGTGGAACGGGATGTCGTGGTTCACGACGACCCGCTGGTAATCCGTGTGGTTGGAGATCACGCCGACGATGTCGATCGGAAGCGCCCCGATGCGCCAGCGGTAGAGGAGATCGTTCAGGCAGTGGCCGAAGCGGCTCACCATCAGGATCACCTTCTTCTTCTCGCTCTCATCGAAAAATTCGGCGCTCGCCTCGAACTTCCCGGCGATCGGTTCGAAGCCCTGACGAAGCTGGTCAAGTGTATGTCCGTCATGCGGCTGGAAACTGATCCGCATGAAATAGCGTCCGGTGTCGGCGTCGTCGAATTGCGCGCTGTCGGAGATGTTGCAGCCGTTCTGGGAGAGATAGCCGGCGATGGCGGCTGTCACGCCGCGGATCGACGGGCATGCGACACGCAGAGCGTAGCGAGGGGCCGTGATGGTCATGTCTATTTCCTTGTTCGTCGTCTCAGGCCGCGGCAATCATCGCGTGATGACGGCGGAATGCGGCGAGCGTGTTGGACAGCAGGCATGCGATCGTCATCGGGCCGACGCCGCCCGGCACCGGCGTGATGGCGCGCGCGTGGCCGGCTTCGCCATATGCCACGTCGCCGACGATCCGTGATTTTTCGCCGTCCTGGATCCGATTGATGCCGACGTCGATCACGACGGCGCCGGGTTTGATCCAGTCACCACGAACCAAGCCTGCCCGACCTGCCGCGACGACAAGAATGTCGGCTGTCCGGCAGAGCTCCGCCGCGTTCCTTGTCTGCGAGTGAACGACCGTGACGGTACAGTGGGCATTCATCAGCATCTGCGCCATCGGCTTTCCGACGATGTTGGACTTGCCGACGATGACGGCATGAAGGCCGGAGAGGCTCTCGCCGAGCGTATCCTTAATGAGCATCATGCAGCCGAGCGGCGTACAGGGAATCAAAGCCGGGTTGCCGGTGGCAAGGCGGCCGGCATTCGATACATGGAAGCCGTCGACATCCTTGTCGGGATTGATGGCCTGGATCACGGAGTTCGGATCCAAATGCGCCGGCAGCGGCAACTGAACAAGAATTCCATGTACTTCTGCATCGTTGTTAAGGTGATGCACGAGGTCAAGAAGTTCGCCCTGCGTGGTTTCCTGAGCAAGCCGATATTCGAAGGACCGCATCCCGGCGGCAACGGTCTGACGGCGCTTTGAACTCACGTAGATTGCGCTTGCCGGGTCGTGCCCCACCAGAACGACGGCCAGACCGGGAACGGTTCCAGTCGTTGCCTTGAGCGTTTCGACATCGGTCTTGATGCGCTCGAGGAGCCCTGCTGCGTACGCTTTGCCGTCGATGTTTGCGGCGCGTGTGAATCTGTCCATTCCCATGGTGTGCTCCATTGCATCCAAGCTCCAACCGGCAAAATGCCGCGCCTAGCGATGTGGGCGGGGCATTTCCGCATCGTGGGTACGTTGCCTAGTGGCCGTAGACCGGGAACTTCTCGGTTAATTCCGCGATCTTCGCCCGGGCGGTTCCGACGATCTCGTCGGTCCTGCCCTCTGTTTCGGCGTCGATGAGATCCGCGATGACATGGCCGAGGACCCGGAATTCCTCCTCCTTCAGGCCGCGCGTCGTCGCAGCGGACGAGCCAAGGCGCATGCCCACCCACTCCGGAGGACGGGGACTGTCGCCGGGGATCGGGTTCTTGTTGGATGTGATGTTCGCCTTGGCGAGCAGCGTCTCGGCCTGTTTTCCAAGCAGTCCCTTGCTCGACAGATCGAGCAGGATGATGTGGGTGTCGGTGCCGCCGGAAACGATGCGAATACCACGATCGGCAAGCGTTTCGGCGAGGACTTTCGCGTTCGCCACGACCTGGCGGGCATAGACCTTGAAATCGTCGCGGAGGGCTTCGCCCAAGCAGATCGCCTTGGCGGCCAGGACGTTGCTGTGCAGCGAGCCCTGGACGCCGGGAAACACTGCCGCTTGCAGCTTCTTGTACCATTCCTCGTTGTTCGTGAGGATCAGGCCGCCACGCGGACCGCGCAGCGTCTTGGTCGTGGTGCAGGTCACGATGTCGGCATGCGGGAACGGCGAAGGATGGACGCCGCCTGCAACAAGGCCGGCGATATGGGCCATATCCACCAGGAAGTGGGCGCCGACCTTCTTTGCGATCTTCGACATGCGCTCGAAGTCGAGTTCGCGCGGATATGCCGAACCACCGGTGATCAGCAGCTTCGGGCGGATCTCTTCGGCGATGCGCTCCATCTCATCGAGGTCGATGACCTCGTTCTGCGGGTTGACGCTGTAATTGTTGGCGTCGAACCAGCGGCCCGACAGGTTCGCCTTCATGCCGTGCGACAGGTGGCCACCGGCCGCAAGGTCCAGCGATAGCACCTTTTCGCCTGGCTTCAGCAGCAGGAAGAAGACGGCAAGGTTGGCCTGCGTCCCCGAATGCGGCTGGACGTTGGCGTAGCCGCAATTGAACAGCTGCTTGGCGCGGTCGATCGCGGCCTGTTCGGCAATGTCGACGAACTGCCCGCCACCGTGAAAACGGTTGCCCGGATAGCCTTCGAGCGTCTTATTGGTGATCTCGTGCCCCAAGGCGTCCAGAACCGCACGGCTGACGATATTCTCCGAAGCGATGAGCTCAATCTGGTTCTGCTGGCGGGCCCGCTCGGACGCGAGGGCATCGGCGACGAGTGGATCAGCCTCCTGGACGGTGGTGTTGAAATGCACCCTTGCAGCGTTGGTCATCTGAGTTCTCCAATTCCTCGAATTCGTGAGGCGGACCCTAGATCGATCGAAACACCAGAAAAAGTTAATAATATTTGCTTATACGTTCAGACATGCTAATGATTTCGGAGCTGCGAGGAGGTCGAAATGGATGTCGGACGTCTGCGGGCGCTGCGCGAACTGTCGATCCGCAAGACCATGGCCGCGGTGGCAGAAGCCTTGCACGTCTCGCCGTCGGCCGTGTCGCAACAAATTGCGCTTCTTGAAGAAGAGGTCGGCATACGGCTCGTCGAGCGACGCGGCCGGGGCGTTGTCATGACGCCCGCCGGCCAGCAGCTGGTGCTGCGGGCAGAGAAGATCCTCATCGAAATCGAATCGGCGAAAGCAGACATCGCTGAATTGAAAAGCGTCGTTTCCGGCGAACTTCGGGTGGCGGCGTTTCCTTCCGTGGCCGCCGCCCTCATTCCGAAGGTCGTCTACGATCTCGCCGAACGGCACCCTCACCTCACCGTCCAGTTCGAAGAAATGGAGCCGGGCGAAAGCGTTGCCGCGCTGCGCAGCTGGCAGACTGACGTCGCGATTATCGATGACTTGAACATACCGACCGGCGCGCTCGATCCCAACATCGAGACGATCTTCCTGATGGAGGACGTCTTCAACGTCATGGTCTCGAGGGATCACAGGCTGTCGGAGCGGCCGACCGTCGGCCTGCATGAGCTTCGGGATGAGCGGTGGGCGATCGACACCGCGTCCGACACCTATACGAGGATGCTGGTGGAAGCCTGTCAGGAAGAGGGCTTCAAGCCCAACATCGTAGCGAGATGCAAAGGTTTCGAAGTGACCATCGCGCTAATCCGGCAGAATTACGGCATCTCGATCCTGCCTGGCCTGCGCGCCAGCTACGATCTCGAAGACGTCTGGGTCTGCAGGCTCGTTCCGGAAATCCGCCGGAGGATATTTATCGCCTTCCGGACAGAGGAAAAGCGCAGTCCGGCCCTTCAGGCGTTCCTCGACCGGATGGCCGAGAAGCCGCCCCTCTCCTGACGCCGGGTGCCGGCGCACCGAGCACCACCCCGATAAACCTCACGGGGGCATCGGGGCAAAACCAACAGATTTCCTAATGTATCACCTCAGGAGAATTAAGTAGATTTGAAGAGACCCCGCTCCTACTGTCCATCTGCCAATTGATGGGACTGGGAGCGAGGATCGCACGCAGACCTTGGCCAATAATGGGAACGACGTATTCAGAAAGGCGATAACGCCTCCAGCGTCTTACCGGACTTTCGATCGAGCCATTGCTCATTGATTTGGCGTCACCGTCACTATGCGATCCGAAAGGGGAACTTCGATGAAACTACTCAAAATCCTGACTGCCGGCGTTTTCGCAGGCGTTGCGTTCACGGCGGCCAATGCTTCCGCTTCCGTTCTCGACACGGTCAAGCAGCGCGGTGTGCTCAACTGCGGCACCGATAACACCGCTCCCGGCTTCGGGTATCTCAATACCACGACCGGACAGATGGAAGGGCTCGATGTCGACTTCTGCAAGGCGGTTGCCGCCGGCGTTCTCGGCGACGCCGCCAAGGTCAAGTTCATCACGGTGACCGACAAGAGCCGCTTTGACGCAGTTCTCACCGGCCAGGTCGATGTCGTCTTCGCCCACACCACGATCAAACCGGCGCGTGAATCGTCAATCGCGATCGATTTTCTGCCGATCAACTTCTACGACGGTACCGGCCTCATGGTGAAAACTGATGCCGGGATCAAGGAATTCGCAGACCTCGATGGTGCAACAATCTGCACCACCCAGGGATCGGCCACCGAGACGGTTCTGGCTGCTGTCTTCAAGGCGCGTGGTTGGAAGGACTCCAAGGTCCTGACCTATGAAAACCTCGAGAAGCTTTTCTCCGCGCTCAACTCGGGTCGTTGCAATGCGATGAGCACCGACAAATCAGCTCTTGCCGCCTGGGCGGGGAATGCACCGAAGCCAGCCGACTATCTGATCCTCCCGGATACGCTGGACAAGTCTCCGTTCGGCGGCTTCGTGGCTGCCAACGACTCCAAGTGGCGCAATGCGCTGCGCTGGATCGAGTACGGCCTCTTCCAGGCCGAGGAGTCCGAGATCACCCAGGCCAATCTGGCCGAAAAGCTGAAGAGCGAGGATCCCTTCATTCAGAAGTTCCTCGGCAGCAATGGCGGCGGCTACGGCAAGGACTTCGGCCTCTCCGACGACTTCATGGCTCAGGCGATCAAGGCCGTCGGCAACTACGGCGAGGCCTATGATCGCAACCTCGGTCCGAAGACCAAGATGTATCTCGACCGCAGGGGCACGCCGAACGCCTTGTGGACGCAGGGTGGCGCAATCTACTCGCCGCTCTGGAACTGACGCCGGCCGGGGGTCGGAACCATGTCGTTCCGCCCCCCAAGCACTTGGAGCCTGAACATGACAATCCACGAAACGAGTGCGATCCACGGCATGCCAGACAACGATAGGCTGAGGTCGCTGCGCCTGCGCAATCGCATCCGGCACGAAGCGATCCAGCTGGGAATCGTCGCTCTGGTCGTCGTGCTGCTCGGCATCCTGGCATATGCGGTCAAGGCGGGGCTTGCCGAGAAGGGCATACGGTTCAGCTTCTCGTTTCTTGCTAACACCGCCGGCTTCGATATTAGCGAAGGATTAACGCTGACGTCTGTTGAAGGCTTCGTCCCCAACCTCGCCCAGTTCTCTTCGGAGATGTCGATCGCGTCGGCTTTCGTCACAGGCATTTTCAACACCGCCAAGATCGCACTGCTGGCGATCATCCTCAGCACGATCCTCGGAACGATGCTCGGCGTCGGCCGTCTGTCGACCAACTGGGTGGTGAGAAATCTCTGTTTCTGGA
Source organism: Rhizobium sp. BK456 (assembly GCF_014194045.1). NCBI lineage: Bacteria > Pseudomonadati > Pseudomonadota > Alphaproteobacteria > Hyphomicrobiales > Rhizobiaceae > Rhizobium > Rhizobium sp. BK456. Next base: position 255,386 of record NZ_JACIAO010000003.1, read on the forward strand.
TCGTCGAATTCGTTCGCAACACGCCGCTGCTCATACAGCTTGTCTTCTGGTATTTCGCGGTCGTACTGCACTTTCCGCCAATGGCGTCTGCAGCAAAGCTCTACGGTGGCCTTATCGTCAGCCAGCAAGGCATATACCTCCCCACGCTGTCCTGGACCGGCGGCGCATCCACCCTTTCGCTGATCCTGGTCACCGCCACAGGAGTGTCGGCGCTCGGCGCAATATTCGACCCCATCCGTGGAGCGCGGCGGATATGCGTCGGCGCGGCGGTCGTCTGCCTCGGGCTGCTGGTCGCGACCGGCGGGATGATCGTGAATTTCCCCGTCGCCAACAAGTTCAAGGCCAGCGGGGGAACGAGCATCAGCCCGGAGATGGCAGCCCTTCTCGTTGCCGTCGTCGTGAGCAGCGCTTCCTTCATCGCCGAAACCGTCCGCGGCGCGATCGACGCTCTTCCGAAGGCCCAATGGGAAGCCGCCGGATCGCTGGGGCTCAGCCGGCGCGACACCGTCAACGACATCATCCTTCCGCAAGTGTTCCGCGTCGTTCTCCCCTCCTTCGGCAATCAGTATATCAGCCTGACCAAAAACACCGCGCTCGGGATCGCGGTCGGATTTCCGGATCTGTTCAACATTTACGGGACGATCGCCAATCAGACCGGCCACAGCCTTGAAGGCATCATCATCGTCATGGCGTCCTACCTGGTCCTCAGCTGGATCATCAGTTCGTCGGTGTACTGGGCGAACCGCCGTCTTAACCCCATGGGAGTGTCGCAATGATCGCCACCTCAATAAAATGGACCCGCCACAACCTGTTTGGAAAGCCTTTCGACGTCGCCCTGTCGCTGCTGGTCATTCCGGGCGTTCTCTGGATTGCCTGTTCGATCCTTGACTGGGCGCTCACCACGGCAAGGTGGGATATCATCGTGCAGAGCCTGCGGGTGCTGATGATCGGCGTTTTTCCAGCCGATCAGGCGTGGCGCGCATGGACGGCGTCGGCGATCATGGCAGCGACCCTCGGCGCCGGTCTCGGCTGCGTGTTTTCGTTCAAGCCTCACCATGGGCTGGTTCTCGCTCTCGTTCCCTTGTTGATTTTGATCGTCGATCATGGCGATCCGCAGAACGCCCTGTCCGCGGCAGGCATCGTTGCCGCAACCTCGCTGGGATGGGTGCTGACGTCGTATGTGCCATTGTCCAGGAAGGCGATGCCTGCTGCGGCGTTTACGGGCTTCATCGTCGTCGTTGCGGTCATGGCCCCTCCGGGCGTGGAGCTCTGGGGCGGACTTCTTCTCAGCGTCCTGCTGACGCTGGTGACGTCGGTCCTGTCTCTGCCGATCGGCATCCTGCTCGCGTTCGGACGGCAGAGCCGGCTCTCAAGTCTCAGGATCATCTGCACCTGGTACATCGAAGTCATGCGCTCGGTGCCGCTCATCCTCGTCGTTTACTGGATCTGGATTCTCATGCCGGTCCTTGCACCGCAGTTGGGACTGGCCGACGTCGCGCGCGGCATGATCGGCTTCACGATCTTCTACTCCGCCTATGTCGCCGAATATGTCCGAAGCGGGCTTCAGGCGGTTCCGCGCGCCCAGACCGAGGCGGCAAGGTCTCTCGGCATCAGCGAATTCGACATCAACCGCTCGATCGTTCTGCCACAGGCGCTCCGGGTCGTGGTGGCGCCGCTGGTCGGCAACGTGCTCGACATCTTCAACTCCGCGCCGCTCGTCTTCATCATCGGGCTGACGGATTTTCTCCGCGCGGGGCAGATGATCCTGGCGAACCCGCAATATGGCGACCGGACTTTCGAAGTCCTCTCGTTCCTGCTCGTCACCTATTTCCTGGTCGGCTCGATGATCACCTATGCCGCCAGAAAGCTCGAAGACCATATGGCAACGAGTGCGCGCTGAGCTGTTCCAACACGGAGACATCACGATGAACGCCATCGTCGAAATGAAAAGCATGAACAAGTTCTACGGCGCCCACCATGTGCTCAAGGACATCGATCTCGCCGTCACACGCGGTGAAGTCATGGTCATCCTCGGGGCCAGTGGCTCAGGAAAGTCGACCCTCATCCGCTGCGTCAACGGCCTCGAAATGTACCAGACCGGCAGCCTCGTCGTGGACGGCTATGACATGCCGGTCGAGGCCGACCGGAAGCTCGGCGGAGAACGCGAACTCGCGGCGATCCGTAAGGGCGTCGGCATGGTATTCCAGCAATTCGGCCTGTTCCCGCACAAGACGGTGCTGGACAATATCGCCATCGCGCCGATGCGGGTCCGCAAAAAGTCGCGGGGAGAAGCCGAAGCGACCGCCATGAAGCTCCTCGACCGCGTCGGCCTCAAGGCGCATGCGCACAAATATCCGGGCCAGTTGTCCGGCGGTCAGCAGCAACGCGTGGCCATCGCCCGCTCGCTCGCCATGGAGCCGCATTTGATGCTGTTCGACGAGCCCACCAGCGCGCTCGATCCGGAAATGGTCGGCGAAGTCCTCGACGTCATGCGGGAACTGGCCGCCGAAGGCATGACCATGATGGTGGTGACGCACGAAATGGGTTTCGCCAGAGAGGTCGCCGACCGCGTCGTTTACATCGACCAAGGCTCGATCATCGAGGTCGGGAAGCCGGACGAGTTCTTCGAAAATCCGAAAAACGACCGGGCTCGCTCTTTCCTCGCCCGCGTCCTGAGACACTGACCAACCGCAGCCCGGCTCACGAATGGAAATGTCCATGAACACGATACTCCCCAGTGATCCTGCTCGCGATGATGTTCTCGCAGGCCGCCCCACCCTCTGGCTCAATCCATCCTATCGGAAACAGGCGATCGACACCTCGGACCTGCCGGTTTCACCGGCCGACGTGCAGAGCGCGCGCCAGAACTGGCAGCGCTTGGCGCCGGTTCTTGCCGAATGCTTTCCGGAACTGAAGGATACGGGCGGCGAGATCCGCTCCGAACTGGTGGAACTCAAGAAACTCCGCGAGGCGCTCGGCTACCGAACGAGAGAGTTCGGCAACGTCTTCATCAAGGCCGACAGCCACCTGCCGGTTGCCGGCTCCATCAAGGCGCGCGGCGGCGTCTACGAGGTTTTCCTCTTTGCAGAAGGCCTCGCCCGTCAGAAGGGACTGCTCGGCGCCGGCGAGGATATCCGGAAGCTGGCAACGGAAGAGGCCCGCTCGTTATTTTCAGGCCATACCGTGGCGGTGGGCAGCACCGGCAATCTCGGCTTGAGCGTCGGCATCGCCGCGCGCGCGCTTGGCTTCAAAGCCACGGTCCACATGTCGTCCGACGCCAAGGCCTGGAAGGTCGAGCGCCTGCGGAAGCTCGGCGTCGATGTCATCCAGCACGAGGCTGACTATACGACCGCCGTCGAAAACGCCCGCGACATCGCCGACACCGACCCAACGATCTATTTCGTCGACGACGAGCAGTCTCGGCACCTGTTCCTCGGCTACAGCGCGGCGGCGTCAGAGCTGGCAACGCAGCTCGACGAGCGCGGGATCACGATCGACGAGGAAAATCCGCTTTTCCTCTACTTGCCCTCCGGCATCGGCGGCGCACCGGGGGGCGTCGCCTTCGGCGCCAAGGCGATCTTCGGCGACAATGTGCACGCCTTCTTCGTCGAGCCGGTGCAGTCGCCCTGCGCCCTCGTCCACATGATGTCGGGTTCGCAGGAGCTGGTGTCGGTCTATGACGTCGGCCTGACCAACAAGACCGAAGCCGACGGCATGGCCGTCGCCCGTATGTCGGCCTTCGTGGCCAAAGTGATGCGAGAGATGCTCGCCGGCGTCTACACGGCCGCCGACGACGATCTGTTCAAGCTGCTTCGCATGGCGTGGATCACCCAAAGGCAGAAGCTGGAGCCTTCGGCCGCCGCCGCCTTGCTCGGGCCCGACTTCCTCTTGCGCCACAGCGAAGGCCGGCGTTTCCAGGCTGAACAGGGCGTTGCGGAGAAGATGTCGCGAGCGACGCACGTGCTCTGGACGACAGGCGGCTCGTTCGTCCCGGAGGAGCAGTTCCAGAACTTTCTCCGTCAGGCGGAAGCCCTCGCGTAGTCCCGCATGCCGAATGGTGCCACAGGCGCGGGTCGGGAACGATCCGCGCCTGTCGACCTGATGCCGCAGCCTTTAGGTCTCTATTTTCATGCAGGTCGTTAGCGCAAAGTCTCGCGCGACAGGTTCTAGAATCGACGCGGGGCTTCCGGTTTGTTTCCGACGATCCCATCGATCCGGTCCAGTACCTCAGGCGTCATCTTCTGCCTATGGGACAGGGCCGCAAGATTGTCCTGCAGCTGGCTGGCGCGCGAGGCGCCGAGAATGACGGTGGAGACGTTGCGGTTGGCGAGGCACCACAGCAGGGCGAGATGGGTGATCGACAGGCCGATCTCGTCGGCAAGCTTGGCGAGTTCGCCAACCTGTTTGAGCTGGGCGCGGCCGGCATCGCTGGACCACTTCTCTTTCAGCCATTCGTAGCCCGGCAGGTTCATACGGCTGTCGGCCGGCACACCGTTATTGTATTTGCCGGTCAGGACGCCTGAGGCGAGCGGAGACCAGATCGTGGTGCCGAGGCCGATGAGGTCGTAGAGCGGCAGATAATCGGATTCGACCTTGTGGCGTTCGAAGATATTGTACTGCGGCTGCTCCATGGTCGGCGGCGTGATGCGCAGATCGCGGGCCACGGCATAGGCTTCCGTCAGTTGCTGCGCCGACCATTCCGAGGTGCCCCAATAGAGCACCTTGCCCTGGGCGACAAGATCGTGCATCGCCCGGACCGTTTCCTCGACCGGCGTGTCGATATCCGGGCGATGGCAGAAATAGAGGTCGAGGTAATCGACCTGAAGTCTCTTCAACGCGGCATGGCAGGCATCGGTCACGTGCTTGCGCGAAAGGCCGCGCTGCGTCGGCTTCTGGCCTCCCCAGAACACCTTGCTGGAGACGACGAAGCTGTCGCGGCTCCAGCCAAGCGATTTCAGCGCCTCGCCCATGACGATCTCGGACTTGCCGCTTTCGTATCCTTCGGCATTGTCGAAGAAGTTCACCCCATTGTCATAGGCAAGCTTCATCAGGTCGACGGCGTCGCCACCATTGACCTGCTTGCCGAATGTCACCCATGAGCCGAAGGAGAACTCGCTCACTTGCAGACCCGACTTTCCCAGACGACGATATTCCATCATGCAGCTCCTGAAAAACGTGCCGGCCGCTCGCCGGCATTGCGCGATCGATCGACGACCGACTCGCGTAATCTATGGCATGAACGTCGATATGCGAGGAGCGGAAAGAAAAAGGGCGCTCGACGACATCAGCCGGAGCGCCCGTTGCATGCAATCGACGACGTTTGCGGCGGAGGTCGACAGCAGCAGAGGCAGATGACGAGATTCGGAACGGATTGGCAACATGCAAGTGGAGTTGCGGACGTTATCGCCCGCCGATCGCCCGGGTCATCCACCTGTTATCCACAGCCTATCCACAGGCACGGCGGCTACGACCACAGCAACTTCAATGACATTCGCCCGGCGGCAATCCGCACGTCGCAAATGCTCTGTGACCGTTGAATGACACTGCGCTTTTGTTTGTCCGCCCGGATATAAACCGCGACCCGGCTCAGCTAGATTCAATTCTCTTCCCGACCGTGGCGGCGGACGCCGGGAGGAAGTGGGCGGTGGGCAACATGAGGGCCCGCCGCCCTCTTTTCATTCAGCCAGTTTTCATTCAGGCGGTGCGCGAGCTTCTATAGACCGAGACACCAAGCTCCCTGATTTTCTTGCGCAGCGTGTTGCGGTTGAGGCCGAGAAGATCGGCCGCCTTGATCTGGTTGCCGCGCGTTGCCGTCAGCGCAGCGAGGATCAGCGGATATTCCATTTCCGTCAGCACGCGGTCGTAGAGGCCGGGCGGCGGCAGGTTTTCGCCGAAGCCCGAGAAATAGGTGCGCATATTCTCCTCGACGGCCTGGGCAATCGTCATCGAGCCGCTGCGCATCGGACCCTTGTCGATCGGGCTGTCGGGCACGTCGGAGCGAAGTTCCGCGTCGATGATCTCGCGGGTGATGACATCCTGAGGATAGAGCGCCATCAGGCGGCGGATGAGGTTTTCCAACTCGCGGACATTGCCCGGCCAGGCATAGGCCTTCATCAGTTCCAGCGCTTCCTGATCGAAGCGCTTGGAGCCGAGTCCCTCCTTCTCCGCCTGCTGGATGAAATGGCGCACGAGATCGGGAATGTCCTCGGCGCGGTCGCGCAGCGGCGGCAGGCGCAGCGGCACGACGTTGAGGCGATAATAGAGATCCTCGCGGAAGAGGCCTTGGTTGATCGCCTGTTTCAAATCTTTGTTGGTGGCGGCGACGATGCGCACGTCGGTGCGGATTGGCGTACGGCCGCCGACGGTGGTGTATTCGCCCTGCTGCAGCACGCGCAGGAGCCGGGTCTGGGCGTCCATCGGCATGTCGCCGATTTCGTCGAGGAACAGCGTGCCGCCTTCGGCCTGCTCGAAGCGGCCGGTCGATCGGGTCTGCGCGCCGGTGAAGGCGCCCTTCTCGTGGCCGAAGAGTTCGGATTCGATCAGGTCGCGCGGGATTGCCGCCATGTTGATCGCGACGAAGGGGCCGTTGCGGCGCTTGCCGTAATCATGCAGGGCGCGGGCGACGAGCTCCTTGCCGGTGCCGGATTCGCCGGTGATCATCAGCGTCAGGTCGGTCTGCATCAGCCGGGCGAGCACGCGGTAGATTTCCTGCATCGCCGCCGAGCGGCCGACGAGCGGCATGCCATCCTGCATGTCCTCTTCGAGCTTGGCGGGCTTGCGCTTCGGCTCGGCGAGCGCCCGGCCGATAATGCCGATCAGCTCGGTGAGATCGAAGGGTTTCGGCAGATAGTCGTAGGCACCCTTCTCCGAGGCCTTGATGGCGGTCATGAAGGTGTTCTGCGCGCTCATGACGAGGACGGGCAGATCGGGACGCGCCTTTTTGATACGCGGCAGCAGATCGAAGGCGTTTTCGTCGGGCATCACCACGTCGGTAACGACGAGATCGCCCTCACCCGCCGAAATCCAGCGCCAGAGGGTAGCGGCGTTGGAGGTGATGCGAACGTCATAGCCGGCGCGGCTCAAAGCCTGGTTGAGCACGGTGCGGATGGCCGCATCATCATCTGCAACGAGGATCGTAGCTGTCATCGAGAAGGTCCTGTCGAGCTTGCGGAAGAGGCGTCTTCGAGCGAGGCGTCCTTCGACGCCGGCATAAGGACGCGGAATGTCGTGCGGCTATTCTGGCTGTCGCATTCGATGATGCCGCCGTGATCGCCGATGATCTTGGCGACCAACGCCAGGCCGAGGCCGCTGCCGTTAGTCTTGGTGGTAATGAACGGATCGAAAAGATGCGGCAGCAGATCGGCGGGAACGCCAGGACCGTTATCGTGGACGCAGAACTCCAGCGGCAGCGAGATCTTTTCGCGCGTGCCGGCGACCGAAAGGCGGATGCCCGGGCGATAGGCGGTCGTCAGCATGATTTCGCCGTCCGGCCGGTCACCGACCGCTTCGGCAGCATTTTTCACCAGATTGAGGAAGACCTGCACGAGCTGATCCCGATTGGCATAGACGGCCGGCAGCGACGGGTCGTAACTCTCGGTCACGCGGATGTTGCGGGCAAAACCCGCCTTGGCGACGGCCTTCACGTGATCGAGCACGGAATGGATATTGACCGGCATGCGGTCGACCGGACGCTCGTCGGAAAAGACTTCCATGCGGTCGACCAGCGAGACGATGCGGTCGGTTTCATCGCAGATCAGCCGGGTCAGCGCCCGGTCGTCGTCGATTGCAGACTGTTCGAGAAGCTGGGCGGCACCGCGGATGCCGGAGAGCGGGTTCTTAATTTCGTGCGCCAGCATCGAAGCGAGGCCGGTCACCGAACGGGCGGCGGCGCGATGCGTCAGCTGCCGGTCGATCTTGTCGGCCATCGAGCGTTCCTGAAAGACGATGACGACGGCGCCGGGTTCGCTGAGCACCGGGGCGACGTAGAGGTCGACAAGCTTGTCCTGGCCGAGACGCGGCGAACTCAGGTCGACGCGATATTCGTTGACCGGGGCCTTGCGCTCCCGCACCTGGTCGATCAGGGCGAGCAGCGGGCTGCCGAAGGGAATGAAGGTCGAGATGCGGTAACGCGCCAGATGCGAGGCGCTGGCGCCGAAGAAGGCCTCCGCCTCCCAATTGGCGAAAACGACGAAGCCGGATTCGTCGACCATGACGACGGGGTTCTGGATGGCGTTGAGCACGGCCATGGCGACGGTCCCGCCGGCCTGATCGGGCGGAGAAGTCGTATCCTTCGTCATGCCGCCTCCCGGCTGTCGACAACACCCGATGCCAATGCCTCGTAAAGGCGCGCGGCCACCTCGCGCGGATCGCGCGAGGTCATGATCACAGCCTTGTCGCCGCCGGCGAGATCAGCGGCGAAACGGTCGAGATACCAGCCGAGATGCTTGCGGGCGTGGCGGATCGCCACCGCTTCTCCGTAGAAATCCAGCATCATCGTGTAATGTTCGACGGCGATATCGGCGATCTCGTGTGGCGGAGGCTCCGCTGCACCGGCAAGCACACCGGCATGCCACGGCCTGCCTTGGCAGCCCCTGCCGATCATGACGGCATCGGCGCCGGAGCGGCGCAATATTTCCTGCGCGTCCTCGGCCGTTTCGACATCGCCATTGGCGATCAGCGGAATGGAGATTTCTTCACGGACGGGACGGATCGCATCCCAATCGGCGCGGCCTTCATAGAATTGCATGCGGGTGCGCCCATGAATGGTCACGAGCTGTATGCCGGCCGCCTCGGCGCGGCGCGCAATCTCGGGCGCGTTGATGGAGCTCTCATCCCAGCCGAGGCGCATCTTCAGCGTCACGGGAATATCGACGGCCTTGACCGTCGCCTCGATGAGGCCGAGCGCGTGATCGGGATCGCGCATCAACGCCGAGCCGGAGTAACCGCCGATCACCTTCTTTGCCGGGCAGCCCATATTGATGTCGATGATATCGGCGCCATGATCGGCAGCGATCTTCGCCGCCTCCGCCATCCAATGCGCCTCGCGGCCGGCAAGCTGCACCATATGCGGCCGGAAGCCTGCGGCTTTGAGCCGCGACCAGGATTCGGCCGTGTCGTTGACCAGTTCGCGGCTCGCCACCATTTCGGTCACGACGAGGCCGGCGCCGAAGCGCCAGGCGAGTTCGCGGAAGGGCATGTCCGTGACGCCGGACATCGGCGCCAGAACGACGCGGTTCCGCACGGATACGGATCCGATTCGGAAAGGCGCTGCGAGGTCCTTGGAAATCAAATGATTATCTTTCGGGCACACTATAGAACTGCATGATTTTTAGCCATTGTTCCCCGGCTTGCCAAGGGGGCTAAGATCGAAATCGATATTTTTCGGGCAGATGCTGGAAAAGGCCAAAACAAGACGTTAGAGCACTCGGGTCAATTCCGCATAATTTAGGGGATTTATGCTGCAAATGCCTTCTAAGCAAGCGATATCGGCTGGAATTGTCATCGTCGCCGCCGGCCGCGGCGAGCGTGCAGGCTCCTCCGAGGAAGGCCCCAAGCAGTATCGCCTGATCGGCGGCAAGCCGGTTATCGCCCATACGCTTGAAAACTTCATGACGTGGGGGCCGACGACCGAGATCGTCGTCGTTATTCATCCTGATGACGAGGCACTGTTTGCAAAGGCGTTGCGCCACATCGTCTCGGCAACCCCGATCGAAACCGTGCATGGCGGCGCGACCCGGCAGCAATCCGTGCTGGCCGGGCTGAGATACCTCAAGAGCAAGCAAATCAGCCATGTGCTGATCCATGACGCGGTGCGGCCGTTCTTCGACCATGTGCTTCTCGACCGCATCGCCGAGAACCTTGGCGACGGCGCGCAGGCAGTGCTGCCGGCGATCCCGGTCACAGACACGCTGAAACGTGCCGACAGTGCCGGCACCGTGCTGACGACGGTGTCGCGCGAGCACCTCTACGCCGCGCAGACGCCGCAATCCTTCGCCTTCGAAACGATCCTCGACGCGCATGAAAAGGCGGCGGCGAGCGGGCGCAGCGGTTTCACCGACGATGCCTCGATCGCGGAATGGGCGGGCATTCCGGTGACGATCGTCGAGGGCGCGGCCGATAACGTCAAACTCACGGTGAAGAAGGATATCGCCATGGCCGACGACAAACTGTCGACGTCGCTGCTTCCTGATGTGCGCACCGGCAATGGCTACGACGTGCACCAACTCGTAGCGGGTGATGGCGTCACACTCTGCGGCGTGTTTATCCCGCACGACCAGAAGCTCAAAGGCCACTCGGATGCCGACGTCGCGCTGCATGCGCTGACGGATGCGCTGCTCGCCACCTGCGGCGCCGGCGATATCGGTGACCATTTCCCGCCCTCCGACCCGCAATGGAAGGGAGCGGCGTCGCGCATCTTCATCGAGCATGCCGCGCGGATCGTGCGTGAGCGCGGCGGCACGATCATGAATGCCGATGTCTCGCTGATCGCCGAGGCGCCGAAGGTCGGCCCGCATCGCGAGACCATGCGGATGAGACTGTCGGAGTATCTCCGCATCGATATCGAGCGCTGCTCGGTTAAGGCGACGACCAACGAGACGATCGGCTTCGTCGGCCGGCGCGAAGGCATCGCGGCGATCGCCACGGCGACCGTCGTCTATCGCGGGGGGAATCGATGAGCCTTTTTCCCGAGGACATTCTGTCGGCGGCGCAGACGATTATCCGGGACTTCACGGCCGCGGGACTGATGATCTCGACCGCCGAATCGTGCACCGGCGGGCTGATATCAGGCGCGCTGACCGAGATATCGGGTTCATCGGCCGTCGTCGACCGCGGCTTCGTCACCTATACCAATACCGCAAAGATGGAGCTGCTTGGCGTGCAGGAGGCAACGCTGTTGCGCTTCGGGGCGGTCTCCGAGGAAACGGCGCGGCAAATGGTGCATGGCGCCCTCTTCCGCTCGCGCGCGGCGATCGCCGTCGCCGTCACCGGCATTGCCGGCCCCGGCGGCGGATCGGCGGAAAAACCGGTCGGCCTCGTGCATCTCGCCGCCCAATCGCGCGCCGGCGCGCTCGTCCATCGGAAAATGCTCTATGGCGATATCGGCCGCAGCGAGGTTCGGCTGGCAACGGTCGGAACGGCGCTGGAGATGGTGCGCTCCCTCCTTGACGGACGCCGGCAATCGCCGCGTCAGGCCGGCGCGTAGATCCTGCTCGCCCTAGTCTCGAAGGCTTCCGTGAACATGCGGAAGGCGCGGTCGAACATCGAGCCCATCAATGCCCCCAGAATGCGGCTCTTGAACTCGTAGTCGATGAAGAAATCGACTGTGCAGCCGCCGGTCGGCGTCTCGGCGAAATGCCAGCGATTGTCGAGGTATCTGAACGGGCCGTCGATATATTTGACCTCGATGACGTGCTCGGCGCGGTTCAGCAACACCTGCGTCGTGAAGGTTTCGCGGATCGCCTTGTATCCCACCGTCATATCGGCAACGAGCAGGATCTTGCCATCGCGCTCTTTGCGGCTCCTGATGGCGAGCGCTTCACAGAGCGGCAGGAATTCCGGATAGCGCTCGACATCGGCAACGAGGTCAAACATCTGATCGGGCGTGTGCGGGACGGGACGATGGGTTTCGAATTGCGGCATAGGCGGCAATTAAGCGGGCCGGGCGAGAAGATCAAGAAGCTCACGCATCTGACGGCGGGATTTTAGCTGGAGCACGGGTACTTCAGGGCCATGTTCAGCAATGCCGGCGGTGATGCGCGGTGCGATTTTCTCCTCGAATGTCCAGATGAAGCGCAGGAATTCCAAATCGATCTTCTCGGGACAGCCCGGTGCCATTTCCGGGCGGTTGCGACCGATCCATTTCGCCCATCGGCTGATTGCGCCCCAGATACAGAGAAGTTGCGGCATTCGGACCCAGAGGACGAAATCGGTCCGCGGCATCCGAATGTCCAACGAGGACGGATTGCTGCCATCCATAATCCAGCGTTCTTCGAGGATGCGGCTGGCGATGATATTTCTCTGCTCTGCCCTTTCGCGCACCACCCAGCCGGGAAGCCAGAAAACGTCGCGATCGAGCGAAATATACGGCAGCCCGAAGCGCTTGGCGATCTTCAGCGAAATAGTTGATTTTCCACCACCCGAGCAGCCCACGACGAGGATGCGTCCGGCTCTACGGATATGCTCCGCAGCCTGTTCGATGTCGGTGATCGTCTGATGCGGCGGCAGCTCTGCTCTCTGGTCCATCGTGTCGTCCTCGGTCCGTCCGCGCCAAAGGCTGCCCCTCACCCTAACCCTCTCCCCGTAAACGGGTAGAGGGGACGTGCCAAACGCAGCGTTAAAGTTGAGGAGGCGGGTGCGGCATATCCCCTTCGCCCCGTTTACGGGGAGAAGGTGCCGGCAGGCGGATGAGGGGCATGCGGCGATCGCGAGGGCGAGGATATTCTCATGTCGCGGAGCGCGAACCCTTACTCAGCTGCCATCAGCAGCTTCTTTTCGCGCGCCGCTCTCAGCCTTGCGAAATCATCGCCGGCGTGGTGGGAGGAGCGGGTCAGCGGACTGGAGGCAACCATCAGGAAGCCCTTGCTGTAGGCGACCGTCTCGTAGGACTTGAACTCGTCCGGCGTGACGAAGCTTTCGACCTTGTGATGCTTGCGGGTCGGCTGCAGGTACTGGCCAATCGTCAGGAAATCGACGTCGGCGGTGCGCAGGTCATCCATCAGTTGCAGCACCTCGTTGCGCTCCTCGCCAAGGCCGACCATGATGCCCGATTTGGTGAACATCGTGGGATCGAGTTCCTTCACCCGCTGCAAGAGACGGATGGAGTGGAAGTAGCGGGCGCCGGGGCGAACCGTCAGATAATTGCCGGCGACCGTTTCCATATTGTGGTTGAAGACGTCGGGTTTGGCGGCGACGACCCGCTCCAAGGCACCCGGCTTCTTCAGGAAGTCCGGCGTCAGGATCTCGATCGTCGTTGCCGGCGAAGCGGCGCGGATCGCCCAGATCACCTTTTCGAAGTGTTCGGCGCCGCCGTCCTCCAGGTCGTCGCGGTCGACCGAGGTGATGACGACGTGGGATAGGCCCATTTCCTTGACCGCCTTGGCGACGTTCTCCGGCTCGGCCATATCGAGCGCGTTCGGCTTGCCGGTGGCGACATTGCAGAAGGCGCAGGCGCGCGTACAGATCTCGCCCATGATCATGAACGTCGCGTGCTTCTTGTCCCAGCACTCGCCGATATTCGGGCAGCCGGCCTCCTCGCAGACGGTGACGAGCTTGTGCTCCTTCACGATCGCGCGCGTTTCGGCATAGCCCTTGGAGGTCGGCGCCTTGACGCGGATCCAGTCCGGCTTGCGCATGACCTCGGTATCGGGCCGATGCGCCTTCTCGGGATGGCGCACGCGCTTGGCGTCAGGATTGATCGTATCGAGAATGGTCACCATTGCAGTATCAGCTTTCCGCCGCCCCTAAGCGGCATCATCTCTTGGATCTAAAGCGCATCGCGATCTTTCAGATTCGCTCCTCGCGCTTTAGCTCTTTGTTTTTCCGCACGTCGTTGCCGCAAAACCGCTGCACACTTTTGCGCGACATACTTTAGCGCCGCACCAGCCGCGCAAGGAATATCAGCAGGCAGGCGCCGAGGAAACCGGTCACGAAATAACCGAGCCGTCCGCCGGCAAGCTGGACATGGAACTCAGCGAGGATGGCAGTGGCGACGACCGAGCCGACGATGCCGAGCACAATGTTCAGGAAAATCCCATACCGCGCCTCCATCAGCTTGCCGGCAAGCCAACCCGCAAGCCCGCCGATGATGATTGCCGAAATCCAGCCCACGCCTTCCATGCCTGCCCTTACCCTTAAGCGACCGCCCTGGCGATCAGCACCACGATGATGGCGCCGACGGTGGCGTGGATGATCTGCACGACCAGCGCGTTTTCAATGCCCAGCGAAATGCCGAGCGCGCTGAACAGATAACCGCCGACGAAGGCGCCGATGATTCCGCTCAGCAGGCATCTGATCAAGCCGCCGCCACCGACGACCAGACTTGCTAGGAAGCCTGCAACCAGGCCGATCAGCAAAAACACCAACAACGCCTGCGTCTCCATAGACATGATGATTTCCTTTCGTTTTTTCCAGCCCCCGATGGATGGCCTAGGCCATCCCGTAGGATGGCTTCGCCGCCTCTGCGGGACGGCTTGCCGCCCTGGGATAGAGGGCAGCCCTGGAAATTATCAAGCGTTCAGCACGCGGCCATAGGCATCGAGCACCGCTTCCTTCATCGTTTCGGAGACTGTGGGATGCGGGAAGATGGTGTGCATCAATTCTTCCTCGGTCGTCTCCAGGTTCATCGCAACGACGAAGCCCTGGATGAGCTCGGTGACTTCGGCGCCGACCATGTGGGCACCGAGCAGTTCGCCGGTCTTCTTGTCGAAGATCACCTTCACCATGCCCTGGTCTTCACCGAGCGCGATCGCCTTGCCGTTTGCCGCGAAGGAGAAGCGACCAACGCGAATGTCGCGGCCGAGTTCCTTGGCTTTCGCTTCGGTGAGCCCGACGGAAGCGACCTGCGGATTGCAATAGGTGCAGCCGGGAACCTTACCCTTATCGGTCGGATGAACGTTCGGCAGGCCGGCGATCCTTTCGACGCAGACGACACCCTCATGCTCGGCCTTGTGCGCCAGCATCGGCGGGCCGGCAACGTCGCCGATCGCATAGATGCCGGCGACATTGGTCTTGCCGTAACCGTCGGCGACGACACAGCCGCGGTCGGTCTTGATGCCGAGCGCTTCCAATCCGAGATTTTCGATGTTGCCCTGAACGCCGACGGCGGAGATCATCCGGTCGGCGGTAATCTGCTGCACCTTGCCATCCGCAGTCTCGACATGGGCGGTGATGCTGCCGGCACCCTTCTCGACCTTCGTGACCTTGGCGCTGGTGAAGATCTTCAGGCCGCGCTTTTCAAGCTGCTTGCGGGCGATGGCGGTGATCTCGGCATCTTCGACCGGCATGATGGTCGGCATGACTTCGACAACCGTCACGTCGACGCCCATCGAGCGGTAGAAGCTGGCGAATTCGATGCCGATCGCGCCCGAGCCCATGACGATCAGCGACTTCGGCAGCGCATCCGGCTTCAGCGCCTCGAAATAGGTCCAGATCAGCTTGCCGTCGGGCTCGATGCCGGGCAGCGCGCGCGGGCGGGCGCCGGTGGCGATGATGATGTGCTTGGCGGTGTAGGTGCCCTCGCCCTTGACATTCTTCGGCAGCGGGTGCTGCGGCTCGACGACCGGCTTCGACGACTTGCCGACGACGATCTCGCCTGGTTTGGTGATCTTTCCCTCGCCCCAGATGATGTCGATCTTGTTCTTCTTCATCAGGAAGCCGACGCCGGCGTTGAGGCGGGCGGAGACGGCGCGCGAGCGGCCAACGACGGCCTTGGCATCCGGCTTGACCGTGCCTTCGAGGACGAGGCCGAAATCCTTGAAGTGATTGGCGTGATCCAGCACCTCGGCCGAGCGCAGCAGCGCCTTTGTGGGGATGCAGCCCCAGTTCAGGCAGATGCCGCCCATATGCTCGCGCTCGACTATCGCGGTCTTGAGGCCGAGCTGAGCGGCGCGGATGGCGGCGACATAGCCGCCGGGACCGGAGCCGATGATGATGACGTCGTAGGATTCAGCCATGTGTTTCCTGCCCTTTGTTTTACGCTGCGCTGCGGGTCATGAGCACCCACGCGTGGCTCTTGCTGTTTTCGAAGAGCGGCACGGCATCGGCGCGCGCAGCCTCCAGGAATCCGTTTCTTCCATAAAGCGACAAAGCCGCTTCGTTATCACTTGCGGTGATCAGGCTGACGGGGCGGCGATCGGCCCTGTCGATCTGATCTTCCAGCAGCCTGCGTCCGATGCCGATGCCGCGCAGATGACGATAGACGCCGAGACTGCCGATGAACCAGCTTCCCACAACCGTTTTCTGCAAGGCGAGCATCGGCTCGGTCGCCGGGATCGTCGCCTCGATATCACCTATGCCGTCCTCCAGCGCATGGCCGATCGCCACACCTGCGACTTCGCCATAGGCCTCGGCGATGACGGAATCCCGCCAGCTGCCGACAGCGTCCTCCTCGCTCATCTTCAGCCTGCCCCGCTCCATCGGCGTGTCGCTGACGCCATTCGCCACATCGGCGCACCAGAGCCAGGAGGCAAAACCGTGCGAAGCAATATCCGCCAGAATCGCCAGCTCCGAGGCATCCCGCCGTGAGGCCTGCCGCAGCGCGATGAAGGCGGTCATCGTCAGATCCCCAGCATCATCCGAACGATCGATTCCAGCCCGCGCCCCAGCGACCGCGTATTCTCCGCATCGAGATGGATGCCATCAATCGGCGTGGTCCTGGCGACGGAATTGCCGTCGAAAAAGCCGCAACCGAGTTCGTCGGCAAGATCACGATAAAGCGTCGCAAGCTTTGCCGATTCGTCGATGCCGCCCGGAAAGGACGCGGCGAAAGGCACATTGCCCGTCGCGCAGATCGCCGGCGGCGCCACGATCAGGATCTCCGGCCCGTCGAATTCGAAGGGCCAGGCGTGATTGCGGATCAGCCGCACGAGGCGGCTGATGCCCTGGCAGGCGGCAAAGGCCGAACCCGCCACGACCGGCTTCATATCGTTGGTGCCGAGCAGGAGGATGACGAGATCGAGCGGCGCATGCGTCTGCAGGATCGTCGGCAGAACGCGCGCACCATTGCGGTCGCAATCGGCGAGATGATCGTCGAAAGCGGTCGTGCGGCCGTTCAGCCCTTCGGCGATGATGCGCGCCTCGCTGCCGAGCGCTGCCTGAAGCACGCTCGGCCAGCGGTTTTTGTAGTCATGACGGCCGATCATATCGGCGTCATAACCCCAGGTCAGCGAGTCGCCATAGCAAAGAACGGTCTTGGTCATTTCCGCCTCCGCCCAGCTATCAGACAAGCATGCCCATCGGGTTCTCGATGTAGCCCTTGAAGGCCTGGAGCAGCTCGGCGCCGAGCGCACCATCGACACAGCGATGGTCGGTCGACAGCGTAACCGACATCACCGTGGCGATCGCCATTTCGCCGTTCTTGACGACGACCCGCTGTTCGCCGGCGCCGACCGCGAGGATCGTCGCATGCGGCGGGTTGACGACGGCGGCGAAGTTCTTGACGCCCATCATGCCCATGTTCGACACCGAGCTGGTGCCGCCCTGATATTCCTCGGGCTTCAGCTTGCGGTCCTTGGCCCGCTTGCCGAGATCGCGCATCTCGTTAGAGATGACAGACAGCGTCTTCTGCTCGGCCTTGCGGATGATCGGCGTGATCAGGCCGCCGGGGATCGAGACGGCGACGCCGACATCAGCATGCTTGTGCTTGACCATGTTGGTCTCGGTCCAGGAAACGTTGGCATCCGGCACGTCACGCAGCGCCAGCGCCAGCGCCTTGATGACCATGTCATTGACCGAGAGCTTGTAGGCCGGAGCGTTGTCCTTGCGGGGAGCAGCGTCGTTCAGCTGGGCGCGCAGCGCCATCAGCGCATCGAGCTCGCAATCGACACTAACGTAGAAATGCGGGATCGTCTGCTTGGATTCGACCAGACGCCGGGCGATCGTCTTGCGCATGCCGTCATGCGGCACGAGCTCGTAGGAGCCCGGCTCGAAGAGCTTGAGCACGGCATCCTCGGAAGCGCCCTTCGGCGCTGCGGCCGGAGCCGGAGCGGCGGCAGCCTGCGGGGCAGCAGCGGACGGCGCGGCGGCAGGTTTGGCGCCACCACCGGCAACGGCGGCTTCGACGTCGCTCTTAACGACGCGGCCATGCGGTCCAGAGCCGGCGACAGCCGAAAGATCGATACCGGCGTCCTTGGCAAGCCTGCGGGCAAGCGGCGAAGAGAAGGTGCGGTTGCCGTTTGAGGAAACCGCCGCGGGTGCGGCGGCGGGCGCCGGCGCTACAGCCGCCTCAGCCTTCGCCGGTGCAGCCTCGGCCTTCGGCGCGGGGGCGGCGTCAGCCTTCGCCGGAGCGGCAGAGCCTGCACCGCTTGCCGCAGTGGCGACATCCTCGCCATCAGCGGCGAGAACGGCGATCAGCGCATTGACCTTGACACCTTCGGTGCCGGCGGCAACGACGAGCTTGGCGACCGTGCCTTCATCGACGGCTTCGACTTCCATCGTCGCCTTGTCGGTCTCGATCTCGGCGATCACATCGCCAGACTTGACCGTGTCGCCTTCCTTGACCAGCCATTTGGAAAGATTGCCTTCCTCCATGGTCGGAGAGAGGGCGGGCATCGTGATATTGATCGGCATATTAGTGGCCCTCCCTGAGCGAACCGGCAACGGCGAGTTCAAGCTGCCGCCCGCCAATCGACTTTCCAATTGTGCGTGCCAAAATAAAGTTGAACACAAAAAAACTTGCGATCAGACCGCTAATAGCACCACCCCATTGCAGAAGCGGAGTTATCGTCTCCCGAGGTATGCCGGCAATTCCACCAGCAACCCCTAAAACGAACCCAAAAGCTGCACCGGCAACAAAACCGCAGATGGCGCTGAGTAAAACCAACTTCCAATAGATCGACCAAGCAATGCGCCTGACATCTTTCATCACGGCCATCACCCGCCCCTTATTTGTAGCAAACAGCCTTCACCGCATCGACGACTTCGCCGACGTTCGGAAGCGCCAGCTTTTCGAGATTGGCGGCGTAAGGCATCGGTACGTCCTTGCCCGCAATCGTCAGGATCGGCGCATCGAGATAGTCGAAGGCCTGCTGCATGACGCGGGTGGCGATTTCGGTGCCGACTGAAGACTGCGGATAACCTTCCTCGACGGTGACCAGACGGCCGGTCTTCTTGACCGATTCGATGACCGTCGGAAGGTCCATCGGCCGGATGGTGCGAAGATCGATAAGCTCGACGTCGATGCCGATCCTTTCGAGTTCGGCAACCGCCTTCGTCGCATAGGTCATACCGATGCCGAAGGAGACGACTGTGACGTCCTTGCCCGAACGGTGAATACGGGCCTTGCCGATCGGCAGCACGAAATTGTCGAGCTTCGGCACGTCGAAGTGCTGGCCGTAGAGAATTTCGTTTTCGAGGAAGATGACCGGGTTCGGATCGCGGATCGCTGCCTTCAGCAGGCCCTTTGCGTCGGACGCCGTATAAGGCATGACGACCTTCAGGCCGGGGATCGCGCTGTACCAGGCCGCATAATCCTGGCTGTGCTGGGCGCCGACACGGGCGGCCGCACCGTTCGGGCCGCGGAAGACGATCGGAGCACCCATCTGGCCGCCGGACATATAGAGCGTCTTGGCGGCGGAGTTGATGATGTGGTCGATCGCCTGCATGGCGAAGTTGAAGGTCATGAACTCGACGATCGGGCGCAGGCCGGCCATGGCGGCACCGACGCCGACGCCGGCAAAGCCGTGCTCGGTGATCGGCGTATCGATGACGCGGCGGGGGCCGAATTCCTGCAGCAGGCCTTGGGTGACCTTGTAGGCGCCCTGATATTCGGCGACTTCCTCGCCCATGACGAAGACGTCGTCGCTGGCGCGCATTTCTTCGGCCATGGCGTCGCGGAGCGCTTCGCGCACGGTCATCGACACCATTTCGGTGCCGGCCGGGATTTCCGGATCGTTCGGAACGGCAGCCTTCGGCTCGGCCGGAACGGGAGCAGTAGCCGAACCGGTATTGGTCGGCTTTTCTTCCTGGGCAACCTGCGGAGCAGCGACTGGCTGAGCAGCAGCAGGCGCAGTGGAAATCGCGTCGGCCGATTCGCCGTCCTGCAGCAGCACGGCGATCTTGGTGTTGACCTTGACGCCTTCGGTGCCGGCATCGACCAGCAGCTTGCCGATGACGCCTTCGTCGACGGCTTCGACTTCCATCGTCGCCTTGTCGGTTTCGATTTCGGCAATCACGTCGCCTGAGGTGACCTTGTCACCTTCCTGCTTCAGCCATTTGGACAGCGTGCCTTCTTCCATCGTCGGAGAGAGGGCGGGCATGAGGATATCGATAGGCATGGGTTCCCTCCCCCGATTAGAGCAGAATGTCGGTGTAGAGCTCGGATGCATCCGGCTCCGGATCGGCCTGGGCGAAATCGGCGCTGTCGGCGACGATGTCGCGGACATCCTTGTCGATCGCCTTCAGATCGTCTTCGGAGGCCCAGCCCTTTTCGATGAGGCGCGCCTTGACCTGCTCGATCGGATCCTGCTCGGAGCGCATCTTCTGCACTTCTTCCTTCGAGCGATATTTCGCCGGATCCGACATGGAGTGGCCGCGGTAACGATAGGTCAGCATTTCGAGAATGATCGGGCCCTTGCCGGAGCGGCAATGTTCGAGCGCCTCGTCGGCGGCCGCCTTGACGGCGCGAACGTCCATCCCGTCAACCTGGATGCCGGGGATGCCGAAGCCGGAGCCGCGCAGCGAGTAGTTCGACTGCGCAGTGGCGCGGGCCGTCGAGGTGCCCATGGCGTAGCGGTTGTTCTCGACGATATAGACGATCGGCAGCTTCCAGAGGGCCGCCATGTTGAAGCTCTCGTAGACCTGGCCCTGGTTGGCGGCGCCATCGCCGAAATAGGCGATCGAGACATTGCCGTTGCCGCGGTAATGGTTGGCAAAGGCAAGACCGGTTCCGAGCGAAACCTGGGCGCCGACGATGCCGTGGCCGCCGTAGAAATGCTTCTCTTTCGAGAACATGTGCATCGAGCCGCCCTTCCCGTGGGAATAGCCGCTGCGGCGGCCGGTCAGCTCGGCCATGACGCCGCGCGCTTCCATGCCGGTTGCCAGCATGTGGCCGTGGTCGCGATAGGCGGTGATGACCTGGTCGCCTTCCTTCTGCGCCATCTGCATGCCGACGACGACAGCTTCCTGACCGATATAGAGGTGGCAAAAGCCGCCGATGAAGCCCATGCCGTAAAGCTGGCCGGCCTTCTCCTCGAAGCGGCGGATCAGCAGCATCTCGCGATAGGCCTTGAACTCCTCATCGCGATCGAAGTCGGCTACCGGGCCTCCATTCGATGCTTTGGCTGCCGGTTTTGCTGCAGTTTTGCGGCTGGAAACGGTCGCGGTCTTTCGCGGCGCCATTCAACCCTCCCTATGGGTTTGTCGTTTCTCGATGGCGCGTACCATAGGGAAGAAATATGACCACAGCAATGCCATAATTGCATGGCTCGTATTCAGCACTAAACTATTGGAAATACGAAGAAAATTCCAATTAACCGAATTCCGGTTAATTGGAATAATGGTTGAATATGACGATCTCGTCCGCGCGCGACATATTGAGCTGATAGCGCGCTTTTTCGTCCAACATATCCTTGTCGAGCGAGCCATCACTCAGAAGCGCGACCTGATTTTCCAGATGTTCGCGCTTCGCCTTCAAGATCGCAAGCTCTTTTTCACGCGCGACGCGCTGGTGCTCGAACGTCTCCGTTGCGCGCAGGCCGTAATCGCCGTGAATGCAATGATAGCCGAAATAGGAGAGGAAGGCGACCGTCATGGCCGGAATGACGAAGCGGCCGAATTTTCTCTTCTTATGATGCTTTGTCCACATACACGCATGCTCTTGAACGCATTACCAATTCGTTCAGCATAACGCCCAGAGATTAACCGTTCGTTGACCGTAAAAACGGCCAACAAAAAACCCGCGCCGGGAGGGCGCGGGTCAAATTATCGAAAGCAGATCCGATCAGCCGCGAATGATCGAGCGGCCGGCATACTGGGCCTGGGGGCCGAGGCCTTCCTCGATGCGGATCAGTTGGTTGTACTTGGCAAGACGGTCCGAACGGGACAGCGAGCCGGTCTTGATCTGGCCGCAGTTGGTGGCGACAGCGAGATCGGCGATGGTCGAATCTTCGGTTTCGCCGGAGCGGTGCGACATGACGGCTGTGTAGGCAGCCTTATGCGCCGTGTTGACGGCGTCGAGCGTTTCCGTCAGCGAACCGATCTGGTTGACCTTGACGAGGATCGAGTTGGCGACACCCATGCGGATGCCGTCGCGAAGACGGGCGGAGTTGGTGACGAAGAGATCGTCGCCGACGAGCTGGGTCTTCTTGCCTGTGAGGTCGGTCAGCGTCTTCCAGCCGTCCCAGTCGTCTTCAGCCATGCCGTCCTCGATCGAGATGATCGGGTACTTGGCG
Organism: Rhizobium sp. BK456; assembly: GCF_014194045.1. NCBI lineage: Bacteria > Pseudomonadati > Pseudomonadota > Alphaproteobacteria > Hyphomicrobiales > Rhizobiaceae > Rhizobium > Rhizobium sp. BK456. Next base: position 277,492 of record NZ_JACIAO010000003.1, read on the forward strand.
GCAAGTTCGGCCAGATATTCGGCCATGGCGCCCGATTCGAGCGTGCGGCCTTCACCTTCGAGGACGTATTTGCCGTCCTTGAAGAACTCCGTCGAGGCGCAATCGAGACCGAGGTAGATGTCCTCACCCGGCCTGTAGCCGGCTTTCTCGACCGACTTGACGATGAAATCGAGGGCTTCCGAAGCGCTCTTCAGGCCCGGTGCGAAACCGCCTTCATCGCCGACATTGGTGTTGTGGCCCTGGGCGGCCAGTTCCTTGCGGAGCGTGTGGAAGACTTCCGAACCCATACGCACGGCTTCGGCGATCGTATCGGCGCCGACCGGCAGGATCATGAATTCCTGGAAATCGATCGGATTGTCGGCATGGGCGCCGCCGTTGATGATGTTCATCATCGGCACCGGAAGCAGGCTCGCGGAAGCGCCGCCGACGTAGCGATAGAGCGGCAGGCCGGAGGCTTGGGCAGCAGCCTTAGCGACGGCCAGCGACACACCGAGGATAGCGTTGGCGCCGAGGCGCGACTTGTTCGGCGTGCCGTCGAGCTCGATCATGATGTTGTCGATCTGGATCTGGTTTTCGGCATCGATGCCGCCGATCGCGTCGAAGATCTCGGTATTGGCCGCATCGACCGCTTTCTGCACGCCCTTGCCGAGGTAGCGCTTGCCGCCGTCGCGCAGCTCGACCGCCTCATGGGCGCCGGTCGAAGCGCCCGAGGGAACGGCCGCGCGGCCCATGCTGCCGTCTTCGAGATAGACATCGACTTCGACGGTGGGGTTGCCACGGCTATCGAGAATTTCGCGGGCGATGATATCGGTGATTGCAGTCATGGGTTCTTCCTGCTCGGTGGGTGATCAATCGTTCGAAGCCTGTCATAATCGAAGGCGTGCAAATTACAATGGCACATTGCGGCACCCTCGACCTGCATGTCCGATCGTCGCTATAGCACGAACATGTCAGGCTTTTGACTGTCAGCCCTTGGCGACAGCGTCAAAGGCCAGCAGCTTTTCCAGAAGCCGCGGCATGTCCTTCAAATAGACCATGTTCGGGCCGTCGGACGGTGCGTTGTCGGGGTCCTGGTGGGTTTCGACGAAGACGCCGGCAATGCCGGTCGCCACCGCTGCGCGCGCCAGCGTTTCCACGAATTCCCGCTGACCGCCGGAGGAATCGCCCTGCCCGCCCGGCTGCGCCACGGAATGGGTCGCATCGAAGATAACGGGCGCGCCCATCGACGCCATGATAGGCAGCGAGCGCATGTCGGAAACCAGCGTGTTGTAGCCGAAGGAGGCGCCGCGTTCGCAGAGCAGCACGTTAGGATTGCCGCTGGCGTTGAGCTTCTTCAGGACGTTCTTCATGTCCCAGGGGGCGAGGAACTGGCCCTTCTTGACATTGACGGCACGGCCGGTCTCGGCGGCGGCGATCAGAAGGTCGGTCTGACGGCAGAGGAAGGCCGGGATCTGCAGGACATCGACCACCCTTGCCACTTCGGCGCATTGCTCGGCGGTATGAACGTCGGTGAGAACCGGAAAGCCGAATTCCTTCTTGAGATCGGCGAAGACCTGCATGCCTTTTTCAAGCCCGATGCCGCGCTCGGCCGACAGCGAGGTGCGGTTCGCCTTGTCGAAGGAGCTCTTGTAGACGAGGCCGATGCCGAGCTTGGCGCAGAGCTCCTTGAGCGTGCCGGCAACCATGAAAGCGTGGTCGCGGCTCTCCATCTGGCAGGGGCCGGCAATCAGCGACAGGCGGCCGGTATTGGAAAAGGTGACCTGGCCTGCGCCCTCGCCGATCCTGACTTCCGAATTCGTATCAGTGCTCATCATCTTTCCTCGAAGGCGAAAAGCGTGCCCTGCCCGGGCGCCGGCTTCACCAGAATGCGATTGTTCTTGCGCGTGTAGGTCACTCCGTTAGCAGCCAAATGCGCTTCTGTCACGGCAAGATCGGCGACGGTGAAGAGGATGGCCCGGCCGCGCAGGCCGCGGTCGGCGGATAAGACGGCAACCTCGAAATAGGCCTCCAGCCCCTCCGGCGTCATCAGGCTGATTTTCGCATTCGGCGCCGCGATATTGACGCCGAAACCGGTTTTCTCGACCGCCGACTGCGCCATGGCAAGGCTGACGAAACCGGCGTAGGCGGCGGCATCAGGCGCGCACAGCGCGATCTCGGCGATGCCGGTCACGCCATTGGCATGTGTCTCCAGCGCGCCGCGGTCGGCGGGCAATGGATTGATGCGCTGGCAGGTAAAGAGAAAGAAGTCCGGCGCAAGCAGATCCGCTGCAAAGGCCAGTTTGAAGCTGCCGACGCTTTCGGAACCGTCCGGCATCTTCATTGGCCGGCTGAACTCCAGCATCTCGCCGGCGCTCGATCCGCCGGCAGCGAAGTGCCGATGATCGTGGCCGGCATCCTCGGTGCCGAAAACCACCGCCGAAAGCCCCTCATCGCCGCAACGGAAGCGGAAGGCCCGGTTGCGGGCGGTGAAGACATTCCCTTGCCGCGCCGAGGCCTCGCTCTCCTCGACGCTGGCGATACCGAGCGGCTCCAGATAGGTCTTGTCGGCGAAGAAGACACAGGCATTCTCCGTTCCGAAGGGATGGCGGGCATCGGCGGCAACCGTGAAGCCGAGCTTGCCGAGCCGCTCGCGGGCCAGATCGATATTGACGACGGGCAGCACGACATGATCCAGCGGGTGCGGTTTGGCGGAACGCTCGTTCATCATATCCCTCCCTCAAACGATAAGAGATGTGCGACAGCACCACCCCCAATGCAAGACATGTGTGCCAATCCGGCGAATGAAAATAAAAATCTCAAAGAGTTGGCGGCAAGTTTTACGGAAATTTAGCTACTTGCAGAACACATATGGAACATATAGTGTCTGTTCTGGATTTGTTTCAATCAGGGGTCACACGCCGATGCTCACGCGCAAACAACAGGAGCTTCTCCTTTTCATTCATGAGCGCATGAAGGAATCCGGCGTTCCGCCATCTTTCGACGAGATGAAGGATGCCCTGGATCTGGCCTCCAAATCCGGCATTCATCGCCTGATTACAGCGCTCGAAGAACGCGGTTTCATTCGCCGCCTACCGAACCGCGCCAGGGCGCTCGAGGTCATCAAGCTTCCCGAAGCCTATAGTCCCAGCATCCAGCCCCGGCGCGGCTTTTCGCCGAGCGTCATCGAGGGCAGCCTCGGCAAGCCCCAGCCGGTCGCCGCCCCCGCGCCTGTAAAACCCGTCGCCGACAACGGCAACTCGGTCTCGGTGCCGGTCATGGGCCGAATCGCTGCCGGTGTTCCGATATCGGCAATCCAGAACAATACCCACGACATCGTCGTTCCCGCCGACATGCTCGGCTCCGGTGAACATTATGCGCTGGAGGTGAAGGGCGATTCGATGATCGACGCCGGCATCTTCGACGGCGACACGGTGATCATCCGCAACGGCAGCACCGCAAGCCCCGGCGACATCGTCGTTGCCCTCGTCGATGACGAGGAAGCGACGCTGAAGCGCTTCCGCCGCAAGGGCGCCTCGATCGCGCTTGAGGCGGCCAACCCGGCTTACGAGACCCGGATCTTTGGGCCCGACCGCGTCAAGGTGCAGGGCAAGCTCGTCGGCCTCATTCGCCGCTATCACTGACACTGGACAGGCCGGATTCGGTAAAACTGTTGCTGCGCCAGTCATAGGCGCGCTGGCGCATCCATGGCCGCGACAGCGTTTCGAATGCGGTTGCGACCTCCAGGCCGGTATCTGCGAAGCGCAGCTCGAGGGAACCGGTCTTGCGCAGCGTCTCACCGGTGAAGAGCGTCGCGCCTGAGCGGCAGCTGTTGAAACGCAGGCGGACCGGCGTCACGACGATATCGGCTGCATCGCAGGCCGGGCCGAGATAAGCGGCATTGTCGATGATGCTTACCACACGGCCATTGCCAAGCCTTGATATGCACCAGGCCTTTTTGACGCAGGAGAAGCGGTTTGTTTCACCGCCCGCGGCGGCCCCCCGCATCGCTGTCCTTGCTTCATTCTGTTGCTCGCGGGAAAGCCTGACGCGTCGGTCTTCCCCCTCCGGCGGGATAGCGGGGCCACCCAGCATCTTCGGCGGGTGATGCGTCGGCAGGACCAGCGCTCTTTGCCACTGGTCGAAGATGAAATCCGGCGGGTTTTCACGATTGGAAGCCATTGCCGCGGTCTCGACGAGCGCGACCAGACCGCCATCCTCCGAAATCACCAGATCCGGCGGCCGGGAAACCGGCAGAATCAACAGAATGAAGGTCGAAACGGCGAGGATTGCTGAGCCGGCATGGCGCAGCCGGGTGCGGAGCAGCGTCAGCAGCAGGAAGCCTGCCACGGCGATGGCGAAATACCAGGCGGGCAAGCGGCCGACGCCGATATCGCCGCCCCAGCCGGACACTGTCTTGGCGACCGCGATCACCAGATCAAGGCCGAAGCCGACCACCTTCCAGAGCGGAGCGTCCAGACCGAACGGCATGAGCAACATCGCCAGCAGCCCGGCCGGCATCACGATGAAGGAGATGATCGGCATCGTCGCGAGGTTTGCCGGCAGGCCGTAAGCGGTCAGGCGATGAAAATGTTCGATCGAAAACAGCGCCGTGGAAAAACCGCCGATCAGCGAAGTCAGGAAGACGCCGCCGAAGAAACCGGCGACCGCAACGAGCGGCCGGAAGACCGGCAGCCTCAGCAAAGCGTTTTCGCGAATGCGCCGCTCCTTCCACAACTGATAACCCGATACCAGCGCCAATGTCGCGGCAAAGGACATCTGGAAGCTCGGGCCCAGGACTTCGGAGGGCGAAATGGCGATGATGACGAGGGCCGAGAGCACGACATTGCGCAGGCTGATCGACGGCCGATCGAAGAAGACGGCAATCAGCATGATGGCCATCATGATAAAGGCGCGTTCAGCCGAGACCCCGAAGCCGGAGATCAGGTAGTAAGCGGTGACGGCGATGAGCGCGCCTGCTGCGGCGATCTTCTTGGTCGGATAGGCCTGGGCAGCACCTGGAAAGAGGCTGAGCAGCATCCGGAAGCCGACGAAGAAGATGCCGGCCGACAACGCCATGTTGAGGCCCGAGATCGCGACGATATGAGCAAGGCCGGACTGGCGCAGCGCCTCCGTCGTCGCATTCGAGATGGCGCGCCGCTCGTCGGTCACCAGAGCAGCGGCAAAAGCGCCCGTATCGCCGGGCAGGATCGATCGAATGCGATCGCCGATACCGCTGCGCAGCCGGTAAAGCCATTCGAGCATTGCTTCCGACGTCGACATTGCACCCTGCGGGCCCGCCCCCAAATCCCTCTCCGGAGCGCCATAGAAGAAGCCGTTGGCACCGATGCCGTCGAAATAGGCACTGAAGGAGAAATCGTTGAGTTCAGGCAGCGCTGGGCCTGCCGGAGGCGTCAGCCGCGCCCTGCCGGTGATGATGTCACCGATCTCGAAAGGCGTATCGGCGCCGCGGACGATCGCGGTGATGCGCCCCGGCCGCCGCTTCAGCTCCGGCGCCTCCGTGCCGGTGACGGCAAGGATGTAGCGCCAACGCCCACGTCCATCGCCTTCCCGCCGTTCGACACGGCCGGTCACCGTCGTCGTCACGGATGAATCGAGGATCACGGTCGAAGCCCTCCAGCTCTCGAATTGTGCTGAGAGCATGCCGCAGGCGAAAAGCGCCAACGCCAGGAAGCTGGCCTGCAGCACCGGCCGGCTGGGGCCGGCGACGAGAACCACGACCGCCGGCATCGCTAGGCAGAGAAGCGACGCGACGAGGGGAAAATCCCATGGCGCGAGAAACCAGAAGGCCGCCCCGGCGCCGAGGAAGACCGGCGAGAACAGCAGCAGTCGGCCATGGTCGGCCTCCTCGCCCAGCATGCGGATTCCGGCACGCAGCGATTGCGAGGCCGCGGCCGGCAGCCGGTGGCGCAACGGCATCGCGGACTGGGTCCTTGCCGACCGTTTCACCACCGCGGGCGCGGCAAAACCTGGGGAATCGGCCAGGCCGGCGCCCGCTTCCGGCCGCAATTCGACTGTCGTCAATTCCTCCATGCCCCGCCCAAGATCACCCGCGCCTGCGGGCAGAATGCAACCTTCAATCAAAACGAGCAAGAATAATCGATTGAAATATGAGCGAAAATCGCCACCGCCAAAAGAGCAGTCGAATCATTGGCTTCCGGTATGCGCGCAGCTCATCGCTGCAGTGCCTAAAAGGTGATGCCGCAATGCACAAAATGCCGTCACGGTAACTTGGCATTAGCTTCGCGATCATATAGCTATCGGTGAGGACGCTTAACCCCTATGGCGCTTTTATGGCGCCACCGCCATTTCGGAGGATCAGTATGACGGATCAAAGCGCTACAATAAAAATCGGTGACAAATCTGTCGACCTAGCCGTCAAGAACGGCACGATCGGCCCGAGCGTCATCGATATCGGTGCTCTCTATAAGAACACCGCTTCCTTCACTTACGATCCGGGTTTTACCTCGACCGCATCTTGTGAATCCAAGATCACCTACATCGACGGCGACGAAGGTGTGCTGCTGCACCGCGGCTATCCGATCGAGCAGCTGGCCGAGCATGGCGACTTCCTCGAAGTGTGCTACCTGCTTCTCTACGGTGAACTGCCGACCACCGCGCAGAAGAAGGATTTCGATTATCGCGTCACGCACCACACCATGGTGCACGAGCAGATGAGCCGCTTCTTCACCGGCTTCCGCCGCGATGCGCATCCGATGGCCGTCATGTGCGGCTGCGTCGGCGCCCTGTCGGCTTTCTATCACGACTCCACCGACATCACCGATCCGCACCAGCGCATGGTCGCCAGCCTGCGTATGATCGCCAAGATGCCGACGCTTGCCGCGATGGCCTACAAGTACCATATCGGCCAGCCTTTCGTTTATCCGAAGAACGATCTCGACTACGCCTCTAACTTCCTGCGCATGTGCTTTGCTGTGCCTTGCGAAGAATACGTGGTTAACCCGGTGCTCGCCCGCGCCATGGACCGCATCTTCATCCTGCATGCTGATCATGAACAGAACGCCTCGACCTCGACCGTCCGTCTCGCCGGCTCGTCGGGCGCCAACCCGTTCGCCTGCATCGCGGCCGGCATCGCCTGCCTCTGGGGCCCGGCCCATGGCGGCGCCAACGAAGCAGCGCTCAACATGCTGAATGAGATCGGCTCGGTCGACCACATTCCGGAATATATTGCCCGCGCCAAGGACAAGAACGATCCGTTCCGCCTGATGGGCTTCGGTCACCGCGTCTACAAGAACTACGATCCGCGTGCCAAGATCATGCAGAAGACGACGCATGAAGTGCTCGGCGAACTCGGCATCAAGGATGATCCGTTGCTCGAGGTGGCGATGGAGCTGGAGCGCATCGCGCTCACCGACGAATATTTCATCGAAAAGAAGCTCTATCCGAACATCGACTTCTATTCCGGCATCACGCTGAAGGCGCTGGGCTTCCCCACGACCATGTTCACCGTGCTCTTCGCGCTTGCCCGCACCGTCGGCTGGATCGCCCAGTGGAACGAGATGATCGAGGATCCGGAGCAGCGCATCGGCCGCCCGCGCCAGCTCTATGTCGGCGAACCGAAGCGCGACTACATCCCGGTTTCGAAGCGCTGATCGCTTCGGCCAACATATCGGCCCGAAAAGGAGAAAACCCGGTCAGAGACGACCGGGTTTTTTCTTGTCCAGCACGTCGAGCAGGATTTCGGCGGCATGTTCGCCTGGTGGTTTTTCCGTCTGCATGCGCTGCCAGATGAGATTATAGCCTTCCTTCATCGCCTTAAGCTGGTAGGTGTCAGCCGACAGCCTTTCCATCCAGCGGGCGAGGCTTGCCCCGCGAACGACGTCGTTCAGATATTCCGGGACGACGGCGTAATCGGCAATCAGGTTCGGCAGTGCGCCAGTCCAAGTCTTGATGCTTGACGTCAGCAGACGCATGATCCAGTCGACCTTGTAGGCGGAGACGACAGGAACATCGGCAAGCGCCAGTTCAAGAATGACGGTTCCCGATGCCGCCATCGCCGCATCGGCTTCAGCGAATGCCTTCCATTTAGCTTCAGCGCCGACAACGATCTCCGGCTTGACCGCCCATCCCGCCGTCAGTTGGCGGACAAGCGCTTGCCTGTGCGTCACCGTCGGCAGAACAAAGCGCGTCGGCCCATTGCGGGCGACAAGTTCGCTTGCCGCCACCTCGAAATGGGGCAGGAGCTTCTGGATTTCCGAGGAGCGTGAGCCGGGCAGAAGCAGGATCGCGTCGTTGCCGGGCTGCCTGTCGGCGCGCCGGCGCCGGGTCTCCAAGAGCGCCGGGTCGGCGGTCAGGCGATGGCCGACATAGGTGGTTGCCGGCCCGCCAAGGCGCTGCATCGCCGCCGGTTCGAAGGGCAGGACGGCGAGCACATGATCGACATAGGCGAGCATGCGCGTGGCGCGATATTCTTTCCAGGCCCAGACGCTCGGACAGACGTAATTGACGACAGGCAGATCGGGCAGCGCGGTGCGGACGCGCTTTGCGACGCGATGGGTGAAATCCGGGCTGTCGATGATGAGGAGAATGTCGGGCCTTGCAGCGACGATGGCAGCGGTCGTCCGGCGGATCAGCGTATACAGCTTCGGCAGCCGGCTCAGCACCTGGGTGATGCCCATGATCGACAACTCGGAGAAATCGAACAGGGATCGCAAGCCCTCGGCCTGCAGCCCCTCGCCGCCGACGCCGACAAGTTCCACCGGCCCGGTGTGGACCCGCTTCAGGGCGGCGACGAGATCGGCGCCGAGCAGATCACCCGATACCTCGCCGGCAATGACGGCGATCTTCAGCGGCGCCCCGTTCATTCGAGCCCCCATGCCGGCAGCCCGCGATCGATGCCGCAGACGAAAAGCCCTGCCTCATCGGCGGCCTTGATGACGGCGGCGCGATCGAGCACCAGCGAGCGGCCGGCCTCTACCGCGATGCCGCCGAGACCGGCTTTTTTTGCGTTCAGGATCGTGGAAACGCCGATCGCCGGCAGGTCGGCGCGGATATCCTGCTGCGGCTTGCAGAGCTTGACGAGCGCGCCGCGGCGCCGCGGCGAGATGCGCCCGGCGGCTCTGAGACCCGCGACACGGTCCAGCATCTCATCCGTACCCTCGAGCCCCTCGAGTGCCACGACACGGCCGCCGATGCTGATAGCACCCTGCCCGACATCCAGCCGACCGAGCATGTCCGCGGCTTCGGCGGCGCGGCGGATATCGCGCCGGTCTTCCTCACTAGGCGTCGTCGCGCCAAGCGCACCAACAGAGGCAAGCAGATCCGGAGCAATTTCATGGGCGCCGACAACCCGGCGGCCGTTCCCCTCAATCAGCCGGATCACCATCTGCAGAACCGTGTCGTCGCCGCCGGAGAGCAGTGTGCGGATGGCGGCCGGCACTTTCATCAGAATGCGCAGTGTCGGACGCACCTCGCGCCATTCCGGTCGGCGGGCGACGCTGCCCGACATCACGACACGGCCGACACCATAACGGCTGAGCAACCCATCAAGAGCTGCGAAATCGCCGATGCCGATGACGGCGTGATCATAGTCTTCCCAGCGCCGGTCGCTTTCATCCTTCAGGGCGACGATGACGGGATTTTCACCCGCCGCACGCGCGGCTTCGGCGACATAAGAAGGCAGAAGACCGCCGCCGGCAATGATCGCCAGCCGGCCCGCAGCGGTGTCGCCTGATAAAGCCACGGATCAGCCCTTCTGCCCCCGGGTCGGCGAGGACAGAGCGCGATCGCTGTCGGCGGCGATGAAATCGAGGATCTGGACCGCCTGCTCGCAATCGGCATATTCGTCGCGGATGGCGGCGGCGTTTTCGCGGACGGAGCCCGTTCCTTCGAAGATCGACTTATAGGCGCGGCGTACCCTGTGGATGACGGCGCGGTCGACGCCGGCGCGGGTCATGCCGACGACATTCAGGCCGCTCAGCAGACCGGGATTGCCGTTCAGCATACCGTAGGGAATGACGTCGTAACTCACTGCCGAAAGCCCGCCGACGAAGGCCTGACGGCCGACACGGGTGAATTGGTGAACGGCCGAGCCGCCGCCCAGAATGACGCGATCCTCGATGACGACATGGCCGGCGAGCATGACATTGTTCGACATGATCACGTGATTGCCGACCTTGCAGTCATGCGCGACATGGGAATTGGCAAGGAAGAGGTTGTTGTCGCCGACGATCGTCTGGCCGCCGAAATCGGCCGTGCCGGTGTTCATCGTCACACCTTCGCGCATCGTGCAGTTGGCGCCAACCGAAAGCGTCGTCTCCTCGCCGCCGTGATGCACGCTCTGCGGATCGCCGCCGATGACGGCCATCGGAAAGATGCGCGTGCCCTTGCCGATCACGGTGCGGCCGGTGACAATAGCATGCGACAAGAGCTCGACATTTTCATGCAGGACGACGTGCGGCCCGACATGGCAGAAGGGACCGATCTTGACGCCCTCACCGATCACAGCCCCGTCTTCGACGACAGCCATCGGATGAATGCGGGCGCTTTCGGCAATAGTGCTCATGCCTGTTCCTTACGAACGATCATTGCTCCGATATCGGCTTCGGCGACCAGGGCGCCGTCAACCTTGGCGTCGCAATGGAATTTCCAGATATTGCCGCGCTGCTTGTGCTTGGCGACATGGAATTCGACGCGGTCTCCAGGAACGACAGGCTTGCGGAAACGGGCATTCTCGATGGTCATGAAGTAGACGAGGTTGCCGGGCTGGCCTTCCTTCTTGGCACAGATCGCACCCGCGGTCTGCGCCATGCCCTCGATCAAAAGCACGCCCGGCATGATCGGAGCTTCCGGAAAATGGCCGGTAAAATGCGGTTCGTTCACCGTGACATTCTTGATGCCGATCGCCGAGTTGTCGCCGTCGATCTGGATGATCTTGTCGACCATGAGGAAGGGGTAACGATGCGGCAGCAGCTTCATGATCTCGATGATGTCCGCCGAAGAAAGCGTTGTCGTGGCTTCTTCAGTCATTTTCCTTGCCTCCAGGGTTCCGACCGCGCAACTTGGACTTCGACACTTGTTGTGCGGCCTCTCTCAGATAGTCTTTTAGCGGACGGGCCGGTACACCGCCATATTGCCCGCCGGCGGCAAGATCGGTCATGATACCGCTTTTGGCCGCGATCTGCACGCCGTCGCCGATCGTTACATGCCCCTTGATGCCGGCCTGGCCGCCGATCTGCACGCCATTGCCGATCTTCGTGCTGCCCGCGATGCCGACCTGCGCGACAATGGCGCAATGGCGGCCCATCTGGACGTTGTGGCCGATCTGGACCTGGTTGTCGATCTTGGTCCCCTCACCGATCACCGTATCGTCCATGGCGCCGCGGTCGATCGTGGTATTGGCCCCGATCTCGACGTTGTCCTGGATGATCACCCGGCCGATCTGGACGATCTTGATCATGCCGCGCGGACCTGGCGCATAGCCGAAACCATCCTGACCGATGCGGACGCCGTTATGGATGATGACGCCGTTGCCGATCAGCGCGCAGAGAATGCTGGCGCCGGCTGCAATCGAACAATCGCGGCCAATCTTGACATTCGGGCCTATGACACTGTGGGCGCCGATGCGCGTGCCTTCGCCGATTTCGGCATGCGCGCCGATAACCGCCAGGGGCTCGACGATCACACCTTTTTCCAGCCTGGCGCTCGGATCGATCACCGCGCTCGGCGCAATCTCGCTTTCACCCGGCGAAATGGCGACCGGACGCAATGCTGCCGGATAAAACAGTCCGCCTGCCATCGCAAAGGCCGCGTGCGGATTGGACGACAGGATGATGGGGATATGCGGGGGGACGAGATCGGCCAGCGCCCTGTCGCAGATCACCGCCGAGGCTTCGCATGTCGCCAGCTCATCGCGGCTGCGGCGCGACAGGATATAACAGACATCACCCGCCCGCGCCCGGTTGATTGGGGCCACGGATCGGACGACGATGTCGGCATGGTCGGAATTGGGAAGTTCCGCCCCAAGAAACTCTGCCAGCTCAGCGAGCTTCAGACCTTCATGGGGCAGAAAAAAAACGTTTTGCTCCATCGGCAATGCTCCAGAACGGAATTGAGTCTTACAGTTCCGGACTGCCGATATCAGAATTGGTTGTTGATGCCAAACTTGAAGTTCTGCGTCTTGTCGAAGTCTTCCTTGAGAACCGGGATCGCGTAATCCAGGCGTAATGAACCGAAGGGAGACTGCCAGACGACACCGACGCCGACGGAAGCGCGCAGAGAGGCCTCTTCACCATCAATGCCGTCGCCCCTCAGGTCAACGTCATTGCCGAACAGCGTGCCGGCATCGGCGAAGACCGCGCCGCGCAGGTTGAAGTCACGCGGGAAGCCCGGCATCGGGAAGGTCGCTTCGGCCGATGCGGTGAAATACGTCGTACCACCCAGAGGATCATCGTTGGTGCCGGAAACGCGCGGGCCGATGCCCTTGTTTTCAAAGCCACGAATATCGCCGTTGGTCAGGGTGAACTGATCGAAGACATTCAGATGGTCGCCGAGGCCGATGACATAACCCGCCGAAGCAGAAACCGAGCCGATGATATCGGCATCGTCAGCGAGCAGACGGTAATAACGGGCCTTGCCGTAGATCTTATAGAACTGCGAGTCGCCGCCGAGGCCAGCCAGTTCCTGCGTCGCCGTCGCATAGATGCCTTCACGCGGCAGGACGGTGTCATCAAGCGTGTTATAGGTCAGCGTCTGCGAGATCGAAGAGCGCGTCCACGGGCTGTCTTCAACGAGGTGCTGATACGGAGCTGACAGATCGGAAAGATCGCTGCTGTCCGCGTCATACTTCATCTGCTTGTAGTTATAGCGGAAAGTCGTCGCCAGGTCTTCGGTGATCGGCGCGGTGACGCGCAGAACGACGCTGGTTTCCTCATAGTCGTAGTTGTCATTGCTCGACGTCTCGCTGTGGTTGACGTCGAAGCCTGCGGCCAGACGATAACCGAGGAAATAGGGCTCGGTGAAGCTGACGCCGTAGGCGCGCGAACCTTCCTGACCGCCGCCGGCCGAGATGCGGATATACTGACCGCGGCCGAGGAAGTTCTTTTCTTCGATGGACGCTTCAAGCAGCAGGCCGTCACCGCCGGCGGCATAACCGGCGCCGACACCGAACGAACCTGTCGACTGATCCTGCACGTCGACGACCACCACGACACGATCCGGCGAGCTGCCCGGCTGGGTTGAAATGTTGACGGACGAGAAGTAACCGAGCGCTTCGAGGCGGCGCTTGGCCTTGGTGATCATCTGCTGGTTGAAGGCGTCGCCTTCGCTCATATCGAATTCGCGGCGGATGACGTAGTCGCGCGTGCGGCTGTTGCCGCGGATTTCGATACGCTCGACATAGGCGCGCTCGCCCTGGTCGACCAGATATTCGACACCGATCGTATTGTTGTTGAGGTCGCGGTTACCGCGCGGCGTGACGCGCGCAAAAGGATAACCGGCAGACGCGACCTGATCGGAGATCGCCTCAATCGACTTCTGCACTTCCTTGGCGTTGTAGACATGACCTTCATGGGTGCGCACGAGCGGCTGCAACTGCTCGGAACCGACGCCTTCGACGGTCGACTGGACGGTCACCGGCCCGAAGTCGTAACGCTGGCCTTCCTCGATGTTGAAGGTGAGCGTGTATTTGTTGGTCGCATCGTCGAAGGTGGCATCGGAAGAGACGATGCGCATGTCGGCATAGCCGCGATTGTAATAGAACTGGCGCAGCGCTTCTTCGTCGGCGTGCAGCTTGTCTTCGTTATAGACGTCCTTGCGGGTCAGGAACGACAGGAAGTTCGAACGCTTGGTGTTGATGACAGCAGCCAGGCGGCCGGCGCTGTAGGCATTGTTGCCGACGAAATTGATCGAATCGATCTTGGTGCGATCGCCTTCGTTGATGACGAAGGCAAGGTTCACGCGGCCTTCGCCGAGCGGCACCACCTGCGTCGTGACTTCGACTTCGCTGCGGCCGGTGGCGGCGTAAGCTTCCTTGATCGACTGGATGTCGGACTGGATCTGGGTGTCGCTGTAGGGGCCTGCGGCATGCGTCTGGACGATGGTCGCGAGCTTGTCATCCTTGATCTTGCGATTGCCGTTGAAGACGACCTGGTTGACGAGCTGGGCTTCCTGGACGTTGACGACAAGCGTGCTTCCGGAGACCGAGATCTTCACGTCGGAGAAGTAACCCGTCCCGTAGAGCTGCTTGACCGATTCATCGATATCGGTGTTCGAAAAGCTCTTTCCGGGAGCGATGGTGAGGTTCGACCGGACCGCTTCCGCGCCGACGCGGCTTGCGCCGCGCACATCAATGCGCTGGATGACCGCAGCCTCGGCGGCGGTAGCGGAAACGAACGTCAAAGCACCTGCGCCCGAAGCAACAACACTAGCAGACAGCGCAACCGCCGATACTGCGTTCAAAAACTTTGAACCAGCCTTCATTTCACCTATTACCTTTTTTTCCCTCGTCCCCGGCCTCAGGAAAACCCGATTCCGGTCACGTGTGTCGTTTTACCCGCTTTTGACATACAAGCAAGGGAGGTCGTTAATTTCTGTTTACTTCATTTCGAAGCGTGACCCATTCGCCACTACAGCCTTGAAACATCGTAAATAAATAGTAATTCCCCTGCTTCGCGCGTTTACCCTTAGCTCGCGCCAATGTCGTTCCAGGTCGTGAAAACCATCAATGTTAGTATCATGGCCAAGCCAATGCGAAATGCGATTTCCTGGGTCTTGGCGCCCAGCGGTTTTCCTCTGACCGCTTCCACCGCATAGAACATCAGGTGGCCGCCATCAAGTACCGGAACCGGCATCAGGTTAAGCAATCCTATCGAAACTGAAAGCATGGCGGCAAGCTGCAACACTGCCCCTATTCCAAGCTTCGCCATCTGGCCCGAAGCTTGCGCCACGCGGATCGGGCCGCCTAGTTGATCGGCCCGCATCGTTCCGCGGAAAATATTGCCGATATATTTGAAGGTGCCGGTGACGATATCCCGGGTCTCGATCACACTTTCGCGCAGCGCCTGGAGCGGTGTGTAGGTCTGCAGGCGGAAATTGCCGACCTCCTTGCTGGTCACGATGCCGATCTGGCCGACCTCGATCTTGTTGCCGAACTGGTCGGTCATGTCGACGCGCTGCGGCACCATCGGCAAATCCAGCTTCTGGCCGCCGCGCTCGACGGTGACGACGATCTCCTGACTCGGGCGGATGGCGACATAGCGGCGCACATCGTCGAAGGTCTCGACCTTGCCGCCGTCGATGGCGACCAGCAGATCGCCGGGGAGGATGCCGGCGGCAGCCGCCACGCCCTCCGGCTTAACTTCGGAAACGACGGGATCGGCGACCGAGCGGCCGTAGACCGAGAAAAGAAGGGTGAAAATAGCGATGGCCAGCAGGAAATTGGCGATCGGGCCAGCTGCGACCGTTGCTGCACGTTTCCACAATTTTGCTCCGGCAAAGGAGCGCGCCCTGTCCTCTTCGGACATGGCCGCGATCTTGTCGCTGTCGGGCTTGCTCGAGGCGTCCTCGTCTCCGAAGAAACGGACGTAACCGCCAAGCGGGATCACCGAGATCTTCCAACGCGTTCCATGGCGGTCGGTGAAGCCGAATATCTCCGGACCGAAACCGACTGAGAAGGCAAGGATGCGGATGCCGCTCCAGCGTCCGACGAGGTAGTGGCCCATCTCGTGCACGAAGACGAGCAGCGAGAGCACGAGGATGAAGGTGACGATATTCCCCATCAGGAATGCGTATATATCGGCCATCACTTCTATCAGTTCCTTCCGTCAGGCTGCCGCGTCATCAAAGGCCGAACAAGGCCGCGCCGAGCGACGTCATCGCAGTCCCCTTTATCAGGGAAAATAATCCAGCTAGCAAGAACGCCGAAAAACAGGCGAAAATCAGTCCGTCGACACGGTCCATGACGCCGCCATGACCAGGAATGAGACGGCTTGAATCCTTGACGCCGAATTTCCGCTTGATGAACGATTCGAACAGATCTCCCGACTGGCTGCAAACCGAGAGAACGAGGGCTGCGACGGCAGCGATGATTTCCGTGCCTGGAAGGAGAAAGTGGATAAGAACGACGCCGGCTACGACCGCCGAAACGGCGCCGCCGATTGCCCCCGACCATGTCTTTCCAGGCGAGATCGAAGGGGCAAGCTTCGGCCCGCCAAGCGCCCTGCCGACGAAATAAGCAAGGATGTCGGTTGCCCAGACGACGGCAAAGACGAAGAGCATGGCATAAAGGCCGGGCCGGTCATCGCTTCTGATCGCGGCGAGCGCGAGGCCCGTGGCACCGGCATAAAACAGGCCCACGGGCAACCATCGGCTGGTGCCGTGCAGGATGATCAGCGCTATGCCGACGGCGGTGACGCCGGCCAGCATACCGGCGGCGAATTCGAAATTGCCGACAAGCACGAGGAAAGCAATCGCCGCCTGGCCGATCCAGCCGACGGCATTGGCGACCCAATCACGCGCGACGCCGGTTATTGTCGACCATTCATAATAGATCAGCAGGCCGATCACGGCCGCCAGGATGCGGAAGGCAAACCCGCCATACCATGTGGCGGCAAGAACGATCACCGCAAGAATCAGGCCTGAAACGATGCGAAGCTTCAATTCCTGCTGCATCAGGTGCCGACCGCGGCTGCCTGCGACGACAGGCCGCCGAAGCGCCGGTCGCGGGAGGCGAATTTCTCCAGCGCCGAGCGGAAGATCTCGGGGCTGAAATCCGGCCAATACTCCGGAACGAAGATGAATTCCGAATAGGCGGCCTGCCAGAGGAGGAAGTTGGAAAGCCGCTCCTCGCCGCTGGTGCGGATGATGAGGTCCGGATCGGGGATACCGGCCGTATCGAGACGGGCGTTGATCAGCGATGGCGTGATATCCTGCGCTCTCAGGCGGCCGGCCTCGACGTCTCTCGCCAGGCTGACCACAGCCCGCGAGATCTCGTCGCGCGAGCCGTAATTGAAAGCGATGACCAGCGTCAGCGCCGTATTGTCCTTGGTCGTTTCCTCCGCCTCGAGCAGCAGGCCGAGAATGTCGTTGCGCAGGCTGTGGCGGTCGCCAATCACCTTGATCCGCACATTCTGGCGATGAAGCTCGGCAAGGTCACGGCGGATGAAAGCCTTGAGCAGACCAAGCAGGTCGGAGACCTCGGCCTCCGGCCTGCGCCAGTTCTCCGAGGAGAAGGCAAAGAGGGTCAGATATTTTATGCCGGCCGCGCCGGCGGCGCGCACTGTCTCGCGGACCGCCTCGACGCCCTTGCGATGGCCCATCGTACGCGGCAGGCCGCGCTGCTTGGCCCAACGGCCATTGCCGTCCATGATGATGGCAACATGCTCTGGCACAGTCACAAATACAGATTCCGACATTTCCCGTCCGGTCTTTCCAGGCAAAGGCACAGATCCACTAGACCTGCATGATTTCCTTTTCCTTCTCGCCAAGCAAGCGGTCGATTTCGGAAATCGTCTCGTCGGTCATCTTCTGTACACGTTCCGACTGCGCCCTGCCCTCGTCCTGGCCGATTACGCCATCCTTTTCGGCCTTCTTAAGGCCGTCCATGCCGTCACGGCGTACATGGCGAATCGCGACCTTGCTCTTTTCGGCGTAATCATGAGCCACCTTGACGAGCGACTTGCGGCGCTCCTCGTTCAGTTCGGGCAGCGGAATGCGCAGGTTCTGGCCGTCGACGATCGGGTTGAGGCCGAGATTGGATTCGCGAATGCCGCGCTCGACGGCGCTGACCATCGACTTGTCCCAGACGGAAACCGACAGCATGCGCGGCTCGGGCACGGTGATGTTGGCGACCTGGTTCAGCGGCATGCGCGAACCATAGGCCTCGATCGTGACCGGATCGAGGATGTTGGCCGAAGCGCGGCCGGTGCGCAGCGATGCGATGTCGCTCTTGAATGCGGAAACCGCGCCGTCCATGCGGCGCTTCAGTTCCTTGATGTCGATACCTTCACTCATGTCGATGCTCCCGTATAAAGCGCGTCGCGATGGCTGCGCCTGACAAAGGCGGCGCAGTCTATATCAGTTGTCGGAGACGATGGTCTTGAGGCCACCGCCCGTCAGGATTTCAGCAAAACCGCCTTTCTCGTGGATCGAGAAGACGATGATCGGAATGGAATTCTCCCGGGCGAGCGCCACGGCGGCAACGTCCATCACCGCAAGCCCCCTGTCCAGCACTTCCTGGTGCGTCAGGCGGTCGAGCCGGGTCGCATCGGGATATTTCTTCGGGTCGGCGGTATAGATGCCGTCGACCTGCGTGCCCTTGAAGATCGCTTGCGCGCCCATTTCGGCGGCGCGCAGCGCTGCGGCCGAATCGGTGGTGAAGAAGGGGTTGCCGGTGCCGCCGGCAAAGATCACCACACGTCCCATCGACAGGTGATAGAGGGTCGCGCGCTGCGAAAAGCTCTCGCAGATCTCAGGCATGGAGATGGCCGAAAGCACCACGGTATCGATGTTGAGCTTGCGCAGCGAGGTCGCCAGCGCCAGCGCATTGATGATGGTGCCGAGCATGCCCATGTGGTCGCCGGTGACCCGGTCACCGCCCTTGGACGCGACCGCGACACCGCGGAAAATATTGCCGCCACCGACGACGACGCCGACTTCCACGCCCATATGCCTTGCTTCGGCGATATCGGATGCAATGCGGTCCGCCACCGCAACATCGATCCCGAAACCCTGGCTACCCATGAGCGCTTCGCCGGAAGCCTTGAGTAGAACGCGTTTATAGACAGGCTCTAAAGACATCTTGGCTCCTCGTAAATTGCCGTGAATGCCCGATACACGAAGGGCACCGCGTTGTCACGCGATGCCCCTGTTGTTTTCCCAATTATGGCTGGAAGATCAACCCTTGACGGCAGCCGCAACTTCGGCTGCGAAATCGGTTTCTTCCTTCTCGACGCCTTCGCCGAGCAGAAGGCGGGCCATGCCGGCAACTTCGATCGGCGCGCCGACGGCCTTTTCAGCTTCCTTGACGGCGGCTGCGACGGTCAGATCCGGATTGATGACGAAAGCCTGCGAGAGAAGGGCGACTTCTTCGAAGAACTTGCGCATGCGGCCATCGACCATCTTCTCGATGATGTTGTCCGGCTTGCCGGAAGCGCGCGACTGCTCGATGAAGACGTTACGCTCGCGCTCGGCGACGGCGGCATCGACTTCCTCGGGGCGGATCGCCAGCGGTGCGGTCGCAGCGATATGCATGGCGACCTGGCGGCCGATTGCGTTCAGGGCTTCCTTGTCGCCGGTCGACTTCAGCGCGACGAGAACGCCGAGCTTGCCGAGGCCGTCGGAAACAGCATTGTGGATATAGGTGGCGACGACACCGTCCTCGACGGAGAGCGCGACCGAGCGGCGCAGGTTCATGTTCTCGCCGATCGTTGCGATCGCGTCCTTGATCGTGTCGGAAACGGACTTGCCGGATGCCGGGTAGGTCGCAGCCGCAACGGCCTCGACGGTGCCGTTTGTGGAGACGGCAACCTTGGCGATGCCGCGGACCAGATCCTGGAAGGCATCGTTACGGGCGACGAAGTCGGTTTCGGAATTGACTTCGACCACAACGGCCTTGGTGCCCTGGCTCGAAACACCGATGAGGCCTTCGGCAGCGGTGCGGCCCGACTTCTTGTCGGCCTTGGCGATGCCCTTGGCGCGCAGCCAGTCGATCGCCGCTTCCATGTCGCCGCCGGTTTCAGCAAGAGCCTTCTTGCAGTCCATCATGCCTGCGCCGGTCTTTTCGCGCAGTTCCTTCACCATTGCAGCCGTAATCTCGCTCATTAGCTTCCTCTTGTCGGTTCATACGGTGGGCCGCAAAGCGCGGCGCGGCACCGGATTGAGGCACGAAATGTACCTGTATGTATGACAGCGTGATGAAGACGCGTCATAACGAAACTTATCTGGCAAAGAGCCTGATGCCCTCGCCCTGAAACAGGCAAGGCCGCCGAACTTCGATGAGTCGCGAGCGGCCTTTCCCAGTCATGCAAGCTTTGGCTGACCTTTCGATCCGCCAGCTTTCATCAGCCTTCGGCTGCTTCTTCGAGAGCCGGCTCGACCGGAACTTCGGAGGATGCGCCGAGATCGCGGCCGGAAGAGCTCTGCTGACGCGCAATGCCGTCGATGGCCGCGCGGGAGATCAGCTCGCAGTAAAGAGCGATGGCGCGCGATGCGTCGTCGTTGCCCGGGATCGGATAGTCGATCAGGTCCGGGTCACAGTTCGAGTCGATGATGGCAACGACCGGGATGCCGAGGCGCTTGGCTTCGTCGATCGCGATCTTTTCCTTGTTGGTGTCGATGATGAACATCAGGTCCGGAGTGCCGCCCATATCGCGGATACCGCCGAGAGCCTTGTCGAGCTTTTCACGCTCGCGCTCGAGGTTCAGGCGTTCCTTCTTGGTGAAGCCCTGGGCTTCGCCGTTGAGGATCTCATCGAGCTTGCGCAGGCGCTGGATCGAGTTGGAAATCGTCTTCCAGTTCGTCATCATGCCGCCGAGCCAGCGCGAGTTGACGTAGTACTGGGCCGAACGCTTGGCGCTGTCGGCGATGATCTCAGACGCCTGGCGCTTGGTGCCGACGAAGAGAACGCGGCCGCCGCGGGCAACGGTATCGCTGACGACCTGCAGGGCGCGCGACAGCATCGGAACGGTCTGAGCCAAGTCGATGATGTGGATGTTGTTACGATCGCCGAAGATGTACGGCTTCATCTTCGGGTTCCAGCGGTGCGTCTGGTGACCGAAGTGGACGCCTGCTTCGAGAAGCTGGCGCATAGAGAAATCGGGCAATGCCATGCCTTTGTATCCTTTTCCGGTTGAACCTCCGCAAGGCGAACAGCATCCTCTTCGAGAATGCCACCGGGCGGAACGATCCGGATTTCTCCCGGACAATCCCATGCCTTACGTGTGGAATGCCGCTGCCCATACATTCCGTCCGGCATAAAAGCAAGGAAAACATTCCAATCGGCAGACAAACAAGGTTTATGCCGAGAAATTCAGCCGCTGCCCCGCCCTTCGCATGCGTCCGCTCAGCTTGCCAGCATCGTCAGCAGCGACAGCATCAGGTCGGCGTCCGGCATCGGCAGGACGGCATCGACCTCGGCCGGCAGCAGGCTGCCGATTGCGCTGTCGGCGGTGCCGGCGGCGGCTCCTGGCGGACCGCGGAAGCCGTGCCTCGTCCAGGCCAGTTCCTGCAGCTTCGGACTCACCAGCGCCTCGATCAGCCGATCGGCGTTCTCGTCGACGACGATCAGCGAGGCGGGCTTTCCAGGCTTGCGACAGGTAATCGCCTGGAGACCCATCTTCGCAATAAGCAGGCCTTGTCACGATGGACTGGCCGCTAGGATCACACCGACCCGAAAAGCAGGACGACGGAAGACGCTGGTCGCCGCACAATAATGAACTTTATGATACAGTTTTATGACAGTTGGAAAAGCTTTGCAGGCTTACTTGCAAACCTCGGCCTTGCGGTCGAGCAGCTCGAGCTTTGCGAGCTTGCCGGTCAGAACGAAATCGCCGTAATCCATGGTCAGGTCGCGCGTGATGCCGTTCTCATAGAGCTTGAACGACATACGGTAGACCGGCAGAGCGTCGGATTTTGCATTCTCGTTGAAATAGGCGATCGTCACCGGCCAGAAGGCCGTCTTGGAGAAAGCGCCGGCATTGCCGGAATCTGCCTCCTCGGCAACCGGCGTCTCCTGTTTGCCAACGATCGTCGTCGTCACCAGCGACTTGTCGCCGTCATCCGAGCCGTCGAAGACGCGGGCCTCGAAGAAGCGCTTGCCGTCCTTTGCGTTCTGGATCACGTCGAGCATATGTTCGGTCGGGAACCGGCTTTCGGCAAGCTGCAGTTCGCGGCTCGACGGTTGCTTGAGATCGACCTTGACCCCGTCCGGCTGATCCTGAGCCGCACCGTTGACCTCTTTGTCGAGCTGTTGGTCGGTGAAGGATTTGGTGTCGAAGGTGAACTTGCCGTCCTTGAGATTCTCGAAGGTCTTCGTCTGCTGGTCGCTGACGCGGACGCTGTCGCCGGTGTCGATCTGCGTCACGAAGCGGAAGTTGGTGGTGAAGCCCTGGCAATAGCTGCCGTCGAACTCATAGACCATGCGACCGTACATGCCGGCAATGCCGGAGCGGTCAGAGGCGTCCTTCAGTTCCAGATCGTAGACCGCGCGATGTGCGACGAGGCCGGTCGCGATCGCAGCGCTTACCGCGGGCGCGGCCGCCCATGCATTGGCGGAAACGCTGGCGAAAAGCAGAGCGACAAGACCTGATCGGAACATTCATTAACTCCTGTTGGACTCGGTCGCGATGTTATAAGAACGCTTTCGGCCAAATCGAGGCTCGAACCTGTCATATTAAAGATTCTAGTCTTGATGCATAATTTTTGAAGAATTGACAACAAAAGCGGAGACGAAAATGTCGGATGAAATTGCAAAGCGCCTGACTGAGATGGGGATAACCCTGCCCGAAGCCGCAGCGCCTGCTGCAAATTACGTTCCTTACGTCATCAGCGGCAATCTCCTCTACATCTCCGGCCAGCTGCCGCTCGAAGGCGGCAAGATCGCCGTCTCCGGCCATCTCGGCAAGACCGTGGACGTTGCGAGCGGCCAGCGCGGCGCCGAGCTCTGCGCCATCAACATCCTAGCCCAGGCGAAGGCAGCACTTGGCGGCGATCTCGGCCGCATCCGGCGCGTCATCAAGCTGAACGGCTTTGTCGCCTCGGCGCCCGACTTCGTCGAGCAGCATCTCGTCATCAACGGCGCTTCGAACCTGATTGCCGGCGTGCTCGGCGAGGCCGGCAAACATGCTCGTGCCGCCGTCGGCATGGCCGCCCTGCCGCTGAACGCCGCCGTCGAGATCGATGCTATCATGGAAATCGCGGAATGACCAATGCGGCCTGGATTCGGGATGTGCCCGTCGCCCATCGCGGCTATCACGACCTCAATAAGCTCGTCTGGGAAAACACGCTTTCGGCCTTTTCACGTGCCGTCGAAGCGGGCTTTGCGATCGAATGCGACCTGCATTACGCCTCCGACGGCGTGCCGGTCGTCTTTCACGACGAGGACCTGCAGCGGCTCTGCAATCTTCCGGGCGACATCCGCGAGCGCACCTCCCGTGAGCTCGGACTGATCGCCGTCGGCGGCACTGGAGACAAGGTGCCGACGCTCCGCCAGCTTCTCGATCTCGTCCAGGGCAAGGTGCCGCTGGTGCTGGAGCTGAAGGGCCGCGAGGCCGATGACGAGGGATTTGCAGAAGCCGTGCTCGAAGTGCTTCAGGATTATCAGGGCAAGGTGG
Organism: Rhizobium sp. BK456; assembly: GCF_014194045.1. Lineage (NCBI taxonomy): Bacteria > Pseudomonadati > Pseudomonadota > Alphaproteobacteria > Hyphomicrobiales > Rhizobiaceae > Rhizobium > Rhizobium sp. BK456. Next base: position 300,777 of record NZ_JACIAO010000003.1, read on the forward strand.
CGCTGATGAGCTTCGACCACTGGCTGCTGCGCGATCTGAAGGCGCTTGACGCCCCCTACCCGCTTGGTCTTACCGCCAACGGCAACACACCGGAGGAGTTTGCGACGCATGCGAAGGCGATGGAGATCGGTCTCGATTTCATCTCCTATTATTATGACGACCTGCCGAACGCCTTCATCACAGGCGAACGTGAGAAGGGCATCCCCGTCATCACCTGGACGGTGCGCGACGAAGAAGCGCGCCGGCTCACCTTCGCCAACGCGGACCAGATGACCTTCGAGGGCTTCGACCCGCGTGTGGCGGTTTGACGCTCGCTTTTTGGCCAAGATCATGCGCAGACTGAGGCAGAGCCGAGATCATCCTACCACAGGCTTCGCATCTGCCCCATGACCGATGAACTATCCATTCGCGTAGAACGCTCCTTCACCGCGATTTCCCCGGAGAGCTGGTCCAGGCTTTCCGGGGCATCGAAGACTTGCCCGACGCTTGCCTATAACCCCTTCGTCTCGCACGCCTTTTTGTCTTCGCTGGAAGAGTCCGGTTCGGCCAGCGCCGAGACCGGCTGGCTCGGCCACCACCTGCTGCTCGAGACCGAGCGCGGCGAACTGATCGGCGCGCTGCCCGGCTACCTCAAGAGCCACAGCCAGGGCGAATATGTCTTCGACCATGGCTGGGCCGATGCGTTCGAGCGGGCGGGGGGGCGGTATTATCCCAAACTCCAATGCTCGATCCCCTTCACCCCGGCGACGGGGCCTCGTCTTCTCGTCGCCGAGGGACTGCAGCGGCTGCCGATCCAGAGCGCGATCGCCGAAAGCCTGAAGGAGGTCGTGCGCCGACTCGGCATCTCGTCTGCCCATGTCACCTTCGTGCCCGATGAGGAGATCGGCGTCTTCGAGATGGACGGCTATCTGCACCGCACCGACCAGCAGTTCCATTTCATCAATGACGGCTATGCCAATCATGAGGCATTTCTCGAAACGCTCGCGTCGCGCAAACGCAAGGCATTGCGCAAGGAGCGGCGCGCCGCGCTCGAAAACGGCATCAGCATCGAATGGCTGACCGGCCGTGACCTGACGGAACGCATCTGGGACCAGTTCTTCAAGTTCTACATGGATACCGGTGGGCGCAAATGGGGCCGGCCCTACCTCACCCGCAAGTTCTACTCGCTGATCGGCGAGCGCATGGCCGACGACATCCTGCTTGTCATGGCCAAGCGTGACGGACGCTATATCGCCGGCGCCATCAACTTCATCGGCGGCGATACGCTCTATGGCCGTCACTGGGGCTGCGTCGAGGATCATCCCTTCCTGCATTTCGAGGTCTGTTATCATCAGGCGATCGACTTTGCCCTATCGAAAGGGTTGAAGCGGGTCGAGGCCGGTGCTCAAGGCGAACACAAGCTCGCCCGCGGCTACCTGCCGGTGACGACGCATTCGGCCCATTATGTCGCCCATGCCGGGCTTCGCCGGGCGATCGGCGACTATCTCGCCCGCGAGCGCGCCGATGTGGAACAGATGAGCGAGCTGCTGAGCGAGCACAGCCCGTTCCGCAAAGGCGAGCGCCAGCAGGAGGATTGACGCCGCCCTGCCGGCGGCGTTACCCGATCAAGAGGAAATGAGGAGATTTCGCGATGACCAGCGCCTATGACGACAACAATATCTTCGCCAAGATCCTGCGCGGCGAAATTCCCTCGCACCGTATCTACGAGGATCAGCATACCGTCGCCTTCATGGATGTGATGCCGCAAGCGCCGGGCCATGTGCTCGTCGTGCCGAAGGCGGCGTCGCGCAATATTCTCGATGCCGATCCAGCCACCCTCACCCATGCGATTACCGTCGTCCAGAAGATTGCCAATGCAGTTAAGGACGTCTTCGACGCTGACGGCGTGTTCGTCGCCCAGTTCAACGAACCGGCCGCCGGGCAGACGGTCTTTCATCTGCATTTCCACGTCATCCCGCGCCACGAGGGCGCCGCACTCAAGCCGCACTCCGGCAAGATGGAAGATGGCGCCGTGCTTGCCGCTCATGCAGAAAAGATCCGGGCGGCACTGGCCTGACATTGATCCCGAAGCGAGACAGAGGCTACGGAAAGAGCAGAAACGGAAAAAGGCCGCGATGACGCGGCCTTTTTCAATTCAACGAGGAAAGCTCACTTCTTGCGCGGAACCTTCGGAACCGTGCTGCCCTTCTTCGGGGCGTCGCGAACCTCGGGCTCGGCCTGCGGGACCGTCTTGGCGCGAGTCTTGGGCGCCGCCTTGGTCTTCAGCTCGCCGTCGCCCTGGTCGTCGGCGTCGGGATGGACGACCTCGGCTTCCGGCTTCGGCTTGATCGGCGCCGTATCCGGGATGGCCTCCAGCACGATGCCGGGCTTGCCGTCTTCCTTCGGGCCGACCGTGACGTTGACGACGCCGCCCTTCTTCAGCTTGCCGAAGAGGATTTCGTTGGCAAGCGGCTTCTTGATGGTGTCCTGGATCACGCGGGCCAGCGGGCGGGCGCCCATCTTCTCGTCGTAACCCTTTTCCGACAGCCAGGCGATCGCGTCCTCATGCAGGTCGAAGGTGACGTTCCTTTCGGAAAGCTGGGCCTCCAACTGCATGATGAACTTCTGCACGACCTTGTGAATGACGGCCGTCGGGAGTGCCGCGAAAGGAATGATCGCGTCGAGACGGTTGCGGAACTCCGGTGTGAACAGGCGGGTCAGCGCCTCCTCATCCTCGCCGGTGCGCTTAGACGAGCCAAAGCCGATCGCCGCCTTGGCCATTTCGGACGCGCCCGCATTCGTCGTCATGATCAGGATGACGTTGCGGAAGTCGATCTTCTTGCCGTTATGGTCGGTCAGCGTGCCGTGGTCCATGACCTGCAGCAGGATATTGTAGATGTCGGGATGCGCCTTCTCGATTTCATCGAGCAGGACCACGCAATGCGGGTGCTGGTCGACGCCATCGGTCAACAGACCGCCCTGGTCGAAGCCGACATAGCCGGGAGGTGCGCCGAGCAGGCGCGACACCGTGTGCCGCTCCATATATTCCGACATGTCGAAGCGCAGAAGCTCGACGCCGAGGGACGATGCCAGCTGCTTTGCCACCTCGGTCTTGCCGACGCCGGTCGGACCGGAGAAGACATAGGCGCCGATCGGCTTGTTCGGCTCGCGAAGGCCGGCACGCGCCAGCTTGATCGAGGTCGAAAGCGCTTCGATGGCGATATCCTGGCCATAGACGACCGAGCGCAGTTCCTGCTCGAGATTGGCAAGCACCGCTTCGTCATCCTTGGAGACGGTCTTCGGCGGAATGCGCGCCATCGTGGCGACCGTCGCCTCGATCTCCTTTTCGGTGATCAGCTTGCGGCGCTTCGAGGGCGGGAGCAGCATCTGGGCAGCACCCGTCTCGTCGATCACGTCGATCGCCTTGTCCGGCAGCTTGCGGTCGGAGATATAGCGGGCCGAGAGTTCGACGGCCGACTTGATGGCATCGTTGGAATAACGCAGGTGGTGATATTCTTCGAAATAGGGCTTGAGGCCCTTCATGATCTCGATCGCATCATCGATCGACGGTTCGCTGACGTCGATCTTCTGGAATCGGCGAACCAGCGCCCGGTCCTTTTCGAAGAACTGGCGATACTCCTTGTAGGTGGTCGACCCGATGCACCGGATCGCGCCCGACGACAGGGCCGGCTTCAAGAGGTTCGATGCATCCATCGCGCCGCCCGAGGTGGCACCGGCGCCGATCACCGTGTGGATCTCGTCGATGAACAGCACGGCGCCCGGATATTCCTCCAGTTCCTTGACGACCTGCTTCAGGCGCTCCTCGAAATCGCCGCGGTAGCGCGTGCCGGCAAGCAGCGTGCCCATGTCGAGCGAGAAGATCGTCGCATCGGCGAGCGCTTCGGGAACCTTGCCTTCGACGATGCGCTTGGCAAGGCCCTCGGCGATCGCCGTCTTGCCGACGCCGGGATCGCCGACATAGAGCGGATTGTTCTTCGAACGGCGGCACAGGATCTGGATGGTGCGGCTCACCTCGGCGTGACGGCCGATCAGCGGGTCGATCTTGCCGCCCTTGGCCTTCTCGTTGAGGTTGACGCAATAGGCCTTGAGCGCATCCTGCTGCTTCTTCGGGCCGCCCTCTTCCTCGCCGCCGCGCGCCGTCGGCTTGCTGCTCTCGGCTTCCTCCTCGGCGCCGCGCGGGGGCCGCGCTTCCGAAGCACCCGGGCGCTTGCCGATGCCGTGGGAGATATAGTTGACGGCGTCGTAGCGGGTCATCTCCTGCTCCTGCAGGAAGTAAGCGGCATGGCTTTCGCGCTCGGCAAAGATCGCGACGAGCACGTTGGCGCCGGTCACTTCCTCGCGGCCGGACGATTGCACATGGATCACGGCGCGCTGGATGACACGCTGGAAGCCGGATGTCGGCTTTGAATCCTCGTCATATCCAGTGATCAGATTGGAGAGTTCGTTATCGACATATTCGACGAGCGTCTTGCGCAGCGCGTCGAGATCGACATTGCAGGCGCCCATGACCGCGGCCGCATCGGCATCGTCGATCAGGGCGAGCAGCAGATGCTCGAGCGTCGCATATTCGTGGTGCCGCTCGTTGGCAAAGGTCAGTGCCTGATGGAGCGCCTTCTCTAAACTAGGCGAAAATGTTGGCACGTTCAGATCCTCACTTCTTTTCCATGACGCATTGCAGCGGATGCTGGTGCTGCCGGGCGAAGTCCATCACCTGGCTGACCTTCGTTTCCGCCACCTCGTATGTGAATATTCCGCATTCGCCGACGCCGTGGTTATGGACATGGAGCATGATGCGGGTGGCACTTTCACGATCCTTTTGAAAAAAACGCTCCAGAATATGGATGACGAATTCCATGGGCGTGTAGTCGTCATTCAAAAGCAGCACGCGGTAGAGATTTGGCTTCTTGGTCTTCGGCTTGGTGCGTGTGATGACCGAGGTTCGATTTCCGTTCTCCCCGTTCCTATCGCTGTCGTTCTGCATCCGGATCGGCTTTGCGATCATTGTCATTCATTCCTCAAGCAATCCGGCGGAGCATGGGAGGGTGCTTTTCCCGCCGAATATCTGAAACACTAACTTAGTTCATAATAGGCCGATTTTAAGCCCCCTGTCAGTCACTGCAATCAAGAAATGGCCGGCATGCACGGGAAAGACCAAAAAAGTCCCCGGCCAATCCCACGGAGGTACTGCAGCATAAAGTGGAAACAAAAAGACCGGCTACAGATGCGTAGCCGGTCCATAATTTTCAATATGTAGCGCAGGTTGCGCCGTCGCAATCAATTCATGCAGCGGCTGGTGTGGAAGGCTGCGCCTGCCGGCTGGTCTTGGCGACGGCAGCGGCGATCGGCGCTTCATAGGGCTTGTAAGCGGATTTGGCGAGATCGGCATACATCTCGCTGAGCTTCGTCGTCTCGGAAACGAGACCTTCGAAATAGGACTTGACGTAGTTGGTCTGAAGTTCGAAAGCCGCCTCGAAGCTCTTGACGCCAGCCAGCGTTTCGAAATGCGTCACCGCGTCCTGAAAGGATTTCTTCGAATAATCCGCAGCTTCGGCAGCGATCGCCTGAAAGCCCCTGGTCGTATCCGAATAGGTTCTCAGCGCCGTATCAACCGCTTCCTTGCTCTTCTTGTTTGCGTCGTCAAAGTTGAACATGACCGTCCTCCGTTGGGCTGTGGGATGGCGGCAGGGTAGCTGCAACGCACAAATAGTCAAGTAGTCTTGTGCATTGCAAAACACCCACCGGTTGTGCGACAATAATAAAACAAAGGATGCGCGCCGGGGCACGTACGTCTTTAACTGTTTTTGCTAATATATATCAGATAAACGCAACCTGAAGCTTCAAACAAATTTTGAACCGAAGCCCAGAAAACAAAAAAGACCGAACGGATCGCGCCGTTCGGTCCCTTGGAAAGCGTTCGAGCGGATTAGAGATCGACGTCGAGGATCGCCATCGAAAAGTTGTAGGAGCGGTCGCCGTCCTCGTCATCGATATAGACGACGCCCAGAAATTCTTCGCCGAGATAGACTTCTGCAGAATCATTCTTGCGCGGACGCGCCTTGACGACGATCTGCGGATTGAGCATGCGTTTGAAATAGGCGTCGAGCTTCTTGATTTCTTCAGGCTTCACTCTGTATCTCCGTAAACGGTCTTGATTGACCGCTTCTTGCACAGGAAAAGCAGCGGTGTAAAGGCAAGGTTGCCAGTTGGCAATTTTCGTCCCCGCCGACCTTTCCCAATCCTTCCGGCAGCCGATCAGATATCGGCGCCGATCACCTGGTCCATGTTGCGCGACGGCTCGGAACAACCTGCTTCGCCGACGACCTTGGCCGGTACGCCGGCGACCGTCTTCTTCGGCGGCACCGCTTTCAAGACGACGGAACCGGCGGCGATGCGTGAGCAGTAGCCGATCTCGATATTGCCGAGGATCTTTGCGCCGGCGCCGATCATGACGCCGCTGCCGATCTTCGGATGGCGGTCGGCGCCCTCTTTGCCGGTACCGCCGAGCGTGACGTTATGCAGGATCGAGACGTTATCGCCGATCACAGCCGTCTCGCCGACGACGAGGCCGGTGGCGTGATCGAGGAAGATGCCTTTGCCGATCCGGGCGGCCGGATTGATGTCGGTTTGGAAGACGCTAGAAGAACGGCTCTGCAGATAGAGCGCGAAATCTCGCCGGCCGCGGTTCAGCAGCCAATGGGCGAGACGGTGTGTCTGCAGCGCGTGGAAGCCCTTGAAATAGAGCACGGCTTCCATGAACCGCAGGCAGGCGGGATCGCGATCGTAGATGGCTTGGATGTCGACGCGCAGAATGGAACTCCATTCCGGCCAATCGGAGAGCATTTCCTCGAAGGTCTGGCGAAGCAGGTTCGCCTGCATGTCGGGGTGATCGAGACGTTCGCAGATGCGATGGATGACGCATTCCTCGAGCGAATGGTAGTTGATCACTGTCGAGTAGAGGAAGGCGGCGAGAACCGGGTCCCGTTCGGCGGCGAGCCGGGCTTCCTCGCGCAGGCTGTCCCAGATGGGATCCATCACCTTTAGCGGATGGCCTGTCTCAAAAGCACGAATATCAGTCTTGGCGACCATGGCCGCTCTCCTCGTTGCCAACAGGAATGCCGTTTTCGGAACGCCAATATATAGTGGAAAACGCCAATAACATAAATGGGTGCCGTCGCCATGGTTTTTTAGCATGGGTTTTCGGCATCATGATGATGTCACCCACCAATGTCACCCGCTGGCGACTTTCGCGTAGAAGGCCAGCACCGCCTGCTTGAAAACCTTGTCGCCGACGGCGAGCATGTGATCACGGCCCGGAATATCCAGCGCTTCGGCTCCAGGCATCAGCGCCGCCAACGCCTGCGGCGAGCCGGCGATATCGTCTTTTGTGCCGACGCCGATCAGCGTCGGCATGTCGAGCCTTCCCATATCCGTGCGGGCAACGAGATCGCGCGAGCCGCGGATGCAGAGGGCAAGGGCGACGCGATCGCTCTTAGTCTGTTCGGCGAAGGCGCGGAACATGCGGCCGCGGTCATGCGTGACGTCCTCGAGCGAGGGAGCAAGCAGCGCATTGGCGATCGGATCCCAGTCGCCGACGCCGTCGGTCATGCCGATGCCGAGACCGCCGAGCACCAGCGAGCGGACCCGATGCGGATTGGCAAGGGCGGCAAAGACCGAAATGCGCGCGCCCATCGAATAACCCATGACATTGGCTTCCGGGATGCCGAGATGATCCAGAAGCGCGATCGCATCGCCGGCCATCACCCATGGACGATAGGCTTCGGCATCGTGCGGCTTGTCGCTTGCGCCGTGGCCACGATTGTCGATGGCGATCACCCGGTAGCCGGCATCGCCCAGCGTCTTCAGCCAGCCGGGGTGCACCCAGTTGACGTTTGCGGTCGAAGCAAATCCGTGGATCAACAAGACGGGCACACCGGCCGGATCGCCCTCATCGAAGAAGGCGAGCTTCAATCCGTCATGGGTGAAGCTTGAAAATGCAGGCGTGTTCAGGTTCATCGCGTCTTCCTTCAGGGCCTTTTCCGCGCGACCATAATCGAGCCGCCATTCATCGTGAAGCCAGAAACTGTGCCTAAAAACAGTACCCACCGCGGCGCTTTGGCTCTACACATTTGCGGCGAAGGCTTATAAGGTCCGCGCAGATTTCAAGCATTCGGAGAGCGACATGGCCGGCCACAACATTCCCCACTTCCAGAACGACGGCGGTCACCGGGTTATCGAAGTCGGCGTCAAGGAATTCATGTGCACCGGCGCTTCGGCCCCGTTCGACCATCCGCATATCTTCATCGACATGGGCGACGACAACGAGAAGGTCTGTTCCTACTGTTCGACGCTCTATCGCTTCAATTCCGCGCTCAAGCCGAGCCAGACCAATCCGGCCGGCTGCGTTTTCCACGTGAAGGCGGCGTAACCCGTCCAGATTTCGGATCGGACGGATAATGCCGGTCGAACATGCCGCCATCATCGGCGCCGGGATATCGGGGCTGACCGCTGCGCTATCGCTTTCGCGTCGGGGCATCAGCTCCGACATCTTCGAGCAGGCGGGTGAACTCACCGAGGTCGGCGCCGGCTTGCAGGTTTCGCCCAACGCCTCGCGCATTCTTGCCGAACTTGGTATCCTTGACGGGCTGTCAAAGGTCTGGCTCGAGCCGGAAACGATCCGGCTGATCTCGGGCAGTTCGCTGCGCCAGCTGGCAGCCGTGCCTGCAGGCACATTCGCACGGCAGCGCTGGGGCGCTCCCTATGGCGTCCTACATCGCAGCACATTGCAGAAAACCCTTTTGGCCGCGGTCGAGGCCGATCCGCTCTGCCGGCTTCACCTTGGTATCAGGATGGAATCGGCGCTGCCGGATTTCGAGCGGGACGCCGATGCCGTCATCGGCGCCGACGGCGTCTGGTCGAAGCTGCGGCAATTGGTTCCGGGCAGCCCCTCGCCGCGGTTTTCCGGCAATATCGCCTACCGCTTCACCATTGCCGAAACCGAAGCGCCCGGCTTCCTCGACCGACAAAGCGTATGCGCTTTCCTCGGCGGCTCGGCACATCTCGTCTGCTACCCTTTGAGGGAGACTGCCAGCTTCAACATGGTGGCGATAACCGCCGGCAATAGCGCGCCGCAGGCCTGGCAAAGCGAGCCGACGGCCGAGCAGCGCGCAGAACTCAGGAAACGCTTTTCGGGCTGGAACGCCGCGATCGTCTCGCTGTTCGACCAACGCCGGAAGCTGACGTTCTGGCCGCTGTTCGAAACCTCCGCCGGTGCGTGGCAGGACGGCCGCAAGACAGTACTGATCGGCGATGCCGCGCATGCGATGATGCCCTTTGCCGCACAGGGCGCGGCCATGGCGATCGAAGACGCCTACGAACTTGCCGCGTTTCTTTCCAATCGTCCGGCGGCGGAAGCTATAAAGCTCTTTGAAAGCCATCGGGCGCCACGCATCGCGAAACTTCGCCAGCGCGGCGCCTTCAACCGGTTCGCCTATCATGCGAAGGGGCCAATCCGGATCGGCCGCGATCTCGTGCTCGGCCTCAAGCCGCCGCAAAGCCTGGCGGCGGACCTCGACTGGATTTACGGGTACCGGGCTCTGCGTCTGCCATAAAGCACAGCGTGTCAGACAGCGCTTGCGGCGGCAAAACCCCTTTCGATATCGGCCTTGAGGTCAACCACATCCTCGATGCCGATCTGCAGGCGGATGACAGCACCATCCGTCGGAGCCTTGGCGACCGTGCGGTCGTTGAGATAGGCGTGCAATGCGAGGCTTTCAAAGCCACCCCAGGAATAGCCGAGACCGAAGATCCGGAGCGCGTCGAGAAAGGCATGCGCCTTTGCCCTGGATTTTTCCGGGCCATCGGCGGCGAGCACGAAGGAAAAGATGCCGCTGGCGCCTTTGAAATCGCGCTTCCATAGATAATGAGAGGGGAAACTCGGCAAGGCCGGATGCAACACGCGGGCGACGTCCTCCCTGCCCTCCAGCCATTGCGCGATATCAAGCGCGCTTTCATAATGCCGCTCCAGACGCAGGCCCATGGTGCGCAATCCGCGCAGGATCTGGTAAGCGTCATCGGGCGCGCCGCAGATGCCGAGCACACCGTTTGCTTCCTTCAGCCGCTCCCAGTGCTCGGCATTGGCCGACACGGTCCCAAGCAGGATATCGGAATGGCCTGAGGGATATTTCGTGGATGCGTGGATCGAGATATCGACGCCGTGATCGAGCGGTTTGAAATAGAGCGGCGTCGCCCAGGTATTGTCCATCATGACAACGGCGCCGTGGCGGTGCGCCACCGCCGAGATCGCCGGGATATCCTGCATCTCGAAGGTGTTGGAGCCGGGAGCCTCGGTGTGGACGACCCTGGTGTGCGGTCGGAAGAGCGTCTCTATGCCGGCGCCGATCGACGGGTCGTAATATTCGACCTCGACGCCAAGACGCTTCAACATCGTGTCGCAGAAATGGCGCGTCGGGCCGTAGACCGAATCGACGACGAGCGCATGGTCGCCGGCGGCGACGAAACCCAGAAACGGAATGGTCACGGCTGCAAGGCCCGAGGGGACGAGGATCGTGCCGGCCGAGCCTTCGAGTGCGTCGATTGCCTCGCAGAGCGCATCCGTCGTCGGCGTACCGCGCGTTCCATAGGTGTATTTCTGCGAGCGTGTCTCCATCGTGCGCGCATTCGGAAACAGCACCGTCGAGGCATGCACGACTGGCGGATTGACGAAGCCGTGATAGTCGAAAGGGTCGTTGCCGATATGCGTCAGGCGGGTGTTGATGCCGGCATTCTGCAGCAAGCTGTCTTTTTCTTTCATGTCGGAAATAGCCTTTGGCGAGGGGCGCAAAACCAGACTTTTGGACGCCCCGCCGTTTCCGGTCAACCCCTTGACCGTGGGTTGGCGACAACGCTTGGACATGATGGAATTTCCGAATTTCGCGTTATTTTTCCGCAATCGGACGCCTATTTCATAGCCAACCGCCCTCGAATGCGGCGCAATCAACCAAAATTCTGAATTTTGCCGCAATTATTGATGGTGACACTTGACCATGGTGACATTTGCGACTGTGATAGGGCACTCGCGCCGGGAGGGTGTCGAGACATTGGGGGCGGCAGGTTTTTCCGCCGGAACTTCCCCACAAGAAAATATAAGACAACGGAAAAGGTTGGGAAAAAATGAAGAACAAGCTTCTGTCCGCCGCACTCGGCGCAGCAGTTTTCGCTCTTGGCACCTCGGCTGCCTCGGCCACCACTCTCGGAGACGTCAAAGCGAAGGGTTTCGTGCAATGCGGCGTCAATACCGGCCTTCTCGGTTTCGCGCAGCCTGATGCATCCGGCAATTGGGCCGGCTTCGACGTCGATTTCTGCAAGGCCGTCGCTTCGGCCGTCCTCGGCGATCCGACCAAAGTCAAATATACGCCACTGTCGGCGAAAGATCGTTTCCCGGCACTGCAGTCCGGCGAAATCGACATTCTGTCGCGTAACACCACCTGGTCGATCAACCGCGATACCGCACTCGGCTTCAACTTCCGCCCGGTCACCTATTACGACGGTCAGGGCTTCATGGTTCGCAAGAGCCTGAACGTGAAGTCGGCGCTGGAACTATCAGGTGCGGCCATCTGCGTGCAGTCGGGCACGACCACCGAACTGAACCTCGCCGACTATTTCAAGGCGAACAACCTTCAGTACAATCCGGTGGTTTTCGAAAAGCTCGAAGAAGTCAACGCCGCCTATGATTCCGGCCGTTGCGACGTCTATACCACCGACCAGTCCGGCCTCTATTCGCTGCGCCTGACGCTGAAGAACCCCGACGAGCACATGGTCCTTCCGGAGATCATCTCCAAGGAGCCGCTCGGCCCGGCTGTGCGCCAGGGCGACGACCAGTGGTTCGACATCGTTTCCTGGACGGCCTATGCGCTTGTTAACGCCGAAGAATTCGGCATCACCCAGGCGAATGTCGACGAGATGAAGAACTCGCCGAACCCCGATATCAAGCGCTTCCTCGGCAGCGAGGCCGATACCAAGATTGGCACCGACCTCGGCCTGACCAACGACTGGGCTTACAACATCATCAAGAACGTCGGCAATTACGGCGAAGTCTTTGAGCGCAATATCGGCCAGGGCAGCCCGCTGAAGATCGCACGCGGCCTCAACGCTCTCTGGAGCAAGGGCGGCATCCAGTACGCTCCGCCGGTTCGCTGATCGCGCACCGCTTGAAAAGCAGGGAAAGGCGGTAAAACGCCTTTCCTCTTCCAAAAAAGAAAAGCCCAAAAACGGGCTCACAGGGGATTGGCGCGGCATGACGCAAGAGGCATCTGTACCTTTGCATGCGACCGGCTGGAGTTTGAGCTCCGCCATGTACGACCCGAGAATTCGGGGTATTTTCTTCCAAATCCTAACCGTCGTGGTGCTTGTCGTGGCGATCACATGGATCGCGCACAATACGGCAGTAAACCTTGCCCGCAGCAATACGGCATCGGGTTTTGCCTTCCTGCGCGGACGCGCCGGTTTCGAGATCGGCCAGTCGCTGATCGGCTATTCGAGCGACAGCACCTATGGACGCGCCCTGCTCGTCGGCATCCTGAACACGATCCAGGTCGCCATCACCGGCATCATCACCGCGACGATCATCGGCTTCGTCATCGGCATCGGCCGGCTGTCGCGCAACTGGCTGATCGCCAAGCTCTGCACCGTCTATGTCGAAGTATTCCGCAACATCCCGCCGCTGCTCGTCATCTTCTTCTGGTATTCCGGCGTTCTTGCCGTGTTGCCGCAGCCGCGTGAATCGCTGCATCTGCCGCTCAACATGTTCCTCAACAATCGCGGGCTCGCCTTCCCGAAGCCGATCTTCGAGACCGGCATGTGGGTTGTCGGCATCGCGTTTTTGATCGGGATCGTCGCAACCGTCCTGATGACGAAATGGGCGCACAAGCGGCAGGCGGCAACAGGCAAGCAGTTCCATACGATCTGGGCGGCGATCGGCCTGATCGTCGGGCTGCCGATTCTCGCCTTCCTGCTAAGCGGCCTGCCCATGTCATTCGACATGCCGGTTGCCGGCAAGTTCAACCTGACCGGCGGCAGCGTCATCGGTCCGGAGTTCATGTCGCTCTTCCTGGCCCTCTCCTTCTACACCGCAGCCTTCATCGCCGAGATCGTACGCAGCGGCATTCGCGGCGTGGCGAAGGGCCAGTCGGAAGCGGCAGGCGCGCTCGGGCTGCATCCATCGAGCATCACGCGCCTCGTCGTGGTGCCGCAGGCCCTGCGCATCATCATTCCGCCACTGACCAGCCAGTATCTGAACCTGACGAAGAATTCGTCGCTGGCGATCGCCATCGGTTTCGCCGATTACTTCGCCGTCAGCGGCACGATCCTCAACCAGACCGGTCAGGCCGTCGAGCTCATGTTCCTGGTGGTCGTCGCCTATCTGCTGCTCAGCGTCGTGACCTCGGTCTTCATGAACTGGTTCAACGCCAAAATGGCCCTGGTGGAGCGATAAGATGTCGGTATCGAACCAATCCTTCGTCAGAACCGCCATGCTGGCACCCGAACCGGCTCCCCCCGGCGAAAGGGGCGCCCTCGCCTGGGTCCGCAAGAACCTGCTTGCGACACCCAAGGATATAGTGATGACGGTGCTTGCACTCGCCGTTCTCGCCTGGGTACTGCCGCATATGATCAACTGGCTGTTCGTCCAGGCCGTCTGGAGCGGCCCGGACCGGACATTCTGCGCGACAACCGTGCAGGGCGGCATCCAGCCGGATGGCTGGAGTGGCGCCTGCTGGGCCTTCGTCAACGCCAAGATGGATCAGTTCGTCTATGGCCGTTATCCGCTCTCCGAGCGCTGGCGCCCGACGATCGTCGGCATCCTGTTCATCGTCCTGTTGGTGCCGATGCTGATCCCCCGCGCCCCGCGCAAGGGGCTGAACGCCATCTTGCTGTTCATCGCATTGCCGCTTCTGTCCATCTGGCTGCTCTGCGGCGGTTTCGGGCTTGAGCCGGTCGAGACCTCGCTCTGGGGCGGCCTGATGGTGACGCTGGTACTCTCCTTCGTCGGCATCGCCGTATCGCTTCCCTTCGGCGTCATCCTGGCACTTGGGCGGCGCTCGCATATGCCGATCATCCGCACCGTCTGCATCGGCTTCATCGAGATCGTCCGCGGCATTCCGCTGATCGCCGTGCTGTTTATGGCAAGCGTCATGCTGCCGCTCTTCCTGCCCACCGGCTGGAATGTCGACAAACTGCTCAGGGCGCTGATCGGCGTTGCGATTTTCACCTCGGCCTATATGGCGGAGGTTATCCGCGGCGGTCTGCAGGCGATCCCGAAGGGTCAGTTTGAGGGTGCCGATTCGCTCGGCCTCGGCTATTGGCAGAAGATGCGGCTCATCATCCTGCCGCAGGCGATCAAGCTGGTCATACCGAGCATCGTCAACACCTTCATCGGTACGTTCAAGGACACATCGCTGGTCTCGATCATCGGCATGTTCGATCTGCTCGGCATCGTCCGCCTGAATTTCAGCGACGCTTACTGGGCCAGCGCCGTCACGCCGCTGACCGGCCTGATCTTTGCCGGCTTCGCCTTCTGGCTTTTCTGCTTCGGCATGTCGCGCTATTCAGCATTCATTGAACGCCATCTCGATACCGGCCACAAACGATAAGAATGAGGGAAAACAATCATGGCTGAAGCTCCAGCTAAAAAGCTCACCGTTTCCGCAACGGAAGTGGCGGTCGATATCATCAACATGAACAAGTGGTACGGCGATTTTCACGTGCTGCGCGATATCAACCTTAAGGTCATGCGCGGCGAGCGCATCGTCATCGCCGGCCCGTCGGGTTCCGGCAAGTCGACGATGATCCGCTGCATCAACCGCCTGGAAGAGCATCAGAAGGGCCGCATTATCGTCGACGGCACCGAACTCACCAACGACCTGAAGAAGATCGACGAGGTCAGGCGCGAAGTCGGCATGGTGTTCCAGCACTTCAACCTCTTCCCCCACCTGACGATCCTCGAAAATTGCACGCTGGCGCCGATCTGGGTGCGCAAGATGCCGAAGAAGCAGGCGGAAGAAATCGCCATGCATTTCCTCAAGCGCGTCAAGATCCCCGAGCAGGCCAACAAATATCCGGGACAGCTTTCCGGCGGCCAGCAGCAGCGCGTGGCGATCGCCAGGTCGCTATGCATGAACCCGAAGATCATGCTGTTCGACGAGCCGACCTCGGCGCTCGATCCCGAGATGATCAAGGAAGTGCTCGACACCATGGTGGGCCTTGCCGAGGAAGGCATGACCATGCTGTGCGTCACCCATGAAATGGGCTTTGCCCGCCAGGTCGCCAACCGCGTCATCTTCATGGATCAGGGCCAGATCGTCGAGCAGAATTCCCCGGCCGAGTTCTTTGACAATCCGCAGCACGAACGCACCAAGCTGTTCCTCAGCCAGATCCTGCATTAGGCAGATCCTGCATAAGGCTGGGGAACCGAGCAATTTGAAAGACCCGCCGTGCCTTCCGGTTCGGCGGGTCTTTCACGTTCAGCGCGAGGCTGACGCCTGCAGCAGGCTGCAGAGACCGGCAAGGCCGGAATCAGAACCACCTGAGGCCGAGCCGCCAGGCGATGAGATATCAACGCAACGGACAAGCATCTTGCGTTGCTCATTGACCGGCCTCGACCGGAAGTCATCCAGGATGCGGGCCTGCGATGCGCTGAGATTACCGTCTGCCGCGGATTTGTTGCTGCCCCCTGCCCCGCCGATGGCGAGATTGGCATCGATGCCGCTGCCGCGTCTGACCGAGGCCGTGGCATCGGTATCAAGCCCACTGGAGCCGCCGATGCGTGCATTGAGATCGGCATCAACGCCCCGGCCGCCGCCGGCATTGGCGGTCGCATTGGCGTTGACGCCGCTCGAACTGCCGACGGAAGCATTGGCATCGGCGCTGATGCCACTGCCGCCGCCAAGCGACGCCCCGACATCGGCGCTGGCGGCATTGCCGGCATTTACCGATACGCCGACATCGATCGCGTGTGCATCGCTTGCCGGCACGGCAAGCAGGGCGCAGGTGGATGCAAGCACCGCCAGGGATAGTCCATTGTGATTATGGGTCATGTTTTTCCTCCGTTTCCATTCGCCAAGCGATCTGCCCGGCAATCGAAAATCGAGGAACGCGCGTGCCTTCGATCGTCTGGACGCCTGCAACCTGCGGGACATCCATGGCAAGGCAACGTGAAGGGATGACGAATGTTTCACAACACAGCGGGGCAAGTCGGCTCTGTGGCGTACAATGATCTTTCACGGTTACTGAAATACGAATTGCCAACCCGACTGTGCCGAAAGCGAGCATGTCTTGCATCGGCCGGAGTGCCGGCCGAGTATTTCCTTCCCGGCCGCGTCAGCAATCTTCACAGCGGGCAAGAAAAGCGCAGATCTCGATGCGCCTGGACGGCGATTGATCCATTCGCAGCGTTTTGCGGGTCGCCTGCACCTTGCCTTGAAACTGGATTTTCCATCATCGATTGAGATAGGCAAAAATAACTCCCCTCCGTCTGGATATATCAGGCAGGAAGTCCATGTTTCAGCATGTTCTCATCTAATGGAACTGGAGGTTCAAGAATGGGCATTTTCGACAAGATCAAACATGCAATCTTCGGAGAAGCGAAAGCAGCCGAACCCGTTGCATCAGGCGCGCCGAAGACGCAACCCGCCCAGGCGCCCGTCTCGCCGCCGGCAGCGCCCAGTGCCGCACCTGCCGCCTCTCCCGCTCAAAGCAAGCCGGCCGCGGCACCGTCCACAGCAAATGTCGATATCGTCCCGATCCTCGACGCGGCCGTGAAAAAGAGCGGCCAGAAACTCGATTGGCGCCACTCGATCGTGGATTTGATGAAAGCGGTCGGAATGGATGCGAGCATGGCCGAGCGCAAAGAGCTCGCCTCTGAACTCGGCTATACCGGCGACATCGGTGATTCCGCCAAGATGAATATGTGGCTGCACAAGGCACTGATGAAACGCCTGTCGGAAAATGGCGGCAAAGTACCGGCCGATCTCCTGGATTGATCGAAGAGCCCGGCGCTTCGCGATCGAGGCTCATCTGTCACGGAGCGCCGGCAATCCAGTCCATGCGCCGCTCAGACCGCAGGCCACAAGTCCCCTTGCCCGCAGGCATTGGAACCAATAACGTTCCGCTCGATTACTTCGATAATCGATCAGGGGAGAACTAAATCCAATGAAATTGATGGCAGTCGTTGGCGTTGCGCTTAGCTTGGGCTGTATTTCGGCCGCGGAGTCTCCTTCAAACTATCAATCCTACAGCGGCATCCGGGTCGATACCGATCCGGTCCTCCTGGCTCGATACGACAAATCGCTCCGGTGGTGCGTGCCGGAGGCGGGTTCCTGGCGACGCGGCTCGCCGGATCCGCAAAGCCTGCATTACAACGCGGCGCTGAGAAACTGCCTCTACAGACACGGCTTCGTCGATAGAGGCGTCTACGCCTACCCGATCCCCGAGATCTACTTCGAGCATTTCCTCGATCGCTAAGAAGATCCGGGCAGCGCAGATCCATCATGGGCCTTCAAGGTAAAACATCAGCCCGCCGTGTTGGCGGGCCGTGTCCACTGCGACTGCCCACATGTCAGCAAGTTCCTTAATCGAGCCGCAGCTTCAGCCGACCGTCGAGACCGCATGAACTTTCATATCATCGCGAACTTCGTAGAACTTGTCGCCGTCGATATAGATCGAATGGCAGCTCGGTTTTTCGCCCTTGCTATTGGAGCAAGCTTTATCGCCCTTGAATGTGAGTTTGGTTTTCACGTCGATCGTTTTGCCGCCGACATCAGCCTTACCGGTGATCGTGCCCTTCTTCCAGTTCCAGACCAGATCAGCGGTCACGGGCTTGTCCAGATCAACGATCTCCACCTTCACATGCTTGCCATCAGCAAATGCTTTAAACTCTTCCATCGTGACCTTCTTGGCGCCGGCCGGAAGATCGACGGCATAGGTGTTCACAGCCGACAGCATGAAGGCCGCAGCGCCGACGCTGGATAGGATGGTTCTCATGTTCCGCCTCCTCAGGATTGGCGGCCAAATTACAACCCGTCGGGCGAAACAACATCCCGCCTATTGTGATTAGGGCAGTATACGGCAGGGCTGAACTGTCAAAATGCAGCAATTTTTCTTCTGGGCGACATCGCAATTTTTGCGCGTGGTCTTTCCTGCATCACACGAATCGAAATAAACACCAGAAACCGACCATCGGATATTTAAAGGAATAAGGTAACAATGCCTACTCGCACCATAATAGTATTGATTGCCATGGCCTTGCTCGCTGCCTGCGTACCGACTCGCCAGGAATATGATTCCTTCGTTACTTTGACGCAGGGGAGTGCAAGAGCGAGAAATGAGGCTGTCAATATTTGCGTGAAGAGCTTCGATGCAAATGCGCGCCGCAACGCTGGCATCGTGACAAACGCTTCGGATAAAGACGCTCCGCGCGTTGCCTGCAATCGGCTTCTCGCAGCGATGATTTCCGGTCGCGCCACCTACGATGACTTCGTTGACATCAAAAGCCACAAGTTCACACCGAAGCTGATCAAGATTTTCCAAGGGCGTTAAACTGGGTCAAGCGACGGCTTGCAGCCTCGACCTTGCAAGCCGTCAACGGCCCGCTCGAAACGCGGTTGGCAATCAAGCCTTAGGTAGGTTTCGTTGCCGTTGTAGGTCGTATCGACGACAGCCCTGGCAAAGCCGATGTTTCTCGGCGACGGCTGACATCGCAACAGCCGTCGGAGCAAGCTCGATGTCATAGAGCGGGACTTCCCCGGCGTGGCAGGCGCGCTTCTTGCGGCATGCCTGCCGCGGCGTTCAGAGTACCCGAATGCTGCATCGAGATCAGAAAACGAGAGCATTTCCTGATCGCCGATCCGTTTGAGCGGGGCTTATTCTGGGGCCCGAAGTGCAGGCGATTCTACGGTCCTGCCTCCCCTAACCATCGCGATCAGCCCCCATTTTTAGGGTGATTTTACCCAAAAATTGCTAAATTCAGAAAAAAATGTCGATTCCGCCTCTGACGACAGGATTCCAGTCACGCCGTCAGGTTTTTCTAACGTTTTCAATAGATGCATTTCGCTATAGTTGCAGAAAGAATAATTCGCGAAATGCGGGACATTTATACTGCCCCAATTTGGGCGACTCGAAATTCTACAAATATTTCAAAACGTAACATCGAAGTGATTGGGATATTGTGGCAGCAATATGGCTATGATTCTCAAGTACTTACCGTCGCGTTGCTGTTGCGCCCTCCAAAATGTCGCCCTATAACCCCCCGCCGTAAGACATGATTAACCTAAAATATTAACGGGCAGGGGTTGAGGAACAAGACAATGACAACATACTACGTAGCGACGACTGGCAGCAGCAGCGGTAACGGCAGTGCCTCCTCTCCTTTCCGCACGATCGGTGACGCGATGGCGTCGAACCTCAAGCCCGGCGACGAGGTCGTGGTGAAAGCGGGGACCTACAACGAGTCCATCAACATCGACAAGGACGGCTCAGCGGCAGGCAACATCACGCTGCGCTCGGAAGTGCCCGGGGGGGCGCTGATCCGGCCGCCAGCGGGCTCATACACCGGGATCAGTGTCAACGGCAACTACGTGGTCATCGACGGCTTTGACATCAAGGGCGGCACTGGCGACGGCATTGAAGCGAACAACGTCCACCACATCCAGATCCTCAACAATACTGTCCACGACAGCGGCGAGTCGGGCATTCAGTTCAACCAATCGGACTTCATCCGGGTCGAAGGGAACGAGACGTACAATAACGCGTCGTCCGGCTGGTACTCGGGCATCTCGATCTACGAGAACCGGAACATTACCGGCGATACCTCGACGGACGGCTACCGGACGATCGTGCGGAACAATATCTCACACGACAACGTCACGAAGGCGGGTGCACACACCGATGGCAATGGCATCATCATCGACGATTTCCAGAGCACGCAGTCGAGCGGTCATCCGAACTACACGTTCAAGACCCTGGTTGAGAACAACCTCGTCTACGAGAACGGTGGCAAGGGCATTCAGGTTACCTGGAGCGACTCTGTCACGGTGAAAAACAACACCGCATACCACAACAATCAGGACAACGCGAACACCGGCACCTGGCGCGGCGAGCTCAGCAACTCCGCGTCGAACAACAACACCTGGGTCAACAACGTCGCCGTAGCGGACCCATCGGTGAACAAGAACAACACTGCGATCGATAACACGTCTACCAGTGGCGCCAATAGCAACGTCGTCTGGGCCAACAACATCACCTACAACGGCACGGCCGGCCAGGCATCGGTCAAGACCGACGGCGGCAACGCGATGCCCAGCACGGCGAACGGCAATAAGCTCGGCGTCGACCCGACATTCGCGGGGGCAGCGAGCGACAACTTCCACCTCGGCTCCGGCTCGTCGGCGATCGACAGCGGAACCAGCAAATACGGTGTCGCATCGGTCGATCTGGACGGCCACGCTCGCGTCGTTGGAACTGTCGATATCGGTGCCTACGAATCGGGCTCCAGCTCGACCCCGGGAACGCCAACCACGCCGACAACGCCGACGCAACCGACAACGCCAACAACGCCAACCACCCCGACGCAACCGACAACGCCAACCGCGCCGACAAAGGAATTCGTCGGCACCAATGGCAACGATATCCTGCCACACACCGGTCAGTCGAACGGCGGCAACGAAACCTTCAAGGGTCTCGGTGGTAGTGATGTGTTGAAGGGCGGGGCCGGCGCGGACGCGCTCGACGGCGGTACTGGCAACGACACCGCCAGCTATGCGGGCTCCGGCGCGGTCAACGTCAACTTGGCGACTAAGGTCGCATCGGGCGGCGAGGCGACCGGCGACAAGATCGCCAGTATCGAAAACTTGACCGGCTCAAGCTACAACGACGTACTGACCGGCGGCAACGGCGGCGGCAACGTTCTCACTGGCGGGGCTGGCGCGGACAAGCTGGATGGCGGCGCCGGCAATGATGTCCTGATTGGTGGTGCCGGAAAGGACATTATGACCGGTGGCACCGGCGAGGATAAGTTTATCTTGAAAGCACCGACGGAAACCGGGTCCGGCTTGAACCGCGACGTCATCACCGACTTCCAGCACGGCATCGATAAGATCGACCTCTCGGCGATCGATGCGAATGGCTCTGCGGCGGGCAATGGAACCTTCCATTTTCAGGCACAGGAGAATGCCCTGTTCGACCACAAGGCTGGCGCGCTCGCTTGGCACTATGACGACCAGTCCGGAACCGCGAACGATGTTACCGTTATCCAGGCCGACACGAACGGCGACGGTGTTCATGACTTCGAGGTTCAGCTGAAGGGCTTGGTCCACTTGGGGGCAGGCGATTTTCTCCTGTAATTGTCCCCGTTGTGGCGGTCGTCCGATCGCCACAACCATCGTGCTGACATCCGAGCGCCGATCAGGCGTTCGGACACCAAGGTCTCCGTCATCGTCGACGGAAGGTTGCTGGTGACTAACGTGGCACTCATGCATAAAACAAAGCTAAAGCGCGTCGCATCAATCAAGTTTGATGCGACGCGCTTTATCTGTCTGTCATCCGTTTCCGGAAGCAGTTGGCCGGCAGCACGCCCGACAATGCGGGCCATGATGCGGCTGTCAAAGATGCAAGATATCGGGATACTGAATGGTCGGAGTGGAGAGATTCGAACTCCCGACCCTCTGGTCCCAAACCAGATGCGCTACCAGACTGCGCTACACTCCGTGCCGTGGCGGGGAGATACACGGTTCACTTCGCCGTCGCAACCCATAAATCCAGCGCGGGTCGAAGAATCCCGCCTGATACGTCGATGTCTCTAGAAAAAGCTGCATGACGCGCGTCTGCGCCGTCGGACGCAATTGGACGTCAGGAGAGCGCTGCCTCAGCCGCGTTCGAGCAGACCGATATATTGAGCGTAGCTAATGGCAACGTAGAAGAAAGCCGTAATGCCGGCCCCGATCACAATGGCATTGAACTCCGCCGAACGTCTCATCATGCGTGCAATCCACTGAAATTGACTGCGCCGTAAATAGTCCCGCGGGTTGGCCGCGGCAATCAGGTTGTGATCACAACATGAGACGATCGGTAATATTGCGCAACCGGCCTGTCTGCCGGTGTCTTGCTTCCGCAGCATCGCCCTATCATCGCGATGGTACCGGCAACGCGTCATACGCCGCCTTTTTTCTTGAAAAGGCGGGGATTCGCGGATAAGCAAAATTCATCTCTTCGCGCTATCTCTCAAGATGAAGCAAGAGCCTCGGCAACGAGAAATGAGACCATTAAAGGCGGGTGTTGCCCGCATAGTCGGAGACGCGCAGTCATGTCTGCCAAGATCTATCGTCCAGCCAAGACCGCCATGCAGTCCGGCAAGGCCAAGACCCATCTGTGGGTGCTTGAATTCGATCAGGAGTCGCCGCGCAAGATCGATCCGATCATGGGTTACACCTCCTCCGGCGATACGCGCCAGCAGGTGAAACTCACTTTTGAAACACAGGAACTGGCCGAAGCCTATGCCCAGCGCAACGGCATCGAATACCGGGTGATCGCGCCGAAGGATCCGGTTCGCCAGGTTGTCGCCTATCCGGATAATTTCCGCTATACCCGCACGCAGCCCTGGACGCATTGAGATTTCTCGTCCAGAACTGCCGCATCCGATCGCGCTCCCTGAACGCGATCGCCAGACGGCCCCTTAGCTCAGCTGGATAGAGCACCTGCCTTCTAAGCAGGTTGTCGCAGGTTCGATTCCTGCAGGGGTCGCCACAAATTTAATGACCTGAAGCCGCCCGGGCTCGTCACTTCGACTTCTTGGTCGTCGTGGCGCTGACGATTCTGTCGCCCGGTTTGATCCCGAGTTTGGCGGCGATGCCGGCATTGAGTTCGACGACATATTTCACCGGGGTCATCGAATCGATGATATCGCGCGAATAGGGCGTCGCGTTTTCCTTGATGTGGCGGATCGTGCCAGTGTCGTCGGCAAAAAGCATGTCGAGCGGCAGGATGGTATTTTCCATCCACATGGTTACGCGCCTGGGCTCGTCGAAATCGAAGATCATCCCGGCATCATCTGCCATCGTCTTACGAAACATCAGCCCGTAGGCGCGCTGATCCGGCGTCGAGGCGATCTCGACGGTAAAGTGCAGCACCTTGCCCGCGGCGGTCTGGATAAGAAGCGGCTCCTTGTCGAAGCGGACCTGCTCCTCGGCGAAAGCCGGCAGCGCGACCATGAAAAAAAGCGCCAGGATGGCGCTTTTGATCGCATGAAGAAGGACGATGTCACGCATATCAATGCGACCGGCTGGCCGGGCTCGGAATGTCGGGATGGATTTCCGCGGCCATCAGGCCCTTTTCGCCGTCGCCGAAGCGGACGAGCACCACCTGGCCGGGGCGCAGTTCCGTCAGGCCGAAGCGGCGGAGCGTTTCCATGTGCACGAAGATGTCTTCGGTGCCCTCGCCGCGCGTCAAGAAGCCGAAGCCCTTGGTGCGGTTAAACCATTTGACCAGCGCACGCTCGAGGCCGCTCGTCGCGGTGACCTGCACATGCGTGCGCACCGGCGGCAGCTGCGAGGGATGAACCGCAGTCGACTGATCCATCGAAAGGATCTTGAAAGCCTGGTAGCCGCGTTCGCGGCGCTGAATGAGGGCGACGATACGCGTTCCCTCGAGGATCGTCTGGTAGCCGTCGCGGCGCAGGCAGGTCACGTGCAGGAGAACATCCTGCATGCCGTTGTCGGGCACGATGAAGCCGAAACCCTTAGCGACGTCGAACCACTTGACGACGCCGGTGATTTCAACAAGATCGACCGCCTCTGCCGATAGCTCGTCAAGGTCGGAGTATTCGTTCGATGAAATCCTGTCAGCCATAGTCGCCAGCCCCTCGAATACGCGTCACACTGTTACGGTTAACTGATTCTTGAAATCAAGATTAACATCTTGGTAACGGATAAGCGCAAGTCCTAGTTTTCGGTTATTCCCAACTGCACATTTTATATCGATGACTTGCCCGAAGCTGACCTCAGCTCGCCGAAAAAGCCAGACCCAATAAAGGAGTAGATAGAATGCGTTATCTCCATACAATGGTTCGCGTCAAAGACCTGGACGCCTCACTCGCCTTTTACACCACCCTGTTCGGGCTGGAGGAGATTCGCCGGCACGAAAACGAGAAGGGCCGCTTTACCCTGGTTTTCCTGGCTGCTCGCGACGATCTCGACCGTGCGCGCAGCGAAAAGGCTCCCTGCCTCGAGCTTACCTATAACTGGGATACGGAAGATTATAGCGGAGGACGCAATTTCGGCCACCTCGCCTATGAGGTCGACGATATTTACGCAACCTGCCAGAAGCTGATGGACAACGGCATCACCATCAACCGGCCGCCGCGCGATGGGAACATGGCTTTCGTGCGCTCGCCCGACGGCATCTCGATCGAAATCCTGCAGAAAGGCAGCCCGCTCGCCGCCGCCGAACCCTGGGCCTCGATGGGCAATACCGGCGCCTGGTAAGGCTTTTCGCCGCAAGGCTTTTGCGAGGCTTGCGGCTTTTGCGATTTCGGGTCCGGCCGGCGCCTTGACGCTTGCCGCGACCCGGCCCCGCAGGCAATCTCCTGACGACTCGACGCGGAAGATGGCGGTTTTCGACCATTTTCCGCATCAATTGGAGACTGTCGCTTGCGTAACATTGAGATGCGGCCCCTGACGGGCGCTTTGCTGATCGCCACTTCGGTGCTGGCGCTGTCCGGCTGCGCGTCGGACAAGAAGGCACTCGATTCCGCCGCAGCCGTTCCGGCACCGCAGGCAGCCGCACCGCAGCTTGCCGCGGCGGCACCCGCAAGCCCTGCCCCACGTTCGGTCTACACGGATCCCCGGCTCGTCAATGTCTCCGGCGCCCAAGCCGCGCCCCAGGCCGTAGGAGCAGATCCGAATGCCCCCGTACCGCCGGCCGATCCGGCGGCGGCAGCGCCTGCCAATATCGGCGGGCTGGTGCTGCAGTCGACCCGGATCAACGCGCAGGCCATGAGCATCTTTTCCGACCACCAGCCGGCGCCGCAGAACAACAGCACGTCGACTGTCATTCAGCCGCAGGCCTATGCGCCTGTCGGTGCAGCACCCGCCAGAAGCAGCGTCTACAGCCAGCAACCCGTAACAGAACCGCCTGCGGATCCGGTGCTGCCGCAACAATCCTCGCAGAATGGCAGCACACAGCTTGCGCCCGTCCAAACGGCGTCGCTGGCGGCAGACGGCAATCCGGCCCCGACGATGAATGCGCTCTACAGCGCGCCGAAGCAGAACCTGCTCGGCAGCCTCACCGGCCTGTTGCAAAAAGCGTCCCTGCCCGGCATGACGCGGATCGCGCCGAACGGGCTGCATGTCCAGAACGACAAGGTCGAGGTCGGCTGCTTCAAGCCCGAGCTGCTGAACGTGATCAAGACGGTCGAAACCCATTTCGGCCGGCCTGTCATCGTTACGTCGGGCTATCGCGACGAAGAGCATAACCGCCTGGTCGGCGGCGCCGACGAATCGATGCACAAGAGTTGCGAGGCGGCCGACATTCAGATCGACGGCGTCACGAAATGGGATATCGCCGCCTATATCCGCTCACTGCCGAACCGCGGCGGCGTCGGCACCTATTGCCACACGGATTCGGTCCATCTCGATACCGGCAAAAGTCGCGACTGGAACTGGGGCTGCGGCGGCAAACGCGCGCCTATGGCGACCGCAAGAGCGATCTGACGGCCGCGCGTTCTTCGCATGACCTTACGGAAGCGCCGCCTCGTCTTGTTGAAGAGATAGCCGGCAGCCCGTTGATTCAGCTTCAATAATCAGCTCCTCGAACGCATTCGGATTTCCTGTCATTTTTTTGAAAGAAACCGAATTTGCCGCTTGCGGGATTCATAACGCCTGACTATAAGGGCGCCACCACGAAGGAAGCGCCCTTCGTCTATCGGTTAGGACACCAGATTTTCATTCTGGGAAGAGGGGTTCGACTCCCCTAGGGCGTGCCACTTTCTCTCCATATAGAAGCCATTGCATCCGCTTGCAGAAGTCTGCGCGTGCTCCTATTTTAACGGGGCCGGCCTGCGCCCTTCGTCTATCGGTTAGGACGACAGATTCTCATTCTGTAAAGAGGGGTTCGACTCCCCTAGGGCGTACCAATTTTATCCAAATCAACTACCGGCGCGGCACCGGATCAATAGCCTGTCCGACAGACGGTGTCGTCCCCGCCCTCTTTGACTAAGACGCTTGTTGATGGATTTCTGGGCATTCCCCATTTGCAACGAAACAGGTCGGCTCAGAATGCGTCGAACCTCGACTTCCGATTCCGAGGACAACAGTACCCGCCCGCCCCGGTCGTCTACGTACCTGCACAGCCCGCAATGCGGATCACCAACTGCAACAGACTTGGCAATGGGTCTCCTGCGCGACATTCTGAGGCGCGTATCTCTGCGGCCTCCGCAACTGGCTTATCGGCATAGCGCCACGTTTCTCCACAGCCACAAATAAATCGGCGAAAACGATGATTTTTTCGCGTCTTGGCGCTTGCGGCTTTTGAAGGTGCTGACTATAAGGGCGCCACCACGAAGGAAGCGCCCTTCGTCTATCGGTTAGGACACCAGATTTTCATTCTGGGAAGAGGGGTTCGACTCCCCTAGGGCGTGCCACTTTCTTCTCTCTGAACTCCACATCGTCAGCATTTTTTGCGCGGCTATTTTATTTTGCCGGCGCAGCATCGCAGACGCGAAGCTGGATGCGGCGGGCGCCCTGGTAATGCTCGGCACCGAGCGAGCCTGCAACATGCAGGCTGGCGCCGCGTGAATTGATGAGAAGATTGCCGAGTGCCGTATCGGCGGCGCGGAAGGCGATGCCGTCGAGCCGCGATCCATCCATTGCCTCCATCGTCACCTTCACATGTTTCTCCCCGACCAGGCGTGCATCGCGCACCCGATGCGCCGGCACGGCAAAGAGCGGCTGGGCGTGGCCGGAGCCATAGGGGCCGGCGGCCTCCAGGCGGTCGATGAGTTCGAGCGTGGCGCCGCTGGCGCCGATCGCCCCGTCGATCTTCAAGGTCTCGTTGGCGACGAGGTTCGCCACGGTTCTTGCCGACTTCTCTGTGAAGAAGGTCCTCAACCTGCCGAGATCGGCGCGCTCGACCGTCAGCCCCGCGGCCATGGCGTGACCACCGCCCTTGATCAGCAACCCTTCATCGACCGCCGCGCGCACCATCCGGCCCATGTCGAAGCCGTTGATAGAGCGGCCCGAGCCGGTGCCGCGGCCGGAGGTATCGAAGGCGATCGCAAAGGCCGGCCGTTTGAACTTCTCCTTCAGCCGCGCCGCGATCAGTCCGACGATGCCGGGATGCCATTTCTCGTGGGCGGTGACGATGACGGAGGCGCCCTCGCCGTCGCCATATTCGGCGAGCGCTTCGGCCTCAGCCTCCTGCAGCATGATCGCCTCCATCGCCTGGCGCTCGCGGTTGAGCTCATCCAGGCGCTGGGCGATCACCTCAGCCTCCCCCGTGTCATCGAGCGTCAGCAAGCGGCTTCCGAGCGCGGCATCGCCGATCCGACCGCCGGCATTGATGCGCGGACCGATCAGGAAGCCGAAATGATAGGGTGTGACAGGGCCAGCGAGCCCGGCCTTGCGGAACAGCGCTGCAAGCCCGGCATTGCTTTGGTGGCGGGCGGCGACCAGCCCCTTCACCACATAGGCGCGGTTGAGGCCCTTCAGCGGCACGACATCGCAGACTGTCGCCAACGCGACGATATCCAGCCATTGCAAGAGGTCGAGCGCCAGGATGCCCTTGTTGCCGGCCGCCCGCAGCAGCCTCAGTGTGGCGACCAGCACCATGAAGACCACGCCGGCGGCGCAAAGATGCCCCTGCCCCGACAGATCGTCCTCGCGGTTCGGATTGACGAGCGCATGGCAGGGCGGCAGCTCATGTGTCACCTGGTGGTGATCGATGACGACGACATCGATATTGCGCGCGGCGGCGGCGGCCAGCGCCTCGTGACTGGTCGAGCCGCAATCGACCGCGACGATCAGCCGGGCGCCGTTGTCGATCAGCTGGTTGATCGCCGCCGGATTGGGGCCGTAGCCTTCAAAGACGCGGTCGGGAATATAGATGTGCGCCTTGACGCCGAAATGAGTGAGGAAACGAAACATCAGCGCCGAGGAAGCCGCACCGTCGACATCGTAGTCGCCAAAGATCGCGACATTCTCGCCGCGCTCGATGGCGCTCACCAGGCGGGTGGCGGCCTTTTCGCAATCCGTCAAAACATGCGGATCGGGCATCAGGCCGCGGATCGTCGGATCGAGGAATTCGATCGCCTCGTCCACCGTCACGCCGCGCCCGGCCAGCACGCGGGCGATCAGATCCGGCATGCCGTGGATTTGCGACATGGCCAGCGCCCGGTTCTGCCCGGCCTGGTCGAGCCGCGCCACCCAGCGATTGTCGAGCGCGGATTTCTCCACGCCGAGAAACGCGCGCTGTACCGGATCGACGAGATCTGCCATGCCATACTCCGCTGACTTCATCTGCTCTTTCTACAGAAGCAGCGGAGATAACATAGCGATGGATTTACAGACACGGATTTTTACCAGAACACCGCCCAGATGATTGCGGCGACGCCGGCAAGCTGCACGAGCAGGAAGGAGAACAGCGTCAGCAGAATAGCCCAGTTGCGGCCTTCCGTGTATTCATCGCCGTCAGCCTCATCAGGGACCTCTTCGCGAATGTCACGGTAGGCCGGCTTGAGAATTTCCCCAAGCATATCAGGACGGTCCGGCGGCACCTCGCTCGGGCGGCCATACCCCTTGCCGGCGTGGCTGTCCTTGCTCATGAAATTCTCCACGCCGACGACTCACCATCTATGGTTTTATTTATATCAATATTTCGGTATTTGTTAATATAGACTTCCGTAAGGGGAGCCCGGACGATCAACAAAAAAACCGCCCTGTCTTGTTGAACTGCCAGTTCAACAAGACAGGGCGGCTGATATTCGCCGGCTGGAAAGGCTTAAGCTTCTTCTTTCGGCCGCTCGATGCGAATCACCTGCGGTTCGCCGAAGAGATAGCCTTCCGATTTGATCGAGGCGACCGCCTTGCGCACCGACTCTTCCATCGTCGCGTGGGTGACGAGAATGATCGTCTGGTGGTGCGACGGCGCCAGATGCTGCTTGGAGCGCTGGACGATCGATTCCAGCGAGATGTTGTTTTCCGCCATGCGGGTTGCGACGCTGGCAAAGACGCCGGTGCGGTCGAGCACGGTCAAGCGGATAAAGTAGCCGCCCTCGTGGCTCTGCATCTGCGCCTTGCGGTAGGGTTCCAGCGCCTTTGCGGGATGGCCGAGCACCGGTACGCGCTGTGCGCCCGGCTGGCTTTTGGCGATATCGGCGATATCACCAAGTACGGACGAGGCCGTCGCATTGCCGCCGGCGCCGGGACCGACCATCAGCAGTTCGCCGAGCACGTCGGATTCGATTGCGACAGCATTGGTGACGCCATCGACCTGGGCAATGACCGAATCGACCGGCACCATGGTCGGATGCACGCGCTGCTCAATGCCGGTGTCGGTTCGCTGGGCAACACCCAGGAGCTTGATGCGATAACCGAGCTCGGCGGCAGCGTGGATATCCTCGATCGAGATGTTGGTGATGCCTTCGAGATAGATATCGTCGGCCGCGATGCGATTGCCGAAGGCGAGCGTCGTCAGGATGGAAAGCTTATGGGCCGTGTCGTTGCCCTCGATATCGAAGGCCGGATCGGCCTCGGCATAACCCAGCCGCTGGGCTTCCTTCAGGCACTCGGCGAAGGAAAGCCCCTCCTTTTCCATCTTGGTCAGGATGTAATTGCAGGTGCCGTTCATGATGCCATAGATGCGCGAGACCGCATTGCCGGTCAGCGATTCGCGCAGCGCCTTGATGACCGGGATGCCGCCGGCGACTGCGGCCTCGAAGTTTAGAAGCGCGCCCTTCTCCTCGGCGATCGTCGCAAGCTCGACGCCGTGATAGGCAAGCAGCGCCTTGTTGGCTGTCACCACATGGAGACCGCGCTTGAGTGCGGCGCGTACGGAGGTGTTGGCAGCCCCTTCGGCGCCGCCCATCAGCTCGACGAAGACGTCGATATCGCCCTTTTCGGCAAGATCTTCCGGCCGATCGAACCAGGTAACAGCGGAAAGATCGATGCCGCGGTCTCTCCTTTTGTCACGCGCGGAGACCGCCGTGATGGTGATCGGACGCCCGCAGGTGACGGCAAGCTCGTTGCTCTTCTGCTGAATGATGCGGACTAGCGAGGCGCCAACGGTGCCCAAGCCCGCAATGCCGATTTTGAGGGCATCTGCCATGGATCGATCCTGAATGTCTGTGTGGCGGCAGCCGCAGGACGCGGCTGCCTTTAAGAGTTGGATTAACGGTGCGCGTTCAGCGAAATGACGTTGTGCATCGTTTCGTCTGCCGTCGACATGAACTTCTTGATGTTGCGCGCAGCCTGGCGGATGCGGTGTTCGTTCTCGACGAGCGCCAGACGGACGTAGTCGTCGCCCTGTTCGCCGAAGCCGATGCCGGGAGCAACGGCGACGTCGGCCTTCTCGACCAGCAGCTTGGAAAACTCAAGCGAGCCGAGATGACGGAACTTTTCCGGGATCTTCGCCCAGGCGAACATGGTGGCAGCCGGCGGCGGCACGTCGAAGCCCGCCTTGCCGAAGCTTTCGACCATGACGTCGCGGCGGCGCTTGTAGACGTTGCGAACCTCCGCAATGTCGGAGCCGTCGCCGTTCAGCGCATGCGTCGCCGCCACCTGGATCGGCGTGAAGGCGCCGTAGTCGAGGTAGGACTTGACGCGGGTGAGCGCCGCGATCAGCCGCTCGTTGCCGACGGCAAAGCCCATGCGCCAGCCAGGCATGGAGAAGGTCTTCGACATCGAGGTGAACTCGACCGTCACATCGATTGCACCCGGCACCTCGAGAACCGACGGCGGCGGAGCGCCGTCGAAATAGATCTCCGAATAGGCAAGGTCGGAAAGCACGATGATGTCGTGCTTCTTGGCGAAGGCGATGACGTCCTTGTAGAAATCGAGTGTCGCGACCAGGGCAGTCGGATTCGAGGGGTAGTTGAGGATGAGTGCCAGGGGCTTCGGGATCGAATGCCGGACCGCGCGCTCAAGCGGCGGGAAAAAGCTCTCATCCGGCTCCACTGACATGGAGCGGATCACGCCGCCCGCCATCAGAAAGCCGAAGGCGTGGATCGGATAGGTCGGGTTCGGGCAGAGGATGACGTCGCCGGGCGCGGTGATCGCCTGCGCCATATTGGCGAAGCCTTCCTTGGAGCCCAAGGTGGCGACTACCTGGGTATCCGGGTTGAGCTTGACGCCGAAACGGCGGGCATAATAGGCGGCCTGGGCGCGGCGCAGCCCCGGAATGCCCTTGGAGGACGAATAACGGTGGGTGCGCGGATCCTGCACGACCTCGCACAGCTTGTCGACGATCGACTGGGGAGTGGGAAGGTCGGGGTTTCCCATGCCGAGATCGATGATATCGGCGCCGCCCGCTCGCGCGCTTGCTTTCAAACGGTTGACCTGTTCAAAAACATAAGGCGGCAAACGCCGGACTTTGTGAAACTCTTCCATTTCATTCCCCATGGAAAGGCGGCTTTCGGGCCGCAGTCGAAGTTCGTTCCGTCTCCCGGCGGCTGCGACACGAACTTCAGAATCGCAACGCCGTATTCATCAGACCCAAGACACGCGGCAAATCTTTGACGGAAAAGCCGCATAAAGCGCATTATCGGGAAAATCTTGTCTTCCGATCCATCCGGAAGGCTTTGCGTCCAAAATGCCTGAAAGGCAAGGTCTATTTGGAGATTTCGGAGAGCGTATCAGCGCCGTGCTCGGCGGCGAGGCGGCGCATTTCGGCGGCCTTGGCCTGATATTCGGCTTCCGAGATCGTGCCGGCCTTACGCCGGGCGGCAAGTGCGGTCAGCTGATGTTGCAGTTCGGCTGCCTGCTCGTCGCTCATCTGCACATTGGCGGCCGTCAGCGGCGCGCCGAAATTTGGGTAACCGTCCGGCGACTTCGCCAGGCCGCCTTCGACCGCATCGCCCTTGGTGGCCGGCATGACCACGGCGGTCGGCGCCGCTCGCTTGGCGGCGGCTGCGGCCTTCTCCTCGGCCGTCAGATTGCATCCGGCCAGGGCCATCGCCGCCGCGGCGCAGATCAATGCGGTGCGGTTGAAGGTTGCGATGCGCCGAATGCCGTTCTTCGTCATGCCTCAAAATCCAGTTCTGACTGCGTCGACTGTTAAATTTGTCGCAGCGACAAAGCAATAGCATGAGCCGGCGCGGGTGGAACTTGTTTTCTCGTTCAATCACGATGTACAACGATTGGATAAAAAGAGTGCTGCCGCCGGAGGAAATGGTGACCGACAGCAAGCAGGAGAATGGCGGCCAGAAGAATGGCGGCAAGGCCGGTTTCGACGCGACCGATCTCGATCCCTATCTGTTGAAGGATCCCGAGGCGATGGCGATGAATTTCGCCCGGGCGCTCGAAAATCTCGGCCAGGCGGCCTCGGCCTGGCTTGCGCCGCGCGAACGCGGCGAGATCAGCGAAACCGTCGTCGATCCGATGACCGACATGGTCAAGACGCTTTCCAAGGTCACCGAATACTGGATTGCCGATCCCCGCCGCACCTTCGAGGCGCAGACGCAGCTGATGTCCTCCTTCTTCGGCATCTGGATGCGCTCTATGCAGCGCATGCAGGGCGAGCCCTCGCCTCCGGAACCGGACACCCGCAAGGACAAACGCTTCTCCGACGAGGACTGGCAGAAAAATCCGTTCTTCGATTTCATCCGCCAGGCCTATTTCGTCACCACCGACTGGGTGGAGAAGCTGGTGTCGGAGACCGACGGCCTCGACGAGCACACCAAGCACAAGGCCGGTTTCTACGTGAAGCAGATCACGGCAGCACTCTCGCCGAGCAATTTCGTCGCCACCAATCCGCAGCTCTATCGCGAGACGATCGCAACCAGCGGCGAAAACCTGGTGCGCGGGATGAAGATGCTGGCCGAGGATATCGCTGCCGGAAAGGGTGATCTTCGCCTTCGCCAGACAGACATGACGAAATTCGCCGTCGGCCGCGACATGGCGCTGACGCCGGGCAAGGTGATCGCCCAGAACGACATCTGCCAGATCATCCAATATGAGGCTTCAACCGAAACGGTCCTGAAGCGGCCGCTGCTGATCTGCCCGCCCTGGATCAACAAATTCTATATTCTCGACCTCAACCCACAGAAATCCTTCATTAAATGGTGCGTCGATCAGGGTCAGACCGTCTTCGTGATTTCCTGGGTCAACCCGGATGCGCGCCATGCCGCCAAGGACTGGGCGGCCTATGCCCGCGAGGGCATCGATTTCGCGCTCGAGACGATCGAGAAGGCGACCGGCGAGAAGGAGGTCAACGCCGTCGGCTATTGCGTCGGCGGCACACTTTTGGCCGCAACGCTGGCGCTGCACGCCAAGGAGAAGAACAAGCGCATCAAAACGGCGACACTTTTCACCACCCAGGTCGATTTCACCCATGCCGGCGATCTCAAGGTCTTCGTCGACGAGGAGCAGCTTGCAGCGCTCGAAGAGCATATGCAGGCGACCGGCTATCTCGACGGCTCGAAGATGTCGATGGCGTTCAACATGCTGCGCGCTTCCGAGCTGATCTGGCCTTATTTCGTCAACAGCTACCTCAAGGGCCAGGATCCCCTGCCCTTCGATCTGTTGTTCTGGAACGCCGATTCGACCCGCATGGCGGCGGCAAACCATACCTTCTATCTGCGCAACTGTTATCTCAGGAACTCGCTGACGCAGAACGAGATGATCCTTGACGGCAAGCCAGTGTCGCTGAAGGACGTGAAGATCCCGATTTATAATCTCGCCACCCGCGAGGACCACATCGCCCCTGCCAAATCCGTCTTCGTCGGCAGCCAGTTTTTCGGCGGCAAGGTGGAATTCGTTGTCACGGGCTCGGGACATATCGCCGGCGTGGTCAACCCGCCGGATAAGAAGAAGTATCAATTCTGGACGGGCGGCCCGGCCAAGGGCGAGTACGAGACCTGGATCGAGCAGGCGACCGAGACGGCGGGATCATGGTGGCCACATTGGCTGGCCTGGATCGAGACCCATGACGGCAGGCGCGTTGCGGCGCGCAAACCGGGCGGCGATGCGCTGAACGCGATCGAGGAAGCCCCCGGAAGTTATGTGATGGAACGCGTCTGAAAGATCCCACGCATCTCTTTTTGAGACGTCATGAAAAAGCGCAACACCGCGTAAACAAATTAGAAACCATAATTCGTCATCCTTGCGAAACAGTCGGATGTCGCGGGTGGTCTAAATTCGGCCCATTTGCGCCATTACCGGCCCCGGCGAAGTGTAGTCAGTCAGTGCCGCCGGCCTGCGTAGCGAGTTTGAAAGACGAGTTCAGTATGGCGTTTGCGGTCGGGACGTTCGATGACGTCACCCCTCTTGGCGGATCTGCTTTTCGTTTGCGCAGATCTCGTGGCTTTCTTTACGGCGTCGTCGGCGCCGGATTTCTGACCTCCACATGGTTGATTGCGACCTTAGCGACGATGCATTCGGTTGCCGCGCCCGTTTCTCCGCCCGAAAGATTCACCCAGGCCGCAGCGGCGCCGAAGCCCAGGCCGGCGACGCACGAACGGCTGATCCATGTCGGCAAGGCCGATCGCTTGGCCGCCTTCGACGCCAAGCCGGTCGTCGCCCTGACGGCCGACCTCGTCCAATCGCATGCGCAGAAAACCAATGCTACTGCAACGGCACTGGCGGCACTTACAAAACACAATCGGCTTGTCATGGCTGCCGAGCAGCCTGTGGTTGCCGCGATTTCCGACAGCGCCAAATTCCGCAAGGATGACGTGGTCACGCCGCCGGCCGTCGAGGTTGCCTCGGCAGAGAGTGTAGAAGAAGACGACGGCGACCGGATCGTCGTTCCCTCGAAGGAGGCCGTCGCCGCTGCCGAACTCCCGGCCCTGCTGGCGCTTGCCGATGCCGGACCGCAGCAGATTGCGCCTGCCCCGGTCCAGCCCGCCCTCAAGACGGCGTCACTGCCGCAGGAAAAATCTGCGCCCGTAGAAATTGCCGCGGCCGAAGACCCGCAGCCTTTCGATCTCGTTCTGGCGCCGGATGCCGGTTCCGTACCGCTGCCGATGGCGCGTCCTGACGGCCTTATCGGCAAACCGGCACCGGCCGCCAAGGGTTCGCAGCGCGCCGGCGAGCCTGCCCTTGCCTATGCCCAGCCGAACTCGCCGATCGAAGACGACCAGGACGATGCAGTGCCGCGCTACGACAAGCCGGTCTTCTCGCCGAAGCTGCGCGCCGGCGTCGCCATCTACGACATCGAAAACAGCACGGTTTATCTGCCGAACGGCGAGAGGCTGGAAGCTCATTCCGGGCTCGGCAAGATGCGCGACAATCCGCGTTACGTCGACAAGAAGATGCGCGGGCCGACCCCGCCACATACCTACGCCCTCACCATGCGCGAAAGCCTTTTCCACGGTGTCGAGGCGCTGCGGCTGACTCCGCTCGAGGGGTCGGACGCCATCTATGACCGTGTCGGCCTGCTCGCCCACACCTACATGCTCGGCAAGAACGGCGATTCCAACGGCTGCGTCTCCTTCAAGGATTACAAGCGCTTCCTCGCCGCCTACAAGCGCGGCGACATCAGGCAGCTCGTAGTCGTGCCGCGCCTGAACAACAAGCCGTCTTCGACGCTCGCCTCGCTGTTTTCGTCGCGCAGTTAAGCGATGGGAGAGCAGCAGCCGCTGGTGTGCCTGCGCGCTACTTCAACCAGACTGCAATCCGCTCCACCGCCTCGGCGATCTCGGCTTGCGAGCCCGCGTAGGACAGGCGCAGGGTGCGATGTCCCTCCAGCGGATCGAAGTCGAGACCGGGTGTTGCGGCGACGTCGATTTCCGCGAGCATGCGCTTGGCAAAACCCATGCTATCATTGGTGAAGCGGGTGACGTCGAGATAGGCATAGAAGGCGCCGTCCATCGGCGAGGCGATCGAAAGACCGATCTGCGGCAGGCGCTTCATCAGCAAATCGCGGTTGGCGGCATAGCTCGCCTTATAAAGATCGAGTTCGGCGCCGGCGCCGAGCGCGGTCGTGGCGGCGATCTGGGAGAGTTCGGGCGGGGAGATATAGAGGCTCTGCGCCAACCGCTCGATCGGCCGCACCAAGCGCTCTGGCAGCACCATCCAGCCGATTCGCCAGCCGGTCATGCAGTAATATTTGGAGAAGGAGTTGATGACGATCGCCTCGTCGGTCAGTTCGAGTGCACTCGCCTCCTCGCCGGCGAAAGTCAGCCCGTGGTAGATTTCATCGGAGATGAAGGCGATGGAATGGGCCGCGCAGTAATTCGCAAGCGCCTTCAGCCCATCGCGGCCGGTCACCGTGCCGGTCGGGTTGGCGGGGCTCGCCAGCAGCACGCCCTTCAGGCTCACGCCGCTTTGCTTCTGCGCCGCCTCGAGGCTCTCAGGGGTGAGTGTGAAGTGGGTCTCGGCGGTTACCGGCACTTCGACAACCCTCAGGCCGAGCGCACCGAGGATATTGCGATAGGCGGGATAACCGGGCCTTGCGATCGCCACCGCATCACCGGCATCGAAGAGCGAGAGAAAGGCGAGATTGAAGCCTGCAGAGGAACCGGTGGTGATGGCGATCCGCGTGGGATCGATTTCCAGGCCGTGACGAACCCGGTAATGCTGGGCAAGAGCCGTTTTCAGCCGCGCCGTCCCCAGCGCATCGGTATAACCGATCCGGCCTTCGGCAAGGGCTGCGCGCGCCGCTTCGAGGGCCGCCTGGGGGGCTGGATGCGAGGGCTGACCGACCGCCATCGAAATCACCGGATGGCCGGCTGCGCGCCGTTTCGTCGCCTCCGCCAGCACGTCCATGGCATGAAAAGGCTCGACTTCGCTGCGTTTCGATATGGAAAACAAGATCGCTTCTCGCTCGGCTTCTGCAATGATGGCCCGACAATTGCCGCATTAATCGGCTCATCACAATCCCGCGAGGGCCGCGCGGGGGTGAAATTTCCTGTTTGAGCGGAACTCAACGCGCCGTACCTTGACGCGACGCATTCAAGTCCATTAACCCGGCGACGGTCATCTCGCCCAGGAGACGACCCCATCGCCGTTGACGAGGATATCATGGCCTTTCTTCCGAAAACCTTCACCGCACTGGCGCTTGCCGCATCGATCGCCCTTCCCTTTCCGGCAGCAGCGCTCGACGACCAGCAGAAGAAGGAGTTCGGTGAATTCATCAAGCAATATCTGATCGAAAATCCCGAGATCATGCTCGATGTCCAGGACGCTTTGCAGAAGAAGCA
This sequence comes from Rhizobium sp. BK456, assembly GCF_014194045.1. NCBI lineage: Bacteria > Pseudomonadati > Pseudomonadota > Alphaproteobacteria > Hyphomicrobiales > Rhizobiaceae > Rhizobium > Rhizobium sp. BK456. Next base: position 338,170 of record NZ_JACIAO010000003.1, read on the forward strand.
GGAAGCCCAGCGGCTGGTGAAGGCCAATATGGCGATCGAAGAGAACACCAACGACATCTTCGATTCGAAGAACGACGTCACGCTCGGCAATCCCAAGGGCGATGTCACCGTCGTCGAATTCTTCGATTATAATTGCAGCTACTGCCGTCACGCGCTTCCCGACATGCAGGCAATGCTGAAGAAGGACAAAAATGTCCGCTTCGTGCTCAAGGAATTTCCGATCCTCGGACCGGATTCGGTCGCTGCCCACAAGGTGGCCGACGCCTTCCGCAAGCTGGCGCCTGAAAAATATGCCGATTTCCATGTCGCCTTGCTCGGCAGCGAAGGCCGCGCTTCGGACGAAACGGCGATCGCGGTTGCCGCTTCGCTCGGCGTCAGCGAGGACAAAATCCGCGCGGAGATGGCGAAGAACCCGAATGACGGCATCGTCCAGGCTACCTACCAGCTCGCCTCCAGTCTCGGCATCAGCGGCACGCCGTCCTACGTGATCGGCACCGAACTGGTGCCGGGCGCCGTCGGGCTCGACGATCTCGAAACCAAGGTCAAGAACATGCGCAGCTGCGGCAAGACCGCCTGCTGAGCACGTCAGCCGCCGGACGGCTTCCCATCAAATCGCCAAAATCGAAGCGTTTCAACCATGTGGACAAATGTGGCGCGATTCCTGCCGGCAATCCGTAAGGGCTTTCATTCGGCCTTCGCGGAGTCTATAGGTTGCCGTCGTACATTTTACGGAACATTCGATGACGCAAACGATTTTTGTCCTGAACGGCCCTAACCTCAACATGTTGGGCAAACGAGAGCCCGGCATTTATGGCGGCAAAACGCTGAAGGACATTGAGGCGGACTGCAAAGCCGCCGGCCGCGAACTGGGCTTCGACATCGATTTCCGCCAGAGCAACCACGAAGGTACGCTCGTCGACTGGTTCCATGAGGCCGACGAGAAAGCCGCTGGCGTCGCTATCAATGCGGGCGCCTATACGCATACATCGGTTGCGCTGCATGATGCGATCCGCGCTATTTCCATTCCCGTCATCGAACTCCACATATCCAACGTCCATGCACGGGAAGAATTTCGCCACAAATCGATGATCGCGCCGGCATGCAAAGGCGTGATCTGCGGTTTCGGGCCTCACAGCTACATCCTGGCGCTGCAGGCGCTGAAGAACATCACGGCATAAGAAGAAGACAGGGCAACACCATGGTTGAAAAGAAATCGGGTATCGATCAGGCACTGATCCGCGATCTCGCCAATATCCTCAACGAGACCGACCTGACCGAGATCGAGGTCGAGCAGGACGACCTGCGCATCCGCGTTTCGCGCGCCGGCACCCAGCAATATGTCCAGGCGCCGATCGCAGCGCCTGCCTATGCCGCACCCGCAGCCGCCACTCCGGCAGCAGCAGGCGCTGCACCGGCCGCAGCTCCCGCCCGCAACCCCGCCAATACAGTCAGCGCACCGATGGTCGGCACCGTCTACATGGCGCCGGCACCGGGCGCGCGCCCGTTCATCGAAGTCGGCGCCACCGTCAAGGAAGGCCAGACGCTGATCATCATCGAAGCGATGAAGACGATGAACCAGATCCCTTCGCCGAAGTCAGGCAAGGTGACCGAGATCCTCGTCGATGACGGACATCCCGTCGAATACGGCCAAGCCCTCGTCGTCATCGAATAGGCCGATGCCCATGATTTCGAAAATTCTCATCGCCAATCGCGGGGAAATCGCCCTTCGCGTGCTCCGGGCCTGCAAGGAGCTCGGCATCGCCTGCGTCGTGGTGCATTCGACCGCCGACGCCGATGCCATGCATGTGCGGCTTGCCGACGAAAGCGTCTGCATCGGTCCGCCCTCCTCGCGCGAGAGCTACCTCAATATCCACCAGATCGTCGCCGCCTGCGAGATCACCGGCGCCGATGCCGTGCATCCAGGCTACGGCTTTCTGTCGGAGAATGCCAAGTTCGCCGATATTCTCGAAGCCCACGGCATCACCTTCATCGGGCCGACGGCGGACCATATCCGCATCATGGGTGACAAGATCACCGCCAAGACGACGGCGCTGGAGCTCGGCATTCCCGTCGTTCCGGGCTCGGACGGAGAAGTGAAGACCGAAGAGGACGCGCTGAAGACGGCCGCCGAAATCGGCTATCCAGTGTTGATCAAGGCAACGGCCGGCGGTGGCGGACGCGGCATGAAGGTCGCCAAGAGCGAGGTCGACCTGATCGAGGCCTGGTCGACGGCGCGCACGGAAGCGGCAGCCGCCTTCGGCAACGATGCCGTCTATATGGAAAAATATCTCGGCAAGCCGCGCCATATCGAAATCCAGGTGTTCGGCGACGGCGAAGGCAATGCCATCCATCTCGGCGAGCGCGACTGCTCGCTGCAGCGCCGCCACCAGAAGGTCTGGGAAGAGGCGAATTCGCCGGCGCTCAACGTCGAGCAGCGCATGAAGATCGGCCAGGTCTGCGCCGACGCCATGAAGAAGCTGAAATATCGCGGCGCCGGCACGATCGAATTCCTCTATGAGAACGGCGAGTTCTATTTCATCGAAATGAACACCCGCCTGCAGGTGGAGCATCCGATCACGGAAGCCATCACCGGCATCGATCTGGTGCACGAGCAGATCCGCGTCGCCTCCGGCGGCGGTCTCTCGGTGACGCAGGATGAAGTGCATTTTTCCGGTCATGCCATCGAATGCCGCATCAATGCCGAGCACCCGCGCACTTTCGTGCCCTCGCCCGGCACGATCACGCATTTCCACGCGCCGGGTGGTCTCGGCGTGCGCATCGATTCCGGCGCCTATCAGGGCTACAAGATCCCGCCCTATTACGACAGCCTCATCGGCAAGCTGATCGTGCACGGCCGTACCCGCGTCGAATGCATGATGCGGCTGCGGCGGGCGCTCGACGAATTCGTCGTCGACGGCATCAATACGACGCTGCCGCTGTTCCAGGATCTCGTCTCCAACCAGGATATCGCCAACGGCGACTACGACATCCACTGGCTGGAACACTACCTCGCCAACGAACCGGCGGCATAGGGCAGGAATGGCAGGATCGCGCAGGAAGTCACCAGGCATTACCCCTGAAATTCTCCTGCGCGCCTACTCCATCGGCCTTTTCCCGATGGCTGAATCCGCCGACGACCCGGAGATTTTCTGGGTCGAGCCGGAATTGCGCGGTGTGCTGCCGCTCGACCATTTCCACCTGTCGAAGAGTCTTGCCAAGACGGTGCGCAGGAAACCCTTCGAAATCCGTTTCGATCACGCTTTCGAGCAGGTGATCGCTGCCTGCGCCGAGGAGACATCCGGTCGCCCGAGTACCTGGATCAACAAGACGATCAGGTCCCTTTATGCGACGCTCTTCGACATGGGCCATGCCCATACCGTCGAAGCATGGGACGGCGACGAGCTGGTCGGCGGCCTCTACGGCGTCTCGCTCGGCTCGGCCTTCTTCGGCGAAAGCATGTTCTCACGCCGCACGGACGCTTCGAAGATCTGCCTCGTGCATCTGGTCGAGCGACTGCGGGAAAGAGGCTTCACGCTGCTCGATACACAGTTCACCACCGAGCACCTGAAAACGTTCGGGGCGATCGACGTTGCGAAGGCCGATTATGGCGTGCTGCTTGAAGCCGCGATGGAATCGCCACACCTGAAGTTTTAAGCGCGATCATTTCATCCCTGCGTTGATTTTCCAGCCGATTTGAATAGGTTCGGAAAATGCAATGGGGGATAGAATTTTGAGACGATATTTTGCGGCGGCGATCCTTTTCGCCTTGTTCACAGGCCAGGCCGACGCCCGACCTTACCAGGAGATGTTCCCGGACAGGAGCGATTTTTCCGAAGCGGAAAAACCGTTGCTGGAGAAGCTCGATTTTCAGCAGGGTGCGATCAAGCTGCCTGAGGCAAAGGCGACGCTGAACGTGCCCCAAGGCTTCTATTACCTCAATTCCGCCGACACGAAAAAGGTGCTCGTCGATATCTGGGGAAATCCCGCGGCTGCGGCGGAGGGAAAGATGGGGATGATCTTCCCGGCGAAATACGCGCCGACCGATATCGAGGCCTGGGGCTCCGTTGTGGAATACAGCGCGGACGGCTATGTCTCTGACGCCGATGCCGCCACGACGAATTACGACGAACTGCTGCAGAACATCAAGGATTCCATCCGAGAAAACAACGTCGAGCGCGAAAAGCAGGGTTTCGAGAAGATCACGCTTGTCGGCTGGGCCTCGACACCGCACTACGACAAATCGGCGCATGCGCTGCACTGGGCGCGCGATCTGGTCTTCGGCGATGATGCACAGGGGCAGCACACGCTGAACTATTCCGTGCGTGCGCTCGGCCGCGAGGGTGTCTTTCAATTCAACTTCGTCGCTGCCCTCGACCAGTTGAAGGAGATCGAGGACGTCATTCCGACAGTCACGAAGCTCGTGCAGTTCGACAAGGGAATGGCCTATGCCGACTATGTCGAAGGCGACAAGATCGCGGCCTATGGGATGGCGGGAATGATCGCTGCGGGCGCCGGCGCCAAGATTGCGGCGAAGGTGGGATTGCTGGCCGTTGCCCTCGCCTTTTTCAAAAAGGCCGGCATCCTTGTCGTCATCGCGGCCGGCGCTGTGCTTCGCTTCGCCAAGGGCCTTTTCAACAGGAACAAGACGCCCACTGCATAGATCCTGCTAGGGCCAAGATCACCGCCGGCGACACGCGTTAGCGCGCTGTCGCCTTGGCGTTGTCAGGCGCGGGGACATCCGAGTTTGCCTTGCAGTCCTTCAGCCAGACGTCGTAGATCGGATGCTCGACGGCATTGAGGCCGGGGCTGGCGGCAAACATCCAGCCGGTGAAGATGCGGCGGATCTTGCGGTCGAGGGTGATCTCGTCGACTTCGACGAAACCGTCGATCTTCTGCGCTTCGGCCTGGTCGCGCGAGTAACAGGCCTTCGGCGTCACCTGCAGCGCGCCGAACTGGACGGTCTCGTTAACGTAGACGTCGAAGGTGGTGATGCGGCCGGTGATCTTGTCGAGGCCGGAGAAAACGGCTACCGGGTTTTCAATGCGTGCAGCACGTGCCGCAACCGGCGGAAGCAGGACCGAGAGCGCCAGCAGCGACCCGGCGGCACGCAGCGCCCTGTTTCGCGTGAAGAGCTTCATGTGTACCCGTCTCCAGATATTCTTCGTTCACGGCCGCGGTCAAGCGCGGCCAACCTGCGGGTAAAGGTCAATTGTGGCCAAAAGCCGGGTTTGGGATTGCCCCGATCGAGCCGTCTCAGTTGCCCGGCGTCCAGGCGTCGTAATCGCCGGTGACCCGCGGACGTTCGCCCGGAACGGCGATGGATCCTGGCGGACGGTAGGCCTGCGGAGAACCGGTGAAGTTGGGGCGATGCGCCTTCTGCCATTCCTTGGCGACGTAGTTTTCCTTGGACGGCGGAACATCGGTGCGATGATGCATCCAGCCATGCCAACCCGGTGGGATGGCGGAGGCATCGGCATAACCCTTGTAGATCACCCAGCGCTTCGGCAGACCGTAGGACGACATGCCGCCTTCATAATAGACGTTGCCGAATTCATCCTCGCCGACGCGCTTGCCGAAACGCCAGGTCGCAAAACGCGTGCCCATCGTCTGACTGTTCCACCAGGTAAAGGTCTGAACCAGAAGATTCCACATGTCTTTTCCTTGTGCCCGCCAAATGCGGGCCAAACCAGAATTCGTTTTCTCGCTTATGCCGCCGCCAAGCCGAATTGTCCAGCGATTCCACGACAGCCAAGGGTCATTTCAAAGCCATCTTGAAGCCGAGATGCGAGGGCTTGAAGCCCAGTCTTTCATAAAAACGATGCGCATCCTTGCGGATCGCATTCGAGGTCAAAGCTACCCGCTTGATCCCGCGGCTTTTTGCCTCGGCAATGGCGAACTCGATCATCCCGGCGCCGATCCCCTGCCCACGCATGTCGGCCCGCGTCTGCACCGCCTCGATGATCATCGCCGACGAGCCTCGGCCAGTCAGCGTGGTCGTGACCATCGTCTGGAACGTGCCGACAACCTCGCCGCCGCGCTCCGCGACATAAAGCACCTGGTCGGGAGAAGCCTCGATCGCTGCGAAGGCCGTGTCATAATGGGCAAAGGCCATTGGATCGGTGGTGTCGCCATGACCGCCGACGGCGTCGGCGGCAAATATTGACACCAGAGCGGGCAAATCCTCCCTGCGCGCCTGGCGAATGCGAATATCGGGCAATTCGACTTCCACGCCTCAATGCCCTTCGAGCGTTTTTTCGAAGATCAGCGCCGGGATGCCGGATTGCCCAGGCGCGCTATTCTCGTTGCGTCCGACTTCGGCAAAGCCGTGCGCCTGATAGAAGGCGATCGCCGGTGCATTTTGCGGCTCGACTTCGAGGCGCATGATCTCCGCATCCGGAAAGCACGTTTCGAGCTCGGCGAAGAGATCGCGGCCGATGCCCTGGCGCTGCAGCGCCGGAGCGACATAGAGGAGATGCAGCATGACCGTCTTCGTCAGCTCATGCGACATCGCCGCATACCCCATGCCGCCGATCTTGCGGCCGTCGTCGGCAACGAGGAATTCGGCATCCTTGCGCACCAGACGCGTTTTCAGCGCCTCCGGCGAAAACAGCTGGGCAGTGAGCTCCTCCACCCTGGCTCTGCCGTGGAGACTGTCATAGGTCGCGTGAAAACTTTCCACCAGCAGGGCGCGGACCTTCTCCAGGTCGCGCTCGCCGGCAGTGCGGACGAAATACACCGCTTATTCCTCGATGCCGAGCTTCGCCTTGACGAGCGCCTGGACGGCCTGCGGATTGGCCTTGCCGCCGGTCGCTTTCATCACCTGGCCGACGAACCATGCGGCCAAGGTCGGCTTCGCCTTGACCTTCTCCACCTGATCGGGATTGGCGGCAATGATCTCGTCAACGGCCTTTTCGATGGCGCCGGTATCCGTCACCTGCTTCATGCCGCGCGCTTCGACGATCTCGGCGGGATCGCCGCCCTCGGTCAGCACGATCTCGAAGAGATCCTTGGCGATCTTGCCGGAAATGGTGCCAGCCTTGATGAGATCGATGATGGCGCCGAGCTGGGCCGGCGAAACCGGCGTCTGCTCGATATCCTTGCCGGTGCGGTTCAGCGCGCCGAGCAGGTCGTTGATCACCCAGTTTGCCGCTGTCTTGCCGTCGCGGCCTGCAGCCACGGCTTCGAAATAATCGGCGATCGCCTTTTCGGAGACGAGCACCGAGGCGTCGTAGATCGACAGGCCGAGCTCGCGCACGAAGCGCTCCTTCTTGTCGTCAGGCAATTCCGGCAGATCGACGGCGAGCGCCTGGACGAAGGCGTCGTCGAATTCGAGCGGCAGCAAGTCCGGATCGGGGAAATAACGATAGTCGTGCGCATCCTCCTTAGAGCGCATCGAACGCGTCTCGCCCTTGTTCGGGTCGAACAGCCGCGTCTCCTGCTCGATCGTGCCGCCATCTTCCAGAATGCCGATCTGGCGGCGGGCTTCATATTCGATCGCCTGGCCGATGAAGCGGATGGAGTTGACGTTCTTGATCTCGCAGCGCGTGCCGAAACCTTCGCCGGGGCGGCGGACGGAGACGTTGACGTCGGCGCGCATCGAGCCTTCGTCCATGTTGCCGTCGCAGGTGCCGAGATAACGCACGATCGAACGCAGCTTGGTCATATAGGCCTTGGCTTCGTCGGACGAGCGCATGTCGGGCTTGGAGACGATCTCCATCAGCGCGACGCCGGAGCGGTTCAGATCGACATAGGACATGGTCGCATGCTGGTCATGCAGCGACTTGCCGGCATCCTGCTCCAGATGCAGGCGCTCGATGCCGATCTCGATATCCTCGAACTGGCCCTGGCGGTCCGGCCCGAGCGAAATGACGATCTTGCCCTCGCCGACGATCGGATCCTTGAACTGCGAGATCTGATAGCCCTGCGGCAGGTCGGGATAGAAATAGTTCTTGCGGTCGAAGAGCGAGCGCTTGTTGATCTGGGCCTTGAGGCCGAGACCGGTGCGCACGGCCTGCCTGACGCATTCCTCGTTGATGACGGGCAGCATGCCGGGCATGGCGGCATCGACCAGCGAAACGTTCGAATTCTGCGGCTTGCCGAATTCCGTCGAGGCGCCGGAGAAGAGCTTCGAATTGGACAGCACCTGGGCATGGACTTCCATGCCGACGATGACTTCCCAGTCGCCGGTGGCGCCGGGGATGAAGCGTTTCGGATCAGGCGTGCGGACATCGACAAGGGTCATCTGATACTCTTTGCAGGCTGTTCTTTTCCACTGGTGAGGTAACGGAAATGGGATGTCGGTGCAAGGCTTTCGCGGAATTGTGTAGCAGTGGCCGTTGCCCGCTTCCGCCCAGATCGAGGCGGCTTTGCACCTGAAGCGCGACGGCTCAATATTTGATCATGCTAATGGACATGAGTTTAGCCCGCTCCCGGTTGTCGTCAGCATCAGGATCTCTATCTTCAGCCACGATGCCGCTTTGATTTGAGATCTTCGCACGACGGAGGCAGTATTGAAGGATTATCTTCCCTATCTGGCCGGAGCCTTGGCGGGAGTGCTGATCGCGTTGACCATTTCCGCCCTGTTGACGCTGCAGGGAACACCACAACTCATTCTTTTCGCATTGCTGCCGGCCATCGGCGGAGCGATCTTTGAGCGCGTTCTCCAGCGTCGATCGGATAAGTTGTAAAGCGTTATGGCAAAGCTGAAAGAAATCGTGGTTGATTGCGACGTCCCCTCACGGGTTGCTCGTTTCTGGGCGGCTGCGCTCGATGGCTACGAAGTGATGCCCTATGACGATGCGGAGTTGGCCCGCCTCGCCGCGATCGGACTGACACCTGACACGGACCCGACCGTGATGGTCGATGGTCCGGGCCTGCGCTTTTGCTTCCACCTTCGTCGGGGAGAACGTCCCATCCGCAACCGCGTACATCTCGATATCGCCGCTCCAGATCGAGAAAAAGAAGTTCAGCGGCTCTTATCCCTCGGTGCGACATTCGTCCGCGAAACGGATAGCTACAGCGTGTTGAATGATCCCGAAGGCAACAATTTTTGCGTGACGTCCGAATAGTCCGCTATGGGCTGAACACTGATATTCGCAAAGCGAGCAATCTTTCGCTTTCCGCCTGACTTTCGAAACGTCAGAATTCCTGCCCGTACCCGCCCTCACCGTCCGAAACCAGCGATTTCGTCAGCCCGACCGAGGGCACGTCGCGGTCGAGCTTCGGATTATAGGCGACCGAGAGCCAGTGGATGCTGTAGCCGTGCTTGCGGAAGAAGCCGATCGCCTCGTTGTTGCCGGAATGGGTTTGCATCGCCGCCTTTTCCAGGCCCTGCTCGGCAATCTCCTTTTCGATCCGCTCGAGAAGGGCGGAGCCCAACCCCTGGCCGATGAAGGCCGGATCGATCCAGAAATCCGAGATGGTTTCGTCCAATCCCTCGCGCGCTGCCCAGCCTGCGACCTGGCCGTTCTGCTCGACGACGGTGATGGTCAGCCAGTCGTTTTCCACGAAGTTGCGAAAGGCGTTGCGGGCTGCATCGATCATCGCGTCCGATTCGCCGATCGACGCCATCGCTTTTTGCCAGGCCCTCAGCCCGATCTCGCTCAACAGCTCCGCTTCGCCGTCGCGGGCATTGCGAATGTGGATCAACGACACCTCCGCGTTACCCCGCAACTAGACCATTGAGTCGGGGAATTTACCAGTACCCCCCGCGGGACCATGGCTGGAAACTGGAGTTTTCGACCGGTTTGATCGGCGATCGCGGTCTTGACCGCCTTTTGCGAGCGAAATAATAAACTCCTTATGTTGAGCCAGTCACAGACCCGGTAAAGGCCCTGCCCGCAAGTCCGCTTGCGCGCATGGCCCGAAAAAACGAAGCCCTGACGTTCGAAGGAGCGCCAGATCGTTTTTGTGCGCCCTGCCGGGCGCGATACCGGATCTCAACAGATGGACATTTCCCGCACGGAGCAGCGCATCCTGCATCTCATGGCCCAAGGCGGCCGCATCGAAATTTCCCGCGACGACGACAGGAAGATCGAGGCGGTTAGCTGCTTCACCCGCGATGGCTGGCTCTATCCCGGCGTCGACCTCGATCTCTTCCGCAGGCTGAAGCGGCTGAGAGCGATCAAGTCCTCCAGTGGCCAGCCCTACCGGATCACCGAAAGAGGGCTGAAGCTGGTCAGGTCGCAGCTGAACAACAGATAGCAACCAACCATCCTGGCCGCGTCTCGAACGGCGCGGTCAGGACTAGTCTCAGGCCTTTGCAGAGAGTTCCGTCCGCATCGCCGACCATTCCTCGGCCATCGTGCCCGTGCCGCGTCGCTTGCCGGCGCGGCGATACCAGTAGTCGGCATTCCAGTCGTCGCCTTCGATGCGATGGCAGAGCGCATGGCCCCAATCGAACGGCTGCTCGCCCTCGTGGCGCTGACAGATTTCGTGAACCGCCTGCCAATCCGCGCCCACGGTGAAGCCGCCGGCGGCAAGGCGATCAGTTGCCTCGATCAATCGCGCAAGATCATTGGTCGCCACACGCTCCTCCTGATTCCCGTTATCGATCAGCCAACAGCTTCTTAAGATGCACCTTTTCGCATTCGACGCCCATGCTGTGGAAGAGCGGGATCGTGCAGCCTGTTACCACCACTTGGCCGGCGTGAACCGGCCGGCTGCCTGCTCGATGACGTGAGCAGTCTTGAAGAGGGTTTCCTCGTCGAAGGGCTTGCCGATCAGCTGCAGGCCGAGCGGCAGGCCCTTCTGGTCGAGACCGGCGGGCACGGCGATACCAGGCAGGCCGGCCATGTTGACCGTGACGGTGAAGATGTCGTTCAGATACATCTTCACCGGGTCGGCAGCGAGGTTCTCATCGGCGACGCCGAAGGCGGACGACGGGGTTGCCGGCGTCAGGATGGCGTCGACGCCGGCGTCGAAGGCGAGTTCGAAATCGCGCTTGATCAGCGTGCGGACCTTCTGGGCGCGGATATAATAGGCGTCGTAATAACCGGCCGACAGCACATAGGTGCCGATCATGATACGGCGCTTGACTTCCTGGCCAAAGCCGGCGGCGCGCGTCTTCTCGTACATGTCGACGATATCCTTGCCGTCGACGCGCAGGCCGTAGCGCACGCCGTCGTACCGCGCCAGATTCGATGATGCCTCGGCCGGAGCGACGATGTAATAGGCCGGAAGTGCGTATTTGGTGTGCGGCAGCGTGATGTCGACGATTTCGGCGCCGGCATCCTTCAGCCAGGCGATGCCCTGACGCCAGAGGGTCTCGATCTCCTCAGGCATGCCGTCGACCCGGTATTCGCTTGGAATGCCGATCTTCATGCCCTTCAGCGACTGACCAAGGGCTGCCTCATAATCCGGAACGGGCAGATCGACCGACGTCGTGTCCTTGGCGTCGACGCTGGCCATCGACTTCAGAAGGATGGCGGCATCGCGCACGTCACGGGCGATCGGGCCCGCCTGGTCGAGCGAGGAGGCGAAGGCGACGGTGCCCCAGCGTGAGCAGCGGCCATAGGTCGGCTTGATGCCGACGGTGCCGGTAAAGGCGGCGGGCTGGCGGATCGAGCCGCCGGTATCGGTTGCGGTGGCGCCGGCGCAAAGATGCGCGGCAACGGCCGCGGCCGAGCCGCCGGAGGAGCCGCCGGGAACGAGCTGCTGGTTGGACCCTGCTGCACGCCAGGGGTTGATCACCGCGCCATAATGCGAGGTCTCGTTGGAGGAGCCCATGGCGAACTCGTCCATATTCAGCTTGCCGAGCATGACGGCGCCGTCATCCCAGAGGTTCTGCGTGACGGTCGATTCATAGCGCGGCTCGAAACCATCGAGAATATGGCTGCAGGCTTGGGTGTGGACGCCTACCGTGGCAAAGAGATCCTTGATGCCGAGCGGGATGCCTTCGAGTTCGCCGGCCTTGCCGGCAGCGATGCGCTCGTCGGAGTTCTTCGCCATCAGGCGGGCGAGATCCGGCGTCACCTTGATATAGGCGTTAAGATGACCATTGGCCGCATCGATCGCCGAGATATAGGCCTCGGTCAGTTCGAGTGCGGTGATTTCCTTGGCGCGCAGCTTGCGGCGGGCTTCGGCAATGGTCAGGCTGGTGAGTTCGCTCATGATGTTTTCGCTTTAGATCTGAAAATGGCAACAGGGGTCGGAAAGAGGCTTGAAGCCCTATTCGACGACTTTCGGCACCAGGAAGAAATTGTGATCGGTGACGGGCGCATTGGCAACGATATCGGCGGCCTTGCTGCCGTCGGTCACCTCATCCGTCCGCTTCTTCATCGCCATCGGGGTGACGGATGTCATCGCTTCGACGCCATCGACATTGACTTCGGAGAGCTGCTCGACGAAGCCCAGGATACCGTTCAGCTCGCCGACCATGCGATTTGCCTCGTCCTCGGAGACGGCAATACGGGCAAGGTGGGCAACGCGCTTCACGGTGGCAAGGTCGACGGACATGGCATTCTCCGGATGGGATTTTTCCTACCCGCTATAAAGGCCATGTCCGCCCGGTGCAACGGGATTTCGTCAGATCGACAGGCTCTCCGCGGGCTTCAGCGCCTTCACATCCGTCTTCGATCCCTCCATGCCGGCAACGAATTTATCGGCCGTCTGCTCGATGATCGGGAAGGTGCCGTAATGGCAGGGAATCGCGGTCTTAAAGTTAAAATAGCGCCGGCAGGCAAGGGCCGCCACGGCGCCGCCCATGGTGAAGCGGTCGCCGATCGGCACGAGGCCGATATCGGGCTGGTGCAACTCATTGATCAGCGCCATGTCGGCGAAGATGTCGGTATCACCCATGGCGAGGATCGAGGCTTCATCCTCGAAATGCAGCATCAGGCCGTTGGCATTGCCGAGCGCATGCGAGACGCCGTCTTCGGTGATCTGGGCAGACGAGTGCAGCGCATTGGTGAAGGTCGCCGAGAAACTGCCGAGCGCGATCGTGCCGCCGGTATTGCCCATCTCGAGCCTGTCGAGACCCTTGGAGCCGAGCCAGGCGGCAAGATCGGCATTGGCGAGAACGACGGCGCCGGTTTCCTTGGCAAGCGCCACTGTATCGCCGACATGGTCGCCGTGCCCATGCGTCAGCAGGATATGAGTAACGCCTGCAGAGACATCCTTGATATCCTGGCCGGAGAAGGAAGCGTTATGGCTGAGGAACGGATCGAGCAGGATCGTCGCTTTTCCGATCTCGATGCGGAAGGCGGAATGGCCAAGCCAGGTGATCTTCATCAAATCTCTCCTTTATTACGTGATGCAAAAGCCCGTTCGGGAAGGTCCAGATGATTTCAGGCCGGATCTGCCTAAAATCTGAATCCGCATCTCAATCAAACAATTGGAGCATGATGTCATGAGAAAACCGCTCACACTTTTCGGCATCATGCTCTATGGACATATCTCATGCGGCCGCAAAGAAAAGCGGTGGCGACTTCAATTTCTTTTGACGGGATGAAATGGCGATGACGGTGCTGACGATCGAGGAAATGGCCGAGACGCTTGCCCCGCGGCAGGCCATTGCCGGCCTCGATCTCGGCACCAAGACGATCGGGCTTTCGATGTCCGATCTCGGGCGGCGTTTCGCCACGCCCCGCCCGGTGATCCGGCGCGTCAAGTTCACCATCGATGCGCAGGCGCTCATGGATTTTGCACAATCGGAAAAGGTCGCGGGTTTCGTCATCGGTCTGCCGATGAACATGGACGGATCGGCAGGTCCGCGGGTGCAGGCGACGCGCGCCTTCGTGCGCAATATGGAGCAGAAGACGGCGCTGCCCTTTGTCTACTGGGACGAGCGGTTATCGACGGTGGCGGCTGAACGGACGCTGCTCGAAATGGACGTCTCGCGCGCCAAACGGGCCGAACGGATCGATTCGGCCGCCGCGAGCTTCATCCTTCAAGGCGCGCTCGACAGGCTTTCCTTGCTGGCGAGATCCGATGGAGACGAATTCAGCTGACGCGCCTTCCACCAGGCGACGATCGACCTGCGTTTCCGGAAGCCGAGGATGGCGAAGACGACGAGACTGTCGACGGCGATGGCGCGGGCAACGAGCGGCGGAATGTTTTCCGGCGGAATGCCGAGCGCCTCGCCATAGAGCTGGAACGTCAGGTCATGGACCTGCCGCGACAGCATGAAGATGCCGAAATTCATGTCGTAATAGGAGAGCCAGTACCATCCGCCCAGAAAGACGATGGGGCCGGCCCAGAAGATCAGAAACCACTTCATGCGGCCTCACCTCCATGCTTGCGCGCGACGGGCAGATCGAGGGAAACCAACCGGGTCGACAATGCCATGATGCACAGCACCAGCGTCGGAATTGCGATATCCAGCGCCAGGACCGCGAAGAACATCATCGCAGTCACGAGAAAGGCGGCTTTGGCGATCCTGGTTCCCATTGATGTCAACTCGGGGGCTCTTACTCATTCCATCTCTGCTCCCCTTCACACTGTCGGGTTAACCCAGGCCAGGCAACGTAAACCATTCATTAAGGTTAACGCGGCAGCCGCTGCCTGTGGATGAATGAGCTGTCAGCCGTAGACGCCGCGCACGATGCGCTTCAGCGCCATCGCCGCCTTCTCCCAGTCCTTCGGCGTCTTCAGCGACAGACCGGCGCACTGCCCGCCGCTTGCTGCGGCAAGCACGAGATGCTGGATCGCGGCGATGATGACGGCATTGACGGCCGCGGCATCAACACCTTTCGGCGGCGCCAGCGAGCCGCGCATGCGCTCCAGCCAGAGAGCCAAAGCCTTCGAACGCGCTTCGGAAAGCCGCCTCACCTGCTCGGTGTTCTCAGATATCTCCCAGGCGAGGATGCGGCGCATCAGCGGATCGTTTCTCAAAGCGTCGAGCAGGAGAAGCGACAGCCGCTCCATCAGGTCGCCATAGGTCAACAGGAACATGCCGCCGGCATCTTCGGGAATGCGATCCTTCACCCAAGTGCCGAGATCGGCGCCGATCGCCTCGACCAGACCGTCAAGACCGCCGTAATAACGATAGATCAGCTGCTTGTCGCAACCGGCGCGGCGGGCGACCGCATTGATGCCGAAATTCTGGAAGCCCTCCTCGGCCAGCAATCCCTTGGCGGCGGCAAGGATGGCGCGCTCGGTGGCGCCCCGATCGCGCACTCGCCGCTCCGGCTCGCCGCCGGCCTCAGGCAAATTTTCAAGTTTTACCGCTTCATCAAGCACGAACGACCCTTCCCCACTGTCACCAATCGGTGAGTAGCGAGGAGGCTTCATGCAATCAATCCTATCCTCTTGAGAAGATTGTGGATATTCCATCCTGTCCGAGGATTTGACGATGAGCCGATGCGGGAGGCTGCCCGCTATGCGATTAGGATCTGCTGAGAAATCTCGTCCCGACGGTTGATCGCGATGGACGAACCCGGCATAGCTACATTATGAACAATTCTAATATTCTCCGCTAAGGCCCTGCAATGGTGAACTATATCGAAGCCTCTTCCGCGCCCTCGAAGAATACGGGCGCCATCCGGCTTTACGACGCGCAAGCATTCGAAGGCATGCGCAGGGCATGCCAGCTGACGGCGCGCTGCCTCGATGCGCTGGCCGACATCGTCAAGCCGGGGCTGGTGACCGATGACATCGACCGGTTCGTCTTCGATTTCGGCATGGATCACGGCGCCCACCCGGCGACGCTGAATTATCGCGGCTACACCAAATCGACCTGCACCTCGATCAACCACGTTGTCTGCCACGGCATTCCGAACGACAAGCCGCTGCGTGAGGGCGATATCGTCAATATCGACGTCACCTTCGTGCTCGACGGCTGGCACGGCGATTCCAGCCGGATGTATCCGGTGGGAACGATCAAGCGCGCCGCCGAGCGACTGCTCGAGGTCACCTATGAATCGCTGATGCGCGGCATTTCCGCCGTCAGGCCCGGCGCCCGCACCGGCGCAATCGGCGAGGCGATCCAGACCTATGCCGAGGCCGAGCGTTGTTCGGTGGTGCGCGATTTCTGCGGCCACGGCGTCGGCCGGCTGTTCCACGATTCACCGAATATCCTGCATTACGGCCGCGCCAATGAAGGGCCGGAACTGCGCGAAGGCATGATCTTCACCATCGAGCCGATGATCAATCTCGGCCGGCCGCATGTGAAGGTGCTGGCCGACGGCTGGACGGCGGTCACCCGCGACCGGTCGCTTTCGGCGCAGTACGAACACACCATCGGCGTCACCTCCGACGGCTGCGAGATCTTTACGCTGTCGCCAGGCGGGCTCGACCGCCCGGGCTTGCCATCGTTTGCCGGGTGACGATCCGATGGCGAAGAGGCCGGTTGCGACATCTTCCGACGACGAGCTGCCTTTTGAGACCGAAGAGCCTGTTGCCGCCGACGAACGCTCGTTCTTCGGCGGACAGCCGCAAAAACCGACCGCGCCGAACGCCAAGGCCGCCCTGCCCGCTTCGCTCGCCGCTCAGGAGCATTATCACGGCCATCGCGAGCGGCTGCGTGACCGCTTCCGCGAACAGGGCGACATCGCCCTTGCCGACTATGAAATCCTTGAACTCCTGCTCTTTCGCCTGATCCCGCGGCGCGACACCAAGCCGATCGCCAAGGCGCTGATCGAACGCTTCGGCTCGCTTTCCGGCGTTTTTGGCGCGCCGGCGGCGCTGCTGACCGAGGTGAAGGGCGTCGGCGAGGCCGTGGCGCTCGACCTGAAACTGATCTCGACGGTGGCCCACCGGACGCTGAAAAGCGAGATCAGAAGCAAGCAGGTGCTCTCCTCCTGGTCTTCGGTCATTCAATACTGCCACGCCGCCATGGCGCACGAGACCCGCGAACAATTCCGCATCCTCTTCCTCGACAAGCGCAATGTGCTGATCGCCGACGAGGTGCAGGGCCGCGGCACGGTCGACCATACGCCGGTCTATCCGCGCGAAGTGGTCAAGCGCGCGCTCGAGCTTTCGGCAACGGCGATCATCCTCGTCCACAACCACCCGTCCGGCGACCCGACGCCCTCACGTGCCGACATCGACATGACCAAGGTGATCATCGAGGCGGCCAAGGCGCTCGATATCACCGTCCACGACCACGTCATCATCGGCAAGGACGGCCATGTCAGCCTGAAGGGGCTGAAGCTGATCTGAAAGCACAGGGCCGGCGGAAGCGGCAGTCGAATCGACGGATTGGATTTTTAGGGAAATGGGCGCGCTATTGTCCGGTAACGATCGGAATACGAGGATCATCCTTGCTGCCCTGGAGGCGGCTTGCCAACGCAACAGTCAAAGCCTGGGCCAGGCACATCGGAGCAGCAAGAGAGCGCGAGAACGTGTATTCATGCTCCGGGACAGGGAAGAGAACCGTCGCAGACTTGGCCAAAGGTGAAAGTGTGCTATCGGAAATGGCGACGATAGAAATGCCCCGGGCGGCCGCATCTTCCACCACGTTCACAACTTCAGTCGCATAGAAACGAAACGATACGGCAAAGAGGAGATCCGTATCCTTCATCGTACGCCCCATATATGTGGCAAGCCCACCACCTGGGTCGAGAAGAACACACCGCTTTCCAAGCATGGTAAGAACGTACCGCAGCAATTCAACCACTGGCGCTGAACGCAGCTGACCGATTAAGAAGATTGTCTCGCTTTTTTCCAGAAGGTCGACCGCTGTGGCCAAGTCCTCACCGGAAATTTGCGCAAGAATGTCCTGTAAGGACGCTATATCCCTCACCACGAGGTCGCGAAGGAATCCCGCCTCGCTTCTATCCGTCCGCGCACCGAGCTCCGTCTCCAATGCCTTCTTTCGCGCTTCGAAACCAGGAGCGGCGGTGGAGAGCCGGCGCTGAAACAAGCCTTGCAGATCCTTGAAGCCCTCATAGCCGAGGTACTGGGCGAAACGGACGAAGCTGGAGGCGTGAATGCCACAGCGCTCCGCGATCGCATTGACAGAGAGGACTGCCACATCATTCGGGCTCTGGGTAAGATAGACTGAGATTTTCTGATAGGTTTTGCTCATGTCGCCGTAGCGGTCATGGACCAGACGAATGAATTCCTCGTAATCTCGCGGTGGTTCGATCTTCGCCATTTCCTAAACCTGCAAATCTCATCGCATCATGCGCTGAACAGCAAAAGATTGGCAATGTCAAATCGATCTGCCTTGCCGGGCGGCTACCGGAGCCGCCCGCAACCCTTGCAGCGCAAGATCAAAAGGACTGTTGTCCCGTCAGCTTTTCAATGATCTTGTCTATGGAAACGGCGAGGACCAGCAGAAGCCCGGTGACGATCAGACGAACTTCGTTCTCCACGCCCATGAGATTAAGGCCGTTTTGGACCGTGCCGATGACCAGGGCTCCCAAGAGCGCTGCGTGGATAGCGCCTCGCCCCCCGAACAGGCTCACGCCACCGATGACCGCCGCCGCGATTGATTCCAGCAACAGTGTTCCACCGCCGACGCCGCCGCCAGAGAAGACACCGACGCCGAGAGTTCTCGACGATGCAACGATCCCAGCAATTGCCGCAATACCGCCGGCGATTGCAAAGGCAGCCATTCGAATGAGTGGCACGTTGATGCCGGCTCGGCGTGCCGCTTCGTCATTATTTCCAACCGCATATAGATAAAGGCCGAATTGAGTTTCGCCTAAGACATAGCCGCCGATACCAAGGAGAAACACAAAGATCAGAACGGGCAACGGAATGCCTTGACTGGCATTGAGGACGAGCACAACCAGTGCCCCCAGAATGCCTGCTCCGAGGAGAGGAAGCAGCACGCTATGAAGAATCGATACTTCAAGGCCTGCTCGCTGTCGCCGGACGACGCCAGAAAAAATCAACCCTCCGAGCAGTATCAACCCAACTGCCCAGGCGATCCAGGCGCTGGCGCCTGCGACAGTCGTCTGCGCTATGTATTCAACCCCTGTCCCCATCAAGGCATAACGCGCGGTCGCAGGAAGCAGAAGCAATTGAATGCCGTTGAGTGCAAGCCCCAGGCCCAGGGTGACGACGAACGATGGCACTCCCACCCAGTTTACCCACCGCGCGGAACAAGACCCGATCGCTGCGCCGATCACAATTGCAACAGGCAGCGCCAGCCAGGGCGAGAAACCATAATCGACGATCAGCTTTGCGCTGAAGACTGCCGTGACCCCATGTATTGCCGCGATCGAAAGATCGATCTCCTTAACCAGGAGGACAAACATCAAACCGAGCGCCATCATGCCGACGACCGTCGATTGCTGAAGCAGGTTCGATAGATTTCGCGGCGTGAGGAAAATATCGCTCTGAGTGGCAAAGAAGATCCACAGCGCGATCAGCGCGATGACCACGGGCAGCGCCCGCAGATCGCTGTTGAGAAGCTCTCCGAAAGTGCGTCGCTTCGGCGCGGCGGTTGTGGAGATGGAGGCCATGGTATTCGTTCCTTGACTATGGAAAGAGTTCTGGTCAGCCGGCAAGATTGACACCCTCGTTGCCGCCGACCATCGCGTTGACGACCATTTCCCCGGTCACATCCTTGGAGCGAAAGCTCGCCGCATTCGCGCCAAGTCGCATGACTTCGATGCGGTCGGTCGAATTCACGACAAAGTGGTGGATGTCGTGACTGACAATGACGATACCCAGTCCATCATCGGCCAGGCCGCGGATAAGGTCTGCGACCTGTTGCGCCGCCGAGTGGCTAAGGGCTGCGGTGGGCTCGTCGAGGATGACCACCTTGGGCTTCCAAAGAATGGATCTTGCTATCGCGATGTTCTGACGTTGGCCGCCGGACATGGCGCCAACGGGCCGGGTCAGCGAAAGGTTGCCCAGACGCATTCTCGTCATGACTTCGCGGGCGCGCACTTCGCATTCCGCGCGGCGGATGCGGCGGCCGAAAATGCCCGAGCCGGTCAATTCACGACCGAGAAACAGATTCTGGACAGCGTCCAGATTGTTGCAGAGCGCAAGATCCTGATAGACCGTCGCAATGCCTTGCGCAGTGGCATCCGCCGGGGTTCGGATCGTAACCGGCTTACCTTCGATCTCATATTCTCCGGAGTCAGCCGCGTAGACGCCTGCCATCACCTTCACGAGCGTCGATTTACCCGCGCCGTTATCGCCCACCATCGCGACGATTTCGCCGGCATGGACTTCAACGGAGGCTCCTCGCAGGGCGTGAACCGAGCCGAACGATTTGTGAATGTTGCGCATCGAAATGAGCGGAACAGACTTTTTGGTTGAAAGGGCTTTATCCTGTGAACGCCCTGAATCGGTCACGGTCATGTCATCCTCGGAAGGGTCTTGATCCTGCAACGGAGGAAGACGGCCGCGCCGCCCTCCCCCGCAACAACCGATCAAATTAAAGATTTTTCTTGCAGACGTCGGCCGTTTCGATGCCTTTGCAGATTTCTGCCCAGGTCCAAACGCTCTTCGAGACCACGTCGCCAAGATTGTCCTTCGTGATGTTGCTCACCGGCAGGAACACGGCCGGGACGTCCATGAAGGTGTTGTTGACCTTGCCGTTGACCAGGTCTTTCGGCACCCCCTTGCCCGCAACGATCGATGCGACGACTTCCGCGGCTTCGTTTGCCTGGACCTTCAGGTCCTTGAGAACGGAGTTGTCCTGCCAGCCTTGCGCGATGTAGCGGAGCGCCTCTACCGTGGCATCCTGGCCGCCGGTGACGAGCTTCTCTCCCGGCTTTGCTCCCTGGGAGATCAGCGCCGCAACAGACCCACCGGTAGTGCCGTCATTCATGCCGAGAAAGACGTCGACGTCGCCACCATTCTTCGTCAGGCAATCTTCGGCGAAGTTCTGAGCCAGCACCGGATCCCAGTTCTGCGTGTACTGTTCGCAAACGACCTTGACCTTTCCGGAGTCGATCAGCGGCTGAAGAAATTCATTCTGGCCTTTTTCGTATTGCCCGGTGCCGTACTCGCCCTGGTTACCCTTGACGCGTGCAACCTTGACCGGCGATTTCGACATGGCCTTGATCAGTTCCGCAGCGCGTTTGCCCTGCGCCTGACCAACCGCCAGCGAGTCGAAGACGATGTGGGCTTCGGCCTTTCCGCCGACAGCATCGTGATCGTAGAGAACGACAGGAACATTCGCCTTGGCCGCCGCGGCAAGCTCACCGGCGGCAAGGTTCGCGTCTGCAGACGTGAGCAGAATGACCTTTGCCCCCTGAGCGATCGCATCTTCGACCTGAGCCTGCTGTTTATTGGGATCGCCCTGCGCATTCTGAACCACGACTTCAACGTCGGGCGCCTTTTCCTTCATCGCCTGAACGAAGAACGGCGCATCGCGGCTTTCGAAGCGAATTGTCGTTTGATTTGGCAACAAGAAGAAGACTTTCGCCTTGTCCTGCGCGACTGCCGCGCCGCCCATTGCGACTGCGATAACTGTTGTGGCCATAAGGCCACGGATCAGACGTTCCATCTCTTACCTCCCATGGAACAAAGTGCATCCAGGACCGACAGATTTTCTAGGAACGACGCCTCCCAGCGCCAAACTTCTGCCTGCCCATGATTGCTGTCGAGAACCTCATTTGCAACAACCATTGCAAAATAGACTAATCAGCAATAATCACTGAGTCAAACCATATTTCAATGCTTAATGTCATTTTTAATACGTGCAATTTTCATTGCTAGTTGCGCATAGAATTTCGTGGGCGCGGAAGCCAGGCCCTCACAACATTCAGATTGTAACTTATCGACTTGCTGGCCTAGGTCGCTTGCAAGTACTGGGCGTTCACAACGAGGCTCGGATCTATTCTTCCGGCAAAAAAATCGAGCACATTTTGAACCGATGCTACGGCCATCCGCTCACCGCATTCACGGGTCAGTCCGGCGATATGCGGTGACAGCACCACCTGATCGAATGCTAGAAGGCGGCAATCCTCAGATGGTGGTTCGTCGTCAAAAACGTCGAGCCCTGCTGCGCCGAGACGACCGGATTGCAGTGCTTCGATCAAAGCTGCCTCATCGACAACACCACCGCGGGCTGTATTGACGAGGATGGCACCGGGGTTCATCGCGGCAAGTTCATCTTTGGTTATTATCGGTCGATCGGCCTTTGGAACATTGACCGAGATTACGTCAGCCCACCGAAGGCCATTGAGGAGGCTGCCCTCGGGCAAGACCGCCCCCCCGGGCCAGCCTTGGGCCTGCAGATAAGGATCAAAAGCTCGGATCTCCATGCCAAAGCCGGCGGCCATTCTGGAGAGATGACGCCCAATGCGACCGAACCCGATGATCAGCAGGCGCTTTCCCGAAATCTCTTCCGCCTCCAGCCGATTCCGCCATCCCCATTCCGATGGATTGCGCACGGCACGATCGCCGCGAAGAACCCGTTTCGCCGCCGACAGGATCAACATCATGGCGTGTTCCGCCACCGACACCGAATTCACGTCGCCGACTACTGCAAGTGCAATGCCTCTTTCATTGAGCGATGCCAGATGTACGGCATCGTATCCAACGCCATGGCGTGAGACGATCTTTAAGCGGTCCGCATTCGCAACAGTCGATGCTGAAAGCGGCTGCGTGCGCAACACCAGGGCGTCAGCCTTGCTGATAAATGGATGATAGGATTGCTCCGACACTTCTTCCACGTAGTCGAACGTCACGCCCGGAGCGCTTTTCAAGAGCGCCATGCCTGACGGATGCAACTTTCCCGCAATGAGAATATGGGGCATCAGTAGGCCCCCTTTTCAGCTATACCCGCCGTCTGTCCTACGAGGTCGCGGAACTTCGCGACGCTCGCCGCCGCTGCAGCCGCCAACAGTCTGGTGTCGCCGGACACAGTTGTCATATCGAAACCCCACTGAATGGCGCGGGCGGCATATTCCGGCGTGCCGCAATGAAGGGCGGCGCGAATTTTATTCTTCTTGCAAACAGCGACGATGCGCTGGAGAGCGTCGATCATTTCCGGCTCTTCGCGATCGAAGGCCGGCGCAAGCCGACCGTCGGTCAAACTGAAGGTCAGATCGGCTGGACCGACATAAATGCCATCCAACCGTGGCGTTGCGGCAATTGCATCGAGGTTCTCCATCGCTTGCTTGGTTTCGACCATGGCGAAAGCAAGGACTTCTCCATTCGCCTCAGCCGCATAGTTCGGCCCGGCGGCGAAGCTGACGCGTGTCGGCCCGAAACTGCGCTGACCGTGAGGCGGATAGCGTAGATAGCTGACGAATTCGGCCGCCTGTACGGCAGTGTTGACCATCGGGCAGATCACGCCATAGGCGCCTGCATCCAGCACCTTCATGATAATGCCGGGCTCCAGCCAAGGCACGCGTGCCATTGGCACGACACCGGAGGCGCGCATGGCCTGAAACATCGGCAGCACCGAACCGTAGTCCAGCGCACCATGCTGGATGTCGATCGAGACCGAGTCATAGCCTTGAGCTGCCATGATCTCCGCCGTGAACGCATTGCCGATTGACAGCCAACCATTGATCGAGGGGCGACCTTGAGCCCAGATTTCCTTCAACCTGTTCTTGATCATACCGGCAGCCCTCAAAACACGATCTGGGCAAGCTTGGTGTCGAGATAGTCGCCAATGCCTTCAATCCCGCCCTCTCTGCCCATGCCGGAATGGTTGGTGCCGCCAAACGGTGCCTCGGACGCCGCCAGCGCAAAGCTGTTAATACCGACCATCCCTGCCTTCAGCGCCGATACCGTTCGCCGCGCCCGATCCGGCGACCGGGTAAAAGCGTAGGCCGACAGTCCCATGTCTGAAGCGTTGGCGCGCGAAAGAACTTCATCCTCCTCGTTAAACCGTGTGATTGCGGCAATGGGGCCAAAATTCTCGTCGGCGAAGACTTTCATATCGTCGGTGACATTGGTCAGAACGGTTGGCTTGTAGAAATGACCAGCGTTGAATTCCGACGCGCGTTCGCCGCCCGCCGCAACGTGCGCACCTGCTTTCACAGCATCCGAGACAATCGACTCAATCTCCGATAGGCGTCCGCCATTGATCAGAGGCCCCATTTGCACGGAAGGATCGAGGCCGTCGCCGAGTTTGAGCGCGTTTGTGCGGGAAACGAACCCGTCAACAAACGCGTCGTGCAAGCGTTCATGCACGAAGAAGCGATCCGGGGTCACGCAAACCTGGCCAGCATTTGCAAACTTTGTCGGCACGGACACGTTCAGTGCGAGCTCGAGATCGGCGTCGTCATAGACGATCAGCGGAGCGTTGCCGCCGAGTTCCATCGATACTTTCTTCACTGTATCGGCGGCATCGCGGATCATCTGCTGACCAACGCGTGTCGAGCCGGTCAGGGACACCTTGCGCACCGACCTGTCCGCCATGATTGGCACGTAGGTCGTCGCTGTCGGACCGACGACGAGATTGACGACGCCATCGGGCAAGTTGCCCGCCCGCATGCAATCGACCATGACCATGGCAACGCCCGGCGTCTGGGTCGACGGTCTGATAATGATTGCACAACCCGCCGCAAGCGCCGGTGCCGCCTTGCGGGCGACGAGTGCCGCGGGAAAATTCCAAGCGGTAAAGGCGCCAACGATGCCGACCGGCTCACGCGACACCTCGAAGCGACCACCCGGCACGCGCGATTCAATGATCCGGCCATAGATGCGGCGTGCCTCTTCCGCGAACCACCGAAACTGATCGATGGACAGTCCCCATTCGCGCTCTGACTGCGCGATCGGCTTGCCGGTCTCGGCGGAAATCATCCTTTTCGCCTCATCGGCACGGCGGAGCATCTCGTCGGCAATCCGATGCAGGGCGTCGGCACGGGCGAAAGCGGCCGTCGTCCGCCAAGCCGCGAAGCCTTTGCTGGCTGCAGCCAGGACTTCCTGCGTGTCAGCGGTCGTCGCTACGGGAACTGCGCCAAGAGCGCTCTGAGTGACGGGGCTTAGGACGTCAGCCGTTGCTCCGTCGGATGCACGGCGCCAGTTGCCGTCGATATAGAGTCCAAACTTCTGATACATGGGTCACCCAATTTCGCTGGTTTTTATGGCGCGGCCTTCGGCCGCGGATTTGATTGCCGCTTCGGCCAGGATCAGAGCCTGACGACCATCCTCAAATCCGACCTCCGGAGCCTTGCCGGCGCCAATCGCATCGACGAAAGCGCTGATTTCAGCCATGAAGGCCTCGGCGTAGCGATCGATGAAGAAGTTGAGAAGCGGCGCGCCTTTGCCGGTGAAATCGGCACAGTGCAGCGTCGTCATGTTTGGGCGGCGATTTTCGGAGACGACCATTCCCTTTGTGCCGAGCGCCTCAACCCGCTGGTCATAGCCGTAGACGGCCTGGCGAGAATTATTGATGATGCATTGCTTGCCCGATGCGGTCTTGAGGACGACCGTCACGGTGTCGTAGTCGTCCAATCGCTGCATAAGAACCGGATCGACAAGGCGGCTACCCACGGCCGAAACCTCGATCACCTCTTCGCCGAGCATGAACCGTGCCATATCGAAGTCATGGATGGTCATGTCGCGAAAGATGCCGCCGGATGCTTCGGTATAGGCGACCGGCGGCATTCCGGGGTCGCGCGAGGTTATAACGACCTGATGAAGGTCCCCGATATCGCCTGCACGGATTGCATCGCGCGCCGCCCTGTGGCCGGGATCGAAGCGGCGGACAAAACCGAGCATGATCGGTACGCTGGTCGTCCCAATTGCCTCCGCACATTGCTGGACACGCTTGAGGCTCAAATCGATCGGCTTTTCGCATAATATCGGCTTGCCGGCCGCGACGGCTTTCTCGATGAAATCTGCGTGTGTCGGTGTCGACGTGGCGATCAGGACCGCATCAACGGCGCTGCTGGAGAACAATCGCTCGGCAGAATCAAAGACGGCCACACCGTGTTTGCTCCCAACATCGTCTGCCGCAGAGCGATGAACGTCGAAGACGCCCGCAAGCGTCGCCCGCGGATGGGCAGCTATGTTTTCGGCGTGCATGCGGCCAATACGGCCGCAGCCGAGAACGGCAATTTTCAACATCAAGATCCTCCCATTTCTATTTTTGCAATGATTGTTGCGGAACTATTGCTTTGTCAATTAATATTTCGTAACGTCGAAAAAACATGATCCATGGGAGGAGACCGGATGTCCCGGAAGACCGTACGCCTGACGATGGCGCAGGCGCTTGTGCGCTACTTATGCAATCAATTCACGGAGATCGATGGCGAGCGCTTACCGCTTTTTGCCGGCGTGTTCGGCATTTTCGGTCACGGCAACGTGACTTGCTTGTCGGAGGCGCTGGAGTCGGTGCAGGATCAGTTGCCAACCTGGCGCGGTCAAAATGAGCAGTCGATGGCACTCGCAGCGATCGCTTTTGCCAAAGCCAAACGCCGACGCCAATTGATGGTCGCGGCGACCTCGATCGGACCCGGTGCGGCCAACATGGTGACAGCGGCTGGCACAGCCCATGCCAACCGCCTGCCGGTGCTCCTGATCGCGGGAGATACGTTCGCAAACCGAATTCCCGATCCAGTTCTTCAGCAGGTTGAGCATTTCAGTGACCCGACCGTGACGGTCAACGACGCCTTCAAGTCAGTCACCAGATATTGGGATCGCATCGTTTTGCCTGAACAGATCATCTCATCCTTGCCGCAGGCAATCGCCACGATGCTTGATCCCGCAGACTGCGGTCCCGCATTCATTGGCCTTGCACAGGATGCTCAGGAAGTCGCGTTCGACTATCCCGCCGCGTTCTTCGAGCCCGCTGTATGGTCCATACCCCGCCCCCGTGCCGACAGAATAAGGCTTGTGGAAGCAGCCGCATTGCTCCAGGCCGCGAAGAGACCGCTGATCATTTCGGGAGGTGGCGTCCGCTATTCGTCGGCCGAAGAGAAGGTCGCGGAATTTGCTGTCAAACGCGGCATCCCGATCGTCGAAACAATCGCCGGCAAAGGCGCGATGACGCACAACCATCCCGCTCACGCCGGCCCCATCGGGATCGTTGGATCAACCTCGGCGAATGCGCTTGCCGGTGAGGCGGATGTCATTCTGGCGATCGGTACACGATTGCAGGACTTCACAACCGGTTCATGGACCGTGTTTCAGCAGGATGCAAAGTTCATTTCGATCAATGCCGCGCGCTTTGACGCGGTAAAGCATCGCGCACTTGCCGTCGTCGGGGATGCTCTCGAAACGGTGATTGAACTGGACGAGGCTCTCGGTGACTGGAAGGCCGATCCGGCGCTGCTTCCGAAGGCGCAGTCGCTATTTGCCGATTGGAACAAGCTCCTCGATCGGCATCAAGCGGTCACGAATGGGCCGATCCCGACCTACGCGCAGGTGGTCGGCATCGTCAACGAAACCTCAAAGCCGAACGATACGCTGATCGCAGCGGCAGGCGGCACACCCGGTGAGGTGACCAAGGGCTGGCGCGTCAAGAATCCCAACACGTTCGACTGCGAATTCGGCTTCAGTTGCATGGGATACGAGATCGCAGCAGGTTGGGGCCATGCGATGGCGAAAGCCGGTAACGGCACGCCGATCGTGATGATCGGCGACGGCACCTACATGATGATGAACTCCGACATCTATTCGACGGTATTGACGGGCCACAAGATGATAGTCGTCGTCTGCGACAACGGCGGTTATGCCGTCATCAATCGTCTCCAACAGTTCAAGGGCGTGCCTGGTTTCAACAATCTCATCAAAGATTGCCGCGTCAAGGAGCCTTTTGCCGTCGACTTCGTCAAACATGCTGAATCGATGGGTGCGCTCGCCCGGCGCTGCGAAAGCCTTGCCGATCTGAAAACCGCAATGGAGTGGGCACAAACGACCGACCGGACGACGGTCATCACCCTCGTCACCGATGCCCATGCCTGGGTGCCGGGCGATGCGGATTGGGACGTCGGCGTTCCTGAGGTCTCGGAGCGTGAATCCGTTCAAAAAGCACGCGCTGATCAGGAAAAGATCCGCCAGAAGCAGCGCGTAGGTGTCTGAGATGAACAGTATCGAGGGAAAAATCGCCGTCGTCACGGGTGGGACGCAGGGACTGGGTGCGGCAATTGCGCGACTTTTCGCCAAAGCAGGTGCCGCCGGCATCATCACCTGCGGACGAAATGCCGGGAAAGGCAACGCCGTTGCGGCCTCGATAACGAGCGAAACCGGGGTGCCGGTGACATTTGTCCCGGCGGATCTTGAGAAGGTCGAAGATTGCCGGTCGATCATCGCCAAAGCGGACTCCGAATTCGGCAGAGTCGATATTCTGGTCAATGCCGCGGGCCTCACTGACCGAGGCAATCTTTTGAATTCGTCTCCAGATCTTTTCGATCGAATGTTCGCCGTCAACGTTCGGGCACCGTTCTTTCTGATGCAGGAAGCGGCGAGACTGATGATCCGTGGTGGCGTCAAGGGCAGTATGGTCAATATCGGCTCGACATCGGAGCATGCGGGCCAGCCATTTCTAGCTCCCTATTCTGCGTCGAAGGGTGCGCTGGCGACGCTCACCCGGAACTCCGGCTACGCCCTGATGCGCAACCAGATCCGCGTGAACCAGCTCGATATCGGTTGGATGGCGTCTGACGGCGAAGATCGCATTCAGCGCGAATACCACGGGGCCGACCCCAACTGGCTCGCCACGGCCGCGGCGGCGCAACCCTTTGGCCGCATTCTGGCGCCCGAAGAAGTCGCCCGGGCCGTCCTCTTTCTCGCATCGAACGATTCGGGAATGATGACAGGCTCCGTCGTTCATTTCGATCAATCGGTCTGGGGAGCCTATGACGGCGGCCCCCCGGCGCCGGCAGAAGCCTTATCCGAATAGGAAAAAAGCATGAAAACGATCAAGGGACCGGGCATCTATCTCGCCCAATTCGCAGCTGACGAAGCCCCCTATAACTCGCTTTCCAGCCTCTCCAGGTGGGTCGCGGCCAGAGGTTTCGCCGGCGTTCAAATCCCGACCTGGGATAATCGCCTGATCGATATGAAGATGGCAGCCGAAAGCAAGACGTATTGCGATGACCTCAAGGGGGTGCTGGCGGAAAGTGGCCTTGAAGTGACCGAACTGGGCTCGCATATCACCGGCCAGCTCGTTGCCGTCCACCCTGCCCATGACCGGATCATGGACAGTTTCGCCCCCGCCAATGTCCACAACAATCCGGCCGGGCGCCGGGCATGGGCTGAGGAACAAATGCGTTTTGCTGCCCGCGCCTCGCGGAATCTCGGTATTGATCGCCATGTCAGCTTCACCGGATCGCTGCTGTGGCCCTATCTCTACCCCTATCCGCAATGGCCGGAGGGCCTGGTCGACGAGGCTTTCGATGAGCTTGCAAGGCGCTGGATGCCAATCCTGAACGACTTCGATGAACAGGGCGTCGATCTCTGCTTTGAGATCCATCCCTGCGAGGATGTCCACGACGGACTGACCTTCGAGATGTTTCTTGAGCGCGTCGGCAATCATCGCCGCTGCAACATCCTCTACGATCCGAGCCACTTCGTCCTGCAGGCGCTCGACTATCTGGAATTCATCGATCACTACCACGAGCGCATCAAGATGTTCCACGTCAAGGATGCCGAGTTCAGGCCGAACGGCAAAACGGGCGCCTATGGCGGATTCCAGCCTTGGTCGAAGCGCGCCGGACGATTCCGGTCACTCGGCGACGGTCAGGTAGATTTCGGCGCTGTCTTCACCAAACTGGCAACCTATGACTTCGATGGATGGGCGGTACTGGAGTGGGAGTGCTTCATCAAACATCCGGAGGACGGTGCCGCGGAAGGCGCAAAGTTCATCCGCGAGCACATTATCAGGGTCGCGGACCGTGCGTTCGATGACTTCGTGAAATCCGGCGCCAACAAGGACGCCAATCGAGCCATGCTCGGACTTGATTGAGGACAGCCATGACGACAAACTCTTCTTCGCAAATGCCGCTCCGCCTCGGAATGGTGGGGGGCGGCAACGGCGCCTATATCGGCAATATTCATCGTATCGCGGCTCGCCAGGACAGGGCGTGGGCCTTGGTCGCTGGCGCATTCGACGTCGATGCTGCCCGCGGTCACGCCTTCGCGGCAAGCGAAGGTTTGGATCGCACGCGCTCCTATGATGATTTCAAGGCGATGATCGCGGGCGAAAGCAGCCGTGAGGATCGGATCGATGCCGTTGCGATCTGCACGCCCAATTTCACTCATTTCCCCATCGCCAAGGCTTTTCTGGAAGCGGGTTTCGACGTCATCTGCGAGAAACCTTTGACCGCAACTTTGGAAGACGCTGTCGCGCTCGAAAACTTGGTTCGCAGTAGCGGCCGGTTCATGGGGGTCACATATACCTATTCTGGCTATCCGATGATACATGAAGCCAAGCATATGGTTGCGACCGGTCAGCTCGGGAAGATCCGTACCGTCCAAGTTGAATACCCGCTGGAATGGATGGCAACCGCCATTGAGACAAAAGGCAATGCTCAGGCCGCCTGGCGCACTGATCCGAAGAAAAACGGTCGTGGTGGCTCGATCGGCGATATCGGCACGCATGCCTACCATCTGGCTGGCTTCGTCTCAGGCCTCAAGCTTCAATCGTTGACCGCGGATCTCGCCACCTTTGTTGAAGGGCGCGCCTTGGATGACAACGCTCATGTCATGCTGCGCTATGAAGGCGGCGCCCGCGGACTTCTCTGGTCTTCACAGGTAGCGCTTGGATCATCAAATGGCGTGCGGCTCCGGGTGTTTGGCGAGCAGGCCTCGCTAACGTGGTTCCAGGAGCAACCGAACGAGCTCGTGCACGCTCGGCTGAATGGAAGGACTGAAATCATCAAACGCGGTGCGGACGACCTTAGCGAAGGCGCCAAAGCGCGGATCCGCACACCTCCCGGCCATCCCGAGGGTTATCTCGAGGCATTTGCGAATCTGTATGCCGGCTTTGCTGAAGCAATCCGTGCCAAGCGCGAAGGACGCGAACCGACAGCGATCGGACGCGATATTCCGACTGCACATGATGGGCTCAAAGGTGTCGCATTCGTCGATGCCGTTGTTGACTGCGCAGCGGCAGCCAATCAGCCTTGGTTTACGCCAATTGCCGTTTAACCATTCAAGCCCGGTATCCCCGTCCACGACGATGGCATCATCGGCGGGGATGGCCATGTCAGCCTGAAGGGGCTGAAGCTGATCTGAAAAGCACAGGCGGGCTTGAATCGACGCTCGTAAAACAATCTGTAACATTGACCGGCTACCGATAGAGGGGCGACATTTCGCGGCGCAATGATTCCTTTCCAATCCGGGGCCAGATGATGCTTCAGTACGATCTTGTTGTGGTGGGCAGCGGTCCCGCAGGGCGCCGCGGCGCGATCCAGGCTGCGAAACTCGGCAAGAAAGTGCTTGTCATCGAGCAGGGCAAACGCGTCGGCGGCGTCTCCGTGCATACCGGCACCATCCCCTCCAAAACGTTGCGCGAGACCGCCCTCAATCTTTCAGGCTGGCGCGAACGCGGCTTCTACGGCCGGTCTTACCGCGTCAAGGAGGAGATCAGTGCGGATGATCTGCGCCGCCGCCTGCTGATCACGCTCAATCACGAGGTCGAGGTGCTGGAACATCAGTTTGCCCGCAACCGCGTGCAGCATATTCGCGGCAAGGCGAGCTTCATCAATGCGTCGACGCTGCAGGTGATCAAGGATGACGGCGAGATCACCCAGGTCACCGCCGCCAGCGTGCTGCTTGCCGTCGGCACAAAGCCGTTCCGTCCGGATTACATCCCCTTCGACGGCAAGACTGTTCTCGACAGCGACGAGTTGCTCGATATCCAGGAATTGCCGCGCTCGATGGTCGTCATCGGCGCCGGCGTCATCGGCATCGAATATGCGACGATCTTCAGCGCGCTCGACACGGCCGTCACCGTCATCGACCCTAAGGCGACGATGCTCGACTTCATCGACAAGGAAATCGTCGAGGACTTCACCTATCAGCTGCGCGACCGCAACATGAAGCTGCTGCTTGGCCAGAAGGCCGACAAGGTGGAGACGCTTGAGGGCGGCAAGGTCGAGCTGACACTCGACAGCGGCCGGCGCCTGACGACGGATATGGTGCTGTTTGCCGCCGGCCGCATGGGCGCAACCGACGCGCTGAACCTTCCGGCGATCGGCCTCGAAGCCGACAGCCGCGGCCGCCTCAAGGTCAATCCGGAAACATTCCAGACATCGGTTGCCAACGTCTATGCCGCCGGCGACGTTGTCGGCTTTCCGAGCCTTGCCTCGACCTCGATGGAACAGGGTCGCATCGCCGCCCGCGTCGCGATCGGCGCGGTTGCCAAGGAGCCGCCGAAATATTTCCCCTACGGCATCTATGCCGTGCCGGAAATTTCCACCTGCGGTCTGACCGAAGAGGAGATGAAGGAGCGCGGCATTCCCTACGAATGCGGCATCGCTCGTTTCCGCGAAACCTCGCGCGGTCATATCATGGGCCTCGACACCGGGCTTTTGAAGCTGATCTTCTCGCTGAAGACACGCCGCCTGCTTGGCGTGCATATCGTCGGCGAAGGCGCCACCGAGCTGGTGCATATCGGCCAGGCGGTGCTCAATCTCAAAGGCACGGTCGAATATTTCGTCGAAAACACCTTCAACTATCCGACGCTTGCGGAAGCCTACAAGATCGCCGGCCTCGACGCCTGGAACCGGATGGGCGACATCAAGTCGGAACTCTGAGGGCGTCTCATAAGCGGCGGGCTCGTCTAGATCCGGCCGCCAAAACGGAGCCGAACGCTATTGCGCATCATTTCGCTGAACGCCTGGGGCGGCAGGCTGCACGAGGCCCTCATTGACTATGTGAGACGGGCCGATGCGGATGTGCTGTGCCTGCAGGAGGTGTTGCGGGCGCCGGGGGCGAATGAGGGATGGTCGATCTATCGGGATGGGGAGCTGGAGCTGCCTCAGCGCGCCAATCTGTTTGCAGAGATCGGCGCCGCCCTGCCCGGCCACGACGGCTTCTTCTGCCCGACATCGAGAGGTGAGCTGTTTAACGGCGATAGCGCCATTGCCGCCGAATTCGGGCTGGCGACCTTCGTGCGCAAATCGCATTCGGTCATCGCCCAGGGGCTGGACTTCGTGCATGGCAGGTTTTCCGCCAATGGCTGGGGTGAACATCCGCGGCCGCGGAACGCCCATTGCATCCGCGTCTTCAGCCATGAGCACGCTTCCAGCCTGACCATCGCCCATATGCATGGCCTGCGTGATCCGGCCGGCAAGGGCGACACACCCGCCCGCGAGAAGCAGGCCGCCGCACTGGTTGCGCTTGTCGAGCGGGTCTGGCCCGGCAACGAAGGGCTCGTCGTCTGCGGCGATTTCAACATATTGCCCGACAGCGAGACTTTCACGATTCTCGCCAGACTCGGGCTTTCCGAGCTGGTCACCGGAAACGGCCTTGTAGACACGCGAACCTCCTACTATCTGAAGCAGGGCCGCTTTGCCGATTACATGCTGGTCACACCGGAGGTGAAGATTGCCAGGTTCGAAGTGGTCGAGGCGCCCGAGGTCTCCGACCACCGCGCATTGCTGCTCGATATCGGGTAGTATATTGAGGAATATGCTGCGAGAAGCGTTTTGCGTGCAGCGCCGTTTTTTACGCCTTAGTTTGACCGCCTGAATCGTATTGATACGCCATGCCTGATAGATGCATTCAACGCCATTTTGCCTCCGGCAAAAGCTTCTGAAGAAAGATAGATAATCTTGTCCCATGTCTTGGAAGCTGCACGCCGACGTTTTCAGCTGATCCTGATCAAGCCGTCGCATTATGACGACGACGGCTATGTCATCCGCTGGTGGCGGGCGATGATCCCTTCCAATTCGCTCGCGGCTCTGTATGGCATCGCTGCCGAATGCGCGGAACGCAAAGTGCTCGGGCCCGATACGGCGATCGACATCACCGTGATCGACGAGACCAATACGCGGATCGACTTCGCCGGGCTACTCGCACAGTTCAAGCGCCACGACAATTTCGGCATGATCGCGCTGGTTGGCGTCCAGACCAACCAGTATCCACGTGCGCTCGATATTGCCCGGCCCTTCCGCGATGCCGGCCTGCCGGTTTCGATCGGCGGCTTCCATGTTTCCGGCTGCCTGTCGATGCTGGACGGCAAGGCGGTCGGGCTCGAAGCCTGCCGCGATATGGGCATCTCGATGTTCGCCGGCGAGGCCGAGGGCCGGCTGGAAATGGTGCTGCGCGATGCCGCAGGCGGCGAGCTGAAGCCGCTCTACAATTTCATGAATGACCTTCCCGGCATCGGCGGCACGCCGGTTCCCTTCCTGCCGAAGGACAATATCCAGCGCACGCTCGGGCTCAGCACCAGCTTCGATGCCGGGCGCGGCTGTCCCTATCAGTGCTCGTTCTGCACCATCATCAACGTGCAGGGACGCAAGTCGCGCTTCCGCTCGGCCGATGACGTCGAAAAGCTTGTGCGGATGAACTGGGCGCAGGGCATCCACAAATTCTTCATCACCGACGACAATTTCGCCCGCAACAAGGATTGGGAAGCGATTTTCGACCGGCTGATCGAGCTCAAGGAGCGGGACGGCATTCCGCTCGGTCTGATGATCCAGGTCGACACGCTCTGCCACAAGATCCCGAATTTCATCGAAAAATCCCGGCGCGCCGGCGTCACCCGCGTCTTCATCGGCCTCGAAAACGTCAATCCTGACAATCTGACGGCCGCCAAGAAGAACCAGAACAAGATCACCGAATATCGCAAGATGCTGCTCGCCTGGAAGGCGCAGGGCATCATGACGCTCGCCGGTTATATCCTGGGCTTCCCCGCCGACACGCCGGAATCGATCCGCCGCGACATCGCAATCATCCAGGAAGAGCTGCCGCTCGATGTCATCGAATTCTTCATCCTGACGCCGCTGCCCGGCTCCGAGGATCATCAGGTCCTATGGAAGAAGAATGTCGAGATGGACGCCGATCTCAACATCTACGATGTCGAACACGTCTGCACCGCGCATCCAAAGATGAGCAAGCAGGAGTGGGAAGATATCTACCACGAGGCCTGGGCGCTCTATTATTCGCCTGATCACATGAAGACGCTGCTGCGCCGGGCCGTGGCGACCGGGGTACCGCTCGCAAGACTTGTCAAGGTTCTCGTCTCCTTCGCAACCACCGTGCCGCTGGAAAACGTGCATCCGCTGCAGAGCGGCCTCCTCCGCCTGAAGACGCCTTCGGAGCGGCGCCCTGACCTGCCGCGCGAAAATCCGCTGGTCTTCTGGCCGCGCTTTGCCTGGGAAACATTCAGAAAACACGCTTCGCTCGCCGGCACCATCATCGGCCTGACCATTTCGGCATTCCTGATTTCAAGGGAAGCGAAGTCGAAGACCTATATGGATCAGGCCCTGACGCCGGTCGCCGACGATGAGGAAGAAACACTCAGCCTCTTCACCAAAACAGCAGGCGGCACTGCTGCCGTCAGCCATGTGAGAAAAGTCGCGGAGCTGACACGGACCGCGCATTGAATTGCAATTCCGCTGAAGCGCGTCGCATGAATCACGTTTGATGCGACGCGCTTTAGCGGCTTGAGGTTTGAGCGTCCTGGTTTATCTGGATGATCTCAGCTACTTGCAGCGTGTCGACGAATTCGACGATCTTGACTGGTTTCCCATCCTTGAAATGGATTTTGTCGACGAATTCCGTATGGAAGCTCACGCCCGATGGAATGTGCCGGACCTCACCTTCGCGATGGGCGAAGACCATATGCTCGTCTTCGTCCACATAAATGCCGGTTGTCTTGATCTTGGATAGATCCCAGACAGTGATGAGCTGCTCTATCACCTGACGAAAGGCAGGCCCGCCGGATTCAGTCGAAAGAGGCGACATCCGTGCATTGCCGGCCATCCGAAAGGTACAATCCTCCCCGAACAGCGCCAGCGTGCCCTCGATATCGCCGCGGCCACGCACAGCATAGATATCCTCTACCAGCTTCTTCATGTCGTTCTTTGCGGTCACTTTCAGGTCCCTCCACCCACCAGCAAATCTGCACCGAATTATACTTTATTGCAACTATTTGTTGTTTCCGATGAAGACGAGGGACTGCCGGATGCTCCGTAAAAGAAAAGGCCCCGCACGATGGCGGGGCCTTCAAACATCAAAACCGGGAAGCGATTATTCGGCGCTTTCGTCGGCTGCCTTCTTCTTCGGAGCGGCCTTCTTCTTCGGAGCGGCGGCTTCTTCGCCTTCGCCGGCGTCGGCAGCTTCAGCTTTGGCGGCAGCCTTCTTCTTCGGGGCGGCCTTCTTGGTTTCAGCCTTCGCCTCGCCCTCTTCCTCGGCGAGCAGTTCTTCCTTGGTCACCTTCTTGTCGGTGACGTCGATTTCGGTCAGCAGATGATCGATGACCTTCTCTTCGAAGATCGGCGCGCGGATCGAAGCTGCGGCGCCCGGCTGGCTGCGGAAGAATTCGAGGATCTGCTTTTCCTGGCCCGGATACTGGCGCAGCTGATCGTAGATGGCGCGCTGCATCTCGTCTTCGGTGACTTCGACGCCGGCCTTTTCACCGATTTCGGAGAGAACGAGGCCGAGGCGGACGCGACGCTCTGCAAGCGTCTTGTATTCCTCACGTGCCTTCTCTTCGGTGGTCTCTTCGTCCTCGAAGGTCTTGCCTGATTGAGCGAGGTCGTTGTTCACCTGGCTCCAGATGCCGTTATATTCGGCGTCGACGAGCGAGGTCGGGGTCTCGAACTTGTACATCTCATCGAGCTGGTCGAGGATCTGACGCTTCAGCTTCTGGCGGGTCAGCGAGCCGTACTGCGATTCGATCTGGCCACGGACGATCTCCTTCAGGCGATCGGCGGATTCGATGCCGAGCTTGGAGGCGAGTTCGTCATTGATCTCGACGGCGCCGGGGGCTGCAACATCCTTGACCGATACGTCGAAGGTGGCTTCCTTGCCGGCAAGGTTCTTGGCCGGATAGTCGGCCGGGAAGGTCACGGTAATGGTCTTCTCGTTGCCGGCCTTGACGCCGACAAGCTGGTCTTCGAAGCCCGGAATGAAGCGGCCGGAGCCAAGCACCAGCTCGGCGCCCTGGTCGGTGCCGCCTTCAAAGGCTTCGCCGTCGACCTTGCCGACGTAATCCATGGTGATGCGGTCGCCGTTGGCAGCCTTGCCGGTCTTGGTCTCGTAAGCGCGGGCGCTTTCGGCAACCTTCAGGACCTGCTCGGTGACTTCGTCGTCAGAGATGTCGATGACTTCGCGGGTGACCTTGATGCCCTTGACCGACTTCAGCTCGATCGGCGGCAGCACTTCATAGGAGAGCGTGAATTCGAAATCCTGCTCGGCGGCGAGGATCTTGTCGGCTTCGTCCTTGTCCTCGGTCATGGCAATTTCCGGCTGCGTGGCAGACTTCTCGCCGCGGCTGGAGAGGATGGCGGACGGCTGCTCGCGGACGATCTCGTTGACGAGTTCGGCCATGATCGACTTGCCGTAGACCTTCTTCAGGTGAGCAGCGGGTACCTTCCCCGGACGGAAGCCGTTGATGCGGACCTTGTCCTTCACATCGGCAAGACGCTCGTTCATCTTGTCTTGCATGTCCTTGGCCGGGATAACGACCTTGATTTCGCGCTTCAGCCCTTCAGCGAGCGTTTCGATAACCTGCATGTCTTCCTACCTTCATGTCCTGGCGGCCGTGCCCAGACGCCGTTCGTTTCAATGAGCACGACGCCGGCAGCGTGCCGCGCGTGGCTTTTCCCAATTCCTGTATCATTCCACCCAAAGGGGAACGGCACTCGCTTCCGGGTATTCGGGACGACTATCTCCCGCCTGCAAACAGCTTGGTGCGGGTAGAGAGACTTGAACTCCCACGCCTTGCGGCACCAGAACCTAAATCTGGCGTGTCTACCAATTTCACCATACCCGCGTTCACAAAACCGCATGCCTATGCCTGCGCATGAGGCCTTCCGGAGCGCGGCGTCTCTATATCACCCGATTTGGTCGAGGCAAAGGAAAAATGAACGGGAAATGACAGGGATTTGCGACCCGCAAACCGCGCTCATCCGACGAGCCGCCGGATCAGTAGAGCGGCTCGTCGTAAACCGGCTTGCCGTCAACGAGAAGACCGCGGATCTGCGCGCTTCCCGCCGGCGAGACGCGCACGGCGATTGCGACATTGCCGCCGTTGCGGGCCTCCTCGATCGGCTTGCCCTGACCTTCGGGAACGTAGTAGCGCTCGATGCCGTATTCGACGCGGATGCTGTCGCCGGCGGCAAGTCCACCGCTGTAGAAGGGCTGGCTGCGCAGGATCACGGTTTCCGGCAGCGGCGGCAGTTGGTGAAAGGACGATTCGATCACCGTCCAAAAACCGTCTTCCTGCTTCTTCAACCGAACCCATAACGTGCGCTCGCCGGGTTCTGCCGGAATGCCGCCCGAGACCGTCTGCACCGGCACCGAGGAAATGTCATAGTTCAAGACGACATAATCACCGCGCAGGAAATCGCGCGGGTCGACGGGCGCGGTCTTCAGCAGCACTTCAGCGCCATTGTTGAGGATCGACGCGCGGCTTTGGATGATCGTGCCGAGGATCACGGTCTGCAGGCCGGCGACGATGATTGCCGAAAGCAGATAACCCTTGCCGGATTGCAGCCTTGCCATCAGCGAGTTCATGCGCCCTCCCCCTGTGCATTCGCCGAAAAGCGCCGTTCAAGACGAATGACGATCCAGGCAACCAGCGCGACGACGAGACCGGAGAACAGGAAGAGGCTCGACGTGCCGAGGATCGAGCCAACGGTGACGGAAGCGAGATAAAGCATCTCGGCGGCAAAGGTCGTATAAGCGAGATAACGCACCGCGCCGTTGTCCCGGCCATGCAGAGCGATCGCCAGCACCGAGGCGGCAAGCGTCGCCACGCCCAGCACCACCAGCCGCCAGCCGTCCTCGATTTCGATATGCAGCAGCAGGAAGCCGATCGCGGCGACGAGGAAGCTGTAGAAGGCCGGGGCCGCACCGGCGCTCCGGACCAGGGAGGCGACAGACCGGGTCGGCAACGCCGTCAGGACGAAAGCCACCATGCCGCCGATCGCGAAGGCAAGCGCCACGGCGATCTCCTCGTAAAGCGTATAGAGCCAGGCAAGCCAGCCGATCAGCAGCAGATAGGCGAGATGGCGGGCCCGCTCGGCGCCGGTATACCGCACCAGCCCGATGACGATCGCCGCCATGACGGGCGCCATCCAGGGATCGAGCCCTATCCAATGCGTGTCGTAATTCTCGAGATAGACGGCAAAGGATGCCCAGGACAGGAAACCCGCGACGACGGCCACGGCACCCGAGCGGAACAGGATCGCCGAGATCGTCGCGATGGCGAACCAGAGATACATCACCGTCTGCTCGTCGCCGGAGAGATGATACATCTGTCCGACCAGAGAGATGGCGCCGCCGAAACTCATCGCGCCGATGATCAGCAAGCCGCTTGCCGCCGCTGACGCACCGCGGGCAAGCATTCGGGCGGCGGCAAGGTGTACCACCCAGATCAGGGCAAGGATCACGCCGACGCGGATAAGCCGCGGAATGGCCTCCCAGTTGGAGGCGACGACCAGCAGGGTGGCGGCTGCCAGCAGCACCGCCGCCAGCGCCATTAGCACCCGCCCAAGGCTGAAGCTTGCCGGGCGGCTGTCATATTCGGCAAGAAGCGCGCCTGCCGTTTCCTGCCCCAGCAGGCCTTTGCCCACCCAGAGGGAGAGATCCCGCTCCAATCTTCCGCGATACATGCTCCCACCCTTATTTCCGCGACGCTCGTTCCGGCGCTGCGGCTTTCGTCGTTATAGACGCAGCATCGAGGTTCGCAAACGTCCTCCCGACAAATATACAAATTCCTCATTGGTCTAAATTGGGGCGAGTATTAACCGGCCGCTAACGTCATTAGCGCTATTATAAGTGCATGTTCGAAGAGGTATGCATACTGCGCATATCCCTCATGAATTTATTGCACTGCAAAAATCCAATTAGTCATACTATTTAGAGATAACATCGAAGCACGGGGATGGCGCCCCGGCCCGGTTCTGCCGGATGCCCGCGGAATGATTGTCCGTGACGAGATTCGCAGCCGCGCACTCCTCCTCCCAAGCGCGCTGCGATAAGACTGTCAACAATCCTCCTCCCAGTTGCCAGTCGTCATAATGCGCCCGCCGGATCCTCCCCCGGCGGGCGTTTTCTTGTGCAAAAATACGGTCAAAGCATTGGGTGGCCCCCATCGTGCCACACTGCCACACCGCCCTGACGAGGCTGTGAACACTTGGGCGGCTGTCGATCGAAGCGAAACACTTCATTACGGTGGACGCACAGGCGGAACCGCCGGAGGGAACAGCGCTTTGACGCAAGAACGCCCGTTTGGTGCGCCAGACCAGATTGTTTCCCTCGGAATCATTTTGCCTATTCGTTGACCAAAAAACGGTAAGTCGTGGTCAATCACCCTTTTAGCATTGCATACTCCGCATAGGTGATCTGAAAACTTGGCTGTTTTCCTCTTTCGCGCCGCAACATATATTCGGGTCATCAAATAGAGGTCAGCGCCGATCAGTGGCTGCTGGCAGATCAAACCCTCGGAAAGGGGCTTAACATGAACTTCTCTCGCTCTTTCAATAACTGGCGCAAGTACCGTCAGACCGTCACCGAACTCGGCCGCATGAGCAACCGCGAATTGCACGACCTTGGCATCGACCGTTCGGACATCCATCGCGTTGCCCGCGAGGCTTCCGCCCGCTAATTCAAGGCGATCGCTGCATCCTCCCAAGCAGTTCGTCCTCGATCGAAACGCCCGCTGTACCAACAGCGGGCGTTTTCTTTGTCCTACGCACTGCCGCTTCGGTTGCACGCCGTTAGCGGTTTCCTTAGCCCGCTCAAAAAGTATCCACCGCCTAATTGGCAAGCATCACATTGCACAATTGCATAGCAGACGCCTTTTATTTGCACTGCACAAAAGCGCGGTTCTCGCCTATATAAACATCAACCGCACAGAGATAGGCGATCCCGCCGTCCAGCGGACATTTGTTTGAGGAAAAAGACAATGAACCCGATCCGCATTGCAAGAAGCTGGCTCAGCTACCGCCGTACGCTCAACGAACTCGGCGGCCTCTCGAACCAGACCCTGTCCGATATCGGCGTCAGCCGTTACGACATCCGCAACATCGCATCCCGCTCGTTCCGTTAATAGCCAGTCGCTAACAACGGGCTTGATGCTTCCAAGACGGCGCCTCAAGGCGCCGTTTTTGATTCCCGGGTGTTGGATCGCACCTGCCGACATGGTATCAGCCCGGAATGAACACGATCTCTTCCTATTCCCCCATCCACGTTGTCGGCGGCGGACTTGCCGGTTCGGAAGCCGCCTGGCAAATCGCCAGTTCCGGTATTCCCGTCATCCTGCATGAAATGCGCGGGGTGCGCGGCACGGAGGCACACAAGACCGACGGACTTGCCGAGCTGGTCTGCTCCAACTCCTTCCGCTCCGACGATGCGACCAGCAATGCCGTCGGCGTCATCCACGCCGAGATGCGCATGGCGGGCTCGCTGATCATGGCGACTGCCGATCGCCACCAGGTGCCGGCCGGCGGCGCGCTCGCCGTCGATCGCGACGGCTTTTCCGAAGCCGTGACCCGGGCAATCCACGACCACCCGCTGATCACGGTCGTGCGTGAAGAGATCACCGGCCTGCCGCCTGGTGACTGGGATCTCGCCATCGTCGCCACCGGGCCGCTGACCGCACCGTCGCTCGCAAGCGCCATCCAGGCGCAGACGGGCGAGGATTCGCTAGCCTTCTTCGATGCCATCGCGCCGATCGTCTACCGCGAGAGCATCGACATGGATATCTGCTGGTATCAGTCGCGCTACGACAAGGTCGGTCCCGGCGGCACCGGCAAGGATTACATCAATTGCCCGATGGACGAGGCGCAGTACAATGCCTTCGTCGACGCACTGATATCGGGCGACACGGTCGGTTTCAAGGAATGGGAAGGTACGCCTTATTTCGACGGCTGCCTGCCGATCGAGGTGATGGCCGAACGCGGCCGCGAGACGCTGCGCCACGGGCCGATGAAGCCGATGGGGCTGACCAATGCGCATAACCCGACGGTCAAGGCCTATGCCGTCGTGCAGCTGCGCCAGGACAATGCGCTCGGCACGCTCTACAATATGGTCGGCTTCCAGACGAAGCTGAAATATGGCGCGCAGGCGGAAATCTTCCGCATGATCCCCGGCCTGGAAAATGCGGAATTCGCCCGCCTCGGCGGCCTGCACCGCAACACCTATATCAACTCCCCCACCCTGCTCGACCCGTCGCTGACCTTGAAATCGCGGCCCGGCCTGCGTTTCGCCGGCCAGATCACCGGCTGCGAGGGGTATGTGGAAAGCGCCAGCGTCGGGCTGATGGCCGGGCGTTTCGCCGCCGCCGAACGCAAGGGCGAGGCGATCTCGCTGCCGCCGGCAACGACGGCGCTCGGCTCGCTGCTCGGTCATATCACCGGTGGGCATATCGTCACCGACGAGGAGCCGGGCAAACGCTCGTTCCAACCGATGAACATCAATTTCGGGCTGTTTCCGGAACTTCAGCCCGGATCGATCGTCAAGCCCGAGGGCGTCAAGCGTTTCCGCGGTAAGGACAAAACGATCATGAGGCGGCAGTTGATCGCGCGGCGCGCGCTTACGGACTGCGCCGCCTGGCTGGGCCAGAACTCGCCGCTCGCCGAAAGCGCCTAACTCGCTATTTAGTGCTTGTTCGCCGCCGAAATATGGTCGAACGGCAGATCCTTATCCGGCCCGGCGATATAGTTGCCGAGCAGCCAGAGCGCGACTTCCGCGGACTCCTTGGCGGAAGCGAATTCGAAATCGCCGTTGTGATGCGGCGCATCGAGGAAATCGATCACCAGGCCCCTGCCCGTTTGCGAGCTGACGACGCGCACCCGGCCCGGCTCGATCAGATGACAGGCGAAGTGGCGCGACATGTTGCGCATGAAGCCGGCCTTGTTGTCATGCAGGCGCACGAAAATGGCCTGGCCGTTCTCCGTCGCCTGCAACTGGCGGATCGCTTCGTTCGGAAATGCGCGGCCGAACTCGATGATGGCGAGGCCCGTGTCATGCAGGCCGTCTTCCTTGTTCTGCGCAGCCATGCGCGTTACCACGAAGGCAAAGAAGATGACGATGGCGAATAGAACGCACCAGACGATAATGCCCACGCCGAGTCTCCGTTCAAAAGGTAGCGGTTCAAGCGTTGTAACGCGCGAGACTTGCGCGAGTTTGGCCGGTGTCAGATTTTTCTGCGGACGGCCGAAAGGGCCATACCGAGCTGGCGGCGCCATTGCGGCGGCTGCAGCGGCCGGTCGAACAGGACGGCGCCGAGCTTCTGCGCCCTGAAAAGCACGGGTTCGGCAAGCGTCGCCGGCAGGAAGGCCGGAAAGACCGCGGGCGCGATCGGCCCTGCCGCCCTTGCCTTTGCCAGATGTTCGCGACCGAGGCCGGCAAAGGCTTCGATGGCGGCGGAAATGCGCGGCCGGTCTTCGCCGGCAAGGAAGGTATCGCGGTTGAGACCGGTGGCGGACAGGATCTGCAGCGGAATATAGACCTGGCTGCGGCGGCGATAGAGCGGCATCAGCAGCAACAGGCCGGCGACCGCCTGGGCTACACCGGCATGACCGGCGGCGTCGGCCGATCCTGCGGCTTCCTCGGGCGAAAGCACCAGGCTTGCAAGCTGAATGAGGGCCGATGCGGTCTCGCCGGCATACCCTTCGAGCGACAGACGCGTTTCCATCGGATCGTCATAGAGATCGAAGGTGCGGGCCTCGATCATATCGATCAGCGTCTTGCGCGGCAGGCGGTGCGTTTCGATCGCCGTCAGAAGTGCTGAAGCGACGGGATTGGC
The DNA here is from genome assembly GCF_014194045.1 of Rhizobium sp. BK456. Lineage (NCBI taxonomy): Bacteria > Pseudomonadati > Pseudomonadota > Alphaproteobacteria > Hyphomicrobiales > Rhizobiaceae > Rhizobium > Rhizobium sp. BK456. The sequence continues at coordinate 381,857 of NZ_JACIAO010000003.1, forward strand.
CGCCGTCGAACCGTGGGCGCTGCCTTCCAGCAGGTCGCGCCAGTATTGCAGCCGCACCTCGCCGGGCAACGGCTCGTGCACGAGATCGCGAATGCGGGCAAGCTCGGCATTGAAGGCATAGAGGGCTGCAAGCGCGCCGCGCTTGTCCTCCGGCGACAGCAGGCAGGCAAGGTAGCGGTCGCGATCGCTGTCGCGCAGCATCGCCAGACAGATCTCCTGGTTCGTCGCCGTCTTCGCTTCAACCATCGTCAGACCGCAATCAGAGCCGCGGCGACGGCGCGCTGCTCGGCGAGCATGATATTGAAGGTGCGTACCGCAGCACCTGTGCTCATCGGATCGGAGGCGATGCCGCGCGCCTTCAACGCCTGCTTCAATGCCTCCGGCAAACGGCGAAGCTCGGTTCCGGTCCCGACGAGCAGAACCTCGATATCATCGGCCTCATCAAGCACACGGCGGAAATTTTCCGGCGATAGCGGTTTCGACATGTCCATGTCCCAGCCGTGAATGCCGGAGGGCAGGCAAAGGATCGAGCCGCGATGCGACATATCGGCAAAACGGAAGCCGCCATTGCCGTAAGTATCGATCGGCGCGCGCCCTGGAAAATGCGCGGCGCGGATTTCTATGCCTTTTGCCATGTTTTCAAACCACCGTGCCGGATTTTACACCAGCATCCGTCTTGTTGCTCTCTTCCCCGTCAGGGCTTTCCGGCCGCAGCCGGAAGACGATCAGCACAGGAGCGGCGATATAGATCGAAGAGAAAGTGCCGAGAGCGACGCCGAAGAGCATCGTAAAGGTGAAGGAGCGGATGACCTCTCCTCCGAAAAGATAGAGCGCGAGCAAGGCTAGCAGCGTCGTCGCCGCCGTCAGTATGGTGCGCGACAGCGTCTGGTTGATCGACGCATCGATCAGGATCGGCAGCGGCATCTTCTTGTATCGCTTCAGATTCTCGCGCATTCGGTCATAGATCACGACCGTGTCATTCAGGGAATAACCGACAACGGTCAGCACGGCGGCGATGCTCGTCAGGTTGAATTCCATGCCGGTCAGGACGAAGAGACCGAGCATGATGATGACATCATGCAGCGTCGCGACGATGGCGCCGACCGCGAACTGCCATTCAAAGCGGATCCAGATGTAGATCAGGATCGCCGCCAGCGCTGCCAGCACGCCGAGAGTCGCCATCATCGTCAATTCACCGGAGATGGCGGGGCCGACGACCTCGACGCGGCGAAAATCATAATCCTCCTGGAGCTCGCCGCGCACCAGCGTCGCCGCGGACTGCTCGGCATTCTCGCCGCCGCCCTGGGAGGCGATGCGGATCCGTGCGTTCGACGGCCCGCCGGCGCGCTCGACGCTGACCTCACCGAGATTGAGGTCGTTGAGGCGCGCTTGAAGATCGGCGAGGTCGGCATTGCCCTGCTTCGCCGTCACCTCGATGAGCGAGCCGCCGGTGAAATCGATGCCGAGACGCAGACCGGCAGTGGCAAAGGCGGCCATGGCGATCAGTGAAATGATCGCCGACGCCGTGAAGACGTAGCGGCGGATCCCCATGAACCGGATATTGGCGTGTTCGAAAAGATGGGTCAGAACACTTTTCGGCAGATGCCGGGGGTGGCGCCGCCGCAGCCAGACGGCAACGATCGAGCGCGTCAGCGTGAAAGCCGTGATGACGGTCGTGAGGATGCCGACCGCCAGCGTCACCGCGAAACCGCGTATGGACTCGCTGCCGAGGCAAAACAGGATGATGGCGGCGATGAAGATCGTCACATTCGCGTCGACGATCGTTGAGAAGGCGCGCGAGAAACCGCGACCGGCGGCCTCTGCAAAGGAATGGGCGGTTTTTTCCTCTTCACGGATACGCTCGTAGATCAGAACGTTCGAGTCGACCGCCATGCCGACAATGAGCACGATGCCGGCAATCCCGGGTAAGGTGAGCGTCGCGCCGGCTAGGCTTAGCACCGCGACGATGAGGATCAGGTTGAAGACGAGCGAGACGACGGCGATGACGCCGAGAATGCGATAAAGCGCGATCATCAATGCCGCGACCAGCACGACGGCGACGAGGCCAGCAATGAGGCCGGAGAAGATGGAGTCAGCGCCAAATCTCGGGCTGACACTGCGCTCCTCGACGCTCGTCAGCGTCGCCGGCAGAGCACCGGCGCGCAGCATGATCGCCAGGTCGCGGACGCCATCCTCGGAGAAGTTTGCCGAAATTGCCCCCTCGCCGCCGGTGATCGCCGCATCGATGGCCGGTGACGACATCACCTGGTCGTCGAAGACGATGGCAAGGTGCTTGCCGATATTCTGCCCCGTCACCTCAGCCAGCCGCCGCGTTCCTTCGGCATCGAGGCGGTAGGCAATCGAGCTATCCTGGGTCTGCGGATCGACGACCGGCTCGATACCGACCATGTTGCTGCCCGTGACGAAAGCCGTGCGATCGACGAGATAAGGAACCGGCGGATCGTCCAGCGAATAGAGCACCTGCGATGTCGCCGGCCAGCGGCCGTTCAGCGCCTCCTGCCCCGACATGCTTGCGTCGATCAGATGAAAGGAAAGCTTGGCCGGCTGGTTGAGGAGGTTTTTCAGCCGTTCCGCATCGACCGATCCCAGCACCTGCACGACGATCCGGTCGGCACCATCGGGGCGAACGAGGAAATTCGCATGGCCGAATCCAGCGATACGGCGGGCAACGATATCAAGCGACCGAGTCCGGGCGGAAGCGACGTCGGCGGTAATGCCGGCGTCGGAAATCTGCAGCGAGAGTTGCCCGTCCTCGTCCTGCCGCAGCGCGACCTCCGGTCCGGCACGTCCGCCGGGCGCCGTCAAAGGCTTCAGGAGATCGACCGCCTTTTGCGTCTCAGCCGGATCGGTGATCCGGACGGTGACGGTCTGGTCGTTGCCGGTCAGCCCGGTATAGCGGATGCCGGCGCCGCGCAGCGTGTTGCGGACATTGGCGACCGCCTCTTCCAGGCGGTCCTTGACGATATCGGAACGCTCGACCTTCAGAACAATATGCGAGCCGCCCTGCAAATCGAGACCGAGCGTTAAGCGGTCCTGCCGCAGCCAGCCCGGCAGCGAGGAACGCTGTACCTCGCTCAGCAGATTGGGCGCAGCGAGGACGATGGCAGCAAACGCGGCCAGCCAGATCAGAAGTGTTTTCCAGCGGGAAAAATGCAACATTCTCTCGACGATCTTCCGATCCGGCGCTGCTGCCGTTTCGCTTGTTACGCTGCGTCGGCCTTGACGGGTTCACCCTTGACGCGCACATCCGAAATACCGCTGCGGACGATGCGCACACGAACACCATCGGCAATCTCGACTTCGACTTCCTTGTCGTCAATAACTTTGGTGACTTTACCGACGAGACCGCCACCGGTGACGACCTGATCGCCGCGACGGATCGCCTTCAGGGTTTCCTCACGCTTCTTGGCCTGTGCGCGCTGCGGACGGATCAGCAGGAAGTACCAGACGACCATCAGCGGCACGAACAGGATGATCATTTCGAAACCGGAGCCGCCGAAACCCGTTGCGGTATCGGTGGCACTCTGGGCGAATGCCGGGGTGATGAACATGCTAAACTCCTCAGGCTTGGCGGCGGAACTCCGCCTCATTTTTCAGGTTGCCGGACTATAATTGCCGCTTCGATGAATGCAACAGAAACAGCCCGAAACAGTACCGATTCCGCTGCCTCATAACCTTTCCGCCGGCAAAACGCCATGCTACCCCGCATCGAAAGATAAAGCGGATTGCCGCAGCAAGAAATCAGGAGCTTGCGATGACCGAGGAAATCAACACCGCGCTTCTTGCCGAGCTGAAGCGGCTTGCGAATGCCGTCGAGCGCCTTGCCGGACCAGCGCCTGCCGTCAACGATTGGGATGCGGCCGACTGTTTCGTCTGGGCGCCATCGCGCCTGCATCTGCAGCCGGTGAAGAAGCCGAATCGAGTGGCGCTGAAGCTCATCCGCGGCGTCGATCATGTGCGCGACATCCTGCATGAGAATACAGTGCGCTTCGCCGAAGGTTATGCGGCGAATAATGTGCTGCTCTGGGGTGCGCGCGGCATGGGAAAATCCTCTCTGGTCAAGGCCGTCCACGAGGATGTCAGGCGCGAAAGCGGCTCTGCGCTGAAGCTGGTCGAGGTCCATCGCGAGGATATAGCGAGCCTGCCCAACCTGCTCGACCTCCTGAAGGACACGCCGTACCGCGTCATCGTCTTTTGTGACGATCTCTCCTTCGACCACGACGACACCGCCTACAAGTCGCTGAAGGCGGCACTCGACGGCGGCGTCGAAGGGCGGCCGGACAATGTGCTCTTCTACGCCACATCGAACCGGCGCCATCTGCTGCCTCGCCACATGATGGAAAACGAGCAGTCGACGGCGATCAATCCGTCTGAGGCCGTCGAGGAGAAGGTTTCGCTATCCGACCGCTTCGGTCTCTGGCTCGGCTTCCACAAATGCAGCCAGGAAGATTATCTCGGCATGATCGACGGCTATGCCGACCATTTCAAGCTCGGGCTCGAACGCGACAGGATGCACGCCGAGGCACTGGAATGGGCAACCACGCGCGGCGCCCGCTCCGGCCGTGTCGCCTGGCAGTATATCCAGGATCTGGCCGGACGCATGCGCGTCCATATCGAGCGAGGTTGAAGCGCGTCGCGCTCTTTCAGATCCGTCGTTGCCGCAAAACCGCAGCACACTTTTGCGCGACATGCCTTAAATGACAAAAGCCCGGCGGGTGGCCGGGCTTTTGCGCTTCCTGGGACGCTGTACCTATTCCAGGAAAGTCATCGGGTTGACCGGGGATGCGTCCTTGCGCACCTCGAAATGGACCTGCGGCTGCTTGACGTCGCCGCTCATGCCGGAGACGGCGACGGTCTGGCCGCGCTGGATCTTCTGGCCTCGGGCGACGCTCAGCGTATCGGCATTGCCATAGACGGTGACGGTGCCGTCGTCATGACGGACGAGAACAGTGTTGCCGAGTTCCTTCAGGCCGTTGCCGGCATAGATGACAACGCCGTTTTCGGCAGCCTTGATCGGCGTTCCCTGCGGCACCGAAATGTCGATGCCGTCATTGCGGTTGCCGTTGACGTTGGCGCCGTATGAAGCAATGACCTGGCCGCGGACCGGCCAGCGATACTTGCCGATGCCGGTCGATTCCGGTGCGGCGGAGCTGACATCGGACTTCTTTTCGACATCGTCGACCGTCTGAGTGGCGACCGGCGCCTTGTAGGGTGCGGGCTCGACGGAGGCCGTCTGCTGGGCGGGCGCCGTTTGAGCTGGCTTCGGATCGACCTTCTGGGGCTGGATCGATGCTGTCTTGATATTGTCGGCGGTGCCGTTCGGGATCTTCAGCGCCTGACCGACCCTCACCGAGCTGGCCGACAGATTGTTGGCGGCCTTGAGATCGTCGATCTTGGTGCCGGTCGCCTTGGCGATCTTTGCCAGCGAATCGCCTTGCTTGACGACATAGGTGCCGGCAGGCGCTTTCGGATCCTTGCCGGCGCCGGGCGGAAGCTTGCCGGTGGCATCGGCACTCGCCATGGTCTTGTCGCGAGCGGAATTGGCGCCGGGAACGACAGCGACGTTCTGCTCAGGCGCCCTTACCGGTTCCGGCATCTTGCCGGGCTTGGAGAGGTCAGCCGCCTGCGACGCTGCCTTGGCAGCGTTGCCGCCATTGAAGGTCGGGATCAGGATCGCCTGGCCGGGCATGGCGGCGGAAGCCGTCTTCAAATTGTTGACCCGCAGGATTTCCTTTTCTGGAACACCGAAGCGCCTGGATAGCGTGGCAACGCTTTCACCCGGACGCAGCGTCACGGAAGGGGCATTGGTCCCGGACCAGCCGGAAACCTTCGGCGTCGTGCCCGTCGTAAGGGTATCAGGCGTCAGCTTCGGCGCGGTCGGGGCCACCAATCGGTTTTTTTCGGCTTGGGGCGCTGAAGGGAAAGGCTGGGCGAGCGCGACTTCCTTTTCCCGTTGCCGGACCGGCGCAACGGCGCTCGGAGCTGCAAGCTCGGAACGCTGCACCGCAACCGGCGCGGAAGCCATACGGGCGCTCGACGTGCGGACCGGATCATAATTAGGGTTCGACGGGTAAGGCTGGTTCAGTGCGCCATTGCCGCCGCCATAACCCGACTGACTTGCAACGGCGGAGCCGCCGAGATCGGCGCGCGGCACCGGATCAGCCTGAGCGCCGCCCCTGCGCGGAATGGAACTTGTGGTGATCTGATCCTGCCCTGAGGAGGAAAACAAGCCGCCAAACCGTGTCACATCGGAACTGCAGCCCGTTGCGGCACTTGCCAGCAGGCCCACAACCAGAAGATTACCGGCCGACTTCCCGAACTTCGGCGAAAGACTGAAACGCATTGACTCGACCCACTGAGAACGCAACCATTTGTGAGTCTATTAAAACGCGTTAGTATTACCACGCAGTTAAGATGCTGGAATCAGTGCGATATTTTTGAGAAGTTGATAACCATAGCTTACGGGTGAAAAATCGTAGAGCTTATAGCAGCGAGGCAAGGCGCGGAACGATCGGCAGATAAGGGGCTTCGAACAGTTCCTCGCGTTCGAAACGGCTGCCGGTTTTCGTCAGCCGCACCATGCGGCATTCGTTCTCGGAGATCATCAGCGGCGCGATCATCGAACCGCCGGAAACAAGCTGATCGGTATAAAAGCGCGGCATCGCATTGAATGCCGCCGTCACCAGAATGCGGTCGAAGGTGCCCTCGCCCTGCATGCCGGCACTGCCGTCGGCGTGGCGGATGATGACGTTGCGCAGACCAAGCGATTCCATGCGCCGCTGCGCAGCCGATGTCAGCGTCTTATAGCGGTCGATGGACAGAACACGCTCGGCCATGCGGCCCATGACGGCGGCCGTAAAGCCGCTGCCGGTGCCGATTTCCAAAACGCGCTGACCGGGTTTGAGCTTCAGGTGATGCAGGATGCGGACGACAAAATCGATGCCTTCAAGGAAGGAGCCGCATTCGATCGGGATCGTCCGGCTCGAATAGGCGTCATCCGAAAATTGCGGCGGCACGAAGAGCGAGCGCTGCGTCTGCTCGACCGCGGTCAGCAGATCGAGGTCGGAGATGCCTTCGGCACGCAATCTGAGGACGAGCGCCGCAAAGCCCTCTTTCTCGGCCAGTCTTGCCGTCAAACCTGTGCTCCGTATCCCAAGGCTCGCGCCACGCGGTCCGTTACGGAATAATCGGTCAGATCCAGTTTCAAAGGCGTTACCGAAATCTTGTTATGCTTCAAGGCGTGAATATCGGTGCCTTCGATGAAGGCGCCGGCGCGTTCGCCGAACTTCAGCCAGTAATAGGGAAAGCCCCGGCCATCAGAGCGGGCATCGACCTGCAGGTTGAAGGCGAGCTTGCCCTGCATGGTCACCTCGGCGCCGTCGACCTCGCCCGGACGGCAGTTCGGGAAGTTGAGATTGAGGAACGTGCCCTCCGGCAGATCCAGAACCATCAGCTTTTCCAGAAGAGCCGGCGCATGCGTCTCGCAGACCTCCCATGGCACAATGCGCGCACCATCTTCATAGAGATAGGCCTGGCTCAGCGCGAAGGAGCGCACGCCCTGCATCGTGCCTTCGATGGCGCCGGCGATCGTGCCGGAATAGGTTACGTCGTCCGCGACGTTGGAGCCCGAATTGACGCCTGACAGCACGAGATCGGGCCTGATGTCCATCACCTGCCGGATGCCCATGATCACGCAATCGGTCGGCGTGCCGCGCAAGGCGAAATGCTTGTCGGAAATCTTGCGCAGCCGCAAAGGCTCGGACAGGCTCAGCGAATGGGCAAGGCCGCTCTGGTCGGTCTCGGGCGCCACGATCCAGACATCGTCGGACAGCGTGCGGGCGATCCGCTCCAGCGCGGCCAAGCCTTCGGCGTGAATGCCGTCGTCATTCGTAAGCAGGATGCGCATTGCCTTAGGCCGCCCGTTCGATCTTGGTCAATCCGCCCATATAAGGCAGCAAAACGTCCGGAATCGTGACGGAACCATCGTCGTTCAAATAATTTTCAAGCACGGCGATCAAGCAGCGGCCGACAGCGGTTCCGGAGCCGTTCAGCGTGTGCACGAACCTGTTGTTCTTGTCGTCCTTGCCGCGGTAGCGCGCATTCATCCGCCGGGCCTGGAAATCGCCGCAGACCGAGCAGGAGGAGATTTCGCGGAAGGCATTCTGTCCCGGCAGCCAGACTTCGAGATCGTAGGTCTTGCGCGAGCCGAAGCCCATGTCGCCGGTGCAAAGCGTCATCGTGCGGAAATGCAGGCCGAGGCGCTTCAGTACTTCTTCGGCGCAGGCGGTCATCCGTTCATGCTCGGCGATAGCATTCTCGGCGTCGGTGATCGAGACCAGCTCGCATTTCCAGAACTGATGTTGGCGCAGCATACCGCGGGTGTCGCGGCCGGCCGAGCCCGCTTCCGAGCGGAAGGACGGCGTCAAGGCGGTGAAGCGGAGCGGCAGCTTTTCCTGGTCGAGGATTTCCTCGCGCACCAGATTGGTCAGCGTCACCTCCGCCGTCGGAATGAGATAGCGGCCATCCGTCGTCTTGAAGAGATCCTCTTCGAACTTCGGCAGGCTGCCGGTGCCGAACACTGCTTCAGCGCGAACCATCAGCGGCGAGCTGACTTCGGTATAGCCGTGCTCGCGGGTGTGGAGATCGATCATGAACTGGCCAAGCGCCCGCTCGAGCCTGGCGAGCGGCCCTGTGAGAACCGTGAAGCGCGAACCGGAGAGCTTGGCGGCGCGCTCGAAATCCATATAGCCGAGCGCCTCGCCGATTTCGAAGTGCTCCTTCGGCGTGTGGTTCCAGAGCGGCTTTTCACCGACGATGCGGGTGACGACATTGTCGTGCTCATCCTTGCCGACCGGAACGTCGTCGAAGGGAATGTTCGGGATGCGCGACAGCGCGTCGTTAAGTTCGGCCGTCAGTTGACGGTCCTCTTCCTCGACCATCGGCAGCATAGCCTTCAATTCGGCGACCTCGACCTTCAGCTTCTCGGCGAGTTCACCGTTCTTCTGCGACAGCGCCGCGCCGATCTCCTTGGAAGCGAGGTTGCGGCGGGACAGCAAGTCCTGCGCCTTCTGCACGGCGGAGCGGCGCTTTTCATCGAGGGCAACGAGATTTTGGGCCAGAGGCTCCGCACCGCGTTTGGCGAGGGCGGCATCGAGCGCTTCGGGATTCTCACGGATCCATTTGATATCGAGCATCGTCGTTCCAGGTCGTTGCAACAGAAGTGACCCGGCCAAAGCCTGACCGGGCTTCGACCGGATGAGACGGCGTTCGTGAAAGGATTTCCGGATTGCCGCTCAGACGCTGTCCGTCTTGGCAACGTCCGCGGATTCGGTGTCCTTTTCGACCGCCTGCCGGGCACGCTGGCGCTCTACGAGTCGCGCCGCATGGATGGAAATCTCGTAGAGAAGGATCGTCGGTATCGCAAGGCCGATCTGGGACATAGGATCGGGCGGCGTCAGTACGGCGGCGACGATGAAGGCGAGGACGATGGCGAACTTGCGCTTTTCGGCGAGCCACTGCGACGTCAGCAGGCCGACGCGGGCAAGCAGCGTGGTGATGACCGGCAGCTGGAAGACGAGGCCGAAGGAGAAGACCAGCGTCATGATCAGGCTCAGATATTCCGAGACCTTGGGCATAAGCGAGATTGCCACTTCGTCTTGACCCGGCGCCTGCTGCATCGACAGGAAGAACCACATGACCATCGGCGTGAAGAAGAAATAGACGAGTGCCGCGCCCATCAGGAACAGCACCGGCGAAGCGATCAGGAACGGCAGGAAGGCCTGGCGCTCATTCTTGTAGAGGCCCGGCGCGACGAACTTGTAGACCTGTGCTGCAATGATCGGAAACGCAACCACGAGGCCGCCAAACATCGCCACCTTCACCTGCGTGAAGAAGAATTCCTGCGGCGCGGTGTAGATCAGCTGCGCCTTCTCGACGTCGAGATGCGCCCATATTACGGCCGTCTTGTAGGGAATGACCAGGTAGTTGAAGAGATGCTTGGCAAAAAAGAAGCATGCGATGAAGGCGACGAAAAATGCGCCGATCGACCAGATCAGCCGCGTGCGCAGCTCCATCAAGTGCTCGATCAACGGCTGCGGCTTGTCTTCGATATCACCGCTCATGCCTCGTCCTTTTTCTTCATCTGCGCCGGCGTCTTCGGCGCTGCGGGCTTCCTGGCAGCAGTCGTGCGCTTAGGCTTTTCCGCAGGCACGTTTTCCACGGGCGCGGCGATGGCAAAGGCCGCCTTATCCGCAGCCTTGGCCCGCGGCTTGCGCACCGCTTTCGGCTTGGCGGCTACCGTATCGGCCGTGGCGACCGCGGCAGCAACGGGCTCCGGCGTCGGCGCAGGTGCCGGCACCAACGGCGGCGTTTCCGGCAGGCCCATCGACGGCGTCGGCGCGGAAACGGCAGCCGGCGGCACCTCGGTCTTGTTTTCCGGGACTGCGGTCGCCTTCTGCAAGTCGGCCTTGATCTCGTTGCCCATCTGGCGAAGCGGGTTCATCGCCTCGCGCAGGCTGTTGACCGGGTTGAGCTTCTGGGCGTCACTGAGCGTCTGGCGGACATCGTCAAGCTCGGCCTCGCGCAACGCTTCGTCGAACTGCGCACGGAATTCACCCGCCACCTTGCGGGCGCGCTGCGTCATCTTGCCGAAAGCGCGCAGCATCGGCGGCAAATCCTTGGGACCGACGACCACGATCAGGACGACCGCGATGACCAAAAGCTCGGTCCAGCCAATATCGAACATGCAAGGCTCCTGGACGGGAAGCGCGGGGGCTGCGCTTTTTCCCGCACTTGGTTACTTCGTTTCGTCGGCCTTGTGATCGACGGTCTTGGCCGTGTCGGGCGCATCTTCGTCCGTCATGCCCTTCTTGAAGCTTTTGATGCCCTTGGCGACATCGCCCATCAGTTCCGGGATCTTGCCGCGGCCAAACAACAACAGCACGATGACCAGAACGATCAACCAGTGCCACATGCTAAACGAACCCATCATTTGCGCTTACTCCCTTTATTCGATGTTCCCATGATGTAAGAATTTCCGACAGCGTTTCCAACATCAAGCCCTTTGAACTGCGCTTAATGTCACGGTATCGCCCTTTGTGACAAGCCACCGAACCGCCGAAAAATGGTGAGCACCATTGTTTTCGTCATGCATGGCAAAAGCAAGACGAAGTCCTTCAATCTTCGGAGGTAGAACGCGGGGCGAGCAACCCAAGTTCTTCGAGATCCATCTGGGTAATGGGGTCTTCGTCCTCGCTTAGCTCGTCGTTCATCAATGGCGAGGGAATGTTGAAATTCGCCGGAATGCGCCCCGAGAGCAGGCCAGCACCCTTCAATTCTTCGAGACCGGGCAGATCGCGCAGCTCCTCGAGACCGAAATGGTCGAGAAAATCGCGGGTGGTGCCTAATGTCACCGGCCGGCCCGGCGTCCGACGGCGACCGCGAAACCGTACCCAGCCCGCCTCCATCAGCACGTCGAGCGTGCCGCGCGAGGTCTGCACGCCGCGGATATCCTCGATCTCGGCGCGCGTCACCGGCTGGTGATAGGCAATGATCGCCAGCACTTCCAATGCGGCGCGCGAGAGCTTCTTGACCTCGTTGTCATCGCGGCGAATGACGAAGGAGAGATCGGCGGCGGTGCGGAAGGCCCAGGCACCCTCGATCTGCAGGAGGTTGACGCCGCGCGGTGCATAGTGTGCCTTCAGGCGCAGCATGATGGCGCGAACATCGGTCTTCTCGGGCAGGCGCTCTGCGAGGAAGCCTTCGGACACCGGTTGTGAGGAGGCAAAAACCAACGCCTCGGCGATGCGTTCTGCCTCGATCTCGGCCTGCAGGTCGCGGCTCCTGCCTTCGAAATCATCCTCGCTCTTCGGATCGATCAAGCCGGCTGCTCCTGCTCCACCACCTGCAGCGTGGCGTGTTTTGGTCCGCGGCGCATGTATATCGGTTGAAAGGCGCCGTCCTGGCGGATTTCCAGCTTGCCCTCGCGCACCAGCTCCAGCGAGGCGGCAAAAGCGCTGGCAATCGCCGTGACGCGTTCCTCGGGCGCAGCGAGATAACGCAGCAGATAATGCTCCATCGCCGTCCAGTCGCCGATCTCGCCGATCATTTGGGTCAGCAACTCACGCGCATCGGTCAGTGACCAGACGTTGCGCCTCTCGATCGTCACCTGGGTAACGGCATTGCGCTGGCGCAGCGCCGCATAGGCGGTCAAAAGATCATAGAGGCTTGCCGCGTAGGCGGATTGCTGCCGGTCGGGAATATGCTCGGGCGCGCCGCGCACGAAGATGTCGCGGCCGAGGCGGTTGCGGTTGACGAGGCCTTCGGCGGCCTGGCGCATGGCTTCGAGGCGCTTCAGCCGGAAGGCGAGCGTTGCCGCCATCTCTTCGCCCGACGGACCGTCATCCTTGATCTGCTGGGGTATCAGCAGCCGCGACTTGAGATAGGCAAGCCAGGCTGCCATGACGAGATAATCGGCGGCAAGCTCGATGCGGATACGCCGGGCGCTTTCGACGAACTGCAGATATTGCTCGGCCAGTGCCAGCACCGAAATGCGCGACAGATCGACCTTCTGGTTGCGGGCGAGATAGAGCAACAGATCGAGCGGCCCTTCGAAGCCGGCGACATCGATCACCAGCGCCGGCTCGTGGCTGGCGCGCTCGGCGCCGTTCTCCTGCCACAACTTGTCCATCGGCGTTGCCGCCTGCGGACGCTCCGTGCCCTTGACCGTGATCACCACCCTGCTCCTCAGCGATCACACGATCGCAAACATCGCCTCGAATTCCGCCCGCAATTCCGCCTCATCGGCGGCATCCGGCGCTTCAAAACCTGCTTCCACCGCTTTTGCACGGGCAAGCGATTGACCGGCGAGCGGCGGAACATTTGCCACGACATCCAGCATCTCGTCCATATGGCCATTGCAATGCAGCACGATATCGCATCCGCCTGCAATAATATTCGCCGCACGTTCCCCGATCGTGCCGGAAAGAGCATTCATCGAGCTGTCGTCGGAGAGAAGCAGACCGGTAAAGCCGATTTGCTCGCGGATGACGCCGTCGATCACCTTTCGCGAGGTCGTCGCCGGATTGTCGGGATCGATGGCGGTGAAGACGACGTGGCAGGTCATCGCCATCAGCTCGTCCTTCATGGCGATAAAGGGCGGGAAATCATGAGCCTCCAGCTCATCGCGCGAGACGGTGACGACAGGCAGTTCCAGGTGTGAATCCGCAAAGCCGCGGCCGTGCCCGGGCATATGCTTCATCACCGGCAAGAGGCCGCCGGCCTTCAACCCTTCGGCAGCCGCCCGGCCCATGGCGATGACGGTTTGGGGGGCGTCGCCATAGGCGCGGTCGCCGATGACGCTGCTGCTGCCCTCGACCGGCACGTCGAGCACCGGCAGGCAATCGACATCAATGCCGAGGCTCGAAAGGTCGAAGGCGTGCAGCCGCGACATCGCCCAGGCAGCGCGCAGCCCAAGCGCCGGGTCTCGGCGATAGAGATCTCCGAGCGCCTGGCCGGAGGGATAACGTGCGAAAACCGGCGGACGAATGCGCTGAACGCGGCCACCCTCCTGGTCGATCAGCACCGGCGCATGCCAGCCGACGCTGTCGCGCAGTTCGGCGACAAGATCGGCGATCTGCCCTGCTTCGGAGATGTTGCGCCCGAAGAGGATGAAGCCCCAGGGCCGTTCGCCCCGGTAGAAGGCTTTCTCTTCGGATGTGAGGGCAAGGCCGCTGCAGCCAAGGATCATCGCTTTTGATTCGGTCATATCGGAATCATAGACGGCGCCCGGCCAAATGCGAGCAAGCTCGGGCGCCATGCACAAAAAAGAGCGGCGGGCCGATCCGGCCCGCCGCTCCTGTTTTTTCGTTGAAAACCGATCCTACTTGGAGATCAGGCAGCTTCCGCCCGCCGCGCGATACTGTTCGCAGAGCGCTGCGGCCTCGTCCTTGGAACCGGCCGGAATACGGACACGGTAGAAAGTGCCCTTGCCGGCGATATCGGCCCTGCGGATTTCATGAGCGCGGCCACCAAGCACACCGGCGAATTTCTTCGACAGGTTGGCATAGGACTTGGTCGCCTCGTCCTGCGATGGCAGCGAGGCGATCTGGATGCCGTAGCCGCCGGCGGAGGCGGCCTGCGACTGCGGCTGGGCGGCGGCGGGTGCTGCAGCAGCGACTTCAGTCGTCTTCGGCGGCTGCGCGGGCTTCGGCTGCTGTGCGGGAGCGCGAACGTTGCCCTTTTCGGTCACCGTGCCGACGACGTTGACGGGCTGATCGACCGGGCGCGCGATCGGAACCGGAGCGGTATCGGTGAGCGCCGTGGTCTTGACCGGGCGCACCGGCGTATCGACCGGGGCGGGATTTGCGGCCTGCGCATCGGCGTCGGCTGCAAGCGGCGGCTTAGCCGGTGCGGTTTCGGCAGGCGTTGCGGAGCGGGCATCGGCTGAAGCAACCTCAGCGCTCGCCGGGAAGCTTGCAGCCGTTCCGACGACCGGCGGCACGGGTGAAGCCGATTGCGCCGCCGGGGCCGTCAATGCCGGCATCGGCTGAGCGGCTTGTACAGACTGCGTCGCTGGCACAGAGGGTGTCGCCTGAGCAGCCGGCTGATCGACGGGTGCTGGTTCCTCGCGGGCGACCAGCGTGCCGTCAGGCTTGACGATCATCGTGCGGACCTTGCGCGGTGAAACCGATGGCGTCTTCTCGGCATCGCCGGCGGCAGCGTTGTCGGCGCTGTCCTGGTTCGGCAGCAAACGCGGATCTTCCGTCTCACCGACTGCGGTCGGCGAGACCTGATCACTGGCGTTGGCGTTCTCGTCGTCCTCGGGCAACGATTCCGGTGTCAGCGTCCGCTGGACGACATCGACCGGTGCCTCATCCGAAGAAACCAGCGCCTTCTGCTTCGGTTCCTCGGCAGAACCGGCAACACGATCGTAGACGGCCTTGTCCTGGTTCGGCACGGTCTTGCCGCCGGGATTTTCCGGAACGACCTTGACCGGCTCCTTGTCGGCCGTGATCACGCGCGGCTCGCCGGATGCGACGATGCCAAGCCCCTCGCCGTTCCAGACGGAGGAATAGACACCATAAGCGACACCGGCGAAGACCACGAGCACGACGGCTCCGGCCAGCAGCCGGCGCATCGACCGGGCACGGCTGAAATCGGCCGCCTGGCTTGCCGATTCGATGCGGACCTCAGAGGTCTCACGGCGCTCGACCGGCTCGCGCACGCTGCGGCGGAAATCTTCTTCCAGCGCCCGTTCGAAATCATCGAGGCCGTCGGCGATGGTCGGCTTGACCGGCTTTGCCGCTGCGGCAGCAGTATCGCGAACCGGGGCCGGCGTTTCCCGCGGCTTGGCCGGTTCAAAGAAGCTGGCAATCTCCGCATCGAGATCGAAATCGAAATCCTGCGTTTTCGCGACCGGCGCGGGCTGCTCGACCGGCGGCAGCGCCGGCACGTGCATATCCTCGACCGTCTCGGGACGATCCTCCGGATCGGAGATCATCGCCGGATCAAACGGCAGGTCTTCGGTCGAGTCGGCGACCGAAGACCAGTTGACGGCCGGAGTCGGAGTTGGAGCCTGGGGCTCTACGAAGGCCGGAGCAGGCCGCGCATCGGCCGATGTCGCCTGCTGGAAAGCAGGATTTTGCGGCTCAGGCGCAAGACCGGAGGCAGATCGGGGAGAGACGGCAGCGGCCGGCTGGGCGGCACGGATTGGCGGCTCCGGCTGCGGCGCGGGCTCAGCCGGAGCCAGCTCGGATTCGGAGAAATCGAGATCGGCAAGTTCCAGCTCGATACCGGCAAGATCCAGCTCGAAATCATGACCGGCGAAGGGATCGTCGGCTTCCGGCACAGGCTGCGGCGCCCGCGAATATGCCATTGCGCCGGGCTGGGGTGCAATAACCTCGGCAGGCTGCGGTACGACCGGCCTTGCGGCTTCGGCAGCATAGACCGGAGCCGGTTCGACCGGAGCAGGCTGAACGGGGGCTGCGGCGAGCGGCGCTGGCGCGATCACCTGCGGCCCGGCAAATGCGGCGACCATAGGCGCGACAGCAAGGGGAGCGGCAGCAACGGGCGCAGCCTCGATCGATGCGGCCTGCGGCGAAACGGGCGCCGTATTGGGACGTTGCGGCACCGGATAACGCGAGACGTCGGCGAGCAGATCGTCCAGATCGAAAGTGCCGACAGTGTGCGGAACTTCAGGCACGACCTCGGTCAGCGCTGCATCGGCCTGGATCTCGCCTTCGACGGCAGCGGCGATGAGATCGAAACCGGCGTCGGATCCGAAATCTTCGAGTTCGTCTTCGATTTCGACGAAGTCGTCGGCCTCGGCAATCTCTTCCGACGCCACTACCTCATCATGGCGATCGTGCTCGGCGGGAAAGCCAAGCGACGGAGACGCGGATTCGAATTCTTCGGACGGCTCGACAGTGACGGCCGGAGCCAATTGCTCGACGACCGGGGCGGACGGCTCGATCGCGGGCTGCTGCTCTGCCGCAGCAAGATCGGCAGACGGCACTTCGGCCGCCGGCGCCTCGACCGCTTCGGCCACAGGCGCTTCTGCCACCGGCGCTGGCGGAACAACCGTTTCCTCGCGTTTGGAGGCGTGGAAATTGGCAAGCGGCAGCCTGATGCTGGCGGCCGACCATTGCGGCGCCTTGGCGGGCTGCGGCAGCGAAGAGACCGGAGCAGAGCCGATCGACAGTTCAAGCTCCTCGATTAAGTCGCGTGCGCCACCGAAGGCCGATTGCACCGGCTCCTCGGAAGCGGGCTCGACGGAAAGCTGCTGCGGCCAGGCGGCCTCACCGGCGGGCGCATCCCAGTTGCTTGCAGCCGGTCCAGCTTCTTCCTCAGCCTCAACGGAGGCAACGGAAACGGGCTCGGGCACTTCGGCCCTCTCGGCGGCGGTAGACACATCGAGAACGGGCTCGATGTAATCTTCTGGCGTGTCGTCATCGGAGATCGGTTCGGCGGGCCGGTCGAGCTCTGCGAGCGGACGTGGCGAATCGTAACGGTCGAACTCGCGTCCCAACTCGTCCTCGAGATCGAGGGCGGGCTCGTGCCGCGTGGACTCGGTTATCGTGTTTGCTGCAACACGCGGTTCGAAGCCGACGATACGGGCAAGTTCGGCCAACGGATCATCGTCGGCAAACAGGTCATCTTTTCCGCGCGTATCATACGCAAGTTGTTTATCAGCCATGCCTATCCCACTCGCAAACGCCAACTCTGAAATGCCAGCGCATTGTGGGGAAATGGTGACGTTATCGCATTTCGTCCGGTGCGGCAGTGCCTGTAATGGCAAGTCCCGACTTCAAAACCGACGCGACGGCGTACACCAGCCCAAGTCTGGCAATAGTTGATTCTCGGTTTTTATCATTAACAAATCGTAATTCCGGCTGATCTTTACCTTTGTTCCAGTGGGCGTGGAAAGAACTAGCGAGGTCGTAGAGGTAAAAAGCGAGCCGATGCGGCTCCTGCGACTGGGCCGCCGCCTCGACGATCCGCGGGAATTCGGCGAGCTTGGCAACGAGCTGCAATTCGGCCGGATCGCCAATGCCTGCAACGGTTTGCGCGAGTTCCTTAGTGGAAACATCGAGGTCGCCGAAAGCCTCCCTCGCCTGCCGGAAGACGGACATGCAGCGGGCATGCGCATATTGCACGTAAAAGACCGGATTATCTTTCGACTGTTCCGTCACCTTGGCGAAATCGAAGTCGAGCGGCTCGGAATTCTTGCGGTAAAGCATCATGAACCGGACCGAATCACTGCCGACTTCCTCGACGACGTCCCGAAGCGTGACGAAATCGCCCGAGCGTTTCGACATCTTCACCGGCTCGCCGTTGCGATAGAGCTTGACGAGCTGGCAGAGCAGTACCGTCAGCTTCGCCTTACCGTCCGAAACGCCGCGTGCAACCGCTTCCAGACGCTTGACGTAGCCGCCATGGTCGGCGCCGAGCACATAGATCATCTCGTCGAAACCGCGATCGAACTTGTTCTTGAAATAGGCGACGTCGGCGGCGAAATAGGTGTAGGAGCCGTCCGACTTGATCAGCGGCCTGTCCATGTCGTCGCCCACTTCGGTCGAGCGGAACAGCGTCTGTTCACGGTCTTCCCAATCCTCAGGCAGCTGGCCTTTCGGCGGCGGCAAGGTGCCCTTGTAGACATAGCCCTTGAAGGTCAGATCGTTGATCGCCGTGCGGATCGCGGCCGCGCCATTGGCATGCAAGGTGCGCTCGGAAAAGAAGATATCGTGATGGACGTTCAGCGCCGCCAGGTCTTCGCGGATCATCACCATCATCGCATCGATGGTGCGGTCCTTGACGATCGGCATCCATTGGTCTTCCGGCATGTTGTGCAGCCGCACGCCATAATCGGCGGCAAGCGACTGTCCCACAGGTACGAGATAGTCGCCCGGATAGAGACCCGAGGGAATTTCGCCGATCTTTTCGCCGAGCGCTTCGCGATAACGCAGGAAGACGGAACGGGCGAGCACGTCGATCTGCGAGCCGGCATCGTTGATGTAATATTCCTTCTCGACGCTGTAGCCGGCAAAGGCGAGCAGGTTGGCGAGCGCGTCGCCGACGACGGCGCCGCGGCAATGGCCGACATGCATCGGCCCGGTCGGATTGGCCGAGACATATTCGACATTGACCTTCCGGCCCTCGCCGAGCGTCGAGCGGCCGTAATCGGTGCCGGCGCCGATCATCGCGGCGAGCAGCCGCTGCCAATAGCCGACGGCGAGACGGATATTGATGAAACCGGGACCGGCGACCGAAACATCGGCAACGTCGGCATCCTCCCGGAGCTTGGCGATGATGATGTCGGCCAGCGCGCGGGGATTGGTTCCAAGCGGTTTTGCCAGCACCATCGCGGCATTGGTCGCGACGTCGCCGTGGCTCGCGTCACGCGGCGGCTCGACGGCAATGCGGCCGAAATCGAGCTCGGATCGCTTTTCCCTGACCAGATCGATCTGTTCAAGGGCGGTTTTGATCCTGGCTTCGAAGTCGGTAAAAAGGTTCATCGCACTCTTCCATGCATAGGCTGTGCCAAAGGCCCAAATCGGCCCTTGGCGGGGCGACCGCTGCCTATCGCAAATCCGGAGTGTGGTCAAACAATCGCCTGTGGGCGCTGATCGCATAGGTGTCGGTCATGCCGGCCAGATAATCGCCGACATGGCGGGCCTTCGGCGCATCGGCGAGGCCGGCGATATGATCGACCCAGTAATGGCTCTGCATCTCCTTGGGATTGGCCATATAGGCGGCAAAGAGATCGGTGACGATCTGGGCGGCGCCGGCGCGGATGCGCATGATATCGGGATTGCGATAGATGCGCTTGAACAACATCGCCTTGATCTGGCTATCGGTTTCGGCCATGCGGCCCGAGAACGTGGCGATGACCCGGTCGGCAGCGCGGACGTCG
Organism: Rhizobium sp. BK456; assembly: GCF_014194045.1. Taxonomy (NCBI): domain Bacteria; kingdom Pseudomonadati; phylum Pseudomonadota; class Alphaproteobacteria; order Hyphomicrobiales; family Rhizobiaceae; genus Rhizobium; species Rhizobium sp. BK456. The sequence goes on from NZ_JACIAO010000003.1 coordinate 401,289, forward strand.
GCGGCGCTCTCCGGACGCAGCAGCGAAAGGCGCTCCTGCGCAACGGCGATCACGTCTTCGACCATGCGGGTGATCTGCCGCCGCATGATCTCATGGGTGAAGCGGCTCGGCTCCAGGTGCGGATATCGCCCCCTCACCTCGGCCATCAGCCCGGCAAGGAACGGGATTTCCTCCAGCATGTCGAAAGTCAGGTAGCCGGAACGCAGGCCGTCGTCGATATCGTGGGTGTTATAGGCGATGTCGTCAGCGATCGCCGCGACCTGGGCCTCGAGGCTGGCATAGGTAGCCAGTTCGAGATCGTGCAGTTCGCAATAATCGAGGATCGGCTGCGGAACCGGGCCGCGTGTGCCCACACCATCCGGCGTCAGCAGCGGACCATTGTGCTTGACCAGGCCTTCGAGGCTTTCCCATGTCAGGTTGATGCCGTCGAATTCGGCATACCGCCGCTCCAGCTTGGTCACGATGCGCAGCGATTGGGCATTGTGGTCGAAGCCGCCATAGGGCAACAGCACCTCGTGCAGCGCGTCCTCGCCGGTGTGACCGAACGGCGTATGGCCGAAATCGTGCACCAGCGCCACGCCCTCGGCCAGATCCTCGTCGAGCTTCAGGGCGCGGGCAAGCGCGCGGGCAATCTGCGCCACCTCGATCGTGTGCGTCAGCCGGGTGCGGTAATGATCGCCGTCTTGGGCGATGAAGACCTGGGTCTTGTGCTTCAGCCGGCGGAAGGCGGTGGTATGGACGATGCGGTCGCGGTCGCGCTGGAAATCGGAGCGCGTCGGGCTGCCTTCCTCCGGATAGAGCCTCCCGTGGCTCGTCCAGGGGTCTGCCGCATAGACCGCTCTTTCACTGCTGCCGAAACCTAAAGCACGCGTATCGATCGTCATTCTTCACCGTCATCCTGCATGTTGCCGCATCTGCCCATTGACGCCGCTTTGCGCTCTTCATACCTATAGCCCGAAGAAACGGCAAAGAGGCGCTTTCTCAACCACCTCGGCGCATCATGGCCTTTTTCCGAGGATCATGATAAGTTTGTTTGATATCAGGCATTTGAACATTCAAGTGCCAAAACCCATTCTCTCCGGATCTTGACCCCGGCAGGAGGAAACATGACGGATACGAGTGTAACCCTTTCAGATGCCGCCGCAAAGCGTATCGCTGCGATCGTCGGCGCCGAGTCCGGCAAGAGCGCGCTGCGCGTCTCCGTTGAAGGCGGCGGCTGTTCGGGCTTTTCCTATAAGTTCGATCTTGCCGACAGCGCCGGCGATGACGACGTCGTCGTCGAGAAGAACGATGCCAAGGTGCTGATCGACAGCCTTTCGCTCGTCTACATGGCGGGTTCCGAGATCGACTTCGTCGACAATCTGCTCGGTCAATCCTTCCAGATCAAGAACCCGAACGCAGTGGCAAGCTGCGGCTGCGGCACCAGCTTCTCGATCTGAATATTCAGACGCATCGCACTGTCCTCATGAACTGGCCGACGAAGTGCCTCCGGCCAGTTTATCGTCTTGTCCTGTTATGGAAGACCACGATAAAAGAAGCGCACGAAGCGAACAGGACAGAGAGATGAAGATCGCGACCTGGAACATCAACGGCGTCAAGGCGCGCATCGACAATCTCACGCAATGGCTCAAGGATTCCGATCCGGATATCGTCTGCCTGCAGGAGATCAAGACGGTCGACGAAGGTTTTCCCAGGCTGGAGATCGAGGCGCTCGGCTATCACGTCGAAACACACGGCCAGAAGGGCTTCAATGGTGTGGCGATCCTCTCCAAGACTTCGCCGTCGGAAGTGAACCGCGGCCTGCCGGGCGATCCGCTGGACGAACAGTCGCGTTTCCTCGAAGCCGTATTCACGCTGCCCGACACACGCATCCTGCGCGTCTGCTGCATCTACCTACCGAACGGCAATCCTGTCGACACGGAGAAATATCCCTACAAGCTCGCCTGGATGGAGCGCCTGCGGAGCTTTGCCGCCGAGCGGCTGGCCTATGAGGAGATGCTGGTGCTTGCCGGCGATTACAATGTCATCCCGGAACCGCACGACTGCTTCGATCCCAAAGTCTGGGAAAGTGATGCGCTGTTTCTGCCGCAGACGCGGGAGGCGTTCCGCCGGCTGGAAAATCTCGGGCTGACGGATGCTGTGCGCGCGACCACGGATGCGACGCAGTTCTATTCCTTCTGGGATTATCAGGCCGGCGCCTGGCCGAAGAACAACGGCATCCGCATCGATCATCTGCTGCTGTCGCCTGAGGCCGTCGACCGGATGACGTCGGCTGCGATCGAAAAACATGTGCGGGCCTGGGAAAAGCCGTCCGACCACGTGCCTGTGATCGCCTATTTCGATTTCGCTGCCTGATTTTTCCCTGTCTTAAAGCGCGTCGCGATCTTTCAGATTCGCTGCTCGCGCTTTACCTCCTTGTTTTGCGCATGTCGTTATCCCGGAACCGCTGCACACTTCCGGGCGACATGCATTAGTCGTCGGAGCCGCTGGCGATGCTATGCGAGAGGGATACAGCCGTGCGGCGGTCGGCCTCGTTGGCAACCGAAAAGGCCTGCTCCTGCAACGCTTCCATCCAGCCGCAATCCTTGGGCTTGCAGCGGTCGAGTGCGGCCGTCATCATCGCCAGGCCGCGGGCCGACTGGCCTTCGTCGAAAAGAATATTGCCGAAGACCGCCATGGCGCCGGGATGACCGCTCTTGCGGGCCTGGTTCAGCCATTTCTTCGCCTGCTGCGGGCTGGCATTGCCGCCCTCGCCGGCCAGCATCATCTGCGCTAGCTGGAACTGCGCCTCGGGGACGCCAAAGGTTGAGGCCACCTGAAAATAAAGCTGGCGCGCCTGGGTGAGGTCGATCCGGACCGGACTGCCTGATATGCCGTGTTTGTAATAATTGGCGAGCGACAGCAGCGCGTTGACGAAGAAGCCGGTATCTTCCGAGCCGGGCTCGACGCCCTGCTGGGCGATCTCGCTGTAAATCTTGAAGGCTTCGAAATCGTCCTGCGTTACGCCGTCGCCGTCGGCATACATGTTGGCAAGCGCCCAGCGCGAGCCGGTGTGGCCCTTTTCGGCAGCGTATTTATAGGCTTCGACCGCCTCTTCCTTCTGCCCGTTCTTATAGGCTTTGAAGCCGAACTTGAAGAGATCGAAGGGGCCGGATTCCTTGCTGACGCCCGCCTTGATGTCGAATGCGCGGACCGGGCCGGACAGCGACAGCGCTACGGCCATAGACATGCCCATCAGCATGAATTTGAACAGTTTGAACTCGGACGTCACCATTTCAACCGATTTCTTTCGCTCATCGCAGGCAGGAAGCAGCAGGGCTCGCGCCGTGCATTCCGCGGATGTATTTCGTCGAGGCGAGCGATCCCGCGGCGAGCTCCATGGCTCCTTTGCCCGCGTCGCATCCAGCCCAGTGGCCTTCTCTCGAAGGCCGAATTCTCAGCGCATCATTCAGAACCACCCGGCTCCCGGCATGGTCCGACTGCAATCTCCGTGGCACTCTTTCGGCAGGCGCGGCATCCGCCTTCCCGCCTTCACCATATTCGTAAACAGCAAATGTGACGAAAGCGGTATCGACATCTCCGGCAAAGCCGGGCCGCGCATCCGAGCGGGCCGAAAACGACAACAACCAACGGTTCGACGGCGCCGCCGCGAAGTCGGATTGGCGGCCGGAACAGCCTTGTCCAGAAAGCGAAACGACCACAATCAAACGATTGCCGCCAATCGTCCTGCGCGATCTCGTGTTACCGGAAAAAAATCGACCCATGCTACTATTTACACGCACCGTAAGCCTGCCCATCTCCTCGCCTGCCAATAGCGCTGCGCTCTCTTTGTGGCGGGAAATGGACAATTTCACCCCGCTGCCATCTTACGCCAATCGTCGTAAAAAAGTGTTGCGGAATCGTCACAAAACGGGATCAGAAAATGGCATGATTAACGGCCGTGAATAAAGAAGAGCCCGGCGGTGCCGGGCTCCTCAATTCTTCACATCGGGGAATTAGAACTTGATCTTTAGGCTCGTCGACAGTGCCGCGACCAGATCGTTGCCAAACGAATAGGAGACATCGTCGCCATAGGTCTGGCCATTATACTCGAAGGTGCCGGACGAACCGCTCGTCAATACGCCAACGGCTCCGGCAAAACGCCATTCGATATGTTCAGTCGGCGTGTAGGCGGCGCCGAGACCGAGCGTCCAGCTGTCGGTCTGTGCGCCATAACCCTGACTGGTGCCGCGGTCCCACGTGACGCTGACTGCGCCGGCCCACTGATCGTTGAACTTGTGGCCCACGCCGCCGGAGATGGTCCAGCCGTCACGATAGAGAAGGTCGAGCGAAGTGAGTTCCGTAGCGCCGCCCGCTGTGCAGGCAGCCACGCCCTTCGTCGACGTCGGGCAGAAAGGCACGGATTGCAGAACACTCCAGTTCGTCCACTTGACCGATCCGAAGGCAAGCCAATCCGGAGCGATGCCGCTTTGCAGCTTCATCTCCAGCGAATCCGGTGCTTCTGCGGAGCCGAAGACGTTGGTGATTTTGCCGCCATATATCGGCACAACTGGAACCTGACGGAGATCAACAGTCCCCGTCAGGTTGTCGTACTTGACGCGGCTGTTGTAGACGAGGCTCGCGCGCATCGCATATTCCGGAATCTCGTAAGCCAGACCGGCGCGCCAGCCCCAGCCGCTGTCTTCGAGATCGAGGCGGCCAACGCCGGTGCCGGTGCCGAGCAAAAGTGGGAGCGTTGAAACCAGACGCTCTTTGAAACCTTCAACTTCCTGATAGAAAGCGCCGCCAATGAAGCGAAGCTGTCCAGGGCCCATATCAAAACGATAGGAGCAAGTGCCGCCATAGTTGCGGGTTTTGATTTCCGTCTCGATATTGTTGTTGGCGCCAGCCCAATTCGAACCCGGGTCGGTATGCCCGCCAAAGGGTTCGGAATAGTCGACAAGGCAGTCGACTGCATCGGCGAAACCGGCCTTAAAGCCGATGTAAGGAATGGTGTAATTCGAGGTGTCGTCGGCACTGTTCGGGCGGGTGTTGAGATTGCCACCCCCCGTTAAGACGGAGGTATTCGTGTCACGGACATCCTTCAGCTTGCGCTGCGGCGTGACATAGGTAACGCCCGACTGAAACGAGAAAGGCGAGGTATCGAACAGCTGATCGATATTGTAGCCGCCGCGCTCCAGGCCGCCGGCGAAGGCCGGCGATGCAAGCGACGAAAGAAGGACGAGCGACGTTACGCCCTTGGAAAACCTACGCGATGCCATTGTGTCTCCCCCACTCCAGCAATTGATGTGACGCCACTCTAGTAAGTGTTCGCTCGACATGGCAACGCGCCCCACGGCGGCATTCCCAGGCATTACATTGGCCAACTTACGTAAAGAAATTGACGGACACGTCAAAAAATCTGGTTAATAAAATTTTATTCCAGAGTTACCGGTTTTGAGATGGGCTTTTGGGTTTTCATTCCACACATTGTGGAAGCTGTATCAATCCGACAACAGTGACAGTTTTCGCCCGCGGGAGGCCATTGGAGCCACAATCCACAGGCTCAGCGCCGGCAATCAGCCGCTTTTCAAGACCGAATCACGCGTGCCCAAAACGACAAAGACGCGCCCTTCTTGGAGCGCGTCTTTGAAATAACTTACCAAAACGGGCGATGAAACTTATCCGGCTTCGCTCACTCTGGAGAGTGCGGTCTTCAAGCTGGCGATCTGCCCCTTCAGTTCCTCGAGGCGCTCGCGTTCGGCCTCGACCACCTCGGGATTGGCATTGGCGACGAACTTCTCGTTGGAGAGCTTGCCGTCGATGCGCGAGATCTCCCCTTCCATTTTTCCGATCGCCTTTTCAAGCCGAGCCTTTTCAGCGGAAAGGTCGATCAGATTGCCGAGCGGCAGGCAGATGGTGGCCTCGTCGACGACGATCTGAGCGGCCCCCTTCGGCGCATCGTCGGCCAGCGATATCGCCTCGACACGCGCAAGCCGCTTGATGGCGGCGTCGTGGCGGAACAGCCTTTCGCGCGTCAGGTTGTTGGCCCTGACGACGACGAGCGGCGCTGTCGCCGACGGCGGCACGTTCATTTCGGCGCGCACCGAGCGGATGCCGGAGACGAGGTCGATCAGCCAGTTGATCTCGTCGGCGGCGCCGTTATCGGCATAGGAGGGAGACGGCCATTCGGCATGGCAGACCAGCGTATCGCGCTCTTTGCCTTCGCCCGCCGTATGCGCCCAGAGCTCTTCGGTCATGAAGGGCATGAAGGGATGCAGCAGCTTGTAGATCTCTTCGAGGATATAGGCGCTGCAGGCCTGAGCCTCGGCCTTGGCGCCCTGGTCCTCGCCGTTGAAGACCGGCTTCAAAAGCTCGAGATACCAGTCGCAGACCTCGTTCCAGACGAAGCGATAGAGCGCGCCGGCGGCATCGTTGAAGCGGAAGGCTTCGAGTGCTTCCGTAACGTCACGTTCCGTACGGGCAAGTTCCGTCAGGATCCAGCGGTTGATGGTGAGTTCAGCGGCCTCCGGCACGAAATGCCGATCGCTTTTCGCCCCGTTCATCTCGGCGAAACGCGTGGCGTTCCAGAGCTTGGTGCCGAAATTGCGGTAGCCGGCGATGCGGGCCGGATCGAGCTTTACGTCACGGCCCTGCGCCGCCATGATCGCCAGCGTGAAGCGCAGCGCATCGGCGCCGTATTCGTCGATCAGCTCAAGGGGATCGATGACGTTGCCCTTCGACTTCGACATCTTCTGCCCATTCTTGTCGCGCACCAGCGCGTGAATGTAGATCGTGTGGAAGGGTTCGACGGGATCGCCATTCTCGTTCTTCATGAAATGCAGGCCCATCTGCATCATGCGAACGACCCAGAACGGGATGATATCGAAACCGGTGACCAGAACACTCGTCGGATAATAGCGCGCGAGTTCCGGCGTCTGGTCGGGCCAGCCGAGCGTCGAGAAGGGCCAGAGCGCGGAGGAGAACCATGTGTCGAGCACGTCCTCGTCCCGCGTCAGGATCTCGCCCGGCTTGAAGTTTTCGAGCAGGTCCTCGACATAGGCCTTCATAGGCCCCTCATGCGACAGGTAATGCTGAATCGCCGCCTGCAGCGCCTCTTCCTCGGTCTGTTCGACGAAGACCTGACCGTCCGGGCCATACCAGGCGGGAATCTGGTGCCCCCACCAGAGCTGGCGGGAAATGCACCACGGCTCGATGTTCTCCAGCCAGTTGAAATAGGTGTTTTCCCAGTTCCTCGGAATGAACCTGGTTTTTCCCTCGCGTACGGATTCCAGCGCGGGCTGTCCCAATGTCTTGTTGTCGACAAACCATTGTTCGGTCAGCCGCGGCTCGATCGGCACGCCGCCGCGGTCTCCGTGCGGCACCATATGCTTGTGCGGCTCGATCTTGTCGAGGAGCCCGGCCTCTTCGAAAATCTCGACGATGACCTTGCGCGCAAAGAAACGGTCCTGCCCTTCCAGACGGTCCCACGCGCCATGCAGTGCGGCAGGATTGTCGAGGCCTTCGAGGAAGTCCTCGTTGTCCTTGATGGTAATCGTGGCATCGACGTTCATGACGTTGATGGCCCGCAGCTTCGCGCGCTTGCCGACCTCGAAGTCGTTGAAGTCATGCGCAGGGGTGATCTTCACCGCACCCGTGCCGGCCGTCGGATCGGCATAAGAATCGGCGACGATCGGAACCTTGCGGCCGACGATCGGCAGAATGACATGCTTGCCGACGATCGATTTGTACCGCTCGTCTTCGGGGTTCACGGCAATGCCGGTATCGCCGAGCATCGTCTCCGGCCGCGTCGTCGCGACGACGATATAGTCGCGCGTCTCGAATTCGGTCGGCTTGCCCTCCTCATCGAAGGCGATCGGATATTGATAGGTGACGCCCGGCTCGAGCGGATAGCGCAGATGCCAGAGATGGCCCTTCACCTCGTGCTGCTCGACTTCCATGTCGGAGATAGCCGTCAGGAGCTTAGGGTCCCAGTTGACGAGGCGCTTGTCCTTGTAGATCAGGCCTTCCTTGTAGAGCGTGACAAAAACTTCGAGGACGGCCTTCGACAGGCCTTCGTCCATGGTGAAGCGTTCGCGCGACCAGTCGCATGAGGCGCCCAGGCGCTTCAGCTGGTTGAAGATCAGGCCGCCCGATTCAGCCTTCCATTCCCAGATCTTGTCGATGAAGGCGTCGCGGCCCATTTCGCGACGGCCGGGCAGCTGCTGTTCCATCAGCTTGCGCTCGACGACCATCTGCGTGGCGATGCCGGCATGGTCCATGCCGGGCTGCCAGAGCACATCCTTGCCGCGCATGCGCTCGAAGCGCACCATGATGTCCTGCAGCGTGTTATTCAGCGCATGGCCCATGTGCAGCGAACCGGTGACATTCGGCGGCGGGATCACGATGGTGAAGGTCTCGGCGCCGGGCTTGGCGTTCGCGCCGGCGCGGAAAGCGTCCTCCTCATCCCATTTCGCGGCGATTTTGGGTTCGACGGCAGCAGAATCATAGGTCTTGTCGAGCATTTTCTGACCAATTTCGAGGTTCGAGGATGGCGTTTGTAAATAGGATGGGCACGGGCAAGTCAATAAAAAAGCCGCCCCGGAGACCGGAGCGGCTTTTCAGGAAAAAGCAATCCGATCAGCGGCGCGGGCCGCGCGCCACGCGCTCGATTTCCTCGCGCACCAACCGCTCGACCAGCGTCGGCAGATTATCGTCAAGCCACTCGCGCAACATCGGACGCAGCATATCCTCGGCGATCTCGTCCAGCGAGCGGCGCTCCGCACCGTCGATCGCGGCGGCGAGCTCCTCGAAGGAGCGGCTGATCTGCAGGCCGGCATTCTCCGAAAGCAGGGTCGGCTGGACCTCATCCATAAGGCTCGGCAGGAAAGCTTCGGCCGAGGACTGAGCGGGTTCCAAAGGCGGCAACGTCGTTTCAACCGCGGCGGCGGGTTCGGCGACTGAAGGCGCCGATGCGGCGACTTGGCCCCGTGGTGCCTCCGCGAATACCGGCTCGACCGGCGGCTCGATCACGGCCTGCGGAACCGGCGCTACGGCAGCCGGAGGGAAAACAGGCCGTGTCGGCTGCGGCTGCGGTGCAGCCGCGCGCGGCGGCTCCGGCATAACCGCCGGCTGCGGTTCGGGCTGGCGGAAGCCGCTCGGAATTTCACGCAATGCCTGACCGGCCTGCACGGCGCTGCGCTCGGAAGCGGCGCGCACGCGGGCGGCGACATCGGCAAGCGACAGGGCGCGGGCCGGTACTTCAGCTTCGGGGGCAGTGCCAGCCGAGTTGGCGGCGACGAAACGCGGATCGGAGGAGCGCATGGCCGGTTCGGGGAACTCCACGCCGGCATAAGTGTCATCCACGGTCAGATGGATTTCGGAACCGTTCTCATCCTCATCGGCGCCGTAAACCGGCGGCAGGGATGCGGAAATCGCCTTGCCGGCGCCGGGCTCATTGCTTTCGATGATCTGGCGGATGGAGGCCAGAATTTCTTCCATGGACGGTTCACGCGCTACACTTGGCTGAGCCATTTCTATCCCCGTTATCCAAAAACAACGACCGGACGATGTGGAGCGGTCATCCGAATCACCGTGACCTTAGAATACCTCAGACGGGAAAAAAATCATCGCGAATCAAATGAATGCGGCCATGCACAGTTTTGTTACCCGATGTTTTCGACCTGGCAGCCTCAGGATAAATGATGTTTGTGAAGGCTTTCCGGCGATGCTTGGATTTCAAACTGTTGCAGCGTCCTTTGGGCGTCGGAGAAGACGCGGCTGCGCTGTTATAAAAACGGGCGCCAGTGGCGCCCGTTGCTGATTCATCGACAAACGGCGTCAGAAAACGAATTCGCGCGCCTTGGCGAAGCCCGGCAGGGGCTTGACGGAGGCATTGAAGAAGACGTTTTCCGAAACGGCGCCCCGCTCGGCGACGAACACCTTGGCGCGGGCGGCATTGCCGTAACCTTCGACCGTGATCAAACGACCGCCATCGCGCAATTGATCGAGAAGGGCCGCGGGCACCTCCTCCACTGCGCCGTTGACAAAGATCAGATCATAGGGAGCGCCGGCAGCGTAGCCCTTTTCGAGCGGTCCGGTGACCACCTCGACCTTGGCGTAGCCGGCGAGCTGCGTCTTCGCCTCGGCGGCCAGCGCCTCGTCGCATTCGAGCGCGATGACCGAGCCGGCAATGATCGACAGCAGCGCCGATGTGTAACCGGTGCCGCAACCGACTTCGAGGACGAAATCATCCTTGGTGATTGCGGCCAGCTGCAGCAGCTTGGCGAGCGGCGATGCCTCCATCAGGAAGCGCGCCGGCTTTCCGGGTCCGGCGGCCGATATCTCGACATCGTTGTCGATGTAAGCCAGCAGCTTCGCCTTCTCCGGCACGAATGCCTCACGCGGGACCGTGAGAAACGCCGTCAGCACGGAATGCGAGGTAACGTCCGTCGTGCGAACCTGGGTGTCGACCATCTTTACGCGCGCTGCTTCGAAATCCATCATGTCCTCTCGCTCTTGAAAGCGGTTCCTGTCTCTCGTCTCTTAATCCCCGCCACCGATGCTTTCAAGGCTTGGCAGCCGCGGGCGAAAAGAATCCGGCAGGCGCTTCTTCCGCGCAACAGAGGCAATGAGGCTCTGCACGCAAACGTGGAATTCCCTGCCCCTTCATGTTATGATTTTCAACGGAGGAAATAGGAGGAGCAGGCCATGTCTGCGATTTTCGAATATCTGACGCTGTTCGATTTTTTCATCGTCGCAGCGCTCATCGGCATCTTCTGCTGCGGGCTGCTGGACGGCGAAACGACCCTGAAGTGATAAGGGCGCGGAAGCGTGCAGACCACTCATGGGGTCTGCGACGATCTTATGCCGACGGACGGCAGGGCATGCGATGGTGGGAGATGTTGGAGGCCTCGCCCGGAATTGAACCGGGGTACAAGGATTTGCAGTCCTCTGCGTCACCACTCCGCCACGAGGCCTCACAAGCTCGTTATCTGAGCCGTGGCGAGCGTTTAGAATGATCGTAAGGAAATCGCAAGAGGGCATTTCGGAAAAACGCCATTCCGCGGCAGCCGAAAAGTCCATTTTTCAGTGCCGGCCGGCACGAGCGCAGGCTCGAATTCCCTCATCGTAGCGGTGCCCTTCCCGGCAGGATCGCATTTGAAACAAATTGTTAGCTTGACGATCGTTCTGCGGGCCTCATATTGGCCCCGGGAGGGCGATAGGAGCTGCAAATGGAGTGGGCTGCCCTCAAATCGAAGCACGTGCATGCGGCCTATGATGCCGACAGCCGCGATCTTCATGTTAAATTTCCGGGTTCTCCACCGGTGAAGCATGTGGACATTCCGCCGCATGTCTACGAGAACCTGCTGGAAACGACTGATCCATACTTCTACTACAACTATTATATCGCGCCGTCCCGCGTCTCACAGAGCAGCCGACATGTCTCCCTTTCCTACGCGCTGAAGCTCGTCCTCCTTCTTGCCGTCAGCAGCCTGTTGATGGTGACCAGCCTCGATCAGAGCCCCAACGGCGTTTTCGAGGAAAGCGAACTCAGGTCCAACTAAATTAGGTTCGCGTGGGCGATACACCCGGCTCAACGGCGATAGTGCCTGCGGCCACACGGTTGGTCAGGCCATCGAAATTGTCGCTTCTGTTCTGATTGCGATAGCGGCGATCGTTCCGGCCGCGATCGTTATTGCCGTCACGCTCATTACGGCCGTTGAAATTGCGGTAGTTGCGAGGCCCGTTATAGCTGCCGCCCTGGTCGTGATCGACCACGCAGCCTTCAGGACGGCGGCAGATGCCGCGAGCGTCAAAACCCCGGCTGTCGACAGCCTGGGCTTCAGCGGGAACGCCTGAGAGAATCGTCGCCACTAACAGGGCGACAACAAAAAATGCCTTCATGTCCTCACCTCTCAGCCAGCCGGTTTCCCACGCCTGTGCCACCAGACCGCTAGGCGGCGGCGGAGCCGGCGCGCGACAGGAAGATCGTGCGAGAGCACAAGGAAGCCGAGCGGCAACATCCAGAAGCCCAGTATCGGCAGGAAGCCCAGGAAACCGCATAGAATGAGGGCGACGCCGATCGCCATCCGCGCGATGCGGGAGCGCGGCATACAGATGCTGAACGAGCCGAGCATGAGCCTGCCGCTTGCATGATCGATGCCGAAGCGCCCTGCCCGCTTCCTAGGCTTTTCGCCGACCCTCGTCTCTTCTCGCTCATTCCGGTTCGTCATTCCCCAGAGATGGGCACAGACAACCCAAATACAAGTTCATTTCATTTTTTTGAAAAAACTGCTTGGCAAATCGAACAAGCATTTGTATTAGCCCACTCACACCGCGCCAAGCAGTGATCCCTGGTAGCTCAGCGGTAGAGCATTCGACTGTTAATCGACAGGTCGCCGGTTCGAATCCGGCCCGGGGAGCCATTTTATGAAATAAGTGCCTGTTTTTGTTGAGAAATCCGAAGACGGGCACTTACTTCCCCACTTTCCCTCCCCACTTTTGAATGTGTTTTCTGCGGTTCGGCTCCTGTGGATAGCTTGCTGCGACTGGCCACATTTGCTTTCATCCGAATCGTCACACGATCGGAATGAAGACAATGGATTTGCCCGAAGGAAAGAGATTTTCTCAGGTTTACATGAGGCGCACAGATTTGCTGCCTGACAGTCCTCGAATGAGAAATCGGCTCGCCGTAGTCATCACAGAAATTGGCAACAATGACGATCTTGAGAATTTCGGACGGCGCATTGAGCGTGAACAAGGGATAATGCTTGGGCAAACTCGTTATTCGTACCAATGGCCGCCGATATTTAAAGCCATGGATGTTAGAGACGTCCTCGATTCAATTACCACCATTCACGACTCAATCTCCGGCTACGAATACTCAAGGGCGGCTCAAAAGAGGAAAGCCTTTCTCGATAACTGCCGCAGAATTTTTGCGGAAGAACAAGTAAGGTACCGCATCGATGACCAGGGCGGCGTACACTTGGCGGTCGATGAAGAGTTCGAAGCTGCGCGCATTGCCACTATTTCAGGCTTGGGTGCTCCCCGCTACAACGGTGTCCGTTCGCTCTACGATGAAGCTTTCATTGCACTTGATAGAACCCCGCCCGATGGGAAGGCTGCGCTCAGGTCTGCTTTCTTCGCCACGGAGAGCCTTTTCAGGCTCATATTCCCACCTGCTCATCAATTAAGTTCGAGTGAAATACAGAAACATTTGGAGCCGCTAGTCAGCAGACTTTATGCTAATCAAAAGCCAGCCATCAATCTGGCGCAAAAGCTCGTGGCCTCGCTGAAGGACTGGATTGACGGTGCACACTTCTACAGACACGAGCCTGGCGCTGAGGAACCGGCGCAGCCGCCGCTAGAGTTGGCTATCTATATGGTGAGCGAGGCCGGAGGTCATTTGCGCTGGCTTGCAAAACTCGACGCTATGGCTGGCGCTTAAGCGACGCGCGAGCAAAGGTCGGCGCGTCCGGAGCATCAAGCCAATGATCGACTGGTGGATTGCCTAACTAGGAAGGGTGGCGAGATTCTTCACTTAGAGCACGAGAAACCGCCGGCTGGTGAGGCCGACGGCGACTTTGGAACCTTATGCCAATGCGCCCTGCATCATCGAATTTGGCGCGCTATGGAGCCAGAAAGATCCGACGGAGGTCGCTTCCTGCTAGCTTCCTCCAGATTGACAAGATCCCTCACAAAACCCATAGCATATGTCTCGCCGAAGTGCTTCTGGATTGAGGTGTCGAACTCATCCTTAAGCCGGCTTGAATCATTAAAATACGACATCTCAACGAAGTATGCGCCCGCCAGGGAATAGTGCGCCAGGCCACATAGCTTCGCCGCTTGGACGATTTCGTCAACGGTCGACTTGTCGCCGACCTCCATAAAGGCGTTATCCAGATCGCGGTTGAATTTCGCCAACAGTCCAGCTGCAACTAAATCTTGAACCTTGGCAGGCATCGTCGTCTTTCTCATGTCAATCTCCTCTAGCAGGCGCGGCCACGCGGGCGCGCGCAGTTGATCACCCGCTGGCTCGACATGAGCGCACGGTTCTCCGGATGCCCGCAAAAGCGGGTTGGGTTGCGTTGAGAAGTCTCGCTAATGGGCTGGCTCCGAAGAGCTGCGAGTCGAGACATGGCCTTAAGGCGATGCGGCACCTACGTCCGCAGTCTTTTTTTAGCGCAACTCATGCATGCAGTCAACCGGCCGGCGCGCTGCTGGTGTGGTCGCAGGTGGTGACCGCGCCGGCCATTGGTGTTGGTGAGCGGTCAGCCGCATCATGCGGCGAGAACGGCTGACCGCCGATCGGCCAGGGCGGGCCGATTAGAAATCCTTGCATCCGCTTATGAACTCCCAGAGCTCGCCCCGGCGGTAGCTTGTGTACAAGAGCCAGTCCATTCCGCCGCGCTCCTCGTTGCAGCGCCGGCATGCCAAGGCAATATTATCCCGGTTGTTACGGCCTCCGTCGGCTCGGCGCCGCAAATGCTCAAGTGTCTCAGCGTTAGGCGGCTGCTTCCATGGTGGCCGGTCACTCAGAACCATCGGCTGGAGGCAGTAGCAGCAGCGGCCGCCCTGCTTCTCGCGTATCTTGATGCGGTTCTGGATGTGGCGGGTCATGGCCTAACCAAAAATAGGCTTGAGCGCCGGGCCAAAGACCGCTCGACGCGCCCTGCCGTGTGACGCACTGAGTATTTCGATTTCGTAGAGTTCGCGGCCCATCAGAGTGGCAGTGCGGTCCACAATGATGGCCGACATTTCGCCGAACATGGCGCGGTCACCGATAGCATAGCGAAAGCGGGCCGGCACCTGCCTCGGGAGAGTTGCCGGCGGCTGCCAAGCGCCACTTGCGACGTTGGCGGGCGTTGCGGGGATGGAGACGTTCATCATCTCGACCTCCCCTATCTTCTTGTAAAATTTGCGATGGCAGATCTTGCGATCAACCCCCGCGGCAAAAGTGTTCTGTCTGCGGCTGCCATATTGGACATTCGGGCTACTCCTAGCTGTGTACGCATTTGTTAGTATTTGTATAGCGAATGATTTTATGGCGGTCAACTGCGAAATGCGGTAAATGTTTGCATACTGCGAACACGCCGCTGATGAGGAAGAATAATATGGCGAAGACTGCCGCTATCGGCATTCGGATAGAGCCGGAACTGAAAGACGCCATCGAAGCGGCCGCTAAAGCCGATCGCCGGTCCGTCGCGTCGTATATCGAGAAAGTCATCGCCGATGATCTGGAAAAGCGCGGGTTATTGCCGCCGGCGGAACGGTCTGGACAATGATCTTTTCACACACAGCCAGAATTCTCGCGTACCTTGCGCTCATCGTCGGAGCTTCGCAGCTTGTGTTAGGTTTGGTCATCGCGACAGAGGCGCTGCTTCCGTATGAGCAAGCCTTGGCGCGGTACGCCCCTGGCGCTCCCAATTCCGGCGCCGTGATCGACCGCGGCATTCAAAAATTGCTCATCGCTGTGGCGCTAGGAACGCTCTCTGAAATCAGTTTCCGCCTTCTGAAGATGGCGGCGAGCAACAAGCTCGATCGCGCTTGACCGCCCTCACCCGACTCACCTAGCTTCTCATCGCGGCCCACCAATCCGCTTGCGTTCCGCCACCACCGGACAAAGACAGCTTTCGGCACTCCCGCCGACGGCCGACTGCGTGGAGGTCTTATGGACTCGCAATTTCCCCTCGATAAAATTTACACAGCTGATGAAGCTGCCGAACGTCTCAGGCTGACCAATCGTGGTTTGATCAAGCTTGGTAAAGCATATGGCTTGTGCTCACGGCGCGGCCGCGAATACCTCTTTTCAGAGGCAGACATCCTCGGCTTGTGGGAGGTGCTTCGCGAGCCTCCCAAACAGCCCAAGCCGCCGAGCGTGAAGGCTGCGCCATTGGGCGACTTTTGGAAGGAAAACTTCTGGCGTTTCGCCCCGTCCGTCGCCGTTGACCGGCGCGAGATAGCAGTCCTTCGCTTCCTCAGCAGTCAGAGGGCGCCGCGCTCTTGCAATCAGATCAAGCGAGCCGGCCCACGCACGGTTGAATCGTTCCTCAAGCAGGGCTTCGTCGTCGAGCGTGCTCGCGACGCTCAATGCGATCCCATGATTGTCATCACAGATGAAGGACGTGAGCAAATCACCAAAGTAGATCGCTGGATAAAGGAGAGGGCCAAGCACGGAAAGGGCGCAGGAGGCTGGGATAGAGAGGTGAGTAAGTGAGATGAACGACGCCAAAATAAAAAGAAACTACACGAGGGAAGAACTTCACGAATTGGTCTGGGCAACGCCGATACAAAAGCTAGCCGCGGAATTCGGCCTATCTGACAGAGGACTGGCAAAGACATGCGCGAGGCATCTCGTACCCGTTCCGCCCCGCGGACACTGGGCGAGGGTCGAAGCGGGACAAAGTGTCAAGCGTACGCCTCTCAGAGAAGTTGAGAACAAGAACCTTCACACAGTTCACATTGGCGCCACCAAGATGGGCTTCCTGAGCGAAAGCGTCATGGCGGCGGTGGCCGCGTCGAAATCCGCATTGATCGCTGCAAAGGCAGAACGTCGAAAGTCTGCCCCATTGAGTGCCGCCTGCTTAGCCTTAGAAGAGCCGGGCGACAGCCCGCACAAATGGATCTCGGCTGCGGTTAAGCAGCTACGCAAGGCAAAACCTGATGACGATGGTGTGGTGAAAGCACCCGGCATTATCGTCCATGAGCGAAGCCGTGAAAGAGCAATCCTCATTCTTCATAACCTGGCAAGGACCTGTGAAGAGCGAGGATCAGAGCTATCGACTGACGAAAGAGGACAGTTGATTTTCAAGGCGGATATCGGGTCAGGGAGCATCGCGCTTCTTGAGGAAAGACGACGATTCAAGCACATCCCGACGGCCGAAGAGAGCGTCGAGCACGGCAAGATCCTCGCCAAGCGGCAGCGAGAACGGGAAAGAGGGGATTGGTCTTTCGGCCGCACCGAGCCATGGCCAGAGTATGATATCGTCTACACCGGAAAATTCACGCTTACCTGCGACAACGGTTCTGGTGACGGGCTTCGGAAGTCATGGAGCGATGGCAAGTCGCAAAGCGTGGAAAATATGCTTGACGCCTTTCTTGATGGGATCAAGCTGATCATATCTGCTGAAGCCGAGCGACGCCGGATTTACGCCGAGAAGGAGCGTCAACGGAAAGCACTGCAACACAGACGCCATCTTGCGGAGCAACGGGTTGACCGGGAAAAGAACCGCCTGGCCTATCTGGATTGGATCGCGCAGACTCGTCGGGAAGTTGACTCCCTTCGAGCCACCATCAATGCTGTACCGATGACTGCACACCTTCCCCCGGACTACCAGCGGATGATCCAGTGGGCGGGATCTCGCCTATCGGAGCTGGAGGAGCAAACGACTGTAGAAAAAATACAGGCTACCTTGGTTGAGCGAGAACTATACGCCGATCCAGATCCGCTATACGACCCAGAAGGTGAGCCGCCGGCGAAGGTGAATTACTGGGATTAAACGCCGTCTGAATGGTCTATCAAAAGGAGAAATGCATGACTGAGGAAGTGCGTTTCGGCGCTCTAGAAGAGCCAGACGACACCTGGGCGATCATCGACCTGCGCACCGGCAAGATCGCCTAGCGGTCCGGTCTCATACTGGCGCGGCTCCGAAAAGGTGCAGTGTTAGGGATGATCCAGATCGTTGAACAGATTGAGGACGCGCCAAAGAGCATCAACTGATGACCGCAACCGATAGCCGTCCCACTTGATCTCAAAAACCCAATCATCGCCCTTCGGCGGTTTGGCCTTGAGCAGCGCTAGGCACGGCTCGACGCGCGCCGGCATCGGGTCCAGGGGCAGGTTCGGCTGGGCGGGATCTCGGCGCCGGCGCGGGCGGCTTCGGAGCTGCGTGTCGGCTTCACCGAGCAGCGGCAGGGAAGGTTTGCGGGACGGCTTCGCCATGCTGACACTTCAGCAGCGGCGCTCGGAAAAGCAATTTGCCCAAATTCATTAGGTGCGGGTCGGGAACTTTCTGTTGCAACGGCGGGTTTTTGCGCGAGGATGCGCTTTCGTCTGCTCCCCAGCAACTATGGCGCAGCCGCCTTTCCGTCTGTACAAACTAGCCCCGCCATCTAGCGGGGCTTTTTTTGCGGTGAACTCATGATCCGGGAACCTGTTCAGGCAGTTATGGGTTGTGACGACGGGCCGCACGGCTTCAGTATCTTGTACTGCTGCACCCCTGTTCGCAGTGGCCGTGCGGTCCACCGGGCCGCTCTGGGAACCCCTCATGGCTTAAAAGCCAATTCACCCAGATTGATTATTGAAGCGGCTAGGGCAATGTTCCGGATATGCCCACTCGATACCAACCACTCTACAAATGGCGCGGCACGAAGATCGACGAACGCGATCAGCCGACGGATCTCGATTGGCTGGGCTATGACGGGGAAATAACCATCGGGAGGATACGAATGGAGAGCGGCGGGCCGAAAAACGGCATGTGGCAATGGAGTGTCCTTGGCCCAAGTGTGCGCCGAAGGCTGACGCTCCACCAAGGCTTCGAAGTTGAACCGCGCGAGGCTATTCGAAAGGTCGAGGAATACTATCACCGGCTGATGCGTTTAAACGGAATGCGAGGAAGCAAGGATGATCGCTGAATTGATCGTATCCGCCTCGTTGGCGGCGGTGGACGGCGACACAGTCAAATGTGATGGGCAGAACCTTTTGATCAGCCCGCAAGACTTCATTGCTCGGCTATGTCGGTCGAAGTCAGCTTCACGGACTGACAGCCTGTCGCTGGAAGAATGAAATTCGCTTCCACCGCAGCGCACGCTTTTCCAAAAGATGCCATGAAAGCCAACCGAGCAATAAGCTTGTCGGCAAAGAAAGGACGAAGACCGCCCACCACGTGCTGTACTGGCCGAGAGCATGGTTCATCACCTGCTCCACTGGCCAGCCATAGAGATAGGTCCCGTAGGAGACGTCACCCACCCGTTCGAGGGTCGGCAGGCGTATGGCCGGTGAAGTCGCGATGTAGACAAGCGGATAGGCAAACAACATGGGTCCGTAGAGATAGTCGGGCCAATAGACGAGGCAGAGCACGCCGAGCGCCAGGAAGATCAACGCGAGGACAATATTTGGCCGCCGCCTATCCATCACGAACCAGAGAAACGAACCGCAGAAGAAGTAGGGAGCGATGAAAGTGAAATCCGTCAGGAGCCGTGTGTCTGGCCACGGGTGATCGAAGAAAAGCTCCCAGGTCACGCCCACGGCCAGGGCAAGTGCCATGAATGGCGCTCGCAAACACCCGATTGCCATTAATCCCGCGACGATCAGGTAGCATAAGATTTCCTGCCCGATCGTCCAGAGAGAGCCATTGACGGAGATGCCAAGCGACGAGATTGCTGGATCATAAAACTGCACATGCGGCAGGGTCATGCCATAGCTCGGATCAAGCACCGAATGCACTGTCGTTTTCACATGGAACGACTTGAGCAAGTAAGCACTAATTCCCAACGGGCTGAAGAAGGGGCCAAGGACATAGACGCTGAGAAGCGTGCAGACAACGAGCGCCGGATATATCCTCAGTGCCCGCCGCCAGAGAAAACCACCCACGCTGCCGAACTGCGCGCTCTGCGTGACGAGGAACCCGCTCGTGATGAAAAAAACATAGACGCCCCATAGGCCGAGAAGCTTACCCTCGCCGAGCAAGCGCACAAATGGCTCGTTCGCCTCGGTCTTTTCCGAGATGAGGAACGCATGCGAGAAGATGACCATCGAGGCTGCGACAAGCCTAATCATGTTGAAGTTTGGGTAAAATGCCTTCTTGACCTCCTCCCCGTCCATGAGAGCCTCCCGCGCTTTTATAGTTTAACAAATCCTTAAGGCGAGTTTTGAATGTTGTCACGAGCCGTTGTGAAAACCGGTTAAGTCGAAATAATCTTGAAACGGATCGGCTTATGCTCAGGTGAACTCGTCCGGAGAATGGTTTTGGCCACTGGAGGGCAACGGCTGATCAAAAGATTGATCGCCGGGGCCGTGGCAAATAATTGAACAATCGACCCGGCGCCCCCTTGGTTTGGGGCGAAGTGAGGGCCGCTATGATCCCATTCCAGATTGCGCTGGCGCAAAACGTGCTGAACGACGCCGAGCTGGCGCTCTGCCAAAGGGTGTATGACCACGTCGTTTCGGTGAAGCAAATCAACACAGACGCTGAGCGTGAGGATTTAGCCTGCCGGATTATCCAGTCATTCCAGCATGGCGTGAAGGACGAGGAAGCGCTGCTGCGGCTCCTGCTCTGATCCGCGGCGAAGCGGCCGCGCCTGCATCGTACGAAACCGTACGGGAAAAAAGCAATCGCTTTTCCGTTCGAGCGGCAGGATCGCACAGGTTGCCCTTAGTGACGGGCCGTATGTCAACTCTTCCTTCCTGTGTGATCCGTCCTTTCCAAAATTGCCCCGTCTCGGCGGGGCTCTTTTTTATTGAAGGCGCTGAACAATGGCCGCCCGCGCAGCATCAGAACGTGGCAATCGACGCCGTCAATCCAACGGTAACCAGATACACGTGTCACAGGTGCACTTAGGTTGTTTTCTGATAGTGTCATCTCGTTGAATTGTAGATCGGAAACCAAATGCCTTCGCCTGCTCTTGTCACCGTTCATAGCTGGCTCCCCGGCACTGTGAACAAGAATTTCATCTCGCTGCAAGCAGCAATTGAATACGCTGGGGAGAACATTAACGAGCTTCAGGCGATCGAGATCCTTGTTCGCACTGGTACCCATCGTTACGCGATCCTTGAGGGCCATCAACTTGCTGCTTTGATTGAAATGGTTTGCACGACCCACTGAGCGGGTGACACGCAAAATGATTGGTGCAGCTGAGCCCAGCTACGCCTGGAATGATAGCTATAATGGAAAGGCCGCTTGCATAGCGGCCTCCTCCTCTTCAAGATTGCGAGGCTTCGTTCAGCCTGCGGACTTGATGCTCGTATTGCAAAGGCTCCAATAGCCGCCGCCCTTCTGGATCCACTTCAGATCGCCGAGCGTGCCGGCATCCTTGGCGGCATGGTAGGAGTCGACGCAGGTATGGAGGCGACCCTTTCCAGGCGTCTCGCTCGAATACTTCTTGTCGATCGCCTTCGGGAACTTGACGCTCTTCGGCGCTGCGGTTGTCGGCTTTGCAGGCTCTTTGTCGGTTGTTTTTGCGATGTCCGCTTCGTCTTCCTTATCAGCGGCAGCAGCGTCCGCACCGCAGAACTTGGCGCGGAAATCATTCCACTTCATGTCTTTGGCGGAGCCATCGGTTTTAGCCGCCTGATATTTCGTGCTGCATTCCTTCATCGTCAGCGCGTGCGCCGGCGTCGACATGATAAAAGCAGCAAGCAACGATCCGGCAGCGGAGAGAAGCAATTTGTGCGACATGTGATTGGCCTCGGTCGATGATGTTGATGTTTCAGTCTCCCTCTTCCGCCTGAGCTGTGAGGTCGATGACGGAAGGGCTCCATTGGGGCCTCCGCTCGATGAACCTCAGGTGAACAGTCGTTACATGCGTGGTGATCCGTTTTGCCACGGCCGCTCCGAGCGCCCCTTCAGTGCATATTACACCACTTCGACAAAGTTTTAGGACGAGCGAGATAATCCATTTGGATATGTATTCGACCTGCGCTAACGCGGTTATGCGGTAAAATTTGACGGTCAGAACTTCCTCAAGTAGGCGCATTGGGCTAAAGTCCATTTTTCTTCGGCATCAAGATGCTACTCTGCCGCGCCGCTGTCATGTTGCTTGCTGATGGTGGTGCTTGTACTTTGTAATGCGAGTACGACTAGAGATTGCTGTATGATTTCCAGTTCAAATGAGGATGATCGAAAAACTGTCCATTTGCCCCGACCACTCGTGTCGGTGGTCGTCCCCGCTTTCAATGCTTCACCGTACATCGAACGTACACTTCGATCTGCATTGCAACAGACTTACGCGAATCTTGAGGTCATCGTCGTTGATGATGGCTCTACCGACGATACGTCAAGATTGGTCGAGAAAATGGCCAGGGTGGATTCGCGAATTCGCCTCCTGTCCACGTCAAACCGCGGTGTCGCGGCGGCGAGAAATACCGGCATCCTGGCATCATCAGGCCCATATGTGGCGTTTCTTGACGCGGACGATCTTTGGCATTCGACGAAAATCGAGAAGCAGGTAAATGCGCTCAACAGATTATCCCAGGAGTGGGCCGCTGCTTATGTGTTGCACTATATAATCAATAAAGACGATGAGATCGTTTGCCCCCGCGGCTCCGATGTTGCGAGAGGATATATCTACGCGCGGCATCTCACCTTCAAATACGTTGGCAATGGAAGCGCGCTTCTTGTTCGTCGGGATGTTGCGCTCGAAATTGGCGGGTTCGATCCCTCATATGCAGCAGCAGGAATTGGCGGCTGCGAAGACCTCGATTTCGAACTAAGGCTGGCGGCACGCTATCTTATCGAATCTATCCCGGAACGTCTGGTTGGTTACCGTCAGCATCCCGGCAACATGTCATCAAATCACCTGCAAATGGGCCAAAGCGCTCTGGAAGTTGTCAGGCGCTCGCTGGTCGCAAATCCTCAGCTCCCGCAATACGCAGCACGAAGCGCGACTATCGCTACCCTGAAATTTGCGTTTTGGGAATTCCGCCATGCCAGAAACACCCATTTGTCACTTTTGACCCTTTGGTCGATATCACGCCGCGAGCCGGCCTTCTTTGTCCGGCTCATACTCAAGAAGGGCTTGCGCGTGATACAACGCTGTCATCGTCTTGTTTCCACAACGGCCAACGGTGGAGATCCACCGCAATTGATTAGGTCGAGGTTCGACCAGGACAGGGTCCCTTCCTCCGTCGAACCGCCGAATGCGACCGCTCAATCTCAGCGTCACCTTATGCGGCTGACCGAGGCGGATGTCGAGCTGAGTTCATTTCCCGAGCCTGAGCAAAGAGGGTGGCAACTGTCCGGGATGACCGGCAATGCATTGTTTTGGTCGATATTGACTGATGATTCATCAGCGCCACTTATCGAAACTCGATCCCATACGAGATCTGCGCATGTGTCGCCGCATCTACATTGATAAATCGTTTGACGAGCTGGCGGAAACTTTCAGCTTCGCCCGGCGGGGCCAGGTCTATGACCTGGGTGAACGCCTCCCTCGTTACAACGGCGCTCCCGCCGAAGTTTATCACATCATCATTCAGGACTTGGAACGCGATTGTGTTCGGCCAAAGCCTGCCTTTGCCATCGCTCGCTGGGGCCTCATTCCGTCGTGGATGGAACGACCGCGTCGCCAGCTCCCCGCCCTCGCGCCTCGTGAAGACATAACCTCGAATGAGCTATTCCAAGACGCTTACCGGTCGCGCCGCTGTCTGGTGCCGGTTAGCGGCTTTTTTGAATGGCAGGACGGGATTTACAAGAAGCAACCCTACGCTGTTGCTATGAAGGACCGTTCATTGTTCGCGCTGGCGGGCATCTGGGAAGAATGGCGCCACCCGGCCGGCATCGATATCCGGAGCTTCGCTGTCGTCACCTGCCGATCAAACGAGATGATCTCGGCAGTCCACAATCGCATGCCGGTTGTTCTTCGTCCCGAGGATTATGAGCGCTGGCTGTCCCCAGATCCAGATCCACGCGGAATGATGAAACCGTTCGATGCCAAAGCGATGACGATGTGGCCGATCGCGCGCCGCGTAAGCACCGCCAGAAGAATTG
Organism: Rhizobium sp. BK456; assembly: GCF_014194045.1. Classification (NCBI taxonomy): domain Bacteria; kingdom Pseudomonadati; phylum Pseudomonadota; class Alphaproteobacteria; order Hyphomicrobiales; family Rhizobiaceae; genus Rhizobium; species Rhizobium sp. BK456. Next base: position 424,976 of record NZ_JACIAO010000003.1, read on the forward strand.
GGTCTGAGGCCTTACGTCGGGTTGATCTCAGCACAAGGCGGGCGCCGCAGTAGGATTAGCAATTTCAGGTAAATTGACGATTTTCTGCACTATGTCATCCTTCTACTGCCGCTCCCCTCGGTGCGGCATCCTTGATAAGGTCGCATCAGTCCTGGTACGAAATGCCCCGTCGTGGCGGGCATTTCGCTTGGACCTGGCCCACCGAATGATTGGTGCGACTAGCGGAATATCTTCCGTCGAATGCCTTATGGAAACCTTGCCGGCCCCTGTCCGTTAAACCGGTAGGGTCGTACTTGTCGAACTTGCCCCGTCTCGACGGGGCATCTTTTATGAGCTTACCGGCTCGTCACCCAGAAACGAAAAAAGCGCCCTCCCCAGTAAAGGAGAGGGCGCTTAGGAACTCATGCCACCTGCGGCAAGATCGGATGGTTGACATCCCTTGCCAGCAATTTCATTCGCAGCGTGGTGTAGTCCACGTTCTGAACCTCGACGTTCCCGTCGATCGCCATCGAAGCCATGACGCCGGCCGCCTCACCTTTCAGGCCGCCGGTTGGCTCAAGTCGCCCCATGTACCAGCAGAGGATCGTCTGTGAGGATGCCCACGGAACGATGACGTTCGTCTTCGTCGCTACATCCGGAACGATTTCCTCGAGCGGAATTGGAGCGATCTTGTCGACGCCAGCCACAAGGCCGCCAGGAACAGAGCCCTGAGTATAAAGCAGGCCGCCAGATGCCACCTTCCAGGCAGGGTGTTTGTCGCAGTCATAGGAGGTGACGGCAACAGTTTTGGTGGATCTCGGAGCGGACCCATCGGTCTTGCAATAGTCCTGCGCGGTGGAGACGTAGCCGGTATTCTTCAGTCTCCAGACCGGGTCACGCTGATACGGGCGATTTGGCCAGTAGAGCAGCCCACCCGGGCCGGGATCGAGGAAGCTGCCGGCGTCAAGCCCGAATGCCTGGAACTGCGTGACTAGCGTTGAGGGAATGCGGCTGTCGCCGGAGTTCGCGTGCCACCAGAACCATCCGAGCTGATAATCCCGAAGGTCGTCGATGACAGCCAGCTGCGCCGCCCTGTTTGCGGCCGTCGCATATCGATAGCCACTGCCCGGCAAGTCTGTCGAGAGGCCGCCAGAGCCGTTATTCACGTCCATCTTGTTCGTCGTGCCGCCGACGGCGAACTGCAAGATGGTCGTGGTAACGGCAGGGTTGCCGATCGTGACGCTGGGGTTGAGCACATACGCGCGCGCCGCCGTCTCGTAGCGCAGGGCATTAAAGTTTCGGTGAGGATCGATAGCCGTTACCGGCACGAGCCGCGCCACGTCTGTCGTCATCGCTAGGCGATAGTTCATGCTCTGAATCGAAGGGTCCACGCCACCAACAGTAAGGCCAGGAAGCGGCATCTCGCCCTGAATATCAGGCAGCAACCCCGACGCCTGAACGCCATCCGTGATGTAGGGGCTGATGTCGGAGCTATAGGGCTTACTCAGGGCGCTAGAGCCCTTGTAGCCGTTGTTCGCTTCCGAGCCGGAACCGGCTGCCTCACTGCCGGTGAACGTTGGGATGCCGGCCGATTTGTGGATGTATTCCCCGTCGTAGTCGGCGGCGATAAACTGCCGAGCCGTGAAGGTGCGACCGTCGTTTGTCGTGAACGACGTGTCCTTCTGCCCGGCGGATGTGATCGATGCTATTCCCGTCGAGAAGTAGACCGGAATATCCTGCCCGAGGATGAGCGTGCCATTGGTTCGAGTCGGGTCAAGCATGCGGCGAACGGCTTGGACGAACTGCCAGCTTTCAACCGAATTGCCGGCTTGGGTGTTGGCGTCGGCTCGGTTGATGATCGTGCTGTTGACCCACGACGTGAGGTCTCGATACAAGCCCTGAAGGGCTGAGAAGTTGTAACAGTCCACATAAGCCAGACCAGACGCCGGCATGCCGCCGATATCCCAATCGGTCTTTGCCAAGTCGTCGAGGACGATGGCGACGGTCTTGCCTTCCTGCTTAGCAGCGTAAGCAGCACAGACGGCGGTCCAGCTGGCACCATAGACGATGACGTCATAATCGGCCGTGCTGGGCGCAAAGCCGGCAGGGTACATGTCCACCATGCCGAACCGGACTTTGTAATAGTAGTCGAGTAGGGCCGCGCTGATCTCCCGGCACTGCGCGTCCGTCAGCGTCACCTTGAAGATGGCGAACAGGCCGCAGTCGTGGGCCGATACCGCGCCGCCATTGATGCCACCGAGATGGATGGTCGGGTTTGTGGCTGGTGCTACATAAGTGGGGGCTGGAGCCTCGCGAGTGATCCCGAATGTGTCGAGGCTGTTCGGCCGAATGCTGTACATCCCCTGGCCAGGGGTGATTGTCGTCGATGTCGACGCGTAGTTCGCGGCCTGCAAGCGCGCGTTAAACTTGTTCGAGGCGTCCCTGATGTTGGCGCCGATGCCGTCACCGCCAGCCGTCTGCGCGCCAAAGTCGCCGCTGGCCGCACCGGTTGCTGTCCGGCTGTAGTAGAAGATCGTGAACTGGCCTTGCGCGAAGGTTTGAAGGCCAATACCGGTGTTGTATTTCGTGGTGGAACTCCACCCGCCCCACCGGTCATTAGCCGTGTAGGTTGGCGTGCCGGCGCCGGTGAGAGTGAGATCGTTCGTCCCAGGATGGACGATGTTCAGCCGGCTGTTGATCTCGGTCGGCGTCGAGGGAACATAGCAGGCCAGAAAGTCCGACATGCTGGCGCCTGCGGCTTTGACGCGCACGATGAGGCGGTCGAAAGCCAGTTTCTGCCGGCGGGTCATGGTGATGCCCTGCGCGGCCCTTGCCGTCTCCAGCGTCAGCGTCTCGGCTTGGAAAGTGAACGCGGGCAACGGAAGTTGACCACTGGAGGCTGGGGTCGCCCCCCTGACGCTATATCTCCCGATCGGCGACAACAGCGGACTCAGGAACGTGCTGCTATCAAGCACTGAAGGCACCACACGTTTCTCCGGCAACGCGGGTAAAGCGATAGGTGCCAGGCGCAGTGATAGCGAAGGCCGGTCGGAACGGAGTCAGCTCGCCTACGTCAGTGTAGCCGCCAGCGTCATCCTTGAGCGTGATGCGTACTCGAGCCTGCGAGGTTGTCGCCCCCTTTATGCCAACGGTCACGGTGGATCCGGAGGCAACGACAAGGTCAGACGAATTGGCCGCGGTGGAGCCCACCGCGAGAAGTTCTGCAGCCATGATAGTTTCCTGAAATTTGTGGATTGCTCGTCGGCCTTTGGGCCGGTCGTCAGCCGCGCGTGGTGCGCCGAGGCTGGTTTTCGTAGAGGCGGTCTAACCGGTCGTTGAGGCCGTCGATGCGATTGCCGACGCCCTCGATCGCCTTCATGATCTGGCCCGTCTGCTCTTGCATGCCGGCCTTCGTCACGTATGTTTCTGCGGTGTGCAACTTATGTTGGGCCAAGTCGGCCGTATTCTTGTCGGCCTTGTCCTCGGCGACCTTCACCTTGGCCTCTACCCGAGCCCAGACGCGCCAGCCGGCGCCCATGAGCATCACGAAGAAGCCAACAACGGCCATAATCTCCGGTCCGGTCATGGCTTCGGCCTCTGCGATGGCACAGCAGTCAGGCGTCCGTCGCGATCTAGGATGAAATCAACCAGCGCGAGGTTCCTGCGATAACACTTGATCAGGGACAATCTATCGGTGATCCAGAGCCTTTCGAGTCGCTCCTGCGCAAGCGGGCCATCGCCCAGATCGACAGGAAGATTGCACTTCTTGAGCAACTCGTCGGACGGCCGCGCAATTCGCGGCGGTACCGCGGGCGTGACTTTAACGGACTTCGTTAATGCGGCGCACTGAGGGAGAACGAAGCACAGGCTCGCCAGCATTAGGATCTGCAGCAGCTTCATTGGCCAGCTCCTTTATTCGGGTTTCAAGTTTGGAGTTGGCGGCTAGCATCTTGGCGATGCGGGCAGCTTCGCGCGCTTTCGCAGCGTTGTTAGCGGCGACTTGCCGCTCCGTCTCGGCGATCTCCGCTGTGTGGTAGTCGTTGACGAGCTTGTCGATGCGCGCTTGATAAACGATTGCGGCCCGGACGTAACCGCGGTGGTCGATGTAAGCGACCGCGCCAAGTAGGGCGCCGGCCAGAACCATCGCTGCGACAACGCTGACGAGCCATTTGTCGACGCCCAGGAGCTTTGCTAAGAACCCGATCATGAGCTAAGCCCCGACACGCAGATCTCAGCTTCGCCGGCGCGCTGGGCGTCGCCCATCTCTCGGCGCTTGACCAGCCCTTGCACGATGTGGCCGCCGGCCTTGTTCCAAGCCGTCTGCGCTTCGCAGGCCTCGCGATAGCGCCCCTGCACGGCAAGCCGCGCCGCGGTCGAATTGACCATGCCCGATACGCCAAAGTTATAGGCGCCGGAAATCATGGCCGCCTGGACACCGATCGGGAACCGCGTGAAGCCCTTGATCTGTTTTGCCAGCGGCTCGTAGTAGTCGCGCTTGACGCGAACCTCGAGGATGGCGTCACATTCGGCCGGCGTTTTCGTGAGCCCGGGCGGAACGGGCTTGCCGTCGATCTGGGTCTCGCCATGGCAGATGTCATAGATCTTAGCGAAGGGATCCCAGTGCGACTTGAGTACGAGGCCTTCCCACGGCTTGATGAGCGTATCGGTCGCGAGGATGACTGCGGCCGGTCGCTCCGGCTCTTTGAAATACGAGCCGCCACCGGCGAGCACCGCCGCCAAAACAGCCGCGGCAATGGCCGACTTGCCGCGCTTGGTGGCGACAATCTTATTTATCGGCAACTGGTGCCTCCTTCTTTTGGATGAGCAGCCGCGCGACATATGCGCCGCCAAGCAGCGCAAGCGTCAGCCACCACGGCAGGTAATCGCCGATGACCGGCACGACATTGAGGATGATGTCGGCAACCGCGGCGAGCTCGATGAGGCGGAGCGACCAGGCTTTTTTGTAGACTGCGGCCGCATCGGGGATGAGCACGCGCGCGAAAGCGTCACGCGCGCCTGTGAAAAGCGTGCGAAGCACGGTGGGCTCCGAGGATTTGAGAGTGATTTAGAGGTTCAGCGTGGCCTTGAAGGCGGCGACTGCCAGCGTGGCGCGCTGATCGGCGCCGGCTTCATTGAGATCCAGGAGGCGGCTTGGCTTTTAGCGCGGCCGCGCATCAAATGATGTCAGGGAGGTGGGGTAGCCAAGCCTCGACATCTTCGCCCTTCGCCATATTTCCCTAACACCATCAAGGAGGGAAATATGTTTCGAGCACTAGCCGTTATTCTATCTGTCAGTGCCACAGCTATCCTGTGCCAGCCCGTTTTTGCAGCTGATATGATCGAGGGCTATCGCCCGCCCCCGGCTACGCGCCATGTCGTTTACCACCCTAAAAAGGTGTATGTCAGGAAGACCGTTCACGAGTGCGGTCAGCTATTGGTGGAGTACCGCCCGCCGTACCGTCCTCACACGGAGATTGTTACCATCTGCCATCCACGCAAGTATGTCCTTACCCGATACTGACGGCCGATGTTTTCAGGAAGGCGGCAAGCCGGGCTGTCACCGATCACAGAGGTTCGGACGGTCGCAAAGAATTGCGATCGATCCATGGAAGACTCCGGATTGTCGGAAAGGTCAGCGCTGCTTAGGAGCTATCTGAAACATGAACGGATAGAAGTTGCCGCCCCGCTTGATCGGGTTCCAGCCGAGCCAGAGCTTGAGATAGAAGCCGAATGCCAGCGGCATATCACGCTTTACAGTGAAGGCCGAGTTGGTGTCTTCAACGCCGAGCAATTCGGATTGCCAGCCGTTGCAGGGATTTCGCCATGTCCAGCGGGTCCGCAGCCACCAGAGTTTGAAGCCCCTGGCTGCAGGGTCGAACCCCGCGACACGTTGCGGGATGTAGCCGTCGAGATCAGCGTTCAGCGTCGAGAACCACCGCCAGCGGCCGGGCAGAACTGGGCCGTGCTTCATTGACCATGCTGCCAGAAATGGCGAAAGCAGATAGGCCAGCCCGACGAAGAGGAGGTTGACGGGTAGGTAGGCGATGTAGCGGAGAATGCACTTGCTCATACCCTCACCCAACGTTAAACCCCGCGCTCAAACTCGAATGGAGTTTATCGGAAGGCATACTTCCTCGCTTTTTGGAGGCTGGAATTGCTAAAGGACGAAACACGTAAGGCGGTTCTGCTCGCCGTCGGTATCGGGAGCGCTTTTTTGATAGCCATTCGCTACGGCATACACGCCGGCTATATTATCCCCTGATGGTCAGAGAGAAGCCGCCGCGGCGAAGAACTCGTCGATCTGCTGGGCAGAAAAGCCCATGGCGGCAAAGCCGGCGGCCATCATCGGACTGTCCTTCACGAACGTGCCGCTATACTCAAACGCGTCCTGCATCTCGCCATCCTGCTGCGCCACCCACGCCTTGACCGCATCGATCAGGCCTGCTCGTCGAAGCATCACTCGAAACTGGCGCGCCGAGACCGAGGTGACGGGCAACGGCTTGTTGAGATAGGTGATGACAGCCTGATCGTCATCAGCCAGCAGCTCAACTGCAAAATCTTCCTGCGGTTGCTCGAACAGGCCACAGATATCGCCATCGGCGTTTCGCATCACGTAAGGCATTATGGAATCCTCTTGCATGGAAAGTGGAACCCATCAGTCCACACCCAGAGATTGCCCGCGGCACCGGCGACTTGCCGGACCTGCTTGTTGGTGTTCGTCCAGATGTCGCTGGAACCGATGGCATAGTTGCTTGCGACTTGGATCGCGCCCGCAATGCCGCCGTCATTGCCGATGCCGGCGATGAGTGTCCCTTGGGCCGGATCATGTATCAGCGCGGCATTGGTTGTTGCGCTTGACGAGAACTGGATCCGAAGCTTGGCTTTAACCTTCACGCCGTTAGGCACGGTAATGGCGAGGAGAGCCGAAGTCGTAGAAATCGCGGCGCTGACTGCGTCCTTGACCGGCGAGGTGTATGTGTACTCGTCTCGAGAATTCATGATGAATTCACGGATATTCGAGCTGCCATCCGTCAGCGCAACAGCGATCGGCGCCATTACGTCGTAGCCGCTCAGCAGCGAGAGATTGACGCCGCTGACCGTTGGCGACGTCGAGAGCACCACCTCGCCCGTCCCGTCCGACTGTTTGCGAAGCGCATAAACGAAATAGGTGGCGCCCGCCGCCGTCGTGCCTGTGTCCAGGCCACCGCCATTGCCGGCCACCCAAGTGCCATTGATGTTCTTGGTGAGGGTGCTGGCCGTGGATGCGAACTTGCTCAGCGCCTTCACCGTGAAGGCGGTAATATCCAGATGCGTCAGCGGATTTGATCCGTTGGGGCTGGCGATGCCGCCCTGAACGAAATCCGGTCCTAGCAGCGGAGCAAGCCAAGTGCTGAGAGCGGTCAGCGTGAGGCTCTTTGTGTCGCCAGCTACAGTATCCCAAATCCCCAGCTTGTCGGCGCCGGTGGGCGCCGTCTTTGCTGTTGCGGCATTGATTGTCGTGCCGAGGCCACTGAAAGTCACGGCATTGGTTGCCGTGTCGAGCACCAGCAGCAAGATGTCGTCGGATCCGTCATAAAGATAGAGCTTCAATTGTCCGGCCGTGGCCGTCGATATCCAGATAGTCCCTGCCACAGCATAGGACGGCCGCGAGGCGCCGGAATGAGCGCTCACGGCGGCCTTGAAATTGTCGTCGATCCGCGACGCCATAGCTGACGGCGTCGCGGGTCCAGTTGTCGGAACACTAAAGGTGGTTGCTTGCGTCATTACGAGTTTCCATAGCCCTTGGCCACAAAGTCGAAGGTCCGCGCGACTGGCGTTCCTGAGGAGTTTCTAAATCTGATGGTGAAGCCCGAAGCCGTCTTTGCAGTTATCTCGGAATAGTCGCCGGTCTGCAGGTCCTGCGCGGCGATGGAAATGCCGCTCAGCTCGTAGTAGGCAGGTGAGAAGTTGATCGTGCGCCCTGACGTCGTGACCAACAGGTCGTTCTCGGCAATGACGCGGTCTGGCATGTCGACGGTCACGCCCAGCGATTCGACCACTGGGGTCACATCGAACTGGAGCGACAGGAGACGCGCTCGGAAACGGTATGCCCGGGCCGACACGTCGGCAGTCGTAAGCTCGGCCCAGTCAGTCCACGTTGGCGACCCGGCCGGGTTGTCGTTGGTCAAGGAAACCTCGACGCGCACATTCCACAAGGAGTCGGACGCTAGGCCGAAGTACTCCGGAACGCCGAACCAGTCGGAACGTGTAAACAGGTCAAGGCTTGCAACTTCACCAAAGGCGCTGAGGCTGGCCGAGACACGCGACGTGTAGACGGCGCCGAGATCGACGATGTCGGCAAACTCGTATGTCCCTTCCGCCTGGAAGCCTCCGATCGACAGAAAGAAGTCGTCAACCGAGAACCAATCGACGAGCTCGAAGATATCCGACGCCGTATCAAGCCGCAGCGCACCGCCAGCTGCCACAACATTGGTCTTGCTTCCCGTGAACCCGGGATCTTCTTGCAATGCCTCGACAGCGTTGAAGGCGGTCAGTGGATTGACCGTGCTAACCACCAGCGCCGCATTATCCGACATCAGGCCGGCATAGTTCACCGCCTTGATCAGGTAGGTGCCGACCATCGCCGGAACCTGCGCCTGCGAGCCAACCACGTTGGTCCGCAGCTGTGAGGCAGTCTGCCACGTCGCCCCTGTGACCGCCGGCGAAAACCGGATCTCGCAATGAGAGAGGGCCTGATCAACCTGCAGCGTCCATTGCAGCATCGCGACATCGCCGCTGATGGCGACCCGGAAATCGTCGATATCCGCCGGATTCGAAGCAAAGATCGCGCAGACGAAGGACGCCGTCAGAAAGCCGGAGAGCTCGCCGTTCGCGAAGACGGCACGGATGCGAACATCGTAGACGCCCGTCGCTAGATCCACGAGACGGATGGCCGGCGCGCTGACGCTCGACGTGGTGATCCATTGGCTGTCGCCATTCGCCCGGTACTGCACGATATACGAGGCAGCAGCGCCAGCATCCGGCGCCTGCCAGGCCATGTCGATGGCTGATGTAGCCGGCGACGTGGTCCAGACAGTCTCGACATAGGAGAAACCTGTCGGGGCCGAGGCGCGATAATCCGGAACCGGCGCAATCCCTGTCTCGAACTCCGGGATCGTGCCGGTGTCGGCAGTGAGGATCGCCGGAGCGTCGTCAACAAGCTCGATGCGAGCCGATAGATCCTGCCGCGCGGAAACGCTCTTGACGCGAAGCACGACGCTTTCGAAGCCGTTCTCGCCAAACAGAGCAAGATCGCCGGTTGCCGGCAGCTCACCCGTGTCTGAAAACGCGAAGCTCCTGAACTCGCCATCGATGCCAGCGACTTGACGCACCAACGTCGAGCCGTCAGCCAGGCGGAACCGCATGGAATAGGTCTTGCCGGCCTCCATACGCAGCGTGTCATCGAGGACGACACCATCAGGCGACGAAGTCACCGACCGCACCCTCGCCGACCCAGCGCCCCACAAGACGACGTCATGGTTGACGCGGACACGATCGCCGCGCGTGCAAACGAGGTTTTCAAAGTCGGTATCGAGCGAATAGGTTTCGCGCTGCAGTCGAAGCTGGGCGAGATGGTACCGCCCGTGCTTCCAGATCAAGTCCTTGTCCGTGACGCCGGAAAAGTCGAGACCCTCGAATTTAGTGGCGTTGGCTTCATTATAGCCGTCGTCATAGACGACGCGCTCGTCGTTCAGGTAGCCGTTGTCACGGTTGATGAAGCTGACGCGGAAGCCATGCGGCATGTCGACATAGGCGCGTGTGGACGAGAAGTTTGCCGAATTCCGCGGCGAGAAGTGCTGGACGATCGGCGAATCCGCGATATCCCAGACGACACCCCACCGCCCATCGCGAAACGATACGGCAGCGCGGCCGGCGGCAGCGATCTCGGTGAGCCGGTCATAAACCGACTTCTGGTCGTTCGCCACGAGGTCGAAAGTAAACCCCTTCGCCTCGCAGTAATCGCGCCAGTCCTGCAGGCTGACGAGGTCGATCGATGCGCCATCCACCGGCCGCGCATTGCCGTTGCCCTGCAAGACCTGCCGGAAGTGATCGGCTGGATTGCGGGTGACTTGGCCTGACGACCATGTCGTGCCGTTCCATGCCCTGATCTTCGGGCTGGCAATGCAGTTGAGCGTGTTGACCGTACCGTTGAGCTGGCCGGTTGCCCTGATCCGCATCGCGATCAGCGTCAGCGGCTTCGTGAAGCTGATGACCGGCTCGTTGCGTCTGCCGCGCACTGCGGTCCAGTACACGGTTTCTACAACGTTGTCCTTCCCGCTGTAATCGGGCGACGACTTGCTGAGCCGGACATCATATTTGCCACGGGCGACAGCCTTGCTCAGCGTCCTCCGCATTGCCTGCGGCGAATTTGCGGTCAGATCAAAGGTGCCGAGTGCCAGCCATGTGCTGGCGCTGGAGAGCTTGTACTGAACATCAACGGTGACCGTATAGTTGACGCGGGAACCATCTTTTGCCTTGAGCCGGTAGACGCCATTTGGCGCTCCGACGTCCACCGAGATCTCATCGACATTATCTGCCGTCGTCCGCTGCACCCATCCGGTTGGCCCATCCAGGACAACGGACACGTCTTCCTGATAGACGGGCTTGGTATAGAGCGTCACGGGCGTGACGGTGTGGTCCTCGATGATCTCGTAGCGGACATCCTCGAATTTCGAGATTTCGGTTTCGCCGATCTTCAGATCGGAAACGGCGATCGGCCCATAGCCGACGACGAAGAGCATGCGCAGATACTGGTCGTCTCCGACCAGCTCAGTGTAGGCGCCAGCCGCGTAGGGCGGAGAAATACGGTGTGTGCCGAAGATCTCCGGGATTGCGCCGTATTGCGCGGCTTGGTTCTGCGCGCCGCCGATCGAGTAGAGCGTTGTGGTGTTGGGCAGGTTGTTGGACGGCTTCGCCACCGGGAACAGCGCGTTAATCGCCAATGTACCGGCAATCGTTATGCCGGCCCCAATCAACCCGGTCGCGACACTGGCTGCGGCTCCGGTAAATCCCAGTACGGCGCCGGCCAGCCACGGAGCAGCCACCGCCGCAACAAGGGCAATAACCAGGCCGGCAATCGCACGCAACGCGCCCTTGCCCGGCACCTTAACGATAGTGACGGAGACGCCAGGCTTTACGCGCACGCGCGCCCAGTTCTTCGGCTCGATGGGGTGGCCGCCGATGGTAACGTGCAGTCGGACTGGCTCAATCCCGCAGAAGGAGATGATCTCTACGATCGACAGGCATGCCGGAACTTCGAAGTGCTCTCTCTGCTCACGGAGAGGAGAGCGGCGCAGATAGACGTTCACCATCTCGTTCGGCCCGATGATCTGGGGCGTCACGTTGCGGGCTATCAACATGGATTATCCTGTAGAACCCGGTGATCCGGTCGCGCCATCGCACGTCGGCCATCCGTTCAATTTGAGAGGGGTGCGGCCCTTCCGAGTGCAGCATGCGCCCGGCGCCGACGAATATCCCCACGTGGCTGTCGTGCCGGCCGGCGCGCATCAGGACGCAATCGCCAACCGCAGGAGTTTCCACCTGAGCCCAATCGCGCTCGCGCTCCGCCTTCATCAGCGGCCCGATATCGCGACTGTCAAAACGCCTTGATTCCATCTCGGCGACATAAGTGGGCAGCAGAATTCCAAGAACGTCGCGGTAAAAGAGGTAAAGAACGCCCCAGCAGTCCGCCCCGTCATAGCCTCGGCCGTGGGGCACGTAGGGGATCCCGATATATCGTTCCATCAGAACAGTCCTGGGAATGCGCCCGGCGTGAACTGGCCAGCTGGATGCGGCTCATTGATCAGACCGTCGGCCACGAGGGTCACCGAGATCGTGTGATCCTCAATCGTCGCGTCCGACATCTGGAGCAATGGCATCGTGATCTCGACCGCGTCGGGATCGGACGCAAGGATGATTTCCAGCATAATGCTTGGCGGCGTCTGAAAGCTGCGCAGGATAGTAACGAGCGAGCGATCGATGTTGTCCATCGTCAATTGGACGCGGGGCGGACTGTCGCCGCGGTCATCCGGAAGCGTGAAATCAAATGGCAGGAAGATGTACTGCTCACCCCGGCTCTCCGTTCCGTAAACCAATGGATCGTCCGACAGGCGAGTTGTGGCGTCGCTCGAGAGGTAGATCGGCTCTTCGAGATCGTCGTGCGTTACCGTCAGGAGGCAGATGATGACTTCATCCGATTCCTGCGAATAAAGCGCGGCGATGAAGCCGGGCGACAGGTTACGGGCCATGGTGTTTCCTTATGGGAGCACTTCGAGCGCCAGCGACACATACCACTTGGCACCAGTTCGGCTGGCTTTGTACGGGCTCACGATACGAACGAGATTCGCCAATCCCCCAAGTTGATCGGGAAACAGAAACGCCTCGGCGCCATCGAGCAAGTCGGTTTTGACAAAAGACTTGAACGCCTTGTATTGCCCCGCGCTCATGACCATCTGACCACTCTCTTTCGAGACATTTGCCGTGGTGCGTTGCCGGGTCTTTGCTGGCCCGATCGAGTTTTCGGAGCGCAGAACGTTATCTGCGCCCTCTTCTTCATGTGATGTTGTGGTAAAGCACTGAGGTAGCGCATCGGGCCAAATGGGAACCGTCATCGTCTTGCTAGCCCTCCTTTGAGCCCGAACTGCGAAGCCATTGCCCCTCGAGACCGCGAGCCTGGTGTCGACATCTTGTCAGCGACCAGGTCGTCGACCAGAACATCGACCTGGGCTCTGCCGGCTGATTGTTTCGATTGCTGCTTGATCTGGGAGGACGAGTTGTTCGTGATGTTCACGAAAACCTCCTTGTCACCTGTCGACTTGTTGCCAGCTAACTTCGGAAGCGAAGGAGCTCCGACGAAGCCCCCGCTGGCGTAGCCCTGCAATTTGCGAAGGTTCTCGACGCCGATCCGCCTGGTAGCGTCGGCGTCCATGACGTATTCGCCCCTGTGGACGATACCGGCCGGCTCATATTTGCCACCTGGCCCAGTATAACCACCGTCCGACCAAAGTCCTGGCGAAGCAGTGGCAGCGTTGAAGCCGCCTCCCCCGAAACCCTTCATCAGGCCGCCAATCCCTCCGCCGCCAAACAGGCCATCGAATGCCGCATTGAGCGCCATGTCGATCAGTTTTTCCGTTACCTTGTCCAGGGCGCCGGCAAGTGCCTCGGACGCCGACTTGCCTTCGCGGAGATCCGAGATAAAGCCGCCAACCACATCCTTCGCCAGCGACTTGAAATCGTCTGCGCTCTGGCGAACCAGGTCCTGGCTATGAGCGAGTTGCTCCGCTTCCGAACTTGCGGACGCATAGCCATTGGCAAGGTCAAGCATGGCTTGCGCCTGCTCTCGAGCCGAGGGTGATAGCCCATCGAAGTTGCCAGACAGTAGTTGCGTGACGTCCTTTAGTTCTTTTCCGACCGCGAGGCCGGATTTCTGCGCTGCGGTCAAGAGGTCGGATGCTGCTCGAGCTCGCTCGGAGGCAAACCCGTAGTCGTCGATCAGCGGATTTACCGTTGCTTGGGCCGCCGCTTCCGCCTGGACGGCGGCCGTGCGCTCCTTGATCTGATCGATCTCGCGCTGGTAGTCGCTTTCACCGCCGCCGCCACCGCCGCCACCGCCGCGACCTTTACTTTTGCCGCCGCCACCACCCTTGCTGATTGCGGGCTTGAAGTCGGCGATCGAAACTGGCTTTACTTCGGTCGGTTTGAACGGCCCGAACTGCTCAAATGGCCCAAACTGCTCGGCCTTTTTCGGCTTAACGGGCTCAATTCCGTTCTCACCGACGGTTAGGCCGGATACGGTCGCGGGAATATTGGCGGCGGCGGCCTGAACCTGAGCAAGTTTGGCCTGGACTTCATTCAGTCGTGCGATTGCGTCGGTGTTGTCGAAACCCAGCGAGGTATTGAGGGCTATGCGTTCCTGAAGAAGCTTAACTTCTTTATCCAGGCTAGACGTCTCTTCTTTTGCCTCAGTTGCGTCTACATTGATGACGTTGCCATCGCTATCCGTAACGCCGAGAGCCTCATTCAGCGATTTGAAGGCGTCGGCATTTCCTACACTCCCAAGAAAGCTGTCGAACTCCGCTTTTGCAGACCGTATCTTCTCAATCAGCCCCGACACATCAAACGAGTAGATCGCATTCGCGGCGGTATTAATGCCGCCGGCGAATTTCTCGCTGGCACCTGTAGAGTTATTGAACTCGTGAACAACATCAATTAGCGCGGTCTGCAGATTGGTTGTGGCTTGCGCGACCGTCTGAGTTGCGCTTGCCGCCTTCTGCTCGAGGATGGGGGCGCCGGCCTCGAACGCGCGGAAGAACGCCTCCGAAGAGACCTTGCCGTCGACAATCAACTGCTTCAACTGGGCAACGGATCCACCGGCCTCCTTTAGGCCCGCGGCAACCGCCTGCGCGATGGTTGGCGCGCCCTCAAGAACGGAGTTGAACTCCTCCGCGTGGACTGTTCCAGATCCGAGGGCCTGCCCCAACTGAAGCAGGGCACCCTGCGCCGCTGTAGCGTCGGTGCCGGCGACGCGCAACGCGAGCGCTACATTGCTGGTGAAGCCAAGCAACTCCTGGGAAGAAACGCCAAGTTCCTTTTGGCTCTGCGCTGCGCGGCCGTATAGCGTCGCCAGCGTTTCGATGGGAGCACCGTTCGCGAGCGCCGCTTTCGAGAGGCTCTGATAAACCTTCTCAAGTTCCGAGCCAGATAGTCCGGCGACCTTGAGAGAATTGTCGATTCTTGTTGCCGCCTCGGACAACTTCAGTATCTCCTGAGCGATCTTACCCGTTGCCAGGCCGGCGGCGATTGCAACGCCCGCTTTGGCGAAAGAAAAGCCAATGCCCTTGCTGACAGCGTCGGTCTTCTTCTCGATCGCGCCAAGTTGCCGGTTGGCAACGCCCTGCGCGCGGCTCATCGCATTTTCGTATTTCTTGATGTCAGCAGAGAGCTGGACAACAAGACGCTCTAGGTCGGTCGCGGCCACTAGCTTCTCCTGCTAGATTATACTGGACAAATTTTTGAATTATCGTCATGGAATCCCGTGTTAAGGGGGGCGCAGATGAGGCTTTTTGTTTTGGTGGCGATTGCTTTTCTTTCTGCGTCTGCGGCGCAGGTGGAGACCTACAGGCTCATTCAGGCGACGGGGAATACTGAACGAGAGGCCGCGCGGGGTCTGTCGAAGCAGGATTGCGAAGAAAAGAAGCGAGAGCTTATGGCTATAACTGTCGCTATTGGCGCTGCCGGCTCCGTGACCTGCCTTCCGGAAAGCTTTTTTAAGTCCTAGCCTTCCATCCCCTGCATCCATTTCCAGACGTCTTCGACCTCTGCCGATGTCATCTTGCCATCATCCGAACTGTTTGCCTTCACGTACCATTCCAGGGCGGCCATGAATTCCCACATCGACAGGGCCTTTATGTCGTTAGGAGTGAAGCCGAGAACGGCGCCGGTTCCGTATATGGCGCCAAACCTGATCTTGCCGTTCGGCAAGTCGTCTATTGGCCCATCAGACTTGGCGCTTCGTGCTCCCCCAGCGGTTCATCCGGAGCACCGAGAAGCGCGGCGGATAGGATGGCAACAGCAAAAGGCAGGTTCTCGAGTGGAGGGCGATTTTCGACGTATGCCCGCGTCTTCGCGAGCGCGTCAGTGGGCGTCATCCCACCGCCGATCAGCCCGAGCCTGATGATATTGGATAGATCCTGGATACGCCAAGCGCCGGAGTGCAGCCGTTGGAAAATGACATACGGGCCGGTGTCCGTGGCTTCCTGAAGCAGGGCGAGTTCGCCCCACCTCATTGAGAAGCCATAAGTTCCGTCGGCCCAATCAAGAGTGATTGAAGCATCACGAGACATCAGAGAGTATCCGTACGAACAAGCGCGCCGTCGCTCTGCATCGAAACGTTCAGTGTGACACGACCGCCCTGCTCTGCGCCGAGTTCAAGCGACTCCACATGCATGTTGCCGGTCCATGTTACCGTGCCGGACGAGAATTCGATCTCGATCTTAACCGGAATAGATTCGGTGCTTTCATAAGCATCCAGCCAGGTAGTGACGGCTGCCGCAGCAAGAACGCCCTCGCCCGACACGGATGCCGAAATACTCTCGACGTCTCGACCCAGCACGATAGGAGCATCGGGCTCATCGCAGTCTGGGAGGCTGACTTCCGAAAGCGACTTTGTCAGCGAAAGCGACTTCGAAGTGAAGCCGCAAGGTGCGGCGTAGACAATCGGACCGGAGCCGGAACCGAGTAGAACGCGAAATTTGCCGAAGCGTGCCGTTACTGGCGTAGCCATCGTGGTCTCCAAAAATGTGGTGTTGGTTATCCGGCCGCGCGCTACGGTAGCTCGACGAATGCCGTGATGGTGATGAGGGCGCGATTGGTGGCGCCGTCGCTCTCGCGCTGGTAACGCGTGATGCGGTGGTTGATTGTCGCCAACGCGTTCTGCGTCAGTTCAAATTCAGCTTCATGAAGAGATGATCGGACCGCGGCAGCGATCTTGCTGACCTCGGCGCTGCTGAATGCCTCGCCGCCGCCCCAAGACCAGCAGTCGATTTGCATATTGATTTCCATGCCATCGATGCAGTCCGCTCCGTCCGTCGTCGCGTCCCACGGACCCATGGAAATGTATGGTGAAGCGACAGCCCCGTCTGGCGGCCTGTCGAAGATCCTGGTGCTGACAAATCCAGAAACGGCCACGTCTGCGCGCAGGCGCGCTATCACCGCGGCCTTGAGCTCAAAGATTGGATCCAAGTTTAGCTCCCGGCCGCAACCTCTTTGGCTGCCTTATTAATCGCGCGCGTGATGCGGCTTTTGATCTTTTTGCGATTGGCCCTGTAACTCACAAAGAAAAAGGGTGACGCAGGGATGGCAGGAATAGTAGCTCCGGCAAATTTGCCGCCGGCCGCATGCGAGGCTGTGCCAAATTCCACAAAACGAGCGTAGTACGCGGTCGCGTTGCCAGCATAGACGGTGATGGTCAAATCACCGCCAACTGACTGCACCTTGCCCAGCGTCAGAGCACCTTTTGGAGCCCTGCCCCACGTCCACGCAATGCTATCGCGAAGATCACCACTGTCTGTCGGCACAAGCGACCGCATCATCGTGACAATCTCGCTGGCGCCCTGCTCCATCGCCTCTCGGATGCGCACCTTGGCAACCTGCGGCAAGCGATCAAGCTTGCGCTGCAGTTCCTTCAATCCCTTGATGGTCATGCGTCTGTCTGCGCGCCGGTTGTCGCGAGGAATTCGATATAAGCGTTCTTCTGGTCGAGATTGGTCGGCGGTGAAACGATCGAGTAGACCGTCGACGAACGCTGATCGACGGCGCGCCACGTCGCGCCAATCTCTCTGGTCTGCGATGATGAGCGGACGCGTATGGTGTATGGCTGAATGCCCTGCAACCGGCTGGCCATCGCGGTCTCGGACCCCATGCGCGGGATTATCTCGGCGGCATCAATGAACACCGTCTCGAATTCGCCGGTCACCGTATTGCCGAATCCATCGTCGCTCTCGCCACGCTTTTGAAACTGCAGCCGAGACCTAAGTTTTCCTGCCGTCATTGCATGGCCTTTCGGTCTTCTCTGCCTTGCCGGCGTCTGTGGCCTTCGCTGCACAAGCGCGCGTAACCAGCCGCACCATTCCTGCCTTGTAGGCGATGGTAACGGCCGGTTTAGGCTTCCAGTCCATGTCCGCTGTAAAGCGAACCCATGGCATCAGAGGGCGACGCCCGGGAATTGAATATCGACTGCGAGCACGGTCGTCGACTTCGCCAGGCCAAGCTGACAGATGTATTCGCCAGAGCCGACATCTGCCAACGGGCAGATGCCGCCCGCGGTATCCGAGAGAAAATATGCCGTTCCAGCAGTCAGCGTGGCGCCAATGGTGATGTCGCCGCTCTTGTGGACGGCGATTGGCTGATTGAGCGAGGCGCCATTCAGGGCGATTGCCGTTGCCTTGCGAGCCTCAACAGTTGCCGAGTTCGAATCTGCGAGCATCCACTTTTTGGTGGTGGAGCTAAGGTATACGGCCTTGCCGGCCGCGATAGTTTCACCGGCGACGCCGGTGACAGCGGACGAGTCCGCGCCAGCCACGACGTTAGCCGCGGTAATTACGAGATCTGCCATTGGTGGTTCTCCTGCGGACTACGCGCCGCGTCTATAATTGCAAAGCAGTACGTCGAATGCAGACCACCCGGGCAGCGCATCGTTCTCGCGCCTCTCGTAGGCTTCAGCGATCCAAAGCAGCATTGCGTGTTTGATGGATGGCGGCAGAGCGACGTAACCGACGACTGCAGTCAGCGTGATGCGCGACCCGTTGCGTGGCGCCGGCCACTGCTTGCCGTATGCCGGCACGATCGAAGCCTCGAGGCCATCAAGCCGCGGCTCGGTATCTCCCGCAACAACGGTCGAGTCTGTGCCGTCTGTGGCCACATATGCAATGGATGTGATCGACTGCACCGGCGCCACTGGAAGCCTATCGAAGTCGCAAAAGCCGTCGCACTTCACCTCGACGGTCTGTGTCGCAAGAGGCGTATTGCAATACCGCTCAACATAGTCGCGAGCGGCGGAGATCAGCGCCGCGAAAAGTGCGTCATCGTCGTTATGGAGAACGACGCACTGCCGCTTTGCTTCCTCGACGGAAACCGGATCAGTCGGCGCTTGCGTTACCTTCGGTGGATACCACATTCGCCTTGCCCTTCTTGGTCTTGGTCGGCGCGGGTTCGGCGCCTGCCTTCTCGGCAAAGCCTGCCGCGATGAGGCGCCCCGCCTCATCGTCATCGAATTCGTACTCGTCACCTGGCGACAAACTGAATTCCGAACCGGACAGGCCGGCAATCATTTTCAAAAGCATCTCGCCTCCAGAAATGGATGCGGGCCGACCGAAGCCAGCCCGCCCATTGATTAGGCCTGCACCAGGTACTTGACGGCTGCCGTGTCGAGCAGCTCACCATCGAACCGGATGAGGCCGGCGATGCCGAGATCCGGCCAGAAACGTTCGCGGAGAACGCCGATAACCGGGCTGCCGACCTTACGGACCCAGTACTTGCCGAGATCGCCGAAGAGGATGGTCTTGTTGCCGGTTGCGATGTTCGCCATCGCCTGGTTGATCGCGTAGCGATAGCCGAGCAGTGTGCCGGGAGCGCCTTCCTTGACGTTGCCCATCTGCCAGAGGTAGTTGCCCTGGCCGTCCTTCAGCTTGCGGATGGCCGCCAGCGTCAGGTCGTTGAACATGAAACTGACTTTCGGCGAGATGCGGTATGCCGGGTCGACTGCATGCGACAGATCGATGATCTCGTCGGCAGCAATCGCGGTTGCCGAAGCGGCAGTTTTGCCTGCGCTGGCCGCCGTCACAATGCCGTTCGGTGCGCTGGAACCAGTGCCGGTCGTCAGCTGTGCGTTGGCGAGGCGGCCGAGACGTTCGCCCAGCAGGTCGGCCAGCAGAGTTTCCATGCTGAAAATGGAATCCTGCGCGAGCTGCCAAGAGAACTTCACGAACTTCGTGTTGAAGTCGTAGGCCTCGAGCTGCTTCTGGCCGAAGACGGCGTCGGCAGAACCGTCGTCAGTCAGCGCGGTGCCTTCCGTGCCCTGAACGCCAGTCTTGCCGGTGTCGTCGGTCGTGGGAATTGGCAGCTGATTGCCGGCATTGGTGACGAGCTCGCTGACGATGCTGCCATCGTACATCGGACCCCACGCCTTCATAGAGCGAACGAGCATGTTCTGCAGCTCGACCGGCACGGTATAGCCGCCGGCAGTGTTCGTGCCACCGGTCTGGATACGCTGTTCGATATTCTCGACACCGGCGCGCAGAACCTTGCGCTCCTCAGCATCGAGGTTACCAATTTCCGCGCCGTTGGCGAGAAACTTGAAGAAGACCTCGCGATACTCGGCTTTTTCGCCGGTCTCAGAACCAGCAGCGCGAGCTTCGCCGGCGGCGCCGGGACGCTTCTTCGCGCGGTCTTCATCCTGCCGGGCAGCGAAGCGCGCTTCGAGTGCGGCTTGGTCTTCTTCGCGCTTGATATTGCGCTCAACGCGGTCGAACTCTGCCATGATTGTATCGTGGCGCTGTTCGAGCTCGACGGAGCGGGCTTCGTCTGTGTTCTTTTTGATTTCGTCCAGGGCGGCGCGGGCTTCCGTTACAAGACGGCCGCGCTTTTCCTGCAGCTCAGTGAGAGTCATGCAAGTCTCCAAAAATGGATCTATGTTTTGGGGTGGTGATGGCAGGACGTCTGTCCGGCCCTCCGGCAGGTGGCCGGGTGACTACGCAGCGTCCTGCCGGATGCCACGAATCTTTTGCTCCATTGCGGCGCGCTTCTCGGCGACGCGGCGAGCGGCGGCTGCGGCGTTTTCTGCCTTGCGTCGCTCGTCTTCCCTCGCCTCTGCCCTGATCGCCTCAAGCGACCGGAGACCGACGGACGTATCCGGGTAAGCGGGGAAAGTGACGATTGAAATCTCGCTGATCTCAACCTTCTCAAGCGTGCGGCCGGGTGGATGGGTGGTATCGTCCCAAGTCTGCTTGACTGCCCTGAAACCAAAAGAGCATCCGCTGATGTCGCGGCGCTCTACTAGCTTGCCGATGTCGCGGCCCAGGCTTGTGTCAGGAAGGTCCACCTCGAAACGTAGGCCAATTTCGTCCTCCCATAGACGAAGCGTGCCGCTCGTCGTCCGGCCCAGGACATTATCGCTATCGTGGTTGAAGAGGCACCGCACATCGCCCTTGATCGTTTCGGTAAACGCGCCAGGGGCGATCTGCTCCACGAAATAGTCGGCAATGCCAGTAGGAATGTTGAATTTCGCGGCGTAGCCAGTGAGCGTCCGCGTGCCGTCATCGGCGCGCAGCTCAATTTGTTGCGCTATGCGCTTCTCTAGTTCGCTCATGCGGCCTCGGCCTCATTATCGTTGTTGTCATTGGCCGGCGGATCGGTCGGCTTGGTTGCCGACTTCGTCTGCTGCGATCCAAGCGGCACGGTTGCCCCTTGGATATGAAGCTTTTCCGCCTCTGCGCCCTTGGCTGGCAGGTTTTCAAGCTTGCGAACCTCGTCCGGCGTGCGGATGGCGTTCTGGATCGCGATGCCATAGCCTTCCATGCGGGTCTTGAAGTCGCCGCGGAGAAGTCCGTCGAGATTGTGCTCGATATAGCGACTGCCTGCCGCCCGCCCGAAGAACTTCAGATTGATCTCGTCCTCAAGCGCCTTGGCCCACTGGCCAATCAGATGCTTGACGAGATGCAAATCCTGCTGCTCTGCATTGCTGAAAGTGGCGCGCGTAAGATCCTGCATGAATACCGGCGGAAGCTGGTAGGTTCTGGCGATCTCCTCGACCTGGAAGCGCCTTGCTTCGATCATCTGCCCCTTGGCAGGATCGAGGCCAACTGCCGTAAGGTCATAACCCGGCGGAATTGGGAAAACAGATTCCCCCGCACCCTTCGCAGCGTCGACTGCTCGCTTGATATCGGCCTGGGCGCGCTTGAGCGCTTCACCACTGGCCGGCAGCGGACCTTTCAGCGCGAGCGGCGGAACACCACCACCAGCGAAGAAATTCGAGCCATAATCGTTCATGGCGATGGCGAGTTGGATCGCCTTAGACGCCTGCGCGATTGGCCCATAGTGCCTCAATCCGCAACTGCGACGCATAAACGGCACGTCAATGACGTCCGCCGCGTCGTAGCTCTTGCCCTCGTAGTCGTATGTGACCTTGAGGCCGACGCGCTTGACGGTCGTCTTCGTCGGGTCCATCTGCCACAGCGAATCCACGCCTTGCGGCGTGCGCTCGATGTAAGCCAGCCCGCGGCCGTGGGTAAAAACCTGCTGCCAGAACCACTGCCAGAAGGCGAAAGAGCCAATTCCGTCGTTTGGCGCGATGTTGACCACCGTCTCCAAGCGACCGGTAATGCGCGTGGCGCCCGCCTTAGTGTCGCGATATGCGTGCCGCGGCAGTGCGGCCAGCGTGCGAGACAGAAACGCAACGGCGGCCCACACAGCCGGCACCGTCAACGCGCTGTCGACCGTAACGGCCGGCAAGTTGGCCGAATTGATGCCGAAAAACGCCAGGAAATTGTCGGCACTTACCGGGATCGTTGGATTTTCTATGGTTGCGCGCGTTTCCTGAGATTGTTCCGCGTTTCGGCGGCTAAACCAGTCTTTTATGGCCATTATGCCGCCTTTGTAATGGAAAATTCCGGGTCATCCCAAGGGCTCGACATATCAGCCGCACCTTCATACGTGCCAGCCATCGCTGTCGCCATGGTCAGCGCGACTGCGCCGTCGATACGTCCACGCGACTTCTGCTTGTCGAGCTTGCGGTTTCCGGATGGGTCAGGCTTGACGGTCGCATTCATCATGCACATCGTCAGGACAGGATGCCCGCCATGGGCAATCTTCTTGTTGAGGATCAGGCTTTCTAGTTCACGCAGCGCCGGCGACATGGAAGCGAAGCCCTGCCCGAATGGCTCGAACACCGCCGCGTCACCTTCAAGCTGCTCATCAGTGAAGCCCTCGGCCTGAAGCCACGGCTTCAGATGCCGCCAGTTCCAGCGGTCAAAAGCTATCTTGCGGATATCAAGACGATCAAACAGCCCGCGCAGGTAATGCGCGACGAACTCATAGTCGACCGTCGGCCCGGGTGTGGTCTCCAGCAGTTGCTGGCCGTGCCACACGTCATAAGGAACGCGGTCGGCTTTCGCCTTCTCCCGCAGGCTCTCGCCTGGTAACCAGAACGTCGGCTTCACATGCCAGACGCCATCGCGAGGCGCCATAAGCACCAGTGAGGTCAAATCTGACACTTCAGAAAGGTCAAGCCCGCCAAAGACAGGCAGGCCGTCGAAATCGTCGATCGGCGCATCACAGGCGCGCCAGACAGCAGGCGCGACAAACGGCGCCGACGCATCAATTCGCTGATTTAGGAACAGCCAACGAAAGCTGGCCTCCTTGCTGGGCATGCGGCTCGCCAGGAGAGAGAAGTCTTCGACATCCTTGATTGATCGGAACACGCCCAGCGCCGGGTTTGCTGCCGCCCATGCCTTACGGTCATCGAGCTCGCATTCTGCCGGCGCGGTATAGATGTGGCTGACAATGCGCGGATCCTTCGACGTCTCTGCGTCATCAATCCAGCGAGAAAACAAATCGTTGTCGGTGGCAGCCTGCGTCGAGATCGCAAATAGCATGGCGCGCCCCTCATAGGCGCCCTGCGATGTTTCGATGGCCTCGACGAAATCGTCGGTCGGGCCTTTGATCTGGCCGACCTCGTCGAGAATGGCCAGGATAGGCGATCCGCCGTGCGCGCTCTTGGCCTCAGCCGAGCTTGCCTGATATTCTACGTTCTTCGCCAAGCCGACAATCATCTTGGCTGACGGCACGATGCGCGCGAGCTTCGAAAGCTCCGACGACATCATCACCATCTTGGCGGCGTAGTTGAACACCTCGGCCGCCTGCTTGCGCGATCTGGCGCCGGAGACGATGCGGCCATTTTGGTACGCCTCAGGCCCGACGATGTGCGCCAGCAGCAGACAGGCAATCAAGCCTGTCTTGCCGTTCTTACGGGCAATCGATAGATAGGCGCGCGACGTCCCCATCGGGTTGTCATAGACGGCCAGAATGAATTTGCGCTGGAACGGCAGAAGCTTCACTGGCTTGCCGAGCAGTGTGCCTTCAGGCACCAGGCAGTAACGCTCGATGAACGCGATCACGCGCTCGCCGCGGGTCTTCGGCTTCGGCTTCTTTGCCATTCACTTTGCTAGTCCGGTCGCGCCAGCAGATCGTCCTCTAGGGGATTGTCACCCTCGATTTCCTTGGCTGCCCCTCGACGTTTCGCTACGTCCCTCGCCTCGCCCGCTTGCGCACGCGCGTGGAGCGACAACGACCGTCGGAACGACAGGATTGAGCTGGCGTGCATCTGCACAATTGATTTTCGCGGGTTTGCGACCGGCGTGCCCTTTTCGGAGTAGGCCACGCCACCTTCATCGCGCAAAAGCTTCTGCTCTCTGGTCAGATCGGCCATGGTGCGAGCTAGCATCGCGGCAAGCTCAAGCTGATGGGCAGACCAGTCTGACCGCGCGTATTCTGAAATAACGTTTCGGAAAAATGGCAGATCCTCCGCGTCAAGGGGAACATTGCCTGGAGGCTGAATCTCAGCCGCAGCTTTGGCCATCACGCGGACGGCCTCAGCGGCGCTGTCGATGCGAGCTTTCCGCTTGGCCATGGAAATTCCTCATGGAAAAAACTGTATTAGCACTAACGTTGAGTTGGGACGCGGGTACGGGCCGAGAGAGGGTCGAAGGTCGACCCACCCCCTCCACCTGTTGCCTAAATGCAACAATTTTGGTCAACCCATCTCGATCGGGTATCCATCGACGCCGTAGGTCACAACCTTCTTGCCTCGATCGATCATCTGCTTCGCGCTGTCATGGCAGTGCTTGCATAGTGATTGGAGGTTCAATGAATCGTAAAACAATTCAAGATCGCCTTTATGCGACTTGATATGGTCGACAACCTCGGCAGCGGTGATGTCCTCAGTGATCAGACAGAACTCACATAGCGGCTGCATTGAAAGCTGATGCTCGCGCAGTCTCTTCCATGCTGCCGTCTGATATAGGTGATGCCAAGCTGCCTTGGTGTACTTGGTTGTGGGGGCTGGACTTGAACCAGCGACCTTCAGCTTATGAGGCTGACGAGCTACCATGCTGCTCTACCCCGCATGAAACGAAGTGTGGACCCGAAGCCACGGATGGCCGGCAAGGGAACGCCACACGCTAGACGGCGATCAACCCGTCTGCCCGATTTGCACCCGGTAACCCATGAAACGAAAGCGCCAGGGAGTGCCGAGCAAGGGCATAGCCTTGGACTAGGCGCTCAACCTGGCGCAGGATTACCGCGTCGCGAGAGGAGGCGCGCTGCGGTAATGGTAGATGGCAGCCACCGCAGGACCGAGACCGGTCAACGAGGCGAAGTCGTGGGCCATGCCCTATAACTGCCAATGAAGTTGATGTGGGCATATCGCCGATCGGCAGCAGTTCGCGCTACGGCCGCAACACATCAATAGTTAGCCCCGGCTCATCTCTGGCCGAGGCTCCGTCGCAACAATCTGTGCGCCCGGAAAGGTGCGGGGAATGGCCGCAACCATCCCCTTCACCTGTAAAGGGGCACCAACCGCAGGAAACTTCCCTGCTCATCCTTCTGCGGCGTACTGAGCCAGTTCCATAGCTTCGATAAAGTTGTCGTTTGCTGCTCGGAGAAGACGACGCCCAGCATCCACGGCATGCCGACCGTGGTAGCCGCGTGCCTCTCCGAGTTCGGCCAAGCTCTTGGCACTCATCGCTTCAGTTAGGATGCGGACGTGGTTGTCCTGCATAGCATCGAGGCCTCGATTGAATGTCTCGCGATTCTCCCGCTGAGTGAAAATGTCGGCCCACGCTTGGCTTCCGCTTTCGCCCTTTTTGCCTTTTCGGCCGCCGATGAAGAGTTGGCGGAGGTTCGTTGGACCATACGGAAATCCGTCAGCGTATCGCTTGATCTCCGGCAGAACCGGCGTGTTGGCGTAGGCAGCAGCAAGCATTCGGCGCGCTTCGTCCTTGGAGGCGGCAAGCCGCTCCCCTTTCTTGGGATGAAGTTTAGGCGGCGTGGCTACGCGACCTTTCACTATCCAACGATAGTGAGCATTGCTGCCTGTTGTATCTTCCTCGGATCCTTTGTCTCTTTTTGATTTCTCCCGACTACCAAGCAGGGCGCCGACCGGCATCGGGATATCTGCCTCGATGACCTTGTCCATGACAAGCTTATGACCGCGCTCCGTTTGGCTGCCGTCGCTGAACCGAAGACGGCCGATGCGGACAATCACCTTGTGGCGGGTGAGTACCTTTTGGCCATCTATCATCCTCTCGTCCACATGCGTGCCGTACTCGACGTCACCACCGGTTGGGATGGAATGCACATCGCGGCTAGCCATCGCCGCAGCACGCTCATCGCCGGTCCAGCGAAGTAGATAAATTTCAGGTTTGCTTTTTCCAGGCACGAGCACCATTGGCTCCGCGCGATAACAGACAGGCAGATGTTCAATCTCTGCCTCTAAAAGATCCAGGCTAGGCTCGTATTCAATGGCGCGTTCGGTCCCGAAACCCTGATCTTCGTCAGGCGGCTGGTTGTCGTTAGCAGCAACGATGCGCCAGTTCGTCGATATTGTTGGAACTTCGGCCGGCTCCTCGACACCTTCGGCAACGCCTATCGGCCTGCTGCGCATGGCCAACAATGCGGACAATTCGGACAGATCCCGATGCCGTGCCTTTTCTATCTTCGTCTTTCTGACAAAGATTAGGTGATCGTGCTTCGCTGCTGCCTTTCGCCATTCGGCGACGGCGGCCCGATGTTGCTCAGGCGTTCTCTCACTCGCGCCATCGGTAGGTTTTGCTGTCGCGGGTAAAGTTCTGCTCTTGAAGATTTGTCCTGGAAACACAACTGAGCGATAAAATCCCGCCGGCACTGCCGCACTGTTATTTGTCATCTTCACTTGCTCCCCCTCGTTTTCCGATTTCGATAGCGTGACAGTGCCGCTTCGCCCTTTGCTGACAACGGCAGGTAATACGTGCCATCGCCATTCGGTTTCCAAGGCCCGAACATCTTTCGCGTTTCCAGGATCAACTGCGTGCGATCGTCAACGCGTTGATGGATGCTGTTGCGGCGGGCACCGAGAAATGCAGCTTGGCCCTTTGTGAGTCTGAGTTCCTTGCTGGACCATATTTGTGTGGATGCGCGCGCCGGTTCATTGTCATTCGCAGCTAGAAGACTACCGGCATCGGTTATCGTGGGCCGCATCGCAGCGGCATCATTCAGCGCCTCGAAACCTGCACGCTGCCCGCGAGGCAGCACCTTGTCATGCTTCATTTCAGGTGCCGCGCCGCGGCCCGGGAATGGTCCACCTTGAGTGGCGTAGGATCTGATGCGGATCATGACTTCCTCCTTCCAATTCGGGGATGGCGTTCCCAGCGCCTCCCCTTCTGTAAGAAGGGTAAATGCTGGGAACCTGGGAACGCCTACGTTTTCAATGGCTTAGCCGTTCCCAAAAATCTTGGGAACGCTGGGAATGGGAACGGGATTTTGTTATTTTTCAATGACTTAACGTTCCCATTCCCATGGGAATGACCGTTCCCAATCGCTGTTGGGAACGGATTAACGCGGCGCGCCGGAAGTGAAATTTCCCAAGCCGATGGCGAACAATCCACCGGGTACATCGAGCCACTTCGCGGCTTTTTCGCCTCGAGCCGCGGCCCTGACTATCTCGCCCCGCTCAAGCGCTTCCGACGCCAAGGCGTCGAGGCGGCCCTTGGCAATCCTACGCAGGTCATCAGGTAGGCGCTCGCGCATCTCGAACAGGCCGCTTGCGCCTGTCTTCGTGAACGGAGCACCAGCCGCAGCGGCCGCTTCGACAGCTATCACCAATGCGGCGCGGAGATCATCCTGGGCCGGCGCCGTGGCCCCCAAGCCAGAAGTCTTGTCAATGAGTAGGCCGTTGTCACTGCGGGCATATGTGCTGAGGATTCGCCGAGCGGCGCCGTTGGCCTTGACGACACCCCCGAGAACAATGCGGTTCGGCTGATACTCAATGCCAAGGGATTTGCAGGTTCGCTTTGCCCTCGCCTCGTCCGCTGGCCACATGGCGTACGCGAGGCGGAGCCCGTCGACGAGTGCAGTGCTGCCGCGGATTGCTTCTCGCGCATCAGCCAGTGACTCGATCGGTGCCTTGGACTTGCGCATATGATGCGCCGTCAAAACCGTCGCACCCGTTTCCGTGGCAAGCCTAGCTAACGAGGAGCAGACGAACTGGCCCGCCGTCGGATCCTCGTTGAGGGGCAGATGGGCAAAGCTTGCCAAGGGGTCAAATGTCACCAACCGGAGACCTTCGACGGTCTTGAGCTGATCGCAAATTCGCTTGAAGTCATCGGTTTCGATCAGACCGTGCTTGCGATCCTCTTTCCAGAACGCTCTCGCTCCACCGGCCGAAGGCAAGGGAACAACGATCATGCGTTTGCCAGCGCTACCAAAACGCTCACCCTTTGCGTCGAGAGCTGAGATGCGACGATGGACTTCATTGGCGTCGTCCTCGCTGGTGATCATTACTGATGCGCCCTCGCCCACCACTTTGCCCCCAAATATCGGAGGAGCGTACAGACCTGACCCGAAAGCCACGCGTCGGTGGAGCTCGAGAAGCGCGAACGACTTTCCTGTATCGCCGGCAGCCGAGACCATTCCTGGAATGCCCAGGGGAATTACGCCGTCGACGAGGTATTGAACCGCTGGCGCCTCACCGATGAAGCGGTCCACAGTCCATTCGAAGATGGAAACCGGCGTGGCGGCTGGCGTGTTGTCGTTGGCCGGCACTGGCGCGGCCGCCAGACACAGTTCCTCCAATTCATCTTGAGAATGCCCCGCGTCGAGCCAATCGCTGACGTCGCCCTTTGGCGGGAGGTCTGGAAGGTCAATCCGATAAGCGGTAGCAATGCCCGAAAGGCGATCGATGGCTGCGGCCGCCTTCTTGTCGCCGGTGGTGTCGTTATCGGCCAATACGTACACCGTGCGACCCGACAGAACCGATAGATCTTCCGGCCAAGAGCCATTCGGAACAGTCGTCGCCAGGTAACCGAGCGAAGCTAGACGATCCGCGTCCTTCTCTCCTTCTACAACGAAGACCGGGTCCGTCGAGTTCGTCGCGAGTTCGTGCGCTCGATAGAGGACGGGATCGCCACGGCCGTTGAGATAGCCGCCCTTGCCGTCATGCTGCCGCTGGATGAAGGTCTTGGGCTCCGTCGCGTGCTCATAGCGCAGAACATCGAATAGCACTTCGCCATCAGCCGATGTGTAGTCGTATGTCGCCGCATGGTGATATCCACGCGACGTCAGGTGGCGATCGCTGAACGGTCTCGGCGGTTCAACTTTAGGAACAAGACGAACGTGGGACGCTGGAGCGGGTCGCGCTTGGCGATCCGGTTCCCAATCGGGAAGCCCTGCTTTCGTACGGACATAGTCGCGCATCTCGATTGCGTCCTCACCAGCCAGGGGATGGACGATAAATCCCTCCGGCGCCGACGGGTCCAGGAGGACGCGAAGCGAGCGGTCCCTGCGAGAGTGACCGGGACCAGGCGCCGATATCTGGTTGCCCCTTGCCGTTCCACCCAGCGCAGCCGCGATTTCTTTGGCATTGAGGTACGTTGGCTCAGGCTGCGCTCTCGGAAATGTCATGGGCTGTTGCTGCCTCCAGTTCGATCGATGCTGCTGTGGTGATGGCTTCGGAGAGTTCGCGCGAGAAAGTTGCCGTCCGTCGACTACCTGCCTGCGCGGCGTAGACGATGCGACGACCGTCTGGCGTTTGCAGTAGGCGGAGGCCGTAGAGCCGAACCGTATCGGTAAGCTGCAAGTCAAAAGTCGCGACGAGTTTCATTGCCCCACCGCCAGGATCGGCGATGGGTTTGAGGGCGAGGATTCTCATCAGCCGTGGACGCCGGCAGCGGCTCGGGTCGTACGGGCGGCATCATTCTCGATCTTTTCGATGACGGCCTGCCATACGAACTCGGCGGTCCGGTGGTCGGCGAAGAAGGCATCGCCGACGTAACGAAGCAGTCCGGATTTCGGCGGTGTGCCGTCGGCCCAGTACTCGACAAAGCCAAAACGGCGCCGGTCGCCATTCTCACCTTCTGTCAGCGCAACCCGCTCCGGGAACAAAGCCGGGGCATGGCGATCTAGAACCCGAGCGTCGGCTGGATATCCATTCAAAAAGTCAATGGCGAGGCCGAATCCGCGGACACGTGGTGACGGTGTGGGCGCGATTTGGCGATCACGGATGAAGCGAGATGCACGGGGTTCGTCAGGGATACAGCGCATAGATCTCCTCTCGCCGGCGCAGGGCCGGTCGGCAAATGATGGTGACTGTGGTGGCGGTGGCTATGTCGGCAGCAGCCCGACAAATGTCCAGAAATTAGCCAGCGCGGGCGTCGATCTTGGCATGTACCCAAGCGGTGACTTCTGACCGCACAAATGCGACTCTTCGATCTCCGAGCTCGACGGCGACAGGAAAGCGCCCCTCAGATCGGTACCGATTCAGCATTGTACGAGACATACTTGTCAGCCTGCATGCATCATTCAGCGAAATCAGCAGCGGCGCATTATCATTCGCAGCGGTCATAGCATCCTCCTCTTCGCCTGGACGGAATCCAGCCGTTAGTTGTTTCGATTTATCGGGGTGAAAGCCGGCTCAGCCGGGCTGGCGTGCATGCGTGGCGCAACGGTGCGCGGGGCGGCGAGAAGCTCAATTGGCTTCGAACGGTATGTTCAAAATGTGCTGTAAACTTACGCAAAAGTCAAAATGGATATTTATCGCAGGTTGCAATAAATCTGTTGACGCGCTTTGTAAGATTTCAATGTTTACAGGGCGCAGCAATAAGTCGCCCAGTCTTGCATTAGCTTCCGACGACGATCGAGCGCATCTGATCGCGCGTAGGAGCGTTCAACAGCATCGCCGACAACGTGAGCCAGCGCAGCCTCCGCGATTTCGCGAGGAGCGTGCGCAACTTCGGTAGCCCAATCGCGGAAGGTGCTGCGAAAGCCGTGGACGGTGACGTCTTTGCCGCCCGCCGACCGCATGGCCTTGGCAAGGCTGGCATTCGACAATGGCTTCGAGTCTCGAACACCGGAAAAGACGAACTCGTTGACGCTCTGTGCCTTCATCGACTTGAGGATCTCGACAGCTTTATCAGACAGGGCTACGCGGTGTTCCTTGCCGCCTTTCATGCGAATGGCGGGTATAAGCCAGGTCTTCTTTTCTAGATCGAATTCGGGCCAAATCGCAAAGCGAACCTCGCCGGAACGGCAGGCTGTTAGGATGCACAATTCCAACGCTCTGGCGGACACTCCTCTTACCTCTGATAGCTGCTTCATGAAGGCCGCCGCCTCGGTGTGCGGCAGCGCGGCGTGGTGCTCGGCGCCGACTAGTTCGTTTGGCTTGTGAAGCAGATGTTCCAGGTGGCCTCGCCACGCGGCCGGATTGTCCCCGACACGATGCCCCTCTACTTTGGCTGCGTCAAGCACGCGCTCGATCACCTCGCGAAGCTTCTCGGCTGTCTCCTGTTTCAAGCCCCATATTGGGTTCAGGACAGCAATAACGTCTTTCGTTTTGATGCTCCCCAGCGACTTCGCCCGGATCGGCTTTGCATGATTTTCAATCAGGTTTCGCCACCTTGCCTCAGTTTTTGCGCCTCGCCACCGGCCAGCCTGCACGGCGGCATCGACAAACGCGTCCGCATATTCCCCGAACGTCATAAGCTTCGGCGCGTCAGCCCGCTCCTCCTCGCGGGCAGCAAGAGGATCTATGCCCTGCCGAATGAGCTTGCGAGCGTTCTCGGCTTTATCGCGTGCATCAGCGAGCCCGACCGTATGGAGAGGGCCGAGTCCCATCTCTCGGCGGAGACCGGCGTAGGTGTAGGAGAATACCCAGTAGCGCCCGCCGCCCTTGGTGACCAACCACAGGCCGCCGCCGTCGCGCAGCTTGGGCGATTTGCTAGCCCCGATCGACTTGACCGTTAAGACGTTCCTGGTATGGATCCCCATTCGCCTTCCCCACTTTTTCCCCGCTTTCAGGTAGCGCGCTATAGATAAGCACTTTGGATGAAATGGACAAGTCTTTGCTGTAAAATCAATATCTTAAATATCGATGGGTTGCCACTATGGTGCAGTATGGGCGCTAAAAATTATCCGGCCCGGGGAGCCATTTTCAAGTTAATCGCCTGTTTCGTTGAGAAATCCGAAGACAGGCGTTTTCTTCTCACTTTTAGCCCTAAATCAGCATCCCCTAATCCTTGCGAAAATTCACAAGGCGCTTAAATTCGATCCATCGGATAGCTTTTGCCGGTGACCACGGATGTACTGGCACCGAGCTGATGCAATCAAAGAAGGTCGGCGCGAGCGTTCGCCCCGACCTTTTTCTTTGTTCAGGCGCCGGACACAAAAGGCCCGCCGAGTTGGTAGCTCGACGGGCTGCTGGTTGTGGAGGTCGACGGCCTCAAGAGATCGGAGCACTGCCGACTAAAAATTGAAATACACGGTCACGCCAGATCGACGACGATAGGGGTAATCGTCGCGATAGCCGTAATAGTCGCGATAGCCGTAGTGCCGAGGACGGTAGCACGAGCCGTAATACCGGCAGTCGCGGTAAGCGTACCGGCTTTTCTTCCAGTGGCCATACGCATGTCCATTGCCGTGGCGACGGTCTTTGACCTGCTCGATGTCGGCGGTGTGCATTGCTACCGGTTTCGGCACGAAAATCGGCGCGGCGTTCAGCGGCAGGGCGAAACATGCAGCCAAGACTGTGGCTGCGACTACGGGAAAAAGCTTTTTCATCGGCGCATCCTTTCAGGCCCCGAGTCTCGGTTAATATGCATTAACCTGGCATGAACGGCACTCCGCTGTGGTATTTCCAGAAAGACCAGCCGTCGCGCACCAGTTCGGAAGGAGTGGTGATCGAGCCGGCTATCGGTGTCGGAGGAGCGGAGGTCACGTCGATGTGGCGCGGATTGCGCGACTCGAAAAACAGCGGCGGCGCTTCATGTGCGGTAGCCAAAGAACCACCAAAGGTGTAGAGCCCATCGCATGGCCCTAGACCCGCTCAAAGCACTCTCCGACTATTGCGAAGCCGATTGTACCGTGCAGTTCTGGATCGCCGGCGCGCCCGCAGTTGAATTCGAATCTCTACAGGCCGCTGTGAGTTACGCTAGAAATAATGGCGGACGATGGCAGGAGATCGAAATCACGGTGCATTTGCCGCGCGAGGATATCGTCTACGCAACCGACAAGGTGCACCAGTTGATCGATGCCTTGCCCCGCGGCCAGTGACATTGTTGGAATCGGTCCAAAGATCCACCTCGCAAGAGAATCAGCGTCGCCGCGGTCGTGTGCGCCCACGAGGCGCCCGGCCTTTATCGATGGTGATTGCTCAGGGCCTCTGTCTTGGCGTTCGCCTTTAACGAAAGCAACAAGCGACGAACCGGCCATCTTTGCGTTGCCGGTCTGATGGTATAGAGACTGCGGCAGGACGCGACCGCCATTAACTTAAGAATGGGGTCGGGCGGCAGATTGACGTCACGTCGCTGCCACGAGATCACGTGGCCGTTCTCTCTTGACCGTTGGGGCGTGGGAACCGCGCTCGTGGCTCCTCTCAAACACATTCTATCGCCACGAACATCAAACGGGAATGACGCCAGGAGCCGCTCGCGATCCTGCCGGTCGACCCGCGCGACCGCTCACGGAGCACCTCCGCCCGCAGGCTGCCGTTATTAGCGGACGAGAGCCGACCGCTTCTAATAGCTGCACGAACGGCCATCGCCGGGTCGGAAGCCATCGGCGCAGGCCGGATTCAAGGAATCTCCCGGTTGATATCCCGACGCCGAGCCGTATGAATTCGGCGCCGTCGAGCAGGCGGAAGTGATAAAGGCAAGACTGATTGCTCCGGCCGCTACAAATGCCCGAAATCTGTTCATCGATGCTTCTCCGATTCACGCTGTGATGCAGCCATGAGTTTCTGCCTTTGGGAGTAACGGGAGAATTTCCCCACCTTGAACCCAAGATATAGGTGCGCTCCCCGGCTGGCGTTAGCGCGAGCGCCCTAGATTTCGTCAATCTTTATAATCTGCGTCTGAAGATCGTCGATGATCAAGCGGGCCGGGAACAAACACCGCGGTTAAAAGTTGAGTGGCATCAACAACGTAACGTCAGCTTTGACAGGAGGTCTCTCATGGGTCGCGGTATTCTACTTTGGCTGCTCGGTGTTCCACTGCCTATCATCATCCTTCTTGCTCTGTTTATGCGATAGGAACAGATCATGTCGGTTTCAATGACAGGTTCCGGAGAGGTTGCCACTCCGGTTGAATCCTCCAAATCGGCCATGACATGGGGGCCTATCTTCGGGGGCGCCGCCGCGGCCATTGGCGTCACCCTCATTCTACTGCTGCTTGGATCCGGGCTCGGGCTGACCATGGTGTCGCCCTGGTCGGGGCAAAGCAGTTCGCTCGGGACACTCGGCGTGACGGCGGCAATCTGGCTCGTTCTCGTGCAATGGCTCTCTTCGGCGCTCGGAGGCTACATTACCGGCCGGCTGCGGACGAAATGGGCGGCTGTTCACACGGACGAGGTTTTCTTCCGTGACACGGCTCATGGTTTCCTAAGCTGGGCGCTGGCGACCGTCTTCGTCGCCGGGTTTCTCGCATCATCGTTGACCTCGCTGGCCGGCGCGGGTGCACAAGCCGCGGGATCGGTCGTGGGATCGACCGCCACGGCCGCCGGCACGGCAGCAGCTTCGTCGGCAACCTCGCCGGTGGATCTGTCCACGTCCTATTTTACCGACGCATTGCTGCGCCCTGACCAGGCTCGCGCCGCGGCGACGTCCAATGATGCCGCGGCAACGTCCGAGGTGTCCCGCATCCTCCTCAACGGCGCTGCCCAGGGCCAGGTTCCCGATGACGACAAGGCCTATCTTGCCACCATCGTATCGTCCCGAACGGGTCTTTCCGAAGCCGATGCACGCACCCGCGTCGATACGGTGCTGAAGCGGATCGACGACGCCAAGGTCGCCGCCCAGAAAGCTGCCGATGAGGCACGCAAGGCGGCCTCCACGACGGCCCTGCTCGGCTCGCTGTCGCTTCTGATCGGGGCTTTCATCGCCTCTGCTGCCGCAGCGTTTGGCGGATCGCAACGCGACGAAGAGGAAGATCTCATCGTTGCACGC
The DNA here is from genome assembly GCF_014194045.1 of Rhizobium sp. BK456. Taxonomy (NCBI): domain Bacteria; kingdom Pseudomonadati; phylum Pseudomonadota; class Alphaproteobacteria; order Hyphomicrobiales; family Rhizobiaceae; genus Rhizobium; species Rhizobium sp. BK456. The sequence continues at coordinate 459,732 of NZ_JACIAO010000003.1, forward strand.
CGGCTCTGAAAACCGCCGGAAACCGGGGGCGCGGGGTCGAAGGGCCCCGCGCCCTATTTTACGTTTGAACGCAACCCTTCGCCAGGTTGCAGTTTATTTCGCGGCGAGCGGAACATGTCGCCATTTTTGAGCTTCGGTTAGGTCACACCCTTTCCGGAGAAGATAGATGGCCAAGAAGACGAAGACCTCGCCCTCGGACAACGCGACGATTCATGATCAGAAACTGCACCGCGGTGCAGGCGGTGAGTTGCATCAGTTTGCCGAGCACGGCATGCCGGTGCTGACCACAGCACAAGGCGGCCCCGTTTCCGACGATCAGAATACGCTTCGTCTCGGCGCCCGCGGCCCCGCCCTCATCGATGACTTCCATTTTCGCGAGAAGATCTTCCATTTCGACCACGAGCGCATCCCCGAGCGGGTCGTGCATGCGCGGGGTTATGGCGCCCATGGCTATTTCGAAACCTATGAATCGCTGGCCGCCTACACCCGGGCCGATCTGTTCCAACGGCCCGGGGAAAAGACGCCGGCCTTCGTGCGGTTTTCGACAGTCGCCGGCAGCAAGGGGTCCTTCGATCTGGCGCGCGACGTGCGCGGTTTCGCGGTGAAGCTCTACACGCAGCAGGGTAATTGGGATCTGGTCGGCAATAACATTCCCGTCTTCTTCATTCAGGACGCGATCAAATTTCCGGACATCATCCATTCCGTAAAGCCGGAACCCGACAGGCAATTTCCGCAGGCGCAGTCGGCGCATGACAATTTCTGGGACTTCATCTCGCTCACCCCGGAAAGCATGCATATGATCATGTGGGTCATGTCGGACCGCGCCATCCCGCGCTCCTTCCGTTTCATGGAGGGGTTTGGCGTTCACACCTTCCGCTTCGTCAACGCGGCCGATGAATCGACCTTCGTCAAATTCCACTGGAAACCGAAACTCGGCCTGCAGTCCGTCGCCTGGAACGAGGCGGTCAAGATTAATGGTGCGGATCCGGATTTCCATCGCCGCGACCTTTGGCAGTCGATCCAGTCAGGAAACTTCCCGGAGTGGGAACTCTGTGTCCAGCTTTTCGATCAGGATTTCGCCGACACGTTCGACTTCGACATCCTCGATCCGACAAAGATCATTCCCGAGGAGATCCTGCCGGTCAAACCGATCGGCCGTCTGGTGCTCGACCGAATGCCCGAGAACTTTTTCGCCGAGACCGAGCAAGTCGCGTTCATGACGCAGAACGTTCCGCCCGGCATCGATTTCAGCAACGACCCGCTTCTGCAGGGACGGAACTTCTCCTATCTCGACACGCAGCTAAAACGTCTGGGCGGCCCGAATTTCACCCATCTGCCGATCAACGCGCCGAAATGTCCCTTCCACAATTTCCAGCAGGATGGCCACATGGCGATGCGCAATCCTGTCGGACGGGTCAATTACCAGCCGAACTCCTGGAATCAGGGACCGCGAGAATCGCCGGTTCAGGGCTATCGTCACCTGCCGGCCGAGGAGCAGGGTGCCAAGGTCCGGTTGCGGCCGGAAAGCTTTGCCGACCATTACAGCCAGGCCAGGCAGTTCTTCATCAGTCAGACTCCGCCGGAGCAACGCCATATTGCAGCAGCGCTGATCTTCGAATTGAGCAAAGTCGAAACACCGGTCATTCGCGAGCGGATGGTCTCGCATCTTATGAACATCGATGAGACTTTGGCCAGCAAGGTCGGCCACGCACTCGGCTTCAAATCGATGCCGAAGCCTGCCGATGCCGCCATGCCGACGCGCCAGGATCTCGAGCCGTCGCCGGCGCTCAGCATTATCGAGCGCGGTCCGAAGCGGTTCGAAGGACGCAAGCTCGGTATTCTTGTCACCGATGGCAGCGACGCCGCGATCTTCAAGGCGCTGCTTGCCGAGGTCACCGAGCAGAAGGCAACATTCGAAGTGATCGCGCCAAAGATTGGCGGCGTGACGCTCTCGGACGGCAATTGGATCGAGGCGCATCAGATGATCGACGGCGGACCTTCGGTGCTTTACGACGCCGTCGCGCTGCTGCCCTCGTCGGCGGGAAGCAGTGATCTGCTAAAGGAGGCAACGGCCCATGATTTCGTTTCGGATGCCTTCGTGCACTGCAAGTTCATCGGCTATGTGGAAACAGCGCTGCCCCTCATGCAAAGGGCCGGAATTGCCGATTCCCTGGATGAGGGCGTGCTTGCGCTTAGAGCGGCCGGGGATGTCGCGGCCTTTGTTAAAGCGCTTGGCAAACTGCGTGTCTGGGGCCGCGAACCGTCGGTCAAACTGAATTGAACATAGGGTGGCCATAAGAATGGCTCGTCGTCTAAAACCCGCGGAAACGCGGGTTTTAAACTGTTCGCAGCACTTAATGTATTGAGCTTGGATGATGGAAACATCTGCTCCCTCTTTCGTTTATGCGCTGTGGAGAGCCGTATGCGCTGGCGTTTTCGACAGATTTCCGACTTGGCCGTCTTGTGGGCGGGGCATCGCGTGGTCCCTGTCACGCTGGTCGCGTTGGTCGCCATATGGGCGGCGGCGGGCGTCACTTTTTCTTTCCCACGGCAATGGTTTCTGCTGACCAACATGATGGGGACACTCATCATATTTTTTATTCTTCTGCTGGTGCAGCACTCCCAAAATCGGGACATGGTGGCACTCCAAACCAAGCTCGACGAACTGATCCGATCAAGCAAGGCCGGAAATCACTGGATTGCGGCTGAGAAGAAGGAGGTCGAGGCCATCGAGGAAATGCGCCAGCAACACCATGACAAGATGACAAACTGAAAAGTCGCATCGAGGCGATATTCATCAGGTGGAGGCTGCCTCCGCGGCAGATTTCTCATCCGCTTTTTCCTCGACGCATTCGGCTTGCGCGGCAAGCGTCTTGCTCATTTCTCTGAGTTCACCCTCGTCCAGCTTTTCGATGCCGACGAACTTGTTGGCGGCCTGGCTCGTCAGGATGAGTTCGTCCAGCTTGGCCTGGACCGCTTTGCCGTCACGGTTCTGGCTGTTCTGCAACACGAAGACCATCAGGAAAGTGATAATGGTCGTGGTCGTATTGATCACAAGCTGCCAGGTTTCAGAATAGCCGAAAAAGGGTCCCGATACCGCCCAGGCAATCACGAGCGTCAGAGCCGCGACAAAGGTGAACGGCTTTCCCGAGAAATCGGCGACGATGGTTGCAAAGGAAGAGAAGAAGTTGGGTTTGTTCGACATCTGAAAAGCCTCGCTAATTGCAGCGACAATGCTGTCAATCGACAACATCAACGTCATTTCCGGACCGAAGTTCCTCGCCCGGCGAGCCTACCGGCGCTACCGGAAATCCAGCCTGCTCAGAAAATATTGTGCAGCGCAGCAACCTTCGGCCGACTGACGCGTTTACGCAGGCATCACCGCCATCCCGGCTGCTGATTGGCGGAGACTTTCATGAGATCTATGTCCGACACGCTCGCGCGCCTTGCTGCGTTGCGAGGAACGCTTCGCCCCCGCCCCACGCAGGAAAATCCCGATCTGATTGCCCTGGGCACATTTGGTGCAAACCCGGGTGCTTTGGGAGGTTACATCTTCCTGCCGTCGAAGCGCGCAAAGAACATGGCGCTGGTCACCGTCCTGCACGGCTGCACTCAGACCGCCGCCGGCTATGACATCGGGTCGGGGTGGTCGCGATTGGCAGAGGATTATGGTTTCGCGCTGCTGTTTCCCGAGCAGCGAAGGGCAAACAATCCCAACCTCTGCTTCAACTGGTTCAACCCGGAGGATATAGGCCGGGATCATGGCGAGGTCTTTTCCATTCGCCAGATGATCGCAAAGGTCGTTGCGGAGCACAGCATCGACAGCAGGCGCGTATTCGTGACCGGGCTTTCGGCCGGTGGCGCCATGACCGCCGCCATGCTTGCCACCTATCCGGAGATTTTTGCCGGAGGCGCCATCATTGCAGGCCTGCCCTATGCCAGCGCCGCGACCATTCCCGAGGCGTTCGACCGAATGCGCGGTCATGGCGGCCCGACCGCCAAAGAACTGCAACTGCGGTTGAGAAACGCCTCAACCCACAAAGGCCCGTGGCCGACTTTGTCGCTCTGGCAGGGAAGCGCGGACAGAACCGTCGTGCCATCGAATGCAAATGCAATCGTCGACCAATGGAGAAATATCCACGGCATCGACGTATCGCCGTCGCGCGTGGAAAATATCGGACGCCATCAGCGAAGGGTCTGGACCGATGCTCACGGGGTGGAGGTGATCGAGCTCTATACGATTGCCGGAATGGATCACGGCACGCCGCTCGACGTCGGCACCGGCTACGGGGCGAGCGGCCCCTTCATGCTTGACATCGGAATTTCCTCGACCGTCGAAATCGCCAGGTCCTGGGGCCTGGTTCCCTCGTTTGAAAAGCGGCGCAATGTAAAACCCGCTACTGCGCAACCGGAAAACGTCGCAGGTTCATCTGCCATAGGGGATGATCGCGGCGGCATCCAGAAGGTCATTGAAGACGCCCTTCGATCTGCCGGGCTGCTGCGGTAAAGCGACAGAACGGGAGCAAACTGGTTGCCATGCCATTCGCCGGGGGACCGTCCAGATTCAGCGAGAGCGCCGCTATCGGTTCTGAGACTTGGGCAGCGGCCCGTTTTGATGGCTGAGGACGAGTTCGATCTGGACATCCTGCTGAAACTGCAGCACCCGCTCGCCGACGTCGCTCTCCGGCATTCCGGCTGCCAGAAGCTGATCGGCGAGCCTGCGGCATTCAGCCCTCCAGAATGCAATCGCATCCGCGCCATGCCTGCGGCCGAGTTCACGGGCGCAGCGCTCGATATTGGCGGTTCCGGTTCCGGAGGGAAAAGCAATCACCACGCCTTCACTCTGGGCGGCGGGGCGGCAGGTCATTTCAGTAGCCATCGAACACAGGTTCCTTTGATCCTGTTCGTTGTCTACGGGACTATGGTTAATGCTTTCTATCGTTCTTATCCGTTCCTTTCGATGAAGCAGAATTTGCAGTCGACAACCGTCACACTGCTTCGTCTTCGACCTTGACGCCGGCACGGGGATGCGTCGACAGTCGGTGTGACGATCGACACTCCAGGCAGCAGAGACCACCGATGACGATAAGCGCTCCCCGCGATTTCCTGAAAAGCCTGTTCGACGCGGCTGTTCGCGCCGCCGATCCGCTGACCGGCATCAAGGCAAACCTGCCTGACAGGCCGCAGGGAAAGACCGTGGTGATCGGCGCCGGCAAGGGTGCCGCGCAGATGGCGCGAGCGCTCGAAAGCGTGTGGGACGGGCCGCTTACGGGTCTGGTGGTCACGCGCTACGGCTATGGCTGCGACACACGCGACATCGAGATCATCGAGGCTGCCCATCCTGTTCCCGATGCGGCGGGACTTGCAGCGGCAAGACGGCTGACGGAGACGGTGAGCGGACTGACGGAAGACGATCTGGTGATCGCGCTGATCTGCGGCGGCGGCTCGGCGCTGCTGCCCGCCCCGCCGGTGGGGCTGACACTCGAAGACGAGATTGCGCTCAACGAAATCCTGCTCGCCTCGGGGGCGCCGATCTCGGCGATGAACGTCGTGCGCAAGCATCTCTCGACCATCAAAGGCGGGAGACTTGCGGCAGCAACCAGAGCAAGGGTCGTCAGCCTGATCGTCTCCGACATTCCCGGCGACAACCCGGCTCATGTCGCCTCCGGGCCGACAGTGCCTGATGGTTCGACGCGGCACGACGCGCTTGAGATCGTCAAGCAATATGGATTACAGCTGCCGCAGGCAGCCCTCGACCATCTGAACTCACCCAAGGCCGATGCGCCGCGGCCCGACGATCCGGTCTTCCGACGCCACGCGCATCACATCATCGCCTCTGCCGGCGTCTCGCTGGAGGCAGCCGCCGCCCTGGCGAAGTCGCAGGGGATAGTGCCGGCGATCCTTTCGGATGCGATCGAGGGAGAATCGCGTGACGTGGCGCTGGTGCATGCGGCGATCGCCCGCGAGGTGCTCGGCCGGAACAGGCCGTTTTCGAAGCCGGTTGTCATCCTGTCCGGCGGCGAAACGACGGTGACGCTTCGCGCCAAGGGCGGCAAGGGCGGGCGCAACGGCGAATTCGCGCTCGCCATGGCGCTAGCGATCGACGGACAGGAGGGCATTCATCTCCTTGCTGCAGACACGGACGGGATCGACGGCTCCGAGGATAATGCGGGTGCCTTCGCCGATGGCGGCACGGTCAAGCGCCTGCGCGCTGCCCGGCTCGATCCGCGCCGGCTGCTCGACGGCAATGACAGCTATTCGGGCTTTGCCGCCGTCGGCGATCTCTTCGAAACCGGCCCGACCGGTACCAACGTCAATGATTTCAGAGCTATCCTGATCCGTTAGTGGGTCTAGATCCTTCCCTGCCCGATCAGCCAGTCCACAGCCTCCTGCACTGCCTGCAGAGACGTGTATCTCGGGGAGTAACCGAGCAGGCGCCGGGCTTTGGCGATCGAGCAATTCGGGCTGCGGGCGATATGCTCCCATGTCGCCTCCGTATCTTCGGCCGTCTGGCTTTCGGCCCAGACTTCGAATGGGGCGAAGCTGAGTTTCGACTCCCGCCCAAACCAGTGCGACATGGCTTCGGCATAACCGCGAAGCGTCAGCGCCTGCTCCGAAACCGCGTGGAAGCTCTCGCCGGTCGACGCATTCCAGTTGGCGATCGCATCCATGAACATCGCCGCCACGTCATCGGCATGGACGTGATGGACCGTCTCCAGGCCGAAGTTGGGCAGCGCCAGGGCGTCTCCGCGGGCGAGGGTCGAAAAGACCTGCAGGTTGAAATTGCCCGCAGGGTTGAGCGGCGCCCATCCGCGACCGACGATGTGGCCGGGATGAATGATGGTGGCCGGAAAGCCGCGAAGCCTTGCCTGCTGCAACATATAGGTTTCGATCGCCGCCTTCTGGATGCCGTAGTCACCGAAGGGAGACTTCGGCGCCTCTTCGAGTGTCGGCACGGTGCGGGGGTAGCCATGGGTCCAGATGGTGCCGGTGTGCAGGAAATGACCGACATGCCCGGATAGCGCGGTCACCAGCTGCTCGGCACTCTCGAGCGTGAAGCAGATCATGTCGATGACAATATCGGCTTTCACTTCACGCACGGCCGGGCCGAATTCGCCGGTCCGTTCCATCTCGGCCCGATCCATCTGGCGCTGGTCGACGGAGGCCCAGGCGCGATTTTCGGTGTAGGGCTTTGCCGCGCCGCGGCTGATGGTAACGACGTCGTGCCCCGCCTCGACCAGACGAGGAACGAGATAGGTTCCGACATGGCCCGTCGCTCCGATGACCAAAACCCGCATTGTCGTTCCTCCCTTTGCATGATCCGCGCCGACTATGCTGCGCCGTGTCGCGATCCTGCAAGCGGAGTTTTCGCCGCGAATGGGAAAGCGGCCCCGTTATCGATTCTTGAAAACAAGGCAGGTGCCGCCGTGAGTGCGGATCTGGTTGCAGAGGCTGTTGGCTTCCAGGCGCGTCTGCCGGCCGATGCGGGCGGCATAACGCGGGCGAAAGCCGAAGCTGCGATCGCGCTGGCGCAGGATCAGCGGCTGTTCCGCATTGAGCGGCGCAGGCAGATCCTGCACCGCATCGAGAAACATGCGCCGGGCCACCGCGACATCCGCGTTCGCGGCAAGCTGGACACCCCAGGGTGCCCAGTCGCCCTCCTGACGCCACGGCGTGTCCTTCAACGTCCGGCGTTCGGCAAGCGCCACGCAGCCGTCGAAAAAGGGCTTGTCCTTATCGAGCGGGGCTGCCGCAGTTTCCGGCGGCTTTTCCTTCCACTCCTCCACCGTATGGGCGGTGATCGCCATCACGTAGCTGCGCGTCTCGTAAGGCAATCTTCCTGACGTTAGGTAAGAAGCAAGACCGTTTTCGCCGGCATTATAGGCGGCGGCGGCAAGGCCGAGATTGCCGAAACGATTGCGCAATTCGTCGAGATACTGCGCCGATTTCCGGAGCGCCTCCAGCACCTGATAGCTGTCTTCAAGACCGCGCAGTTTCGCCGTTCCGGGCATGAACTGGGCAATACCCTGCGCGCCTTTGAAACTGACCGCGTCGGGGCGAAAGGTGCTTTCGCGCCAGATGAGGCGGGCGAAATATTCCGGCGGCAACTGATTGGCCTCGGCGAAATGCTCGATCGCGGCGCAGAGATCGCGATTGAAACTGTCCTTGCGGATGCAGAGCGTCTCATCCGATCCCGACGCAGAAGGCCCGGAATACAGACAGGCCGGCTCGGCAGCGCTTACTTCCGGCTGGGCCTTTGGCGTGTCTATGACGGTAAACAGAAAGCAGAGCGAAAGCAGGGCCTTCGCCGCTCTCTTCCCCATGCCGGACTGACGCTTTCGCCCTCTCATCGGATCTCAGCAGGTTCGACTTCCATCGTGACGCTGATACTAGATAGCATCGTTCACGGCGCGACGCTTCCCCATTTCGGCAATGGCGCAAGAAAAAGCCGCCGGGGGCAATGGCCGCGGCGGCTTCCAGAACGGCTTGAAAGCAGCGGTCAGGCCGTCGGCTGCTTGGTCTTCCGGAGATAGGGCAGAACCGTATCGAAGGAGCCGAAACGCGTGATCGCGTCTTCATTGGAAACCGCGGCGGTGATGATGACGTCTTCGCCCTGGTTCCAGTTCGCCGGTGTCGCCACCTGGTGCTTGGCCGTCAGCTGGATGGAATCGATGGCACGCAGGATCTCGTTGAAATTCCGGCCCGTCGTCATCGGATAGGTGAGGATCAGCTTGATCTTCTTATCGGGACCAATGATGAAAACCGAACGCACCGTGGCGTTGTCGGCGGGCGTGCGGCCTTCCGAGCTCTCGCCGGCGCCGGCCGGCAGCATATCGTAGAGCTTGGCGACCTTGAGATCCTTGTCGCCGATCAGCGGATATTCGACATCGAAGCCGGTGGCGGTCTTGATGTCGTTCTTCCACTTGGCATGGCTTTCCACGGGATCGACGGAGATGCCGATGATCTTGGCGCCACGCTTGGAAAAATCTCCCGCCAGGCCGGCCATCGCGCCGAGCTCGGTCGTGCAGACCGGCGTGAAATTCTTCGGATGCGAGAACAGGACGGCCCAGCCATTGCCGATCCAGTCATGGAAGCTGATCGGTCCCTGGGTGGTGTCGGCGGTAAAATCGGGGGCAATATCGTTGATGCGTAAGCTCATGGTCGGCCCTCCAAAGCCTTGTGTTTAATGTTGTTTGTTTCAAATCGAGGCCATGGGATCCGTCCGCCGGAAGCGGTCGCGAGATTGCGGTCAACAGGATCGCACCGGCCGAAGGTTAAGAACTTCCCATTCCAGGATTTTAAGTAAGTCATATACCACGATCGCCGAAGGCATGCTCTTTCGATTTCAGGCCTGCGGCGGCATTATTTTTCCGATACATCCGAGCGATGATAAGGCCGATTTTTCAGTCGCCCCTATAGGACCGTCAGCGGTCCGCCCTCCCCCGCTTCAGGCCGCCTGAACGGTTTTAATCCTGTCGATGCCGCCGACGACAGGCGCGAAATCGGCCCAGACACCCTGCGCGCCCTTCTGCCATTCCTCCAAGGCTTCCGGCTTCAACAGCTTTCCGCCATGGCCAAGCGCCGTCTCGACGGACTTCGCCTCGTCGTCGACGATCAGTTGGTTGAAGTAAGCGGCCCCTTCGCTGGAGGCCTGCTCGAATACCGCCTTCTGATCGCCGTTGAGGCCGGCCCAGAAGGCAGAGGAATAATAGATGACGCCTGATGCCCAGATGTGGCCGGTCTCGGTCATATCGGGCACGACCTCATAGAGCTTGAAGCCTGAGTAGGCCGATTTGGTCAGGTCCATCGCGTCGGCGACGCCGGTTGCGAGCGCATTATAGGTCTCGGTGATCGGAATGCCGATCGGCGTGGTGCCGAATGCGCTCCAGAGCTTAGTGTGCAGCGGGCTCTGGATCACACGGATGCGCTTGCCTTTGAGCTGCTCGGGCCGGGTCACCGGTTCCTTGGTCAGGAGATGGCGCGCGCCGTAATTGATGAAATCGCCGACGACGAAATTCTGCGCCTGCAGTTTCTGTTTGAGATCGGCGCCGACATCGCCGCCGACGGTCCTGCGGACATGGTCGGCATCGCGAAAGAGGAAGGGCAGATCGAGGATCTGCAGCTCCGGTGCCCAGCCGGAAAGCGACGAGGCCGTCGAGAGGCTCGCCTGGATCGAACCGAGGCGCACGCCCTCGGCCACTTCCTTCTCGCCGCCGAGCGCACCGTTCCTGACGATATTGAACTTGAACTGGCCTGGAAGCCTGGCTTCGACCAGCTCGCCGATTTTCACCCAGATCTTGGTTTCCGGCTTGTCGTCGCCGAGCAGCGAGGCGATCGTGATCGTCGTCGTGCGGGCGGCGGCCGTGCGGACGAAAGCGGGCGCTGCGAGCGCCGTTCCGGCGAGCGCTGCGAACTTCAGGAGATTGCGTCGGTTGAGATTGTCCATGGATTGTCCTGTTCGTTAGACGATGATGGCCCAGGCGCAGAGGATTGCGAGCGAGACCAGGAGAGCGAGCAGATAGGGAACCACCGCCCGGAAGAGTTCCGAGGCGGGAATGCGGGTGACGCCGCTGACGACGAAGATCAGCATGCCGAGCGGCGGCGTCAGCCCGTGGATCATCAGGTTGACGACGATGATGACGCCGAACTGGATGGGATCGATGCCGGCGGCGATCGCTGCCGGCAGCAGGATCGGACCGAAGAGCAGGATCGCGGCCCCGATGTCGAGAACGAGACCGACGGCGAGCAGAATGACGTTCGACAAAAGGATGACGGCCAGCGCGCTGCCGCCGAGCGCCGTCGTCAGATGGGCGATCAGCGAAGACACGTCGTCGACCGCCAGCAGGAAGGCGAAAGGGCCGGCCGTGCCGATCAGCAGACCGATCGCCGCCGCTTCGACCGCCGCCTGGCGGAAGATGGCATAGAGCGAGAGGATACCGAGACGGGCGCCGATGCCGAGCAGCAGCGTATAGAAGGCGGCGAGCGCTGCCGCTTCCGTCGTCGTGACGATGCCGATGCGGATGCCGACGACGACAATGACACCCAGCCCGAAGGCCGGGATCGCCTGGACCGCCGATTGCCAGCGCTGCCTCGCGGTTGCGCGCGGCAAGGGCACCTGCTCACGCACGGTCAGATGGATGGCGACCGCCAGGCATATGGCCATCAGCCCGCCGGCGAAAAAGCCGCCGACTAGCAGTGCGCCGACGGAAAGATTGGTCGCCGAGGCGAGGATGAGAAAGGCAATCGACGGCGGGATGATGTTGTCGAGAACCGATGTCGAGGCGATGATCGCCGCAGCCTGCGCCGGGTGATAACCGTGCTTGACCAATTCCGGTTGGAAGGTCGATGCGCCGAAGGCGGCATTTGCGACCGAGGAACCGGAAGCGCCGGAAAAGAGAACGCTGGTCAGAAGCGTCGTCTGCGCCAGTCCGGCCCGGCGATGACCGACCATGGCGGCGGCAAAGCGCACGAGCTGATTGGCGACGCCTGATGCCGTCAGCAGGCCGCCGGCGAGCAGGAAGAAAGGAATGGCGAGCAGCAGGAATTTCGAGATACCGGTGACGGTCGCAGAAACGATCGCCGGCTCGGGCAGGCTGCTGCCGAAGGCGATGGCGGCATAGGCTGCGGCGAGAAAGGCGTGCGGCAGCGGTGCGGCAAGTACCAGGCCGATCGCCGCGATCAATCCGAGGAAGATGCTCGGCGGCCAGTCGAGATCGAGCAAGATATGCGGGATGCCAGCATAGAGTGCGATGCCGAGGGCCAGCGAAAGAGCAACCGGCAGGACCCGGCGGTCGGCGATGCGCTGCAGAAGCAGCACGATGAGGATCAGCGCGCCGCCGGCACCGAGGAAGCTGAAGCGGATCCATTCCGGCAGGCCGAGCGTCGGCGAGACGCCGCCAAGCATCGTCACGATCTCGCGGCCGCCGAAAGCGAGGATCAGCGCCGAAAGCACGGTGAAGACATCGGCGCCGATCCGCGTCAGCTTCTGCAGGCCTTCCGGCAGCATCCTGACGAAAACGTCGAGACGCATGGCAAGGGCGCTATTGAGGCTGAGCGGCGCGCCGAGCGCGACCAGCGCCACATTCAGCCAGATTCCGAAATCCTCGGCGCCGATGAAGCCGGTACCGAAGAAATAGCGCAAGCAGACAGTGACGAGCACCATGACGAGCAGCACGGCGAGAACGAGCGCTGCGGCAACGCCGAGAACGGCCTCAATTACGCGCAGTGCCCGCGCCGCAAGCCCGTCATCCCCTGCCCGTTGGATCGGATGAAATTCACTGGTGGCCAATAAAACCTGCCTTCTGCCCCGAGGATCAGGCGCTGCCGACACTCGAAAAGATCGAGGTCGAAAGCGCCACGCCTTTTCGCCCAAACGGAGCGCCTCCTCAAGCGTCAATGGGCTGGAAAAGTTCGCTGTCGATATCGGTCTCGCGCTGTAGAGACGCCTGAAAGTGCGGCAGTATGGTCAATTTTTAAGCACGATAGCTTCTGCACATTTATGAGGCGCAAACCTTGCCAAAATTGCTGCGCTGCGTCATAAATATAATCATGAAGCATCTCGATCTGACGATTCTGGTGATCGACGAAAATGCCATCCGCGCCTCCATCATTGAAGAAGGGCTGCGCGAGGCAGGGCATGCGCGCGTCACCGTCGTGCATGAGGTCAACGGCATCGCGCGAACGATCGAAACGCTGATGCCCGATGTGATCATCATCGATATCGAGAACCCCAACCGCGATATGATGGAGCATCTGTTCCAGCTGACTCGTACAGTCAGCCGTCCGATCGCCATGTTCGTCGATCGCTCCGACACGGCCTCCATCGAGGCTGCGGTCGATGCCGGCGTCTCGGCCTATATCGTCGACGGATTGAAGAAGGAACGCGTCAAACCTATCCTCGACATGGCCGTCAGCCGCTTTAATGCCTTTAGCCGGCTGCGGCGGGAGCTTGCCGATGCCCGCTCGGCGCTGGAGGAACGCAAGCTTATCGAGCGCGCCAAGGGCATCTTGATGAAAATGCGCGGACTGTCCGAGGAAGAGGCCTTCGCCCTGTTGCGCCAGACGGCGATGAACGAAAAGAAGAAGATGTCGGAAATCGCCCAGAGCGTTGTCACCGCCGCGGGACTTTTGATGTGATCGCGGGGCTCCTCAATTTCCGGAGGAAACCGGAGTGGATATGATGACGAACACCGCCAGTTCCAGCGGAGGGCTGCCCTCGCCCGCGCATGTCAACAGTGAAGGGCCGAAGGTGCTACGGGCCGGTTATATTCCGCTCGTCGATGCATCGGTACTGATAGCGGCGGCGGAATTCGGCTTCGCGCAGAAGGAAGGCTTGACGCTCGATCTCGTCAAGGATGTCTCCTGGGCGAATGTGCGCGACCGCCTAGCATTCCGCCAGTTCGACATCGCCCATATGCTGTCGCCGATGCCGGTCGCCTCCATGCTCGGTCTCGGCTCCAATCCCTCGCCGACGATCACACCGTTTTCCCTTGGGCGCGGTGGCAATGCGATCACGCTGTCGACGCGGCTCTTCGACAGGATGCGGGATGACGCCCGATTGCCGGAGATGGCAAGCGCGCTGGATAACGCCCATGCCCTGGCCCAAACGATCGCGGCGATAAAGGCGCGCGGCGCGCCGCTGCCGACGTTCGGGGTTACCTATCCCTTCTCCTCCCACAATTACGAATTTCGCTACTGGCTAGCGGCCGGCGGCATCGATCCCGACAGGGACGTCAAGCTCGTCGTCGTGCCGCCGCCGCTCACCTCGGACGCACTGGCAGCCGGCGCGATAGATGGCTTCTGCGTCGGCGCGCCGTGGAACATGGTCGCCTCGGAGCGCGGTGTCGGCCGCATCGTCGCCGCCAAACAGGACATCTGGCCCTCGGCCCCGGAGAAGGTGATCGGTATGCGGCCGGATTGGGCGGAGAGCCATCCGGAGACCGTTTCCCGGCTGATCGTGGCGCTCGACGCGGCAGCCCGTTGGTGCGACATGCCGGACAATCACGACGCGTTGGCGGCGGTCCTCGCCGATCCGCGCTATATCGCCGCCCCTGTCGGCATCATTCGCCGCGTTCTCGCCGGCGAATTCAACCTCGATGCGAAGGGCAACCGGCGCATTATCGCCGATTATTTCCAGTTTCATTCCGGCTTCGCCAATTACCCGAGACCAAGCCATGCGCTGTGGATCTACAGCCAGATGATCCGCTGGGGACAGGCCGAGACCAGCCTCAACAAGGCGCGGGCCGCCGCCTCCGCCTACCGTCCCGATCTCTATCGCAGAGCGCTCGGCGACGCCAATGCACCTGATGACGCCGACATCCGCATCGAGGGCAATGATGAAGGCGATTGCTTCATGGACGGCCACGTCTTCGATCCGGCGGAACTGCCGGACTATGTTGCGAGCTTTGCCGTCAAAAGCGCCCTGCCCTTCGCCTCCCACAGCGATGAGACCTGATCCATGCCGACCTGCACAAAACGCCAGCAATGTTCGATGCCCACCATCACCGCAACGCACAAAAGATTTGCACGTTTTTTGGCAGCCGCAAAAACGTACAGACGACCAGTTTTTAGAAATTCCATTTCTATTCAGTCACTTAAAGAAACAACACTAAACTGGCACGCAGTTTGCAAGGATACTGGTGCACAGATCAATGGCGATCAGCGCAGTATGAGGGCGCAATAGTCGCTCCGAGAAGACCATGAATTCGGCGTCCAACGGCGGGCGCCACCAGCAAAGCCGCTGATCAGGATATTTCGCGCGCCTCGTGCATGCGCAGCCTGACCAGCGGCTTTTTGTTTTTAACCCCCCCAGCAATGGATCGGCACGACCTTGTCGCGCTACGGAGAAGCCATGTCTGTCATCGAGAAAGCGCAGCCCATGTCCGCCGGCGAACCAGCCAAAGCATTGTGGATTTCCACGGTCGCCTTCACGCTCTGTTTCGCCGTCTGGACGATCTTTGCGATCATCGGCATCCGCATCAAACAGGACCTCGGCTTGAACGAGGCGGAGTTCGGATTGCTGATCGGCACCCCTGTTCTGACCGGTTCGCTTGTGCGCATCGTCCTCGGCATCTGGACGGGGCGTTACGGCGGCCGTCTCGTTTACACCCTCACCATGCTTGCCGCCGCGGTGGCGACCTTCCTGCTCTCCTACGCCCAGACTTATACGCAGATGCTGATCGCCGGCCTCGGCGTCGGGCTTGCCGGCGGCTCCTTCGCGGTCGGCGTTGCCTATGTCTCGCCTTTCTTCCCGGCGGAAAAGCAGGGCACGGCGCTCGGCATCTTCGGCGCCGGCAATGTCGGCGCGGCCGTGACCAAATTCGCTGCTCCCTTCGTGCTGCTCGCTTGGGGCTGGCAGGCGGTTGCCGAGATCTGGGCCGTCTGTCTGGCGCTGATGGCCATCGTCTTCTGGTTCACCACGTCAGATGATCCGGCCTTTCGTCTTCGCCGCGAGCGCGGCGTCGCCTCCAAGAGCCTCGCTCAGGAATTCGCGCCGCTGCAGAACGTCCAGGTCTGGCGTTTCTCGCTCTACTATTTCTTCGCCTTCGGGGGCTTCGTAGCCCTGTCCTTGTGGCTGCCGCGCTATCTGGTCGGCGTCTACGGCTTCAACCTGGAAACTGCCGGCATGATTGCGGCCGCCTACTCCATCCCGGGCAGCATCTTCCGCGCTTTCGGCGGCGTGCTGTCGGACAAGAAGGGGGCGCGCAGCGTGATGTATGCGATGTTGGCCGTCTCGGCCGTAGCCACTCTCATCCTGTCGCTGCCGGCTACGACCATCACGCCTGTTATCTTCATCGTCGTCATCTTCGTGCTCGGCTTCTTCATGAGCCTCGGCAAGGCCGCCGTCTACAAGCACATTCCGGCCTATTACCCTGAAAGCGTCGGCGCCGTCGGCGGCATCGTCGGGATGATGGGCGGTCTCGGCGGCTTCATCCTTCCGATCGCCTTCGGCCTCCTCAAGGACATGACCGGCCTTTGGTCCAGCTGCTTCCTGCTGCTCTTCGCAATCGTCGCGATCTCGCTCGTCTGGATGCACCTGTCCGTCAAGCAATTGTCGCGCCAGGGGGCCTCGGCGCCCGTGGCTGCAACCTGATCTAAGGACTAGGAAACATGAAAGAAAAACTCGTCATCATCGGCAATGGCATGGCGCCCGGGCGCATGCTGGAGCACCTCCTCGAACGGGCGCCCGGACGCTATGAAGTTACGATCTTCAATGCCGAGCCGCGCGTCAATTACGACCGCATCATGCTGTCGCCGGTTCTCTCGGGAGAAAAGGACTACGAGCAGATCATCATTCACGGTGACGGCTGGTACATCAAGCACGGCATCATGCTCTACAAGGGCCACAAGATCGTCAACATCGACCGCGATGCCAAGACGGTCACCTCCGACCACGGCGTAACCGAAAGCTACGACAAGCTGGTGATCGCCACCGGCTCCGTGCCCTTCATCATCCCGGTTCCCGGCAAGGATCTGCCCGGCGTCATTACCTATCGCGATCTCGACGACGTGCAGGCCATGCTGCTTGCCGCCCAGTCGCGCGAAAAGGCGGTCGTCATCGGCGGCGGTCTTTTGGGCCTCGAAGCGGCAGCTGGCCTCGCCCAGCGCGGCATGGACGTCACTGTGCTGCACGTCATGCCGACGCTGATGGAGCGCCAGCTCGATCCCGCCGCCGGCTATCTGTTACAGAAGGCGGTCGAGGAACGCGGCATCAAGGTCATCTGCAAGGCCAATACCAAGGCGATCATCGGCAATGGCAAGGTCGAAGGCATCGAACTCGACGACGGCCGCATCATCCCGGCAACCCTCGTCGTCATGGCCGTCGGCATTCGTCCGAGTGTCGGCCTGGCGAAGGACGCCGGCCTTGCGGTCAATCGCGGCATCGTCGTCGATGCCGGCATGCAGACTTCGGATGGCGATATCTTTGCGCTCGGCGAATGCGCCGAGGTGGGCGGCATGGTCTACGGCCTCGTCGCCCCGCTTTACGAGATGGCCCGCATTGCCGCAGCACATCTCTCGGACGACCATTCGCCGGCTTTCGTGCATGCGGACACGCCGACCAAGCTGAAGGTCACCGGCATCGAACTCTATTCGCTCGGTGATTTCGCCGATGGTGACGACCGCGAGGAGATCGTGCTGCGCGATGCCAGCGCCGGCGTCTACAAGCGCCTGGTGCTGAAGGACAACAAGATTATCGGCACCGTGCTTTACGGCGAGACCGCCGACGGCGCCTGGTTCAACGATCTGAAGAAGAAGGCCACCGATATTTCGGAGATGCGCGAGACGCTGATCTTCGGTCAGGCCTACCAGGGAGGGTCGCCGCTGGACCCTATGGCGGCCGTTGCAGCCTTGCCGGATGACGCGGAGATTTGTGGCTGCAACGGCGTATGCAAGGGCAAGATTACCTCGACGATCACCAGCAAAGGGCTGACGTCGCTCGACGACGTGCGTGCTCATACCAAGGCATCCGCCTCCTGCGGCTCCTGCACCGGCCTCGTCGAACAACTGATGGCGCTGACGCTTGGCGACGGCTACAATCCGGCCGCCGTGCAGCCGATGTGCACCTGCACCGAACTCGGCCATGACGATGTTCGCCGCCTGATCAAGGCGAAAGGTCTGAAGAGCATTCCTGCCGTCATGCAGGAACTGGAATGGAAGACCTCCTGCGGCTGCGCCAAGTGTCGGCCGGCGCTCAACTATTACCTCGTCTGCGACTGGCCGGACGAATATGCCGACGACTACCAGTCGCGCTTCATCAACGAGCGCGTCCACGCCAACATCCAGAAGGACGGCACCTATTCCGTCGTTCCCCGTATGTGGGGCGGCGTCACCAATGCGAACGAGCTGCGCGCCATCGCCGATGTCGTCGACAAGTTCGAGATCCCGATGGTCAAGGTGACGGGCGGCCAGCGCATCGACCTTCTCGGCATCGAGAAGGAAGACCTGCCTGCCGTCTGGGCCGATCTCGGCAAGGCCGGCTTCGTCTCCGGCCAGGCCTATGCCAAGGGCCTGCGTACGGTGAAGACCTGCGTCGGCTCGGACTGGTGCCGTTTCGGCACCCAGGACTCCACCGGTCTCGGCATCCGCATCGAGAGGTTCATGTGGGGCTCCTGGACGCCGGCCAAGCTGAAGATGGCCGTGTCCGGCTGCCCGCGCAATTGCGCGGAAGCAACCTGCAAGGACATCGGCGTGATCTGCGTGGATTCCGGTTTCGAGATCCATTTCGCTGGTGCAGCCGGGCTCGACATCAAGGGCACGGAGGTCCTTGGGCTTGTCCGGACCGAGGACGAGGCGCTGGAGCATATCGTGGCACTGACGCAGATGTACCGCGAGCAGGCCCGCTATCTCGAGCGGATCTACAAGTGGGCCAAGCGCGTCGGCCTGGAGGAAATCCGCCGCCAGATCATGGGCGATGCCGAAAAGCGAAAAGCCTATTACGAACGCTTCGTCTTCAGCCAAAAATTTGCCCAGGTCGATCCCTGGTCAGAGCGTGTCTCCGGCAAGGACAAGCACGAATTCAAGCCGATGGCGACGATCGGCTATCCGCAGGCTGCAGAGTAAGGAGATGGATATGAACTGGATCGCAATCGGTGACATCTCCGATATCCCGCTGCGCGGCGCGCGCTGCGTGAAGACGCCGCAGGGCAAGATCGCCGTCTTCCGCACGGCCGAAAACGAGGTCTTCACCATCGAGGATCACTGCCCGCACAAGGGCGGCCCGCTCTCCCAGGGCATCGTGCATGCCAAGGCGGTCACCTGCCCGCTGCACAATTGGGTGATCTCTCTGGAAACTGGCAAGGCGCTCGGCGCCGACCAGGGCGAGGTGCGGACTATACCGGTCCGCAATGAGGACGGCGCCTTGTTCATCGCGCTGGAAAGTCTGTTGATGGCGGCTGAATAATGGCGGCTGAGGTCAAGACCACCTGCCCCTATTGCGGCGTCGGCTGCGGCGTCATCGCCACGGTCGACGAGGCCGGCGCCGTCACCGTCAAGGGCGATCCCGAGCATCCGTCGAATTTCGGCCGGCTGTGCTCGAAGGGTTCGGCGCTTGCCGAAACCATCGATCTCGACGGCCGGCTGCTTTACCCCGAAATCGCAGGCGCGCGCAGCGGCTGGGACGAGGCGCTCGATCTGGTTGCCCGGCGTTTTTCCGAAACGATCGCCGAATACGGGCCGGATTCCGTCGCCTTCTATGTCTCCGGCCAGTTGCTGACCGAAGATTACTACCTCGCCAACAAGCTGATGAAGGGTTTCATCGGCTCGGCCAATATCGACACCAATTCCAGGCTCTGCATGTCCTCATCCGTGGCCGGGCATCGCCGCGCCTTCGGCGCCGATACCGTGCCTGGGACCTATGAAGATATCGAACTTGCGGATCTGGTGGTGCTCACCGGCTCCAACCTCGCCTGGTGTCATCCCGTCATCTACCAGCGGCTGGCCGCCGCAAAAGCGGCGCGGCCGAACATGCGCATCGTCGTCATCGATCCGCGCCGGACGATGACGTGCGATATCGCCGACCTGCATCTGGCCATCCGTCCGGACGGCGATGTCGCGCTGTTCATGGGACTGCTTGCCCACCTCGCGACAAGCCCTGCGATTGACCAGAATTATATCGCCTCCCATACGGAAGGCTTCGCCAGCGCCTTTGCTTCAGCCGCAGCACTCGATATCAACGATCTGCTGGAACGAACCGGCCTGCCGGCCATGCAGATCCGGGAATTCTTCCGCCTTTTCGAAACGACGTCGAAGGTTGTGACCTGCTACAGCCAGGGCGTCAACCAATCCTCGTCCGGCACCGACAAGGTCAATGCCATCCTCAACTGCCATCTGGCGACCGGCCGCGTCGGCCGCCCCGGCATGGGCCCCTTCTCGCTGACCGGCCAGCCGAACGCTATGGGGGGGCGCGAAGTCGGCGGTCTCGCCAACATGCTTGCCGCCCATATGGCGATCGAAAATCCTGAAGACCGCGACCGCGTTCAGCGTTTTTGGGAATCGCCAGTAATCGCCGCCAAGCCCGGCCTGAAGGCGGTCGACATGTTCCGCGCGGTGGCCGACGGGCGCATCAAGGCGCTCTGGATCATGGCCACCAATCCTGTTGTCTCGATGCCGGACGCCGATAGCGTCGAAAGCGCGATCGCCGCCTGTCCCTTCGTCGTCGTCTCCGACATTCTGAGAGAGACGGATACGGCCCGGCACGCGCAGGTGCTTCTGCCCTCGCTCGGCTGGGGCGAGAAGGACGGCACCGTCACCAATTCCGAACGGCGCATTTCCAGACAGCGGCCGTTTCTCGACATGCCCGGTGATGCCAAGGCCGACTGGTGGCAGCTTGCGGAAGTCGGACGCCGCATGGGATTTGCCGCCGCCTTCGATTTCGACGCACCGGCCGAGATTTTCGCCGAACACGCCGCCCTGTCCGCCTTCGAAAACAACGGCAGCCGCGACTTCGACATCGGCGCCCGCGCCGGTATCTCGGGCGACGCTTACGAGGAGCTGTCGCCCTTCCAGTGGCCGCAGGCGGCAGGGACAGAACCCGGCATCACCCGCTTCTTCGCCGATGGCGGTTTCTACCATGCCGACGGCAAGGCGCGCTTCGTCGCGGTGGAACCGCCGGCAACGGATCGCACCAATGCCGACTTCCCCTTCACGCTGAATACCGGGCGCATCCGCGACCAGTGGCACACGATGACGCGAACCGGAAAGAGCGCCCGGCTGTCCGCCCATATCGCCGAACCCTTTGCCGAGATCCATCCGCGCGACGCGATCGAGACCGGCATATCGAGCGCCGGCCTCGTCGAGATCGACAGCCCCCACGGCAAGGCGATCGTCCGGGCGCTGGTGACCGATCGCCAGGCCCGCGGCGGCATTTTCGCGCCGATGCACTGGAACGACCAGTTCGCGGCAAAAGCGCGGATCGACGCCGTGGTCGCGCCGATCACCGATCCCTTTTCCGGCCAGCCGGCGTCGAAGAACGTCGCTGTCGCCGTCCGGCCCTTCCCCGCCAGCCATTACGGTTTCGCCGTCTCGGCGACAAAACCCGTAACACCTGACGCGGCCTATTGGGCGCTGGCGAAAGCCGAGGGCGGCTGGCGGCTGGAGCTTGCCTTCGACCGGACCGTCGAAGACTGGACGGCCTGGTGCCGGGCGGTTTTCGCCATTCCTGATGAGATCGAACCGCTGGGTTATGCCGACCGGCAAACCGGCGACCTCCGGCTCGCCTTCTTCGATGGCGAGACGCTGCTCGCCGCATTGTTCCTTGCTCGCGAGCCGGTCGCCGTGGCGCGCAACTGGGCGATCTCGCAGCTCTCCGCCGCACATGATGATCTGAGGAAACGTTTTGCACTCGTGGCAGGCCGTCCCGGCGCCGGCAGGCCGGATCCGGGAGCCACCGTCTGCTCCTGCTTCAGCGTCGGGGTCAACCAGATCGCCGCCGCCGTGCGCGGCGGATGCCACAGCGTCGAGGCGGTCGGCAAGGAAACGAGTGCCGGAACCAATTGCGGCTCGTGCCGCGGCGAAATCGGCAGGATCATCGATCGCTGTCTTGCCGCCGCCGCGGAGTGAGAGGCCGGAAACGCGGCTGATGTCAGGCCGCGTTCGGCACGATAAACATCTTGTGGTCAGCTGAGATGCGGACCGAGATCTCGTCATAGGATGCGAAGGTCGGGTGCGGCGTTTCCATCTTGTCATGATGGGTTGCCGTGACGACCATGACATCGGCGCCCGCCGCCTCGCCGGCAGTAATGCCGGCGGCGACATCCTCGAACACCAGGCAGTCCTGGGTGCTGACGCCGAGGCGTTCGGCGCCGAGAATATAACATTGCGGATCGGGTTTTCCGACCTTCACATCCTCAGCCGTCACCATGAATTTCGGCAGCGACAGGCCCGCCGCCTCCAGCCGCCGGTGGGCAAGACGCAAGGGCGAAGAGGTGACGATCGCCCAGCGATCCGGCGGCAGCGAGCTCAGGAATGCCGCGGCACCCGAAATGGCAACGACATCGCCGACATCGGCGATCTCGGCCTCGGTCACCAGCCTGGCTTCATGTTCGGGATCGACGCCCGGCAGGTTCAGCCGGGCGATCGTGTCGACGCCGCGCGATCCATGCATCTTCGGCAGAAAGTCGGCGACATCGAGCCCCTGACGCCTTGCCCAGTCGCTCCAGACACGTTCGGCAGCACGGATGGAATTGAGGATGGTGCCGTCCATATCGAACAGGAAGGCGGCATAAGGCTTCTCGAAGCCGCGGGGCATCGGTTGGGACAAAAGGCTGAATCCTTCAGGAAAAGAGTCGGACGGTGGTCGCTATCGCCCGATGAAACGGCAAATCATCGCCTTTTGCAAGCTTTCGCCGGGACAGGTCAGCTATACCAGGCGGCAAGCCCTGCCTGCACGCATCAACGCAGCAGCTTCAGCGAGCCAGTCAGCGAACGGATCCACTTCGTCGGGCCGGCGAGCCCGATGCCGTCGATGATTTCCGAGGAGAGGTCGCGCGCTGGTATCGAAGCCTCATAATCGGCATAGACATGCAGGGCGCGGGCAAAACGCGGGAATGGCACGACCAGTGCGCCATCGGGCGCCGGCAACGCCTTGAGCAACAGCGATCTCAGATCGGCGGCCGCCGCCTGCAGCACCGGGACCGGCTTGTTGGCACTGACATGAAATATCCGGCCGGTCAGGTCGGTCAATTGCGCGCCGGCAAGCGCCGGCGCCGCAGCGCCGAGGCCGATCGACAGCACTGCGATTGTATTGGCGAGTTCGCCGGCCGGCAGCGCCGGCTCGACAATCACCGCGACACGCCAATCCTCACCCGTCATCCCTCATTCTCCACGCTTGGTTCGGTTTTCCCAACCTATCGTAAGGCATAGAAATATCCTGCCTATTCCTGTCGCGACCCGG
The DNA here is from genome assembly GCF_014194045.1 of Rhizobium sp. BK456. Lineage (NCBI taxonomy): Bacteria > Pseudomonadati > Pseudomonadota > Alphaproteobacteria > Hyphomicrobiales > Rhizobiaceae > Rhizobium > Rhizobium sp. BK456. The sequence continues at coordinate 482,623 of NZ_JACIAO010000003.1, forward strand.
GCGATTTTGGTAGGATCTTCCTATCTGTCGATGAAGCTAGAAAGGATTTACCGATCATGGAATTCGAGCCGGGCGATATCCGAATTTTGAAGGCGCTCCAGAGCGAGGGGCGGCTGACGAACCAGGAGCTTGCGGAACGCGTGGGGATGTCGACCTCGCCCTGCTGGCGCAGAGTAAAACGGCTTGAAGAGGCCGGTGTCATCCGCGGCTATCAGGCTCTCGTCGATCGTCGCGCCGTAGGCCTCGGCGTCCTCGCCTTCGTGCGTGTGCAGATCGACACGCATTCCCATGACGAGGCCCAGCGCTTCGAGCGCGAGGTCGGCGAACTGGAGGCGGTCATCGCCTGCTATTCCGTTGCCGGTGAGGCCGATTTCCTGCTGCAGGTGGTCGCTGCCGATCTCGACAATTATGCCGAATTCGCCATGACGGTGATCCGTCGCCTGCCCGGCATCAAGGAGATGCATACGATGTTCGTGCTGAAGGACATCAAGGCATCGACGATCCTGCCCGTGCAGCTATCGAGCGCCAGCCGTTCGCGGTGAAGCGCAGAGATCGTCGCCAAAACCGCTGCACAGTTTTGCTGGAATTGCTCTAAAAGGCTGTGCTGCTGGTGGCGATCAAATTGCAGGAGAGGCGCAGGCCAATCGGGTCATGGCAGGGCTGTTCGGCGCTGGCGGCAAGTTCCGGCCCGGCCCGCGCGTCGGCGCGCAGATAGGCCTGTGTCGTCGGATCGATACGCGTCGGAATGGCAGTCCACAACGAGGGGCGGCCGACGTCGATCGCTGATATGCCGGCCTTCTCGCGGCCCATGGCAGAGGACGCGATTGCCATGCCACTGGCCGTCAGGGCGAGTGCAAGGGCAATCTGCAGACCGAGATCTGCGGCCTCGCGCGGGGAAACGAACATTGCGGCCTCATGCTGCGGATTGGCGTTTCGTCATGCACTAAGGCAGGTGGCAGAGGCGATCCAGCAGCTTCCGCCGTTAAGGTTTATGCGTAACCATGCAAGGCCTGCGTGCAGATTTTTCGCAATTTTCGGAACAATGATTCCGGCAGGCGGTTACCCCAGGGTCATCCAAGATGAAAATCAAAGGAGGATATCCTCATGAACAAATCCCTTATCGCCGCTTCGCTGCTTGCGATCGGCATGGCATCGTCAGCCTTTGCCCAGTCGAATCCCGATCCGATCGGGCCGACCAACGGCGGCTCGACCGATCCGAGTTCGGGTAGCTATTCATCCGATTACACCAACAGTAACAACGGCATGTATCCGGTGCGCGTCGCGCCGGTTGATCCGATGACAACACAGAGCATCGGCCAGCCGCAAACGATGGAATGCGCCGGCATGCCGCAGCAGAGGTCGGGCGTCGATACACGCGGCGGCGAAAGCGGCGCCTCGATCAGCGAAGCCTGCCGCGAATACGACAACTGACAGGCACTTTCGCTCCCTACATGTCGCGCGAACGCGCGCCACATTTGGAAAAGGCCGGTTCACGCCGGCCTTTTTCATGTCGTCGCCACCACGATGAAAAGCTTTCCCTCCGATGAAACTTTTGATCCGAGCGTTCCGTACATCCGTAGCAGGGTGCAAAGACAAGAGCAGGGAATGGCTTCATTGGCAAAGGACGCGATAAAACCTGTCATTTTATGGTTTCGCAGGGATTTGCGCCTTGACGACAATCAGGCGCTGAATGCCGCCCATCTCTCCGGGCGACCGATCATCCCCCTTTATATCAACGAGCCGGCGTCAGCCGGCACGGGTCCGCTCGGCGCTGCGCAGGCCTGGTGGCTGCATCATTCGCTGGAAGCGCTTGATAGATCATTGCACGAGCGGCAGGGCAGGCTGGTGCTTGCCAGCGGAGAAGCGCTGGAGGTGCTCCGCGCCGTCATCAAAAAGAGCGGTGCCAAAGCCGTTTTCTGGAACCGGCGATACGATCCCTCGGGCATTTCGGTCGACACCCACATCAAGCAGGAATTGGAAAAACAGGCGATCGAGGCGAGAAGTTTCGGCGGCCAGCTGCTGCACGAACCGTCCAGGCTGATGACCGGCAGTGGCACGCCCTATCGGGTCTATACGCCGTTCTGGCGCGCGCTGGAGGGTGCGGGCGAAGCCGAGCCGCCGCTGGAGGCGCCGGCGAAGCTGCGGCTGGCATCGCAGCGTCCGGCATCGGAAACATTGAAGAGCTGGAAACTGCTGCCGACAAAGCCGGACTGGGCGAAGGACTTTACCGATCTCTGGACGCCGGGCGAGCAAGGCGCAAGAGAGAGGCTCAGCGCCTTCGTCGAGGAAGAACTCAAGGGCTACAAGGAAAACCGCGACTATCCGGCGAAACCGGCGACCTCGATGCTGTCGCCGCATCTGGCGCTCGGCGAAATCTCCCCTGCCCGCATCTGGGATGCGACGCGCGGTCTGTCGAACCGGGTGCCGGCGACCGACATCGTGCATTTCCGCAAGGAGATCGCCTGGCGGGAATTCTCCTACCACCTGCTTTTCCATTTCCCGCGTCTTGCCTCGGAGAACTGGAACGATCGTTTCGACGGCTTCCAATGGCGCTACGACGACGGCGATTTCGAGGCGTGGCGCCGTGGCATGACCGGCTACCCGATCGTCGATGCCGGCATGCGCCAGCTCTGGCGTCACGGCTGGATGCACAATCGGGTGCGCATGATCGTCGCCTCCTTTCTCATCAAGGATCTGATGATCGACTGGCGCGACGGCGAGGCCTGGTTCCGCGATACGCTGGTCGATGCCGATCCCGCCAACAACGCGGCAAGCTGGCAATGGGTGGCGGGCTCGGGAGCCGACGCTTCACCCTTCTTCCGCATCTTCAATCCGATGCTGCAGGGCGAGACTTTCGATCCCGACGGCGACTATGTCAGAGCTCATGTGCCGGAACTTCAACGGCTCGGGGCAAAATACATTCACCGGCCGTTCGAGGCGCCGAAGAGCGCGCTCGACGAGGCCGGCATCATCCTCGGGCAGACCTATCCGAAACCGATCGTCGACCATGCCAGCGCCCGCGACCGAGCGCTCGCCGCTTACAAAGCCACAAAGGACGCCGCATGAACGCGCATTTCCGCCCCGCCTCGCGCCGGCTGAAGATCGCCGTCATCGGCTCCGGCATCTCCGGCGCCTCGGCGGCCTGGGCGCTCGACCCCGTGCACGACGTAACGCTCTACGAGAGCCAGGCGCGGGCGGGCGGCCATACGGCGACGGTCGACGTCGATTATGACGGTGTTCGGATTGCGGTCGATACCGGCTTCATCGTCTATAACGAACCGAATTATCCGAACCTGACGGCCCTCTTTGCCGAACTCGGCATCGCCACCCATGCAAGCGACATGAGTTTTTCGCTCTCGCTCGACCGCGGCAGGCTGGAATGGAGCGGCGGCGGGCTGTCCTCGATCTTCGCGCAGAAGCGCAACCTGCTGCGGCCGTCGTTCCTGTGGATGATCCGCGAGATCCTGCGCTTCAACCGCACCTGCCTCGAAGACCGGGCCGCCGGTCACCTCGCCTCGCGCTCGATCGGCAATTATCTCGACTGGCGCGGCTTCTCGCCCGGCTTTACCAACAATTATCTCGTGCCGATGGCGGCGGCGATCTGGTCGACACCGTCGGCCCGCATGCTGCAGTTCCCGGCCGAATATTTCGTCAATTTCTTCGACAATCACCGGCTGATCTATCACCGCCAGCACCAATGGCGGACGGTGACCGGCGGCAGCCGCAGCTATCTCGACCGGCTGCTGCAGCCGCTCGGCGGACGGGTGAAACTGTCCTGCGGCATACGCGGGGTGATCCGTTCGGAGAACGGCGTCACGCTTATCGACGAGACCGGCAGCCAGCGTGCCTTCGACAAGGTGATCCTTGCCTGCCACAGCGATCAGACGGCACGCCTGCTCATCGATGCCACCGACCGGGAACGGCTGCTGCTTGCCGCCATTCCCTACCAGCCGAACCGCGTCGTCCTGCACCGCGACCAAAGGCTGATGCCGCAGCGGCGCAAGGTCTGGGCCTCGTGGAACTATCTGCGCTCCAGCCGGGAGGATGGCAAGGCGGGTGTCGCCGTCACCTATTGGATGAACCGGCTGCAGGGCATCGACGATGGTTTGCCGTTGTTCGTCACGCTCAATCCCGACCGCGAGCCGGATCCCCGCATGGTATTTGCGGAATTCACCTATGAGCATCCGCAATTTTCGGCTGATGCCATGGCGGCGCAGCGGGCGCTCGCCGCCATCCAGGGTGAGAACCATTGCCATTTCGCCGGCGCCTGGATGGGATATGGATTTCATGAGGATGGCCTGGTTTCCGGCCTGGCGGCAGCCGAGGCGCTGGGTGGCATCATTCCCTGGCGAACGGCGCGAAGCCGGCAACCGCAACCGGATGCAGCGGCATGAGCGGACGAGGCAAAAAGCGCGGCGTCAGCATGAGCGGCAACGGCGCTGCGCCGGATGCGGCGGCCGCGCTCTATGTCGGCGACATCATGCATCAACGCCTGAAACCCTTCGGTCATCGTTTCCGCTACCGCGTCTTCTCCCTGCTCGTCGATCTCGATCGGCTTGAAGCAGCCGATCGGCTGTCGGCGCTGTTTTCCGTCAACGGTCGCAATCTCGTCTCGTTTCATGAAAATGACCATGCCGACACGGCGAACACGCCGCTGCGCGCCTATGCCGACCGGCTGCTCGCTGAGGCCGGGCTCGATCGCGCGGCAAGGATATTGCTTGTCTGCTATCCCCGCATTCTCGGCTATGTCTTCAACCCGATCTCCGTCTATCACGCCTATGATGGCGGCGGCGCCCTCGTCGCGATGATCTACGAGGTGCGCAACACTTTCGGCGAGCGACACAGTTACGTCTGTCCCCTCAGTGATGGTGAAATGTCGGACGGCGGGCTCCGTCAGAGCTGCGACAAGCTCTTCCACGTCTCGCCCTTCATCGGCATAGCGGCGCGCTATCACTTCCGCATGCTGCCGCCTGGCGCGGAAATCCGCTGGCGCATCCTCGAAACCGACGGCGAAGGGCCGCTGCTTGCGGCGACATTCTCAGGACGGCGGCTGCAGTTGACAAGCGCCGCGCTGCTTCGGCTGACGGCGCTCATCCCTTTCCTCCCCTTCAAGATCGTGGCCGGCATCCATTGGGAAGCGCTGAAACTGTGGCTGAAGGGCGCGCGTTATATCAGCCGTCCGGCGCCTCCGCCTGCCGTCAGCATTCACCGGCCCCGGCCGCTTGCGGACACCGCGGAATGACCTTGCAGCGCCGGGCGTTCCGACACGACGCGCAAAAGCGCTGCAGCGCTTTGAACGGCTGCATAATTTTTCCTTAATTCGATTTCCGATTGAGGAAATTATGCAGTAGCCTTGCCGAATAATGGCCGGAGGCCGCCCGAACATCGTCACGGATGTATCGTCGTCCCTAACCGGCAAGAAAATGCTGGAGGAGGAAAGATGAGCAAGGCGCAGGATTGGAATGTACTGGCCCGTGACGCGGTGACGCTGACGGCCGAAAATTTATCCCGTCTGGTGAAGGGGCTGCCGTTCAAGGCGAAGCTGGCGCTGCGCGGACTTCTGCGCATGCAGCACGGCTCGCTTGCAGTCACCCTGCCCGACGGCCGCAGGCTGCTGATCGAGGGCAAGCAGGCCGGGCCGAAGGCGGCTCTCAGCCTCAACAACTGGAACCTTGCCTATCGGGCCCTGACGAGTGGCACGATCGGGGTTGCCGAAACCTATATGGACGGCGACTGGGACAGCCCCGACATCGCCGCCTTCCTCGAACTTTTCCTCGTCAACGGCGAAGCCGTCTACAGCTATGCCAATGGCAAGGGCGGCATTGGCCGCCTCGTCGAGCGCGTCCGCCATTGGATGAACACCAATACCAAGGCGGGATCGAAGCGTAACATTTCCGCCCATTACGATCTCGGCAACGATTTCTACAGGCAGTGGCTCGATCCGAGCATGACCTATTCCTCCGCGCTCTATTCGACAGGGGCCAACGACCTGCAATCGGCGCAGAATGCCAAATACCGCGCGCTTGCCGAGGCGACCGGCATCAGGCCCGGCGATCACGTGCTGGAGATCGGCTGCGGCTGGGGCGGGTTTGCCGAATTTGCAGCAGGCGAACTGAACTGCAAGGTGACCGGGCTGACGATCAGCCGCGAGCAGTTGGCCTTTGCCGAGGAGCGCATCCGCAAGGCCGGTCTCGGCGACCGTGTCGAATTCCGTTTCCAGGATTACCGCGACGAGACCGGGCTTTACGACCGGATCGTCTCGATCGAGATGTTCGAAGCGGTCGGCGAGAAATACTGGCCGTCCTATTTCTCCAAGCTCCGGCAATGTCTGAAGCCGGGCGGCAAGGCCGGCCTGCAGATCATCACGATCCGGCCGGAGGCCTTCGACCAGTATCGCAGCAACCCCGACTTCATACAGAAATATGTCTTTCCCGGCGGCATGCTGCCGACGCGCAACCATCTGGCGGAACTTGCCGGCAAGGTCGACTTGTCACTGGTCAGGGACTTCGGCTTCGGGCTCGACTATGCCCGCACGCTTGCCGAATGGCGCGAACGCTTCTGGTCGGTCTGGGAGCGCATCCGCCCGATGGGCTTCGACGAGCGTTTCAAGCGGCTCTGGGAATTCTATCTGTTCTATTGCGAGGCCGGCTTCCGCGCCCGCAATATCGATGTGCGCCAAGTGGTGTTCTCGCGCAGCTGATCATTCCGCCGGATGCGGTGTCGCCGGATGGTGACCAGCCGATGACGGCCGCTCGCGCCAGCCGGTTACGCGGTTCACCAGCATGAAATAGACGCTGTAGGGAAGCATGCGCGCAAGCTTCAGCATCATGGTGAAGCGCCTGGGGAAGGAGATCTCGAAGGCCTGCGATTTCAGCCCGGCGGCAATCTGCCGGGCGGCTTCGTCGGTCGACACCAGGGACGGCATGGGAAAGGCGTTCTTCCGCGTCGCCGGTGTGTCGACGAAGCCCGGGCAGATGAGCTGAATGCGGATGCCCATCTTGTCGAGATCGAATTTCAGGCTTTCGGCCATATTGATCAGCGCCGCTTTGGTGGCGCCGTAGGCAGCGCCCGTCGGCAGGCCGCCATAGCCGGTGACGGAGGAGACGATGGCGATCTGTCCCTGCCCTTTCGCCTTCATATGGCGGACCGCCGGCAACAGACAGTTGACGACGCCGGAGAGATTGACGGCGAAGCTCTTTTCGAAATCGGCGCGGTTCAGGTCCTCAGCATGAACAGGCAGATAGACGCCGGCATTGAGGATCGCCATGCCGAGCGTGCCGTGCTCATATTCGATGGAGGCCATGATATGCTCCATGTCCTCGGCATCGGTGACGTCGCCATCGAGCACGATGATGCTGCCGGCAAGGCCGCTGGCCTCGGCCTGCAGTTCGACCAGCTTTTCATGGCTTCGGGCGGTGACGGCGACCTTGTATCCTTCGTCGGCAAGCTTCAGCGCAAGCGCGCGGCCGATGCCGGAACTCGCACCTGAGATCCAGACGAGTCCATCTTCGGGACGGGCGGTGAAATCACGCATGACATGTTCCTCCGGTTCTGCCTGACCAACCGAAAACAGGTCCGGAAAGTTCCCTTCTCCTCCCGGATTTACGGCTTTATCACACCATTGTGGCTGCTTTCAGCCGATCAGGTCGCCGATCATCTGACGAAGGGATCCGGTGAGCTTCACCGGCCCGTCCGAAACGGCAAAGGCGATGCAGGGCCTATCCTTTTCGGCGACCGGCCGATGGTCGACCGTCTCGTCGGCAATGGAGATGTCGCCGGGGCCGAAACGGCCGCGTTCATCGTTGAAGGCGCCGTCTAGGATGAGGATCAGTTCCATGCCTTTGTGGGTGTGCGCCGGCAAAGCGCGGCCCGGGCGGATCCACATCAGGTTGACCTCGCAGCCGTCGAATTCGAGGGAATATTCCTTGAAACCCGGCAACCGCTTGCGCCACGGCACGTCCTCGACCTCGAAGCCGACGAAATCGCGCAGCGCTTGTGGAAAGAGCGCGTTTTCCGGCCGTTTGGCCGCCTGCTGCGCTGCGACCGGGGCGGCAGAGGAAAAGATTGCCTGAAGCTGCCGGTCGCGGTCGGCAATGGCGGTTTCACCAGCGCTTTCCAGCGCCTCCCCAGCCAGCAATTCGAGGCTGTCCACCAGGCTGCGATTGTGGGGCTTCATTTCGAGATGGGATCGTACCAGCACCCGCGCCGGCTCGGGCAAGGAACCGGCGACATAATGCGCCATCAATGCATCGATCGTGTCGATCTGCTCGTGAATCATACCGGTTTCGGTCACGCCCTGTTGCCGCGCTCCGTTTTCGCTTTGTCGTCATCCGTACGGGGAAAGTCAATCTTCGGATCACCCCACGCATGGCGGGATTGCGGGCCATTCATCATTTCGGGGGAGGAAGGCCAAATTTTATCGTGCCCGACAAGGGGCGTGGAATAGCATTTCTTGCCAACGCAGCCTTGTGAAGGGAAAAGACCGTTCCTAAAGTAAGAGTTCGAATAGAGGCAGATTCCATGACCTTCCACCCTTCCGTCCTCGAAGCCATCGGCAATACGCCCCTGATCAAACTCAACGGCGCGTCGGTGGCGACCGGCTGCACCATTCTCGGCAAGGCGGAGTTCCTGAACCCCGGCCAGTCAGTGAAGGATCGTGCCGCGCTCTACATCATCCGCGACGCGGAACGGAAAGGGTTGCTTCGGCCCGGCGGCGTCATCGTCGAAGGCACGGCCGGCAATACCGGCATCGGGCTGACGCTGGTCGCCAAGGCGCTCGGCTACCGCACCGTCATCGTCATTCCGGAAACGCAGAGCCAGGAAAAGAAGGATGCGCTGAAACTGCTCGGCGCTGAACTCGTCGAAGTGCCCGCCGTTCCCTACAAGAACCCGAACAACTACGTGAAGGTCTCGGGGCGGCTCGCCGAGCAGCTGGCGAAAACAGAGCCGAACGGGGCGATCTGGGCGAACCAATTCGACAATGTCGCCAACCGCCAGGCGCATATCGAGACCACCGCTCGGGAAATCTGGAACGATACCGACGGCAAGGTCGACGGCTTCATCTGCTCCGTTGGTTCCGGCGGCACGCTGGCCGGCGTCGCTGCCGGCCTCAAGGCTTTCAATGCGGACGTCAAGATCGGCATCGCCGATCCCGACGGCGCTGCTCTTTATGAGTTCTATCAGAACGGTGCGCTGAAATCCGAGGGCTCTTCGATCACCGAGGGCATCGGCCAGGGCCGCATCACCGCCAATCTCGAAGGCTTCACGCCTGATTTCTCCTATCGGGTCTCCGATGCCGAAGCGCTGCCCTATCTCTTCGACCTCGTCGAAAACGAAGGCCTGTGCCTCGGTGGCTCGACGGCGATCAACATTGCCGGCGCGGTCAAGCTCGCCCGGGATCTCGGACCCGGCCACACGGTGGTGACGATCCTCTGCGACTACGGCAACCGCTACCAGTCGAAGCTCTTCAATCCGGATTTCCTGACCTCGAAGGGACTGCCCGTTCCGGGCTGGATGGCCAACTCGCCCGATATAAACGTTCCCTACGAGCCCGCGTGAGACCCCATGCCCGTCAATGCCCTCTATCGTGACGACTTCTATCTCTCGACATGCGAGGCGGTCGTCACCGCCGTCCACGAAGACGGGGGCATCGAACTCGACCAGACCTGCTTCTATGCGACATCAGGCGGCCAGCCGGGTGATACGGGCGAGCTTGAACGCGCCGACGGCACCAAGATCGTGTTGGGCCAGACGAAGCACGGCCCGAGCAAGGACATCGTCATCCACGTGCCGCTCGAAAACGAGCCGAGGCCTCTGGTTGGCGAGACGCTGGTGCTGCACGTCGACTGGCAGCGCCGTTACAGGCTGATGCGCATGCACACGGCCTGCCATCTGCTGTCCGTCGTCTGCTCGTATCCGATCACCGGCGCTGCCGTCGGCGAGGAGGAAAGCCGTGTCGACTTCGACATGGCCGAGACGATCGACAAGGACGAAGTGACGGCCAAGCTGATGGAACTGGTCGGCGAGAACCATCCGGTCTATCTGCAATGGATTACCGACGAGGAGCTTGCAGCCACTCCCGACATCGTCAAATCGAAGAATGTGCGCCCGCCGATCGGGCTCGGGCGCGTCAGCCTCGTCTGCATCGGCGAGAACTCCTCGATTGACAGCCAGCCCTGCGGCGGCACACATGTTTCGGAAACACAGGAAGTCGGCCAGATCCATATCGCCAAGATCGAAAAGAAGGGCAAAGAAAATCGGCGCTTCCGCATCCGATTCGGCACGCCCGGCGACGAAGCCTGACCATCAAGGGAGAGCATCATGAGTGAGACCAAAAGCCGTTTCGTCGTATCGGCCGACTGGCTGCAGGCCGAACTCGGCAAGCCGGATCTGCGCGTCCTGGACGCCTCCTTCTATCTGCCGGCGCAGAAACGCGATGCCGATGCCGAATATGCGGCCGGCCATATTCCCGGCGCCATCCGCTTCGACCAGGACAAGATCGCCGACCATTCGACGTCACTGCCGCACACGATCCCCTCGGCCGATTATTTTGCCGCCGAAGTCGGCCGGCTCGGCATCAGCGAGAACGATCGCATCGTCGTCTATGACGGCATCGGCCTGTTCGCCTCGCCGCGCGTCTGGTGGTTGTTCCGGGTTATGGGCGCAAAGAACGTCTTCGTGCTCGATGGCGGTCTCGACGGCTGGAAGGCCGAGGGCCGCCCGCTCGAAACCACTGTGCCCAGCTATTCGCCGGCGCGTTTCACGCCCGATTTCGACGAGAGCCGCGTGGTGACGCTCGATACGATGCGCGACATCGTCTCCAGCGGCGCGATGCAGATCGCCGATGCCCGCAGCGCCGGCCGCTTTGCAGCCGCCGAACCCGAACCGCGTGCCGGCATGCGCTCCGGCCATATGCCCGGCGCTCGCAGCCTGCCGTCCAGCGTCTTCGCCAACCAGGGCCGGTTCAAGTCGCTGCCCGAACTCAGGCAGACGATCGAGGACGCCGGCATTGATCTTTCAAAGCCTGTCGTCACGTCCTGCGGCTCGGGAATCACCGCCGCCATCATCACGCTGGCGCTGGAATCGCTCGGCCATCACGACAACAAGCTTTATGACGGCTCGTGGAGCGAATGGGGAAGCCGTGACGATACGCCCATCGTCACCGGTCCGCCGACGCCGGTCAAAGTCTGATCGCCATGGGAAAGGCACCCGCTTCGCTGAAAGCTCACATCACCCGGCTCGAAATGACGGCGCCGCCAAAGGCAAGCATGCCGGTGCCCGTCAACATCCAGACGGCGATCATGCGCGCTCCCGAGATCCCATTGCCCTTCTACCGCTATCTCTACCGGCAGGTGGGTGCGCGCTGGCAATGGGTGGACCGGTTGCGCATGAGCGACGAGCAGCTTGCCGAGACGCTGAACGACAAGCGCAACAATATCAGCGTTCTCTATGTGAACGGCGCACCCGCCGGCTTCTACGAATATTTCTGCGAAGACGAGGATATGATCGAGCTCAGCCATTTTGGCCTGATCGAACATGCGCTCGGTCTCGGCATCGGCAAATGGTTCCTGCTGCAGGCGCTCTATGCCATCTGGTCGCTCAATCCGAAGCGGGTCACCACCACCACCAACAATCTCGACCATCCGCGTGCGCTGCAGCTCTACCAGATGTACGGCTTCTCCCCAGTTTCGACCGGTACCGGCATCGTCCGGCCGCTCAGCGACAAGGAGCTTCTGGAGCTTGCGCGGAAAAGCTGACGGATGCCTTCCTGACGTAGGCAGAACTGGTTAACGCTGCGTCAGGCTGTTCGGGCGGCGCGGGTCGTTGCGGCGCTCGAAATCGAGCGTGCGGCCCGACTGTTCCTTCAGTTCCGCCACTTCCCGCCGCAGGGCTCTCAGCTCTTCCAGTATTTCTGCATTCTGTTGCGCCAGCAGCGCCAGATCGACGTCGGCCAAGGCCTTCTCCTTTCGCCTGACAACGTACGTCCAGAAGATACTCCGCTTTTCACTCTCCGGCGATCTCATATGCAGACGCAGGCAAGAATCGGGTGGCTTGCCCGCTCGTCCAGGTGCATTTCATGGCAATCACAAAGGAGATCTGCCATGACCGCCATTCGTTTTGTTGCCATGCCGACGACCGACGCCGAACGCCTCTGGAACGGCGGCCGCGACGCCTATGACAGGCTGCCCGAGACGATCGTCTCCGATGGTCCCGGCCATCCCTGCCGCCATTGCCTTCAGAATATCGATGCGGGCCAGGAGTTGCTGGTCTTTGCCTACCGGCCCTTCCCCGAGCTGCAGCCCTATGCCGAAACCGGCCCTATCTTCCTGCACAAGCAGCCTTGCGCACGTTATGCCGCCGAAGAGATCATGCCGCCGATGCTGACGACGAGCCGTGACTTCATCGTCCGCGGCTACAGCGAGAACGACCGCATCGTCTACGGTACCGGCGCGGTGACTGAGATCGGCGATATTCCGGCCTATGGCAAAGAGCTGCTGGGACGATCTGATATCGCCTATGTGCATGTGCGTTCCGCGCGCAACAACTGCTTCCAATGCCGGATCGATAAGGTAAAGGCGCCGGTCCTGGCGGAAACCGGCGCCTGATAGGCGGAGGGCGAAGCGCAACAGGAAGTCGTCAACTCGCCCGCGCGCTCCTTCTGCAGTGATCGCCGAGGCGGCTTCTGTTTCCCCTGACGAATGCTGTCGGGATCGCGCACCCTCGAATCCTACTAAACGCCACGCAAGGCAATGATCCGCGAACCTGCGGCCGCCTGCCGTTGGTGTGCGAGCGGCGCATATTCGGGCGATGCAAAGAGACCACGGATGGCATCCATATCGTGAAACTCGATGATCAGCATATTCGTCGCCTGCCAGCCTTCGAGTTCGAGCGGTGCGTCATCGAGAGCAATGAGGCGGCCGCCGGCCTTTGCCACCAGAGGCAGGGCCTTGGAGCGGTAATCGGCAATGGCTTCGGGGTCGTGGATATCGAGATCGACAACGAGATAGGCGGACATGTTCATATCCTTTCAATCAATGTGAAGTTTAGGGATGTTTTTTTGCGTGCAGCGGCGCGCTTTATGGCAAGTGCCGCCACCTGACCATGCGCTTCCGGAGATCGAGTGTGCTGCCATCCACGGTGAAGCTGCCGTCACCGCGATGATGCATGGTCCGTCGTTCCTTGCGGCTCTCGTCAATCCAGATCCTCTTTGCTTCGAGGATGAAGAGATTGTATCGCTCGACGAAGCTCGGATCGGCAACACGGCATTCGATATTGGCAAGGCAGTCCACCAGCAACGGCGCCGCGACATCCTTTGCTGGACGAGTCCTCAGGCTGAACCGCTCGAACTTGTCCACCGTGTCACCGGAGCAATTACCGATGTCCACCACGGTTTCGGCAAGATCGACGGCTGGAATCGCGATCACGCATTCGCCGGTCTTTTTCAAGGTCTGGTGGCTGAAGTCCCAAGGGCCGATGACGCAACCGATCAGCGGCGGTGCATGCTGGATCATCATGTGAAAACCCATCGTCATCACATTGGGCGTTCCCTCAAGGCTCGTCGTCACAAGAACGATCGGACCGGGTTCGAGCAGGCGATAGGTCTGGGAAGCGGAAATCTCATTCATCGTCCGGCTCCTTCGCGAGTCTCTTCCCCGCATGTATGCGGGGAAGCTGAAAGACCTTCTGGTGTGGTTACCAGCCCTGTTCGACCGGCAGAACGAAGAGTTCCGCGACATTCACATGGGCAGGCGCCTGCGCCGCGAAGACGATGGTGTCGCCGATATCTGCGCCCTGCAGGAACGTCATCTGCTTGGCAAGGTCGTCCATCTGCTTGATATAGCCAGGCTCCGTGATGTGATCATACAGCTCGGTCGCCACGGCGCCTGGCTGGATGCAAGTCACCCGAATGTTGTGCTTCTGCCCCACTTCCATGCGCAGGCCATCGGAGAACGCGGCCACCGCATGTTTGGTGGCGCAATAAACCGACAGGCCTTTGAAGACCTTGCGGCCAGCAATCGACGACATGTTGAAGATGTGGCCCGAATGTTGATTGATCATCTGCGGCAGAACTGCAGCAGTGGTGTTCAGCAGGCCTTTCACATTGACGTCGACCATCCGGTGCCATTCGTCGACTTTAAACTGATCCACATCCGAAAGCGGCATCAGGCCAGCATTGTTGACGAGAATGTCGATCGAACCATAGGCACCCACCAGCTTTTTGACGCCGGCTTCGACGGAGGCTGGATCGACGACGTCCATTTCGATCACGAGGGCTTCACCGCCCCCAGAAGCGATCTCCTTTTGGAGGCCTTCAAGTTTGTCGGTGCGACGGGCGGCGATACCGACCTTTGCGCCGGTCTCGGCGAGCTTCAACGCGGTAGCGGCACCGATGCCGCTCGAGGCGCCGGTGACCAGCGCGATTTTTCCATTGATATTCGTCATGGTTTATCTCCTTGACTGGGCGCCCTTCCAACCGAAAGGACGGTCATGTTCGACAAGGAGGAACATAAAGAGGAGTGATCGATCCCTCTCTCGGGACCTTGAGAGACCTGTCGGGATCTTGCTCAAATCCGCAAGGACCAAACTGAAATGCTAAAGCATGTCGCACAAAAGTGTGCAGCGGTTTTGCGACAACGACATGCGTAGAAACTGAGACCTAAAGCGCAATGAGCGAATCTGAAAAACATCGCGACGCGCTTTAGCTGCGACGGTAGTCGCTGGGGGAGACGCCAGCCTCCCGGCGGAAAATCTGGGCAAAATGGCTAGGGCTCGAATACCCCACGGACATGCCGATCTCGATGATGCTGGTGCTGGTTTCCTGCAGAAGTTGCTGGGCTTTGGCTATGCGTTGGCGAATGAAATAATGGGATGGAGAGAGGCCGGTGGCCTTCTTGAAGAGGCGGCTGAAGTGAAAAGCGCTCATGCCGGCCGTTTGCGCCAGACGTGCGAGATCAAACGGCTCTTGAAGGTTGGCTTCCATGAATGCGATCGCCCGCCGTAGCTTGGCGCCCGGGAGGGCATTTGACGGCCGTGCCTCTGCGTCGAATGTTGCATATTGCCGGATAAGGTGAACAGCGAGCGTCTGCGCCAATCCCTGCACGAAGAGCCGACTTCCCTGCCCTTCTGCCGTCAGTTCAGCATGGATCAGTTCCAGCATGTTAGAAAGATATTGGTCGCGGCCGCCCGATATGTCGCGCAGGCGCATGGCGCTGGCAGCCTTGCCGAGAACCCCTTCCGCCACCCGGTCAAACAACGGAACGGAAAGATAGAGATGCATTACCTGGAAAGGTTCGTCTCCCTCGGCGTGCCAGCGCATTTCGTATGGCGTGGGCGACCGCGTCAGAAAAAAGTCCCCGACTCTGACTGTATTGGCCTCCCACTCCCCGCCCAGATCGCGTTCCTCGACACATGCCTGACCTGAGATCACCCAAACAACGAGAGGCTCGGCGACCGCTGGGACAAGAAAGGGATGTTGCACCTTCAGGCGGGAAAACACCTGCACGAATATATCAGTCCAGGCTGGTCCATCCCCGCTGACGAGTGTGCTGCCGGCAATATATGTTTCGAGGCCGATAGGTGATGTTCGAAGCGGAACCGGCGATGTTTGTTCTCGACTATCAACCGTCATTGCTGCTCCGTTTGGATGGCGACTGCCCATGAGCGTGATACGATGCCAACTGATCGGGCGGGACACAACTCGTCGCGCTTCGTGACGAGGAAAGCATAGCTCCAACACCGCCGACGTTCGCGGTTCGATTACAGATGCGCCGTCATACAAAGAAGGCGGCATCCCTTCGGATACCGCCCTGCCGGCCGAAATAGCGCAGTAAGTCGTCACCTAGGGTCAGTTAGCTTACGCTACGTTCAGCACGCTCTCCGGCGCAAAGGCTTCGTAGCCAAGTGCGTCGGCGACCGGCTTGTTGGTGATGCGGCCCTTGTGGACGTTGAGGCCGTTCCTCAGATGCTTGTCTTCGGCGATGGCCCGCAGGCCGCGATCGGCAAGCGCCAAGCCGTGGACGAGCGTGGCATTGTTCAGCGCATGCGCCGAGGTGACGGGAACAGCACCCGGCATGTTGGCGACGCAATAATGCACCACGCCATCGACCTCATAGGTCGGGTCGGAATGGGTGGTTGCATGTGAGGTCTCGAAGCAGCCGCCCTGGTCGATGGCGACGTCAACAATGACGGAGCCTTTCTTCATGCCGGACAGCATCTCGCGGGTGACGAGCTTCGGCGCAGCCGCACCGGGGATCAGCACGGCGCCGATGATGAGATCGGCCGAGAAGACCTCCTCCTCCAATGCCTGGATGCTGGAATAACGGGTGTGAACGCGGCCTGAGAAGATGTCGTCGAGCTGGCGAAGGCGCGGCAGCGACCTGTCGAGGATGCTGACATCGGCGCCGAGGCCGGCGGCCATCCTGGCGGCATGCAGACCGACGACGCCGCCTCCGATAACCGCGACCTTGCCCGGCAGTACGCCCGGCACGCCGCCGAGCAGGACGCCGAGGCCGCCATTGGCTTTCTGCAGGGCGGTCGCGCCCGCCTGGATCGACAGGCGACCGGCGACCTCCGACATCGGTGCCAGCAGCGGCAGGCCGCCGCGCTCGTCGGTAACCGTTTCATAGGCGATTGCCGTGACGCCGGAGGCGATCAGACCCTTGGTCTGTTCAGGATCGGGCGCCAGATGCAGATAGGTATAGAGAAGCTGACCGTCGCGCAGCTGCGCCCATTCTGAGGGTTGCGGCTCCTTCACCTTGACGATCATGTCGCATTTTTCGAAGATATCCTTGGCGGAGGCGGCAATCTTCGCGCCAGCCGCGGCATAGGCGGCGTCATCGGCGCCGATCCCGGCGCCCGCCTTGGTTTCCACCCAGACCTCGTGGCCATGGGCGACGTATTCGCGCACCGAAGCCGGCGTCAGGCCGACGCGATATTCATGATTCTTGATTTCCTTCGGGCAACCGACACGCATTGGCGTTCCTCTCTTGTCATCCCGCAACCGCGGATCTCCTCGGATGATGAATCCAACCACCAAGGCGATGAAATGTCCTTGCAAAGACGATTTGCCGAAACGCGATTTTTCGGAGATTATTGCGTTGTCATCGTTATTTTTCGAAAGTTCTTCGAATGGCCGATCTCGATACCATCGATCTTGCGATTCTGAAGGTGCTGCAGGCCAATGCACGCATCACCAACGCCGAGCTTGCCGAAAAGATCGGACTGTCGCCTTCGGCCTGTTCGCGCCGGCTCGACATTCTGGAGAGAAGCGGCGTCATCGGCGGCTATCACGCGCGGCTTTCGCATAAGGCGCTCGACTATAAGATGATCGCCATCGTGCATATCTCGCTCTCCGGCCAGTTCGCCAAGACCCTGGCGGAATTCGAGGCGGCGGTGAAGCTCTGCCCCAACGTGCTCGTCTGCTACCTGATGTCGGGCGAATATGATTATATCCTCAGGGTCGCCGCCCGCGATCTCGAGGATTATGAGCGCATCCATCGCGACTGGCTGTCGGCCCTTCCCCATGTGGTCAAAATCAATTCGAGCTTTGCCCTCAGAGAAATCATCGACAGGCCGAATGTCGGGCTTTGAGACCTTGCATCTTCGCTGAAAGCCTGACCAGACTCTCGGTGTTTCCCGCTCAACGGCATGTCATGACATCGAAGACCCACGGTTATATTTTCGCTCTGCTGGCGATTACCATCTTCTCTCTCCAGGACGCCATCTCGAAACATCTGGCGTCTGCTTACCCGCCGATCTTCGTGACGATGATCCGCTACTGGACCTTTGCGCTGTTCACGATCATCCTCGCTTCGAAGATGCGCGGCGGCCTCAAGGCAACGGCCCACACTAAACGCCCGCTTCTTCAGGTGGTGCGCGGCGTCCTGCTTGCGGTCCAGGTGGTTCTGGCCATCACTTGTTTTGCCATAATCGGCCTTGCCCGTTCACAAGCGATCTTCTCAGCGACGCCGATCCTCATCGCGCTGCTGTCAATGCCGATCCTTGGCGAGCGGGTCGGCTGGCGGCGGTGGGTGGCGATCGGCGCCGGACTTTTCGGGGTGCTGCTGATCCTGAAGCCGGAAGGCGAGTTTTTCGATGTGAAACTGCTTCTGGCTATCACTTCCTGCTTCAACTTCGCCTTCTATGTCATCGCGACCCGTCTCGTCAGCCGCGACGATTCGGCGATGACCAGCTTCTTCTATACCGGCGTCATCGGCGGCATCACCATGACCATCATCGGCCCGTTCTACTGGAGCTGGATGTCGCCCGGAGACTGGGGCTGGATGGCGCTCGTCTGCATGACCAGCATTTCCAGCCACTATTTCCTGATCCGCGCCTATGATCTTCTCGATGCCGCTGCCGTCCAGCCGCTGACGTATCTGTCACTGGTCTACGCCTCGATCATCGGCGTGACGATCTATGACGAAACGCTCAGCCTCAACACGATTATCGGCTCGATCGTCGTCGTTGCCGCCGGCATCTTCACCGTCTGGCGCGAGCATGTAGTGGGGCGCAGAGCCGCCATGGCCAACTGAAGTTTCATTGCAATTTTAGCCAAGCCACTAAAACCATTTCAATTTTCGGGCGCTATACTCCCCTGACGTATCCAAGGGAGACCGTATGACCCGCAACTTGAAAATCACGGCGCGAAAAGCCGACCGGCAAAACTGCCGGGTCTTCGGCAGCGTCAAACATCTGAACAGTGAAGTGGATGCCCGCATTCTCAATCTGTCGGTGACCGGCGCTGCCCTGGAGACGAAGACGCCGCTCCATGCCGCCTCCGGCAGCAAGGTGCGCATCGAAGCTGAAAACCTCGGTCTGCTCGAAGGCATCATCCGCTGGAAGCACAACGGCCGTGTCGGCATCCAGTTCGACGTGAATTCGAATGCGCGGGCACAGGTCTCCTCCTATTTCCGCTTTTTCCATAAGGAAATTCGGCCGGTCCTGGCGGTGCGTCAGCTTAGAGCCGCGACCAACGCCGACCGCCCACCTCACTTGGCAACGTCGACGCCGAAACCGTTACGCTGAACCGCCTTCGCGCCGAAAATCCGGCTGAGATCGTCCAATCGCAGCGGTCGACGTTGACGTCCAGATTGACCGCGCCCCGGCTGCGGCAGTTGGCTGCGGCAGTCAGGCGCTGAGCCTATAATTGATCCTGTCCCCGTCAGCCCCGTCTGCACCATAAATTGCATTTCAAAACCACATCGCCCTTGCTACTCATTGTTTGCCGTCCTGTCTTTTTTTGCAGTGTACTCCTCGCCAAATCGTCCTAATTCTGACGGGCCGGACGATGCATGATCCCTCAAGGAGAGTTTCGATGTCTTCCATTTTCGATGTCGGCGTGATGAGCCGCCGTTCCCTGCTTGGCGGCCTTGCCGCCACCTCCGCCCTGGTGCTGCTGCATCCCTTCAGCGCGCGAGCCAGCGCCAACCAGGCGCATCTCCGGCTGATGGAAACGACGGATATTCACGTCAACGTCTTTCCCTATGATTATTATGCCGACAAGCCGAACGACACGATGGGGCTTTCCCGCACCGGCACGATCATCGACAAGATCCGCGCCGAGGCCGTCAACTCGCTGCTGATCGACAATGGCGACGTGCTGCAGGGCAATCCGATGGGCGATTACATGGCCTATCAGCACGGCATGAAGGACGGCGACGTCCATCCCGTGATCAAGGCGATGAACACGCTCGGCTACACGGTAGGAACGCTCGGCAATCACGAGTTCAATTACGGGCTCGACTTCATGTTCAAGGTGCTGTCAGGCGCGAACTTTCCCTTCGTCTGCGCCAATCTGACCAAAGGCCAGCTCGCCTCGGACCCGAAGCAGGACGATCTGTTCTTCAAGCCCTACATGATCGTGGAAAAACAGATCAAAGACGGCGCCGGCAATGAGAGCCCGGTCAAGATCGGCTTCATCGGCTTCGTGCCGCCGCAGATCATGCTCTGGGACATCAAGAACCTCGAAGGCAAGGCGCAGACGCGTGATATCGTCGAGGCCGCCAAGGCCTGGGTTCCGGCCATGAAGGAAGCCGGCGCCGATATCGTCATCGCGCTTTCCCATTCCGGCATCGACGGAGCCGCGCCGTCCGAAAAGATGGAAAACGCCTCGCTGCATCTCGCCGCCGTCGAGGGGATCGACGCCATCTTCACCGGCCATCAGCATCTCGTCTTCCCCGGCCCGAAGAGCTGGGACGGCATTGCCGATACCGATCCGGTCAAGGGCACGCTGCATGGCAAACCTGCCGTGATGGCAGGATTCTGGGGCTCGCATCTCGGCCTTATCGACCTGTTGCTCGAAAAGGACGGCAACAGCTGGAAGATCGTTGATTTCACCTCGGAAGCACGGCCGATCTATCATCGCGACGACAAGAAGAAGGTGGTTGCCGACTACGCCGACAAGAAGGACGTGGTCGAAGCCGCCAAGGCCGAGCACGAGGCGACGCTTGCCTATGTCCGCACCCCCGTGGGCAAAACGTCGGCGCCGCTCTACTCCTACTTCGCGCTCGTCGCCGACGATCCCTCCGTGCAGGTCGTCAGCCAAGCCCAGACCTGGTACATCAAGCAGATGCTGGCCGATACCAAGTACAAGGATCTGCCGGTGCTTTCGGCGGCGGCCCCCTTCAAGGCCGGCGGCCGTGGCGGCGCCGATTACTATACCGACGTCCCGGCCGGCGATATCGCCATCAAGAATGTCGCCGACCTCTATCTCTACCCGAATACGGTGCAGGCCGTTGCCATCACCGGCGCCCAGGTGAAAAACTGGCTGGAAATGTCGGCCGGCATGTTCAATCACATCGACGCCGGCGCGAAGGATGCGCCGCTGCTCAACAACGATTTCCCGTCCTATAATTTCGACGTCATCGACGGCGTGACCTACCAGATCGACCTGTCGCAGCCGCCGAAATATGATTCCTCTGGCAAGGCGATCAATCCGGATGCCAACCGCATCCAGAACCTCGCCTTCGACGGCAAGCCGGTCGATCCCGCCCAGAAATTCGTCGTCGTCACCAACAACTACCGCGCCGGCGGCGGCGGCAGTTTCCCGGAGATCGCCGCTGATAAGGTGATCTTCCAGGCGCCGGACACCAACCGCGATGTCATTGTCCGCTATGTCCACGACCAGGGCACGATCAATCCGTCGGCCGATGCGAACTGGACCTTCAAGCCGCTGCCGGGCACGACGGCAACCTTCGAGAGCGGCCCGAAGGCAAAGCAGTTCCTCGCTGCGGTCAAGAGCGTCAAGATCGAGGATGCCGGCGACGGTGCGGACGGCTTCTCGAAGTTCAGGCTGGTTCTCTAACCGGAAGAAATACGAAGGCGCGTCGGCTGCGCCTTCCCTATTCGGCCGCGAGCGGGATTGCGGGTTCACGCAGTTCCGCGATCTGGGCGTGGAAATCCGCCTGGCTCGGGCAATGGGTAAGCCGGGTGCGGAACGCGTCGATCATCCAGGTGGCGGCAGGTCCGGGCGGGTTGGCGAGCCGGCGCATCGAATAGATGGGATACTCCCCCTGTTCGTAGGCATCGAGATCGAGATGGATGAGCGCGCCGCTCAGGAGATCGTCATGGATGAGCGACGCCGGAAGTCCGCCCCAGCCAAGGCCGGCCTTGATAAGCTGATGCTTCGTCGAAATATCGCTGACGCGCCATGTTTTGTAGGACAAAACGTTGAAATCGCGCCCCTTCGTCAGGCCCGACGCATCGGTGACGACGAGTTGCACCTCATCGCGCACGTCGCCGAGCGTCAGCGGCCGGTCGAGCCCGGCAAGCGGGTGGTTAGGCGCGGCGACAGGCATCATGAAGGAGTGACCGATCCGTTCGGTGACGACCGAATCGTCCTGCTTCAGAACTGCTCCGCCGATGCCGATCGTCGCCTTGCCGCTCATGACCAGATCCATGACCATTCCGAGCTCGCCGACGTTGAGGTTCAGCGAAACCGATGGGAACATCTCGCGGAATTCGTGGAGCACATCAACCACGGCCTTTGAGGGCACCATGACGCTAATGGCAACGGAAACCTCCGCTTCGAGCCCTTCCTTCAGGCTCTTGACGCGCGCCCGCATGACCTGCAGGTCGCCGAGGATACGGCGCGCATCCTCCAGCATCGCCCTGCCCGCCTCCGTCAGCTTTGGCTGGCGGGCGCCGGAGCGCTCGAAAAGCGGCACTTCAAGCTGCGCCTCGAGATTGGCGATCGTATAGCTGACGACCGACTGAGCCCGGTTCAGCGCCCGCGACGCAGCCGAGAAGCTGCCGGTCTCGGCAACGGTCAAAAACACCTGCAATTGGTCCAGGGTCGGGTTCGGAAGCATATCCATCCATTCCATCGATAGTTTCGATCGACATTATCACCGTTTTTTCGATAGCAAGCCAGACCTATTTTCCGCTTCGAGACTGCGGCTCACCTCCCAAAACGGGCCGACAAATCCAATTCGAAAGGAAATGCACCATGTCGTCCATCCTTCTTCTGACGTCCAGCCCGCGTGCCGAATCGCTCTCGACGCCGATCGCCGTTGAACTCGCCGAGAAGCTGAAGAACCAGAATCCGGGCAGCGTCCTCGTTCGCCGCGACCTTGCCGCCAGCCCGCTGCCGCATATCGACGACCTCTTCACCGGCGCGATCCGCAAGCCGGCCGAGGCCCGCACTGCCGAGGAAGTCGCCGCCGTCAAGACGTCTGACGAACTCGTCAACGAACTCTTTGCCGCCGACACGGTCGTCATCAGCAC
The DNA here is from genome assembly GCF_014194045.1 of Rhizobium sp. BK456. NCBI lineage: Bacteria > Pseudomonadati > Pseudomonadota > Alphaproteobacteria > Hyphomicrobiales > Rhizobiaceae > Rhizobium > Rhizobium sp. BK456. The sequence continues at coordinate 505,348 of NZ_JACIAO010000003.1, forward strand.
CGGCCTCATCAACTTCAACATCTACTCCTCGCTGAAGACCTGGATCGACAACGTCGCCCGTGCCGGCCTGACGTTCAAGTACACGGAAAGCGGCCCGGTCGGCCTGCTCACCGGTAAGAAGGTTTACGTGGTGCTTACCTCGGGCGGCGTCTACTCGCAGGGACCGGCTGCCCCCTTGAACCACGCCGTGCCGTATCTGAAGTCGGTTCTCGGCTTCCTCGGCATCACCGACATCGAGACCATCTACGTCGAAGGCCTCGCCTTCGGTCCTGAAGCTGCCGAAAAGGCCATCGACGCTGCAAAGACGCGCGTCCAGGAAATCGCGCTGGCCGCTTAATCGGCTCTTCAACGCTTACCATAGTGCAGCGGCCGGCATTCGCCGGCCGTTTGTCATTTGTCGATAGCAGCGACAAAATCCCGGACCGTCTCGAGAATTTCGGCCGACAGAGCCTCATCGGAGGAAATCCTGGCAAGGCCGACGCCGCCGGCCATCATCGCGAAGGCGATGACCGCCTTGCGCCGTCTTTCCGCGTCGGCTCCCGACGCCTTGCTCGCCAAAGCCTCGAAATTAAGCCGGAGCCGTTCCGTCGCAATCCCCCGCGCCTTGTCGCCGCTACGGGAGATATCGGAGGTCAGGGCGGCGAAGGGGCAGCCCTCGCCGGGATTGTCGCGATGAAAGGCGCTCAGATAACGGTCGGCGACATCGGCGGCCGTCATCTTCGCCGGGTCTATCCCGTCGGCCTCCAGCTTGCGTCCCCATGAATCGAAAGCCGACTGGATCGCCTCGGCGACAAGATCGTCGCGGGAGGCGAAGTGCTTGTAGAAGCCGCCAACGGTCAATCCGGCCTCCTTCATCAGGTCGGCGACGCCGACACCTTCCAGCCCCTCCTCTCGCAGCCGCTTCGACGCAGTCTCCACGATCTTTTCGTGCGTCTTCTGTTTTTCCAGCTGCGAACGACCCATCCGAATCTCCCCGTATCAATTTCGAACGAGCATGATGTCGGCCGAAAACCGCTTATACTTTTCGGCATCATGCTGCTTGACTCATGTAGATTACAATCATAATCCTTGTAGATAACGATCATAATCCAGATCGTTGCCATTTCCAAGAGGAGCATGAATCATGCGTCTAAGAAACAAGGTCGCGCTGATCACCGGCGGCAACAGTGGTATCGGTCTTGCGACCGCCAAGGTCTTCATCGACGAGGGTGCAAAGGTCGTCATCACCGGCCGCAATCCCGAAACGCTCGCCGCCGCCGAAAAGGCGCTTGGGGCCGGCGTCGTCGCGCTGAAGGTCGATGTCACCGATGCCGCCGCCACCGAGAAGGCCTTTGCGGAAGCCGCCGCAAAGGTCGGCAAGTTCGACATCGTCTTCGCCAATGCCGGCATCGGCGGTGCGACACCGCTCGGTGACACGTCGCCGGAGCAATTCAATCAGATCATCAGCACCAATCTCACGGCCGTCTTCTTCACCGTGCAATCGGCACTGCCGCATCTTAGCGACGGCGGTTCGGTCATTCTCAACGGTTCGGTGCACGCCGTGCTCGGCGCTCCCGGCTGGTCGGCCTATGCGGCGACCAAGGCCGCGGTCCGGGCGATGACGCGCAATATGGCCTCCGAACTCGCGCCGCGCGGCATCCGCGTCAATCAGGTGACACCCGGCGGCACGAAGACGCCGATCTGGTCGCCGATGGCCCAGACGGAAGATGCGATGTCGGCGCTCGAGGCGCGCATCGGCGGCATGAGCCCGCTCGGCCGCATGAGCGAGGCCGACGAAATCGCCAAGGCGGCGCTCTACCTGGCTTCGGACGATTCTGCCAATGTCACCGGCATCGAGATCACCGTCGACGGCGGCATGACGAGCGCCCCCTCCGGCGCCAAGATCTTCCGCGCCGCATGAGCCAGCGAGGGTCGGGCAAGTCGGACTTGCCCGCCCTCGATCAGCGGTTCCTTGCGCGGTCGATCACACGAAACAGGACGATTGCCAGATTGGCGACGGCAAGCAGCAGCAGGACATGGAGCATGGCCTGTATCCCGGAGGAAACGATGAGGTTCCCGGCGATCAGCGGAAATCCGAAGACTCCGATGAAATAGGACAGCGAGAACAAGAGAAGCGATTGCGGCATGAGACCTGGGGGCGCTTCATTTGCTGCCAGTCCGTTGATGACGGAATAGGTCAGCCCATAACCCAGGCCGAGCATTGCCGCGGCTCCGAGATAGGCCAGCTGACTTGATGTCACCACCAGGAACAGCAGGATGGATGCCAGCGTCAGGCTCGTCAGCACCAGAAGCGAATAGAATGGATCCCTCTTGACCACATATCCCGCCAAGAACAGCCGGCTCAGGATGGCGGCGGACATGAAGCCGATGAAGAACAGCGAATAATCGAAACCGTGCGCCTTGGCGTAGCTTGTCTGAAAGCTGGAGAGCCCGCCGAAAATCGCCCCGCCGATGCCGACCATGGCGATGGAATAGATCGCCCGCGAACCTATCACCTGACGCGCTGCGGCAAAGGAGATCTTGTTGACATGCGGCAAAATCTTGCCGGCATTGGTCAGCCTGAGATGCAGCAGGAAATAAAGCGCGCCGCCGGCGAGACTGGAGAGGAAAGCAAAGGCGAAGGCCGTTTCGATCGGAAGGGCCCAGCCGGTGGCAATACGGCCGATGATCGGTCCGGCGCCGATGCCCGACATCATCGATCCCGACAGCAGGGCGAAGAACCTGATCCGGTGCTCGGATTCGGTGATCGCCGCCACCAGAATAGGCCCGAGCGCATAGAAAGTGCCCCAGCCGATGCCGAGGACGAAACCGACGGTCATCAGGCTAAGCCCGGCTGCCGGGACCGTGGCAAATCCCAACCCGGATGCCGCCAGAAAGAGCGCTGAAACCGCCACCGCCCGCGCCGAGCCGATGGCATCGGCGATGTGGCCGGACAGGATCACGAGAATGACGGTGCTGACGGTCGCGGCCGAAATGATCAGGCCGGCGAGCGCCTCGTTGCCGCCGCGCTGACCGACCAGCACCGGGATCAGAAAGGTCACGCCATAGGCGATCGACAGAAGAAACCCGCCGATGCACAAAACGGCAAATTCGCCGCCATCGACCTTCCTTCGCACAGCTGCATCACTCATATCTCCAAGCCCCTTGCAGGAAAGCTGATCCGTTGCGGCAATGGAGATCACGTTTGCATTGTGCTAACAAGCCGTTTTTATTGTTATTATAACCCATTGAAAAGGCATGATATCGCTGTCAGGCGTTTCGGTTTATGCAACATCACAAACACCGGCAGCGGACGCACTGCGTTTGATCGGGTCAACCGAGTTTCACGACACCGGAACGGCCGACGACACAGTTGCGGCCGCTCTTCTTTGCCGCGTAGAGCCTGCCGTCGGCAGCCGTCAGCACGGCGGTAAAATCGACGCCGTCCTCGTCGGCGGTCGCAACACCGATGCTGACCGTGACCGGCTTGTCATCCGGCGTCTTGACGCTGGTGGCGATCGTCCAGCGCAGGCGTTCGGCAAGCAGCAAAGCTTCCTCGTGATCGGTGCCGGGGCAGACGGCGACGAATTCCTCGCCGCCGAAGCGGAAGATGCGGTCGCTCGAGCGCAGCGTCGTACCGAGGCGGGCGGCGATCGCCTTCAGCACCTCGTCACCCTGAAGATGCCCATAGCCGTCGTTGACATCCTTGAAGTGATCGGCATCGATAATCAGGACCGTGGCGTAGAGACCCTGTCTCAGCGCCTCACGCATCATCAGCGGCGCCTCCACCTCCATGCGCGTCCGGTCATAGACGCCGGTCAGCATATCGCGACCGGTACGCTCCAGAAGATCGTTGTAGCGCTCGCGGAACGTCAGGTCGCCGAACACGTCGCTGATCGAACGCGCGGAGCCGGCCTTGCCGCCGCGGCGAATACGATATTCATAGATTGCAAACATTGCCGCATAGAGGCAGACGGCAAGCATTTTCGCCTTCCAACCTGCCCAGAATGCGGCGATCGGCACATCCAGGAAATAATTCAGCGCTGCAAAAAAGCCGATCTGGTCGAAGGTCAGCAGCACGAAGCCCGAAATCAGGAAACGCAGGACGACGCGCCGGCGGAAGAAATCGCCGAGTTTTTCGTAAAGCAGAATGATGCCGAGCGAATCGACATAAAGCAGCGCCGTGCCCCAGACCATCAGCCAGCCCATCTCCTGGAGGAAATCGACATCCGGCGTGTGGGCGGGCGACATCTGCAGCGGCAGGTGCAGTTGCAGCACCCAGGCAATGCCGACGGTGAGCAGGTTGCCGAGGAACAGGCCATAGATCGGCTGGCGCACCGTCGCGGCATCTTCCTGTAGGTAAAGCATCAGGATCATCATCAGCTTGCCGGAGAAGAAGACCGACGAGCCCGGCGACACATCCCCGAACGGCAGCGAGACATAGAAGACCGCCGCCAGGTAGGTTTCCATGAAATGCATGACGCCGAGCGCCGTCAGGAAAACCCCGAGACCGAGCCGATGACGGAAGTGCAGAAGCGTCACCATCAGCGCGAAATAGGCGACGGCTTCGACGACGAAAAGGGCGAGGTTGAGCGTCTCCATCACCATACCCCGGCTTCAGGCCGGCGCCCTGGACGGAACGCGGGCGCAACGGTCGCGACAGCGGATCCTTTGGTCGATTGTCCGAAAAAGTCAAACACGAGGGTGGCCCTGCACATGCTGCAGGCGACACCTTTGACTGCAACCCTTTAAGATTGCGTGAGCGAGATGCCGATCCGCGACGGTGTCGCCGCGTCACAGGATTGAAAAAGAAGAATAATTGCGGCCACGCATGGATGCGGCGGATATCCCGGTCTCAGACCTGACGAAGCTTCTCACCGTCACCAAAGAGTGACGAACCGTGCTGATCGATGATCTGCTGCGCCTTGCGCACCGTGCATTCGAGCGCATCGTCGGAGGACGAAAACAGATCGGCGCGGATAAAATTGCGCACCAGAACCTCGTCGCCGACCTTCTTTTCGATGCGACCGGCAAGGCGATATTGGCTGCCTTCCCTGCGCGGCTCCGCGTAGATCGTGCAATCGTTATAAAGCTGCGGCTCGCCGGAAGGGCCTGCCGCCTCGGAAGCCGGTTTGCCGCCGCCGGAGAACATCGAAAAGAGATTTGAAAGGAACGAAGCCATGATCCGCCTTTAGCACGATGGCATTGCTGTCGCCAAGTCAAATGATCAGGTTGGCGAGGATCTCGTTTTCGGTGATATCCTCGTAACCCATGCCGGCGGCTTCGAAATTTCCGATCAGCCGGGCGAAATTCTCCGGCGCCTTGGTTTCGATGCCGATCAGGATCGAGCCGAAATTGCGCGCCGATTTCTTCAGATATTCGAAGCGGGCAATATCGTCGTCAGGGCCGAGCAGATTGAGGAAATCCCGAAGCGCGCCGGGGCGCTGGGCGAGCCTGAGGATGAAATATTTCTTCAGCCCCGCGTAACGCATGGCTCTTTCCTTTACGTCAGGCAGGCGCTCGAAATCGAAATTGCCGCCGGAGACGACGGCAACGATGGTCTTGCCGCGGATCGCCTGAGCGTCCATCGCAGCGATCGCCGTCAGCGACAGAGCGCCTGCCGGCTCCAGCACGACGCCCTCGACATTCAGCATCTCCTGGATGGTGACGCAGATGGCGTTCTCCGGCATCAGTTGCACTTGGCTTGCCGGGAAATCGCGCAGCGCGGCGAAATTCAGGTCGCCGATGCGGGCGACGGCAGCGCCGTCGACGAAGTTGTCGACCTTGGCAAGCGTCGTCACCTCACCTGCCTCGATGCTGCGCCTCAGGCTCGGTGCGCCGGCGGGCTCGGTGAAGACGAAGGCCGATTTCGGCACGATGCCGTCAAGATAACCGGTGATGCCGGCGGCAAGCCCACCGCCGCCGACCGGCAGCACGACCATGTCAGGCACCGTTCCCTCAGGGAGCTGCTGCATGATCTCGGCGGCGACGGTCGCCTGCCCTTCGATGATATCGGCGTGGTCGAAGGGCGGCACCATGACGCCGCCGACCGCTTCGACATGGTCGCGCGCGGCCTGGTAGCACTGGTCGAAGAAGTCCCCGAACAGCCGGATGGTAATGAATTCGGCGCCGAACATGCGGGTCTTGTCGATCTTCTGCTGCGGCGTCGTTACCGGCATGAAGACGACGCCCGGCACGCCGAAATGGCGGCAGACGAAGGCGAAGCCCTGGGCGTGATTGCCGGCCGAGGCGCAGACGAAGGTCTTGCCGGCAGCACCCTGCCCGATCGCCTTGCGGAAGAAGTTGAAGGCGCCGCGGATCTTGTAGGAGCGCACCGGCGATAGATCCTCGCGCTTCAGCCAGATATCGGCCCCGTAACGCGCCGAGAGATGATCATTGAGCTGCAGCGGCGTTGCCGGAAAAAGGCTGCGCATTGCCTCTTCGGCGCTTTCGACATCAAGTCTCGTCACGGGCGTGATCCATTCTCATAATGATACCGCCGCTATGGCACAGGCCGGCCGGCATAGGAAAGGCCGCTTCGGCCGTTTACGGTTCGGTCCAAGCCCTGTTTGCGAAAGCTTTTCTTAAGCCCACCGCGAAATAGCCGGCACATGAACTGATTTTAACTGTCAATGAAAAGACGAGCCACTAAATATGAAGCCATGATCATGTTCAAATTCGCAAGGCCGCTCGCCTGGCTGCTGCTCGCCTTAATCATCTTTGTGACGGTTTCGCCGATCGGGCTGAGGCCGGAGACCGTTACGACTGTCGATACCGACCGCGCGAGCGCCTATATTCTTGTCGGCCTCGCCTTTGCGCTCGCCTATCCGAAACAGTGGAAATTGGTGGCCGTGCTGCTGATCGCTGGTACCGTCGCCATCGAATATCTGCAGTACCTCTCGCCGACGCGCCATCCGCGCCTGCATGATGCCGGCATCAAGGCCATGGGCGCCGCCATCGGACTGCTGGCCGGCTGGGTGATCAACAGGTGGCGCGAGACGCTGATTATCTCCGGTTAAAAACCGCGAAACTCCACGGCCCAGAAGAACAGCGGTATTGCAGCAATCGCGGTTCCCAGAACAAGCGCGATACTGGTCTTGAATATCCGGATGCGCCGAACCCTGGCACCAGTCCAATCGTAAACCATCGCCTTACTCCCACAAGACAACACTTACTCAACCGCCGCGGCGCAATCCTTACACCGAAAACGCTCTTGTCAAGCAATAACACGCTTATATCCACAATATACATGTATATTCAACCGGTATTAAGCAGGTGCGTGGGCAAGCAGAACCGAACCCCGCATTACCAGGGCCGATAGACTGTCGCTGAGATCCGTTACACTTGATCGGCGCTGGGGACGACTATGATCCCATCAGTGCAGCGCCGGATTGGTGCTCGGCGGCGAGGAGGTCAAATGCCCCTCGCCGTCTCTCGCGCCTGTGCACGAATTCCTAAGATCGCAATCCGGAACGCAACGGCGCTATGGCGCCAATCATTCAACCCTAGCCGTCATAATGGCCAGAGAATGCCGCTTCCGCTGACTTGACCGTGACAGCCACATTCACGCCCTTTGTCACCGTCGCGCCGGTGGCGCGAAGATCGGTCACCACTTTCAGACCGCCCGCCTTCGGGACCGGGAGCGGCAGTACTGTGCCGGCGTCCAGATCGGCGACCCAGAGCCCGTCTTGACCATCAACACTAATAACAACAACTGTTGCCATGTTTTTGCCCTCTCTAACGATTGATGTTTAAAATCCAGCTTTCTTCAGGCCTTCACGATAAAGATCTTTATGCCATTGCTCTTTACTTGGTACTGCGGACAACCACTTGTCCACATCGAAGTCCGGATTCCCTTCACGAAACCTTCGTACGAAGATCCGCGCCTTGTCCTGATGACCCAACATGGCCCAATTTGCAGCGGACAACCTATCCGCTAAATGAGGATCGGCCATCTGCCCGATATAGTCCAGCGAAGCTTCGAATTCGCCGAGGGCATAGTTTGCTCCCGCAGCAGTCCAGAAATAGGTGTCGGGACCGAGCGGGTTCAGCTCGATTGCCCGCTCGATCTTTCGCAAGGCCATGGCCGGGAGCGAACAATGAACCAGCGTGTCCGCGTAGTCGGCAATCACGTCGGCGTAGTGCGGGGCGAGGCTTTCCGCCACTTCCATGGCTTCGGCGCTTTCATCGAAGGCACCCTGCAACAACTTGGCGACGCCGAGCTCGCGATAGCCATCGGCGAAGTCCGAACGCATCTCGGTGACCTGCTTGGCGAAGGTCTCCGCCAACTGCAAAAGATCGATATCTCCCCGGGCCGTCAGCAACCATTCCTTGGAGTAGGTCCGCGCCATCGAACTTAGCGCCGGTGCGAAATCGGGGCTGACGCTGAGTGCGGCTTTCATCTCCTTGCGGACGCGCCGCAGGTTCGGAAGCGTCAACCGCGCCAGATGCCGCCTGCCGACAAGATATCTGTGGTAGGCGACTGGGTTCAGATCTTCGCGCAACGCCTCATGACGCTCGATTTCGCTGGATACGGAGAGAGCGATCTGCCGGGCAACAACTCGCCTGTCTCTGGCGAGATCCATACGATCGAGGCTGAACCTTTCGGCCCAGACAATCTGATTCTGATCGAAAAAGATCAGTTGGGCAAAGAGCGTCACCTCATCGCCCATATTGCTGATCCGGGTGTCGAGGATATAGTTGACGCAATGGCGTTCGAAGAAAGCCTTCTGCGTCTCCACCTGGTGGCCGATTTGAACCGCCGAATACGGGGCTATGACCTCCAGGCTGTTGAAGACACAAAATCCGATCGTTATATCCTCCACCAAAGACGCAGCTAAAAAACCGGCTTGCGGCCGAGCGGATTGATTTTTAGGGGGAAGCAGCACCAGGCGGGGAATGGAAATCCGGATATCTTGGGGCTCCAGGGGAAGAGAAGCCTCAAGTTTCGCCTTTGACGACGCGGATGGCGGGCGCAGGTATTTCGTGTCACCGTCGTCGGATCCGGTACGCGCGGAACTGCCTCTCGATGTCGCACTACGCCGCTGTTCGAAATAGCTCCGAAGTAATTCGACTTCCCCTTCCGCCTTGAGGATCTTTATGAGCAGTTGCAGCGTCTCCGGATCCTTCGGCTCGGTCCGAAACAAGATAACCGCCGCCTTCCTCAGGAGTTCAGCGTCCTTTCGCGACGGGGCCAGCTGCGACGCCGTTCTCAAAGTATTGGCGAGAAGCTCGTTATGGTAATTTTCACGTTCGGCGAGCCAATACTGAAACTGGCGGCTCTGGCTGTGAACCGGCTCGAGAAAAGGCTGGTTCATCAGCGTCACCAGCTGTCTCAGCCGGGAGAACGGCTCAACCTCTTCCTCCTTGTCGGCCAGGAGCATGTCAGACGATAGTGCCCCCCGGTCGAGAGTGAGCACGTTGCCCTGAGATGAAAGGATGTTTACCCCAAGATCGATTTGACGGGCCTTAATTCTCGAAATCACCTTCCGCAAAGTCGACAGTGCAACCTCCCGGTCGGCCTCGCCCCAAAGGAAGCGAGCCAAGGTCGTTCGATCCGCCGAACCTTGATCGGTTGTAAACAAATAGGCGAGAAGCAGCAGGCCTTTCTCGGGAAACGCGACAGCGTTCCCCTCCTCGTCGACGAGCTGCAACCTCCCGAAGGTCTTCAGAACAAAAGCCATTTTGCCTTTTAAGTCACCACATGTCCCGGCGCTCACAATGAAAAGTGAAGTGCACGTATTGCAACAGTAAAAATCGCGAACTCTACCCCAGCCAGCACTTTGTCCCAATGTCCTGCGAAATTCAACAAGCTTCTGTCGCAGGGGTTGTGTTAAGTTTTCTACGCTGACTGGCATGAAATTTTGCAATCGACTGTCGCGCCCGGCATGGGGACAGCGTCAATTTAAAACTTCCTAATGTTCAGTTGCTTGTCGGAGCTTTGATCGGCGCACCGGATGGTCGCTTTACTGCCGAATGCAGCCGGACATTCGAGCGACCGGGTATGGCGGGCTTCCAGCGTTTGAAACGGAATCGCACCTCGCCACTCAATATCGGTTGAGAATGCCGCCTCTCTTTGTTAGCAGGGAGAACCACGCGGACGTGGTGGAATCGGTAGACACAAGGGACTTAAAGCAAAATTGAGTGCACTGGCGGAAACGCCTGATGTAGAACTGCTCAAAGTCGGGGAAACCTGTCAGATGGCAATCCCGAGCCAAGCCCCGCAAGGGGAAGGTGTAGAGACTAGACGGGCAGCACCTAAGGCAGACGCTAGGGTGAAGGTATAGTCCAGACCACAAACGCCGGAAGGCGGCGGCGAAAGCCGTAGCGGTAAGAAAATCCCTCGGCCTTAGGCTATGCGGGTTCGACCCCCGCCGTCCGCACCATATGCCATACAAATCAGCCCACCCATGAGAAGATGGGCGTCACCGCGGCCCTGTGGGTTTCATTGCGAGGGAAAACCGTTGAACCGGTACAGTTCCCACCCAAATCCGTCTTTCAGCAACAAAGTCGATTCCGGCAACATTCGCGATATGGTTTTTTCCGCCAACCCAAACTTGGCGGCGCCAACGCGTTCGGCCAACAATTCCTGTTTCTCCGTCACCCGGATAAAGTACCGGATGTTGTTACGTTTGACGAAGGCGTCCACATCATTTTCGGAGTCGGGAAATATATAAGGGGGCAGCAACCATCCCCTATCTCTGCCTCCCGTGTAGGCGGCCGCAAATAAAATGCTGCCCGTGTCGAACGGTTGAAATACAGTCCTCAAATCATTTGCCGCAACATAGCGATAAATGATGTAACCTTCACGCTGGGCCCCAAGAAAGCCATCGAGTTTTTGCCGGCCGATCAGGACTTCCATGACTCCCTGCTCCATCCAGGAATAGGGTTCGCGGCTGGGCCGATAAACGAATTTGACTGCAGGAAGACAGAACACCACAAGAGCGATAACCACCACTGCAAGCGTAAACAAATGGCCATTGATGGCCCTACGTCCTGCCAGCAGGCGTGCAGACATGTCGAACACAAAGCCGCCCGGTTGAGCGGTTTTGCTGACTGCAATTTTTTCCACGATCAGACTCGCGCCAATATAAGCGGTCGAAAAATATAGCAAATAGGCCGGCGTCGCCCATCGGATATGGTTGAACATGACGGCGTACCAGATGATGAACATCGCAGCAGTTGTCGCTACAAGCACAAATATCCTTCTGAACGACGCGAGCAATGCGCCGATGATCAGGATGAGAGCGACGATCGCATATCGCCGGCGATCCAGAAACCAATCATGCAAGATAAAGAAGAAGTCGTGCCAACCCTGGCGGGTCGTAAGATCGGTCACGAAAACCCGGTTTGCCGGATCGAAAGCACGGCCGAGCTCAAGTCTGTAGTCCGCCATCCACTGATCCGAAAGTCCGGGATGCCCAAAAATGAAAGGATAGATAGGGTTACCGAGCACGATGAGATTTTTGATGTACCAGTAGCCCGCAAGGGATAGAAACGCGGCCAGGCAGGTCAAAAAAAGCGAAAATGGCATTTTGCCGCGATAGATCGACGGCAAGAGCGCCAAACCGATCAAGCCAACCATCTGAAGCTCGGTGTATTTGCCGCCGACTGCGCCACCCACGAGCAAAGCACAAGAGACGATCTCAGAGGGCCTGCCGGTCTCAAGATAGCGCCAGAGATAAAGGACGGCGGCAACCGAAAAACAGGATCTGGGAAGATCAGTTAAAGGGACTGCCACGCCTGGCGTAAAAAAGGGCTGAAACACGATCAGGAAGAAAACCAGCAACAATCCAGCCGCCCGCCAGCGGTGTGCGCAGCTTGTGAGCAATAACAAAAATCCGAGGAAAATCGCCGCGTTCATCAGGCCCGCCCCGAGCCAGTGATCGACGAATAGCAATGTGCTGGCAAAAAGCACATTGAAGAAAAGCGGTATGTTTCCGTAAAAATTGCTGCCTATCTGCGGCGTGACAAATCCACCATGGGAAACGATGCTTTGCGCGAGCGGAATCTGAAATGCCCAAACATCCGCCGATCCTGCCGGGAAGAGCGCTGTTACCGAAATCACCCCAATCAAGACAATAAATGCGCCCGATGCCAAAAGAGGAAAGGGATTGCCGTTGGCAGTCGCCCGCACGCCCACCCCCGCCAGATTGCGCAAATCAACAAAAGTCGCCAGAACATCATTCCGTCGCCAGATCATCAAAATCGCGGCAAGAGGCAACACGATTTCTATGCGCAACAGATGAATGACTCCGAGGGCCGTTGCCAAACCACCGACGAGAGCAATCCCCGGCAAGATACCGCTCAAGAGCAGATCCGTGCCGTCACGAACAGGCGGATGAAAGCCGCGGTTTAGCCAAAGCACAAGAGCGCGATTGAGGGTCAGGCCAAACAGTAAAATCGCGGCAACGACAAGCCACACCGCAAGGACAGTCATGATCTTATGTTCCTCTCCCCCACTACGATTGCTTACTGCGAAGACAGCGTAGATTCCGGCGCGCGAACTGCCGGATCGTGTGCAAATCTGGAAGGCAGCGATCCATCGCCAGGTAGGGAAATGCTGAAAAGGTTTGGGGGCTTTGCACTTCGATCTAATTGCCTTGTCGCCGACAGACCCGCCATAGCTTGTAAACCGTTTGCCTGCAATCCGAGAGACGCAGTGATTACCTGGGAACTATAGCTCGTCGGCGTCTAGCGCTTTCGCCACGCCAGCTGGAGGTGCCGTGGAGCGAGCCGCACTTGAATTCTTCGTTGTTTTAGTTTCGGTAAAAGTGACGCATCGGCGAGTGTTTGCAAAGCGGCCGAAGGGCGCTACCTATTCACCAGCCTCACATCACGGAACATCCCATGAGCCACGCCACCGTTGTTACCGCCGCCATGCTCGCCATTGGCGACGAACTTCTTTCCGGCCGCACCAAGGACAAAAATATCGGCCACCTCGCCGATCTGCTCACGCTTTCCGGTATCGATCTCAAGGAGGTGCGCATCGTCGCTGACGATGAGGAGGCGATCGTCGAGGCGTTGAACGCGCTTCGCGGCAAATATGATTACGTCTTCACATCAGGGGGCATCGGGCCGACGCATGACGACATCACCGCCGATGCCATCGCCAAGGCCTTCGGGGTGCCGTGCGAATATGACGAAACGGCGATGACGCTGCTGGCCGATATGTACCGTCGCCGCGAGATGGAATTCACCGAGGCGCGCCAGCGCATGGCGCGCATGCCGCGCGGATCTGTCCATATTGCCAATCCGGTGTCGACGGCGCCGGGTTTCATCATCGGCAACGTCCACGTGATGGCTGGCGTGCCGCAGGTCTTCCAGGCGATGGTCGACAATGTGCTGCCGATGCTTCGAACCGGAACGCCGGTGCTCTCGCTCGCCATCGCTTGCCCTTACGGCGAAGGCGAGATCGGTACGCCCCTGACGGCGATCCAGAAAGCCCATCCGGAAACCAGCATCGGCTCCTACCCCCGCTATATCGGCCAGAAATTCTCGACCGAGATCGTCGTGCGTGGCCGCGCGCAGGCGGCAATCGATGCGGCCGGCGCCGCGGTGCAAGACATGATCGACGTCATCCGCCAGAGGAAGGACATCGCCGATAACCATTCCGCCGAGGCTTGAGGGCATAACCGGAACCGGGGATCAGGCTTGATCCCCGTCAAGGAACGGAAGAACGGTCCGGTGCATTCCTTCCCTCGCGCACGCCATTTCAGCGCAAGGAGAATTGATATGTCTTACAAAACCATTCTCGCCATTCTCGATACAGCAGACAATAGCGCCGCCGTCGCCGATTTCGCCTTTGCCATTGCCGCCGAAAGCGGCGCCCATGTGATCGGCCTGCATGCCGAAAACATCTCCGCCGTACCGCTGGTGGCGCCGATGGAAATCCCCGATCCCGTCGCCGTGCAGGCGCTGCAGGATATGGCGCATGGCGAAACGATCGCGGTTGAGCGGATTTTTCGCGCCAAGGCTGAGGCCTCAGGCGGTTCCTCGGAGTGGCGCAGCTTTGCCACCTCCATCGGCTACGGCTCCGCACCGCTGATCGAAAGCGCCCGCAGCGCCGATCTGCTGATCGCCTCGCAGGCCGATCCGGCCAAATCCTCCGACAGCCATGTCGACGTCGACAGCTTTCTCTTCGAAACCGGCCGGCCGGTGCTGATAATCCCCTACATCATCCGTCAGCCAAAGCCGATCAAGCGCGTGCTGATCGCCTGGAACGGCTCGAAGGAGGCAGCGCGCGCGACCTTCGACGCGCTGCCTATCCTGAAGGCGGCCGACGCGGTGGAGATCTTCTCGGTCGATCCGGCCGACACCGCACTGCAGTCGCCGCTGACGGCAGGCACCGATATCGCCGCCACGCTCGCCCGCCACGGCGTGAAGACGACGCTTTCGACGGCTCGAAGCGTGGATAAAAACACCTCGCACGTCATCGAGAACCGGCTTTCGGACAACAGCATCGATCTTCTCGTGATGGGCGCCTATACCCATTCCTGGCTCTGGCAGATGATCTTCGGCGGCACGACGAGGACCTTGCTGCAATCGATGACGGCGCTGACGCTTCTGTCGCGTTGATCGGCTGCTCTTGCCTTTTGCCGGCAAATTCCGTTAATTGCGCCGACCGATGACGGCTTCGGGCCTCGGCACAACTCGCGCAGTGCAGCGCGCGATCTCGCGCAGTTCCGGCTCGCGCGATTTCTTGTTTTGCCGATCGCCGCCTTAAGCCCCTCCGGTCGCCGGCTAACGGCGTGTTGATTTTTCATGCCGCGGAGCAGCCCGATGTCCCTTCCCGATAAAGCCTTTCCCGTCTCCTGGGATCAGTTCCACCGCGATGCGCGCGCTCTTGCCTGGCGGCTTGCCGGCCTCGATCAAACGTTCAAGGCGATCGTCTGCATCACCCGCGGCGGCCTCGTTCCGGCCGCGATCATCTCGCGCGAACTGAACATCCGGCTGATCGAGACCGTCTGCGTCGCCTCCTATCATGACTACGTCAACCAGGGCGACATGACGCTGCTCAAGGGAATAGCGCCCGAGCTCGCCGAAAACGGCGGCGAAGGCGTGCTCGTCGTCGACGATCTGACGGACACCGGCAAGACCGCCGTCCAGGTGCGCACCATGCTGCCGCGGGCGCATTTCGCTTGCGTCTATGCAAAGCCGAAGGGTGTTCCGACGGTCGATACCTTCATCACCGAGGTGAGCCAGGATACGTGGATCTACTTCCCTTGGGACATGGGCTTCACCTACCAGGAGCCGATCGCCAAGGGGCCGCGCTGAGCCCATAGGTCGCAGCGCGCACCCCTCGTATTTACCACTTGAAATTGTTCCAGTTTTTGTCGGCGAGGTTTCCTGAATCCGCTATCGGGATCTGCACATCTATTTTAACTTATTCGCATAAACTCGGCAGCTGCGAATCGTATCAAACTGCGCTTAAAGCGTGCAGCAAACGATGCGGTAGAAGGAAACGACGATGGCGCGGTGGGGACATGTTGCGGTGGTTGCCGTCGGGCTGGCGGCATGTCTGCTTCCCCTCACGCCTGCCCGCGCCGAGCCTGCCTATGTTCCCCTGGTGCGCGACTATGTCGAGACGCGGATCCGGCCGATGGTGGAAACGCCGTTGGTGCTGAAAGCCATCGCCGAGCAGAATGCCAAATTCACCGATGTCAGCGAAATCGACATGCGGGTCCTCGATGAGACCTATCGGTCGGAGGTCGATCGGCACCATCTGCAGATGGTCCAGCTGCTGCTCGACAAATCCGTGTCGAACTACCTGAAAACCAGGCAGGACGCCTCGCAGGGGGCGATCGTCGAATTTTTCGTCACCGACAGTCATGGACTGAATGTGGGGCAAAGCACCATTACCGCCGACTACTGGCAGGGCGACGAGGAGAAATACCTCAGAACCTTCGCCGACGGCTCCCGAGAGATCTTCATCGACCGGGCGGAACGCAACCAATCCACCCAGATGCTCGAAACGCAGGCGAGCTTCGTCGTCATTGACGAAGAGGACAACCCGATCGGCGTCGCCACCGTCACCATCGCCATCGACGCGCTCTGAAGAGGGCTGAATTCGGCGCCGAATCGGCATGCGCATTTGCACGGGAAATGCCATCACAAGATTTGCCGCAGGACGCTTTTTTGTGGTTCCGGCATTTTCCTTGGCCGGCAGCCCCTGCAAGCCATTGTAATTTCAGGGCTCCCCGGCTTTCCCCAATCTCCACAGGCGCATCCACAAGATGTTGTGGTTAGCAATCAATTAACGGCCAGCCCTTGACGGAATCACCCGTTTCAAACTTACTGTCCCTGATGTTGCGGCGGCGACAGGACCGGAGGTAACGAGCCCGGTTCCCTATTGAAAATTAGGACGCGGAATCAGGGCGACTGGCCGGGAACGGTGTCAGGCCTGACAGGATCTCTGCGCGATTTTCAGCCTCCAAAAAAAGTGACGTCGGGACTGGCGATAATAAGCTGTTAATACTATATTTAGCGTTTGCAGCCACCATCACCACAAGATACAGGAAGGACATCTCCGGATGACACCCCTGTGACAATACGGAAACGAGACTGGCTGCACGACGACAATGTGCCGCCGGATAGGAATTTTGCGCCCCGGTCGTGGGGACTGGGCGCCAACACGAGGTCAAGACCATGCGCATCGAACGTCGTTTCACGAAGGCCGGCCAAGGCGCCTATGCGGATATCGAATTCCGCAAGGCGACCAGCGAGATCAAGAACCCCGATGGTTCGATCGTGTTCCGCCTCGAGAATATCGACGTTCCCGCCCAGTTCTCCCAGGTAGCGACCGATGTCCTGGCGCAGAAGTATTTCCGCAAGGCCGGCGTCCCCACCCGGCTGAAGAAGGTGGAGGAAAACGACGTCCCTTCCTTCCTGTGGCGCTCCGTTCCCGACGATGCTGCGCTGAAGATCCTGTCCAAGGATGAGCAGACCGGCTCCGAGATCGATGCGCGCCAGGTCTTCGACCGCCTTGCCGGCACCTGGACCTATTGGGGTTGGAAGGGCGGCTATTTCTCTTCGGAAGAAGATGCGGCGGCCTTCAAGGACGAGCTTGCCTATATGCTCGCCACCCAGCGCGTTGCGCCGAACTCGCCGCAGTGGTTCAACACCGGCCTGCATTGGGCCTACGGCATCGACGGCCCCGGCCAGGGCCATTTCTATGTCGACCCCTTCACCGGCAAGCTGACCAAGTCCAAGTCGGCCTACGAACATCCGCAGCCCCATGCCTGCTTCATCCAGTCGGTCGAGGACGATCTCGTCAACGAAGGCGGCATCATGGATCTGTGGGTGCGTGAGGCGCGCCTGTTCAAATACGGCTCCGGCACCGGCTCCAACTTCTCGATGCTGCGCGGCGAAGGCGAAAAGCTTTCCGGCGGCGGCCGCTCCTCCGGCCTGATGAGCTTCCTGAAGATCGGCGACCGCGCCGCCGGCGCCATCAAATCGGGCGGCACGACGCGCCGCGCCGCCAAGATGGTGGTCGTCGATATCGACCATCCCGATATCGAGGAATACATCAACTGGAAGGTCAAGGAAGAACAGAAGGTCGCAGCCCTCGTCACCGGCTCGAAGGTCGTCGCCCGGCACCTGAAGACGATCATGAAAGCCTGCTTCAATTGCGAAGGTGGCGACAACGGCGACTGCTTCGATCCGGCCAAGAACCCTGCCCTGAAGCGCGAAATCCGCGCCGCCAAGAAGGACCAGGTTCCGGAGAACTACGTCCAGCGCGTCATCCAGTTCGCCCGCCAGGGCTACAAGGATCTTCAATTCAAGACCTACGACACGGATTGGGATTCGGAAGCCTATCTCACGGTCTCCGGCCAGAACTCCAACAACTCCGTCTCGATCAAGGACGACTTCCTGCGCGCCGTGGAAAATGACGGCGAATGGAAGCTGACCGCCCGCAAGGACGGCCGGGTGATGAAGACGCTGAAGGCGCGCGATCTCTGGGAAACGATTTCCTACGCCGCCTGGGCCTCGGCCGATCCTGGCATCCACTTCAACACGACGATGAACGACTGGCACACCTCGCCCGCCGGCGGCCCGATCCGCGGCTCGAACCCGTGCTCGGAATACATGTTCCTCGACGACACCGCCTGCAACCTTGCCTCGCTGAACCTGCTGCAGTTCAAGGACAAGGCCACCAAGCGCATCAATATCGCCGATTACGAACACGCCGTTCGCCTGTGGACTGTCGTGCTCGAAGTCTCGGTCATGATGGCGCAGTTCCCGTCGAAGCGCATTGCCGAACTCTCCTATGAATACCGCACGCTCGGGCTCGGCTACGCCAATATCGGCGGCCTGCTGATGTCGTCGGGTATTCCCTATGACTCCACTGAGGCCCGCGCCATTGCCGGTTCGCTGACCGCGATCATGACCGGCATATGCTATGCGACCTCGGCCGAAATGGCTGCCGAGCTCGGCCCCTTCCCGAACTTCGCGCCGAACCGCGACAGCATGCTCAGGGTCATTCGCAACCATCGCCGCGCCGCTTACGGCGAAACCTCCGGCTATGAGGCGCTGTCGATCGACCCGGTCGCGCTGATCCATTCGGAAAACCCGGATCAGGATCTTGCCGCCCACGCCAAATCGGCCTGGGACAAGGCGCTAGCGCTCGGCGAACAGCATGGCTACCGCAATGCCCAGGTCTCGGTCATCGCCCCCACAGGCACGATCGGTCTCGTCATGGATTGCGACACGACAGGCATCGAGCCCGACTTCGCCCTCGTCAAGTTCAAGAAGCTCGCCGGCGGCGGCTACTTCAAGATCATCAACCGCGCCGTGCCCGACGCGCTGCGCACGCTCGGCTATTCCGAGAGCCAGATCGCCGAAATCGAGGCCTATGCCGTCGGCCACGGCAACCTGAACCAGGCGCCGGCGATCAACCCGTCGACGCTGAAGGCCAAGGGCTTGACCGACGAGAAGGTGGAAGCCGTCAACGCGGCGCTGAAGAGCGCCTTCGACATCAAGTTCGTCTTCAACCAGTGGACGCTCGGCGCCGACTTCCTGAAGGAGACGCTGAAGGTTTCCGACGAACAGCTCGCCGACATGAGCTTCAACCTGCTCGACCATATGGGCTTCTCGAAGAAGGACATCGAAGCCGCCAACATCCATGTCTGCGGCGCGATGACGCTGGAAGGCGCGCCCTTCCTGAAGGCCGAGCATCTGCCGGTCTTCGATTGCGCCAATCCCTGCGGCAAGATCGGCAAGCGCTACCTCTCGGTGGAAAGCCATATCCGGATGATGGCTGCTGCCCAGCCCTTCATCTCGGGTGCGATTTCCAAGACGATCAACATGCCGAATGAGGCGACCGTCGAGGATTGCAAGAACGCCTATCTGCTCTCCTGGAAGCTCGGCCTCAAGGCGAACGCGCTCTATCGCGACGGCTCGAAGCTGTCGCAGCCGCTCAATGCCTCGCTGATCGAGGACGAGGACGACGAGGATGGGCTGGAGGACCTGCTGCAGGCGCCCGTCGCCGCCCAGGCCGTCACCATCACCGAAAAGATCATCGAGCGGGTGATCGAACGGGTTTCGCGCGAACGCGAAAAGCTGCCGAACCGCCGCCAGGGCTATACCCAGAAGGCCGCCGTCGGCGGGCACAAGGTCTATCTGCGCACCGGCGAATTCGGCGATGGCCGCCTCGGCGAGATCTTCATCGACATGCACAAGGAAGGCGCTGCCTTCCGGGCGATGATGAACAATTTCGCCATCGCCATCTCGCTCGGCCTGCAATACGGCGTGCCGCTCGAGGAATATGTCGAGGCCTTCACCTTCACCAAGTTCGAGCCGGCCGGCATGGTCATCGGCAACGACGCGATCAAGAACGCCACCTCGATCCTCGACTACGTCTTCCGCGAGCTTGCCGTCTCCTATCTCGGCCGTCATGACCTCGCCCATGTCGATACGTCGGATTTCTCCAACACCGCACTCGGCAAGGGTATCCAGGAAGGCAAGACCAACCTGCTTTCGACCGGCTGGACCCGCGGCTACAAGCCGACGCTGGTGTCCGGTACCGGCGGCGAACGCCAGGCGGGCGAACCCAAGGGTGCCGCCACCGCAGCCCCTGCCCGCGCCGCTTCCACCGGCACGGTCACCGCCTTTGCCGGCAGTGCTGCCCGCAAACTGGAACCGACCGCAGCCATCTCCACTTCCGAAATCGTCGCCTTCAAGCGCGACTACGAGGAGCGCGCCAAGGAATTGGCCGAAGAGATCGCCGAAGAGGTAACTGAGGAAATCACCAGCGACGCCACCGCCCTTTTCTCCGACAAGGCGGCAGCGGACGCGGCAACGGCGAAGACCGAAGCCAAAAAGGTGGAAGCCGAACGCCGCCAGCGCTCGATTATGCAGGGTTATACCGGCAACATGTGCTCGGAGTGCCAGAACTTCACGATGGTGCGGAATGGGACCTGCGAGAAGTGCGACACGTGCGGTGCGACGAGCGGGTGCAGCTGAAGACTCTCGGAGTTCCTCTGGCGCGACAAGCGTTATGACATAGCGCCACTTTTATGACACAGAATCCATCGGTCTAGATTGCGATCTGGACCGATGGATTTTTTACGAGGGCGCAGCGGACGGGACTTTTTCACGAGTGATCTTAGAGGAAGTAGCCCCACAATCTCCTCCCAGACCTCGGTCATTGCCTGAATGAAAGCTGGACTTCCACACATGTCCGGATGACCGAAGAACCTCAAATCCGCCTCAGGCGACTCCGATTCCGCACCTGCTATGGCGATGCGTGATTGCATCCCAAGCAGTTCCTGAAGGGTCATCTCGTGAAGATCGCGATAGATCGGGCTTGCATGCCGCGTTGAAAACACTAGGGACTGTCGGCTTGCCTGGGCGCGTATATAAGCTACGGCAAACATAAGGAGAGCAAGCAGGTTACCGTAGCCTACTGACGGATCCGCGTTTAGCCAGGAACAAATATCCGGGCGAAAGCCGTTCAGAACAGCAATGGCGTGGCAGGCGACATCAGTGTCGACGCGATATCATCGCCGCAACTTCTACCTGGCTCGATCGAATTCCGCGGTCGTATCTTACTGTAACCTACTTCAAGAACGCGGCTGTGGGGGATAGTTATCCTGATCGGAGATCAGCGGCACGCATCGATATGAAACGGCGATACGCTAGCGAGGGTGACGAAAATGATACCTGACCGGCGCGCGGTGGACGACGCGGGATTTCAGGGCCTAGTCTGGGTGGCCGGCCATACCTTCACCATGGGTTCGGACAAGCATTATGTGGAGGAGGCTCCTGCCCATCCGGTGACGGTCGACGGCTTCTGGATCGACGCTACCCCCGTCACCAACCGCCAGTTCGCCTCATTCGTCAAAGCCACCGGACATGTGACCGTCGCCGAAAGGGCGCCCCGTGTCGAGGACTATCCTGGAGCGCTTTCCAAAATGCTGCGAGCCGGATCGCTGGTGTTCACGCCGCCGAAAACCGTCGTCGGTCCCGACATTACGCAGTGGTGGTCGTTCAAGTTCGGAGCGGACTGGCGACACCCCTACGGCGGTCGCACGGACATCCGCGGCAAGCTCGATCATCCCGTCGTTCATATCGCCTATAGCGACGCCAAGGCTTATGCGGCTTGGGCGGGAAAAGATCTGCCGACCGAGGCCGAGTGGGAACTGGCGGCGCGCGGCGGCCTTGATGATGCCGAATTTGCCTGGGGCGACGAGTTGATCCCGGAAGGAAAGCTGATGGCCAACACCTGGCAGGGCACCTTCCCTACGCAGAGCACCAAGCCCGCCGGTGCAGATAGAACGTCCCCTGTCGGATCCTTTCCATCAAACGGCTACGGCATCTACGACATGATCGGCAACGTCTGGGAATGGACCTCTGACTTCTGGTCGGCACGCCATCCCGAGCCTGCCAGCCATTCATGCTGCATCCCCATCAATCCCCGCGGAGGCGACGCCGACGCCAGCTATGATCCGGGGATGCCAGACATCAGGATCCCCCGGCGCGTGCTCAAGGGCGGATCCCACCTCTGCGCGCCGAACTACTGCAGGCGCTATCGTCCCGCCGCCAGACATGCCGAGCCTGAGGACACGTCGACAAGTCATGTCGGATTTCGCTGCGTCAAGCGCACGTGAGGGCCGCGTGATAACCAAAGGGCGCCTCGGCGGAACGAAGCCGCCGATTGCGGGTCCGCAACTCAGTCTGCAATGTGACTGTAGGAGCGAACGCGGATCGACAGTGCATACTGTATGTTACTGGCGCGTGCGCGGTACTCGCCATACCCTCCCCGAATAAAACGGTCAGCATCATGCGGGATCGATTGCCGGGGGACCGAGATGAAAAGCAGTATCCTGACTTTGGCTGCACTCTTAGGCGGTACGGCGCTTACACTTTTTTCCATCGGCGGGACGAGTGCGCCAGCGCAAGTCATCAATGGAACAGCCGGCGCGCCCAGTGCGACAACCACAATCGACGGCCGACAGATCCCGCCGCCACCAAGCGAGTTCGGCGGCACGACAAATCTCGACGCGCTTCAGTCGACGCCATATTGGCAGCCGCAAGTCGTACCGCCCAAGGGGGCGCCCAACGTCCTGCTAATCTTGACCGATGACGTCGGATTTGCGGCCCCGAGCACCTTCGGTGGCGTCATTCCGACGCCAACGCTCGACCGGATTGCCAACATAGGTTTGCGCTACACCAACTTCCATACGACATCGCTGTGTTCCCCCACACGCGCCGCTCTGATCACGGGCCGGAATCATCATTCGGTTGGTTTCGGTGTGATCAGCGAGGCGTCGACCGGTTATCCGGGCTACGACAGTGTGATTACCGCGGACAAGGACACGATCGGCACGATCCTCAAGGCAAATGGTTATGCAACATCTTGGTTCGGCAAGAACCACAACACGCCAGCTTTCAAAACCAGTCAGGCGGGTCCCTTCGATCAATGGCCCATCGGCATGGGATTTGAGTATTTTTATGGTTTTGTCAGCGGCGAGACCAACCAGTGGCAACCGGACCTCTACCGCAATACCACGCGTGTCTATCCCTATCTGAATAACCCTACCTACAATCTGACGACGGATATGGCGGACGACGCCATCAACTATCTCAACCAACTCAACCAGCTCGATCCCAAGAAGCCTTTCTTCCTCTACTATGCACCGGGCGGGACGCATGCGCCTCATCACCCGACCCCCGAGTGGATCAAAAAGATCAGCGACTTGCATCTCTTCGACAAGGGATGGAATGCGCTGCGCGACCAAATCTTCGCCAACCAGAAGAGACTTGGCGTTGTTCCGCAGGATGCCCAACTTACGCCTTGGCCGGATAAGCTTATCAAGCCGTGGGACGGCCTTTCGGCTGATGAGAAGAAGCTTTTCATCCGCCAGGCCGACGTCTACGGAGCCTACCTCGCCTATACCGACAACGAAATAGGCCGGGTCGTCAAAGCGGTCGAGGACATGGGCAAGCTCGATGACACGCTGATCATCTTCATCAGCGGCGACAATGGCGCGAGCGCGGAAGGCTCCCCGGCTGGAACGCCAAACGAGATGACTTTCTTCAACGGCGTCGACGTGCCCGTCCAGGACCAGCTCAAATTCTACGACGCCTGGGGGTCGGCAGCGACCTATCCGCACTATTCAGTCGGCTGGGCATGGGCTTTCGATACGCCCTTCAAGTGGACCAAGCAGGTCGCTTCCTATTTCGGCGGCATTCGCAACGGCATGGCCATCGCATGGCCGGGTCACATCAAAGATCCGGGTGGGGTGCGCAACCAGTTCCACCATGTCATCGACATCGTCCCGACGATCTTGGAAGTGACAGGCGTCCGCGCGCCCGAGATGGTCAATGGTATCACCCAGACGCCGATCGAAGGCGTGAGCCTGGCCGACACCTTCGACAAGGCAAACGCCGATGCGCCATCGAAACATTCGACCCAATATTTCGAGATGTTCGGCAATCGCGCGATCTATCACGATGGGTGGATCGCCTCCACATTGCCCTATCGGGAACCTTGGAACGGAACGGCTCCGATCCCGAAAGACATCGTCAACGGCGTGACCTGGGAGTTGTTCGACCTGTCCAAGGATTGGACGCAAAACAATGATCTGGCGGCCGCCAATCCCGGCAAGCTGAAGGAGTTGCAGGATTTGTTCTGGATCGAGGCCGCAAAGTATCAGGTCCTGCCGTTGGATGCCTCGGCCTTGACGCGCTTCATTCTCCCGCGACCGAGCATCGTCGCTGGACGCAATGACTTCATCTATACGAAACCGATCGTCGGCGTCCCCCTTGGGACGGCACCGAGCATCCTCAACAAGTCCTTCACGATCACGGCCGATATCGATGTGCCCGCTGGCGGCGGCAACGGCATGCTTGCGACTGCGGGCGGGCGCTTCGGGGGATGGGGCTTCTACCTGCTCAACGGGAAGCCAATCTTTGTCTATGACCTGTTGGACCTCGCCCGGCCAAGGGTGGAGGGTGCAATGGCATTGACGCCTGGAAAGCACAATCTCGTGTTCTCCTTCAAGTCCGACGGGCCGGGCCTCGGCAAAGGTGGGACGGGGACAATCACCATCGACGGAGCCCAGGCGGCAAGCGGGACCTTCCCTCATACCATTCCCTTTGCTCTCGAAGCGAGTGAAACCTTTGATGTCGGCTCCGACACGGGAACCGGTGTCGACGATAACGACTATCAGGCACCGTTCGCTTTCGACGGAAAGCTGAACAACTTGAAGATAGAACTTCAGCCGCAACCTTGAGGCAGGAGGTCCAGCGCAGAGCGCCCCGTCGCCAAGGCGACACATGCCGAAAGTGGACGCTGACCTGGGCACGGGGATTCTGCGCCATGAACACAGCGCACCGACGCATGCTTCTGACTCTGTTCGCTATCGCCGAAGGTGCGACGGGACTGGGGCTTGTCGTGGCGCCGTCGATCCTCTTCGTTCTGCTGTTTGAGACAAAGCAGATCGCTTCGGAGGCACCACTGGTCGGGCGGATCTGCGGCGCGGCGCTGCTCGCTCTTGCCGCAGCAAGCTGGGGTGCGCGTGGCGCCGAAGACAGGCAAGGCAGACTGGGGCTGCTCGTCGGAGTGACGCTCTACAATTTCCTGACCATGGCCGTCTTGACCTATTCCGCCCTCGTTCTGCAGATGGTCGGCATCCTGCTGTGGCCGGCGTCCTCTATCACGCGGCGACTTCCCTATGGGGCTTGCTCGCTATTCGGCGGGCGCAGTAGATCGTGTCATCGTGCTTCCTTGGGTGGTCATTTACGGCTTTGGCCGCCTCGGGTCGCGGGCTGCTACGAGGCGACGACGACGCAATGTCCGCTTCTCCGGTTGGACGAGGATCAGTTTCTGCGGTAGGTTACAAAAGAGATAGTTAATAAAATCTCCGGTAGTCACGTCCCTCAAGAGCGGGTGAGGAGCAAGTCGTGCAGGATACATTGCCATCAAGGCGCGATATCGCGCCGGATTCGACGCGGCCACCTCCGACCCACGATGATGTTCGGGCTCAGCTTAATCAAATCGTTACCAGCCCGCAATTTCCGCATATCGGTCGGAGTGCCGCATTTCTTACCTATGCCGTGGAGGAGACGCTTGCAGGCCGCGCAGCCCGGATCAAGGGGTATTCTGTCGCCGTCGAAGTCTTCAAGCGCCCCAACGATTTCACGCAGGATGATCCGGTGGTGCGGATCGAGGCCGGAAGGCTGAGGCAGGTGCTTGAGCGCTACTATCTTACGGCAGGTCGACACGATCCGATCCGAATAGACATTCCGAAAGGCGGTTACGTGCCGACCTTTGCCTGGACTTGCTCGAGTGCTGACAATTCTGATGCTGAAGACCAAAGTTTGCCGTTGGAGCGCGCCGAGTACCCTTTTACCAGCTTAAGACGGCATATGTGGGCAGTGGCCCTTGGATTGATCGTGATCGTGGGCGGCGCTGTAGCCCTGGCTGGATTGACCTCCATTCGATTTGGCTCCATCTGGCCCTTCGCGACTGCCGACATAACCGGAACCGATGGACCGACATTGGTGATCGCTCCATTTGCCAATCTGGGTGACGGTCCTCAGGCGCAACTCTACGCGAAGGGCCTGACTGAGGAGCTTCTCGCTGCCCTTCCCCGCTTCAAGGAGATCAAGGTTTTCGGTCGCGAGACGTCCAGATCCTTGCCTCCAGAGGTGGGGACATCGCAGATTCGCGGGGAACTTGGTGCGCGCTTCCTGCTGGCAGGCGGTGTCCGCGTCTCCGGAAGCCGAGTGCGTGTGACGGCACGTCTGCTCGACACGCAGACCGATGCGATCCTCTGGTCGCAGACCTACGACGACGACATCGGCGTCCGCGACCTGTTCACCATTCAGTCCGACGTCGCCAACAAGGTTGCGAGCGCCGTGGCGCAGCCCTATGGCATCATGGCGCAGGCCGATGTCTCCAAACCGCCGCCTGATGATCTTGGCATCTACGGCTGTACGCTGAGCTTTTATGCTTACCGTGCCGAGTTGAGCATCGAGCGGCACGGAGAGGTTCGTAACTGCCTCGAAAGTGCGGTCGCCCGCTATCCATCCTTTGCGACGGCCTGGGCGATGTTGTCCATCGTCTATCTCGATGAGGATCGCTTCAGGTTCAACCGGAAGCCCATTTCATCCGCGCCGATAGATCGCAGCTTTCAGGCCGCCCGCCGCGCCGTTCAACTGGATCCCGCTAACACCCGCGCCCTTCAGGCGCTGATGACGACGTTGTTTTTCAGCCAGCGGGTTCCGGAGGCACTTCAGATAGGCGAACGGGCACTGGCGACCAATCCGAACGACACCGAATTGCTAGGAGAGTTTGGTACCCGGCTGGCGATGAGCGGGGAGTGGCAGCGGGGGGCAGCACTGTTGGATCGCGCCATTGCTCTCAACCCTGCCGGCGGCGGCTACTATCGCGGAACGCGCGCACTCGCAGCCTACATGTTGCACGACGACAAGACCGCTGTCATCGAGATCAGGCAGGCTGACCTGCAGAAGTTCCCGCTGTTCCATGCGGTGGCTGCCGTCATCTATGTCGACGCAGGAATGGTCGAGGACGCCCGCAGCGAGGCTTCGCAGTTCAACGAAATGAGACCCGACTTCATTGCGAACATCGTGGCCGAACTCAAGATGCGGAATTTCCAACCACAGGACAGGGCGCGGATGATTGCCGATCTGCGAACGGCCGGACTTCCTGCGATGGACGAGGTGCAGGCGACCATGTCGCTGCCGATCGACGGTTCCAATGTCCTTCAGCCACGATAACGCCACGGTCAGGACAACTGGCACAGAACATACCCGATGTTACACGCGCGCGCTGTCGTCACCATGTAGGTTGTGGTCGCTGATAATCGTTTCTTTTGATACTCGAGAGCCAGCTAGCGACCTCAGTCGTCCGACAAACCATTTAGAAGGGATTCGTCGATGACCAAAGCACTCCAGCGAACCTTGCACCCTGCCGTGGCGGCGGTGTCTTCCGCGGCACTCGGCTTGATGATCATCGTGGGATCTGGATCGGCTGCAAGCGCTGCAGACGCAGACGCCAAGAAGCTCGTGAAAACAATGTCCGACTACATGGCCGCAGAAAAGGCGATCTCATTTTCGTATGACACCAACCTGGAGGTCGTCACCGGCGACCATCAGAAGATTCTGCTGGCAAGTTCCGGCAAGATCGAAATGGGCCGGCCGGATAAACTCCGGGTTACCCGGTTTGGTGGGTTCGCCAACGTTGAAGTCACATTCGACGGCAAGACGCTTTCGCTGCTTGGCAAGGACGCCAACCTCTATGCCCAGGCAGAAGTTCCAGGCACCATCGATCACCTAATCGATGAATTGCGGGACAAGCTGCATAGACCCGTTCCGGGTGCCGATCTTCTGCTCCCGGATGCCTATGACGAACTGATGCGCGACGTGGTCGATGTCAAGGACCTCGGCAGCGGTGTGATTGGCGGCGTCGAATGCGACCACCTTGCATTCCGTACCAAGGAAGTCGACTGGCAGATATGGATCGCTCAGGGCGAGCATCCCTATCCGTGTCGATATGTCATTACCGCAAGCCAGGTGGATCAGGGCCCGCAATACAGCATCCAAATCAGTGACTGGAAGACAGGCATCGATGTCGTTGCCGACGACTTCGGGTTCAAGAACATCACGAACGCAAAGAAAGTCGACCTGACGAAGCTTGCCGATATTGATGAGCTTCCTGATCACTTTGCCATGGGAGGCACCAAATGACCGTCGCAAGAAAACTCAAACTCCTGCTGCTCGCTGCGGCGATCGGCATGTCCGGCCTGGAAATCGGAAACGGGTTTGCGATTCCGGGACTGGGCGTCTTCACGCCGGCAGAGGCCAGGGTCGGCCGGCCGATGACGCCTGTGAGTGTCGCTGGAGTTGCGCGCCGCTCGGTCCGGCGCTGCGCCGTCGGCGTCTATAATTGCTAAAAAACAGGCCCGACGAACGCGCATTCGACAAGCGCCAGCATGAGGGAAATCAGTGAGGAGAAAAAACGACGCGGGAATGGGATCGATCGTTGCCGGCTATGTTCAATGGCTTCTGCTGTGTGCATTGATCGTCGCTCTGTCTGGGTGCGGCGGGCATCCGAAGGACGTCATGACGCCCGTTGCAGACACGTCTCCGAAGTCGACCAAGGTCAACTTGCTGATCGCGACGACACGCAGCAGGTCCGCGGTGCCAGGAGAGATGTTCAACGGAGAACGGGCGCTGGCCCCGGCTTTCGCCGATATCACCGTGTCGATCCCGCCGAACACGGTCCGCAAGGAGGGAGAGGTCGCCTGGCCAAAGAGGCTTCCCTCCAATCCGGCGACTGATTTCGCGACCTTGAAGGCCGACGATCTCAATGTCGATGAGGCCAAGCGCTGGCTGAGCGCGAGCGTCCGCAAGAGCCCCGACCACAGTGTCCTGGTGTTCATCCATGGTTTCAACAACCGGTTCGAAGACTCCGTCTACCGCTTCGCCCAGATCGTCCAGGACTCGGGTGTGCACAGCGCTCCCGTGCTGGTGACCTGGCCGTCGCGTGGCAGCCTTCTCGCCTACGGCTATGATCGGGAGAGCACGAACTATACAAGAAATGCTCTGGAGACGCTCTTCCAGTATCTCGCGAAGGATCCGCAGGTGAAGGAGGTGTCCATCCTCGCTCATTCCATGGGGAACTGGCTGGCGTTGGAATCGTTGCGCCAGATGGCCATTCGTAACGGCCGACTTCCGGTGAAGTTCAAGAATGTCATGCTCGCGGCTCCCGACGTCGATGTCGACGTGTTCCGCCAGCAGATCGGCGACATGGGCAAACAGCATCCGCAATTCACCTTGTTCGTATCCCGTGACGACCGTGCACTGGCTTTCTCGCGTCGGGTCTGGGGTGACGTGTCCCGACTAGGAGCCATCGATCCCGAGCAAGCGTCCTACAAGGCGGAATTCGAGGCCAACAAGATCGTGGTGATCGATCTCACCAAGATCAAATCTGGCGACCGAATGAACCACGGAAAATTCGCGGAATCGCCGCAGATCGTTCAGCTCATCGGATCACGCATCTCGGAGGGTCAGACGCTCACCGACAGCAGGGTCGGACTTGGCGACCAGATTCTGGTGGCGACGACCGGAACGGCGGCGGCAGCCGGGAACGTTGCTGGTCTGATCCTTGCCGCCCCCGTCGCTGCGGTCGATCAGAACACGCGGGACAACTATGCGGGCCAGGTCAGTGGTCTGATGGGCACCGCCAAACCGCGGCCGGCAGCGTTGAAAAACTGCGACGAGGTACGGCCAACCCCGAGCTGCAGACCTTAGCTCCGACATCGGCAGGACAAGCGCAGGCAATGCCGAGAGGGACAGATGCTACCGTAACATACTTATCGGCAGGCGGGTCTTGCGCCAGACTTGGGTGGAGATCGATGATTATGATTGATTCGTCGGCGACAGCGATGGAGACCGACAAAGCAGGGGGACTTACATGACGGCATTTCTTCTACGCGCTGCGGTCCTTTGCGCGGGTCTCGTGGCCACCTCGCCCGGCTGGGCGGCCGATCTTACGCCGCTAACACCCGATGCAAAAGTAGTCGAGAGCCCGAGCGGTTGGACCTTCACCGTCGCGCCGTATTTCTGGATGGCAGGGATTTCCGGAGACATTGCACAGTTCGGATTGCCGGAGGTTCATATCGACTCCGATTTCGGCGACATCCTGGAGAACCTCGATTTCGCCTTCATGGCTGCGGGTGAGGCACGGTACGACCGGTTCAGCATCTTCGGCGACATCATCTACACCAAGCTTGGCGCAGACGCGAATACGCCGCTTGGCATTCTCGCCGACAGCGTCGACGTCACTTCAAAGACCTTCGCGGGACTTCTCGGGGTCGGCTACTCGGTGCTGGAAGACCAGTCGGGACACCTCGATGTCGTCGGCGGCGTCCGGGTGTGGTCGGTCGACACCAACATCTCCTTCAATGGCGGGATTCTCGGTGGCGTCGAGCAAGATGACAGCGCGACCTGGGTCGACGGTCTGGTGGGCGTCCGGGGCAATTACTTCTTCACGCCGGAGATCTATCTCACAGGATGGGGTCTCGTCGGTGCCGGCGGCGCGGATCTTGACTGGGATGTGGCGCTCGCGCTCGGCTACAAGTTCACCGACACGATCTCGGCTGTTGCGGGATACCGCGCACTCGGCGTCGACTACGACAACGACGGCTTTGTTTTCGACGTCGTCCAGCAGGGGCCGATCCTCGGCGTCGTCATCCATTTCTAAGAACGACGTCTGGAACAGCAGATCGAAGCGCACCGTGATCGATGTCAACCGAGGTACTCAATGCTTCCCCTCGGCTCTGCTCGTTCCGGCCTCCCCCGGAGCAAGACACCAACCGTGACCGTATCGACGCAGGCGTCCGGCACGCCGCCACAGTTGCGGGCGCAGTTTAATGAAGGATAGCCGCGCGTCGAAGATGTTATGTCGTCGTCGCTACTCTGGGATGGAGCGCTCGGGAGGCGATGACGTCAGGGAAGACGACTTCCGCACGAAAGCCACCTTCAACACGGTTTTCCAACGTGAGCGTCAGATCGTACACCGCTGCAATCTCCGACACTATGGCAAGACCTAGACCAGAGCCGGGTTTGAGACGGTCGAGACGGACACCCCGGCGTGGAAGATCGGGCAATCTCTCTGGCAAGACGCCTGGGCCGTCGTCCTCGATCGTGAGACGGCTCTGCCCATTTTGTCGAATCGCGGTGACATGGATCCTGCTCCTGGCCCACTTGCAGGCGTTCTCAAGCAAGTTGCCCGCAAGTTCGCGGAAGTCGTACGGATCGACGGGAACGCTGAAGTCCTCGGCCACGTCTATTTCCCATGCGAGGCGTTCACCTGCCTCAGTGTGTCGGAGCATTCGAACGGTCTCGCTGATGATCTTCTCGACGTCGGCATCGCCACTTCGCTGATCAGGGCTCGGGGTGATACGGGCTCGGGCGAGCTCGTGCTCGACGTGCGAAAGCATAGTCTCGGCAAGATGGTCGAGTTCATCGGCGATCTCGGCCTCGCCCTTCTCCCTGAGTGAGTACGCGTTGTTTGTGAGAACGGTCAAAGGCGTCTTCAGTCCGTGGGCGAGATCACTGGCCCTACTCCTGGCCTTCTCCATCGCGGCGGCCTGGCTTTGCAGCAGCTTGTTCAGTTGGTTGACGAGCGGTTGGACCTCGCGCGGATAGGCCCCCGCCAGTCGGCTGGCCCTCCGGTCGCGGACGGCTTCAAGATCACGACCGATGCGGTCGAGAGGTCTCAATCCGATCCAAAGCTGACCGATCGACATCAACACGAGTAGCGCAGCAAGAACGGCGACATAGGGCAGAATGTCGAGAGCAAATCCAAGGCGAGCGCTGTCGACCTCGTCGGCATTCACCGCCACCGCGATGCGAATGGGCCTCCTGCCCTCAGGCGCGGCCAACGACAGAACGCGTTCCTGAACAAGGACATCTTTCCCCTCCGGGCCGGAGAGACGATATTGGTGCATGATACCGACAGGATGCGACTCCTCCGGCAGAGGCAGGACATAGTCGAAGAGCGAGGACGATCGGACCTCCGCCTTCCCCACGGGATCGTCGATCTGCCAGTAGAGACCCCCATAGGGTATCAGGAAACGATTGTCCGGAGGGTTCTCGGGCACCTGCAGCCTGCCTCCGGGCAAGAAGCGGATCACAGCCGCCAGACGGTTTATGTGTCCGGTCAGCTCGTTCTGCACGCGCTTGCTGTAGCTGTCCGCAAAGATCTGGACGAGAGCGACGGATGCAGCAGCAAGGCATATCGACACAGCTATCAACGACGTGATGATGAAACGGCCGTGAAGCGACCTCATGTCCCCTCGCCCGATGCTATCTGGTATCCGAAGCCTCGGCGCGTGACGATCGCGTCCCTTCCAAGCTTCTTTCTCAGCCGTCCGATCAGGACCTCCACCGAATTGCTCTCCCGTTCAAAGTCCTGAGTGTAAAGCTGCTCGGTAAGCTCGAGCTGGGAGATCGCGCGACCTCGATTCTGCATCAGCACCAACAGACATTTATACTCCATTGGCGTGACGTCGACAGGCATTCCGTCGACCATGACCGCGCGTCGGCGGGGATCGATAGAAACGGGACCTGACGACAGGACCGCGCTGGCGTGCCCGGAGTACCTGCGCAGGACTGCGTGCAGCCTGGCGAGAAGCTCCGCAATGCGGAATGGCTTGCCAAGGTAGTCGTCGGCGCCAGCATTGATGCCCTCGACGCGTTCCTCCCAGTTGCCGCGCGCCGTCAAGATGATCACCGGCATGTCACGACCGTTCGACCGCCACTTTTTGAGGATCGTTAGGCCGTCGATCTTCGGCAGACCCAGATCAAGGATGACGGCGGCGAACTCGTCATGCTCGCCAGCGAACAGTGTGGCTTCCCCATCGGATTCGTGGACGACGTTGAAACCGGCCTTGGTGAGCTGGGCGGTCACGTCACGGGCGATGAGCGGGTCGTCTTCGGCAAGCAACAGGCGCATCATTCGTTCTCGATTTCGGCGATCCTGCCTGACGCGGCGTCCACTTCCACCTCGGTGACCTGACCGCCGCCCCTCAGAATCCGGAACTCGTAGATTATGCGACCGTCATGCCGATCGACACTGACATCGATCAACTCGCCGGGCAGCTTGGCGAGGACTTTCGCCTTCAGTACGGCAAGAGGCAGAATCTTCCCTTCGTGGACTCGTTTAGGCAGGTCGTCGTGCGACGGCAGGTCATCCGCTTCGCGGGAACGAGCAGGCAAATCGTCGGCATGTGCGCTCCATACCGGAAGCGACGGCCACAGAAGGACAAAGCAGACGAACGCGAGCGTGCGGGGCGGGTACATCGTCGGAGAATATCCTATCGAAGGTGACAATAACCCGACAATCGCGATCAGGTCGCCGTCAGGTCGCGCCCCATAGGTTCGAAGCCGACCAGATGAGCAAAACCGCTCCTGGGATGATGGAGAAAAACCAATGAAGAAGATCATGTTCGCAACCCTCCTGCTCGCTACCGCGTCGATCGGCGTTGCCCGCGCCGAAGAGGGTCAGAATTGCACCCAGGCTCCCAAGGACAAGTGGCTGAGCCAGGACGGCATCAAGGAAAAGGCCAAAGCCGCGGGCCTCGACGTGCGCCGGGTGAAAATGGAGGGCAGTTGCTACGAGGTCTACGCCGTCGATGCGAAGGGCAAAAAGGTGGAAACGCTGTTCAACCCGGAGACCGGCGCAGTGGTCGGCAACGAAAGCGAATGACCATGGGCAGGATGGACATGGATGCGGCGGGCGCTTGCTCGCCGCCAAAGATCAGGGTCTGGGACCCGGTGGTGCGGGTGTTCCACTGGGGTCTGGTGGGTCTGTTCGCCTTTTCCTATCTGACCGGTGACGAGTGGAAGCAGGCGCATATTCTGTCGGGCTACGCCATTGTCGGCCTCCTGCTCGTGCGAATCATCTGGGGCTTCGTCGGCAGTCACCACGCGCGCTTTTCCAATTTCATCTACGATCCGGTCACGACCCTCGGCTTCGTGCGTGACAGCCTGGCCATGCGCGCCAAGCGCTACATCGGCCACAATCCGGCCGGAGGCGCGATGGTGTTCGCGCTGCTCGTCGCGATCTCGGGCATTGCCGCAACCGGGTACATGATGACGACGGACACCTACTGGGGAATGGAATGGGTGGAAAGGGCGCATGAACTGCTGGTCGATGTGACGCTTGGCCTCGTCGGTCTTCACGTTGCAGGCGTCCTCCTGGCAAGCATCGAGCACAGGGAAAACCTTGTCCGAGCGATGGTAACCGGCAGGAAGCGAGCCGATTGACCTGGATCGGCGTCGCAGCCGAGTAGGACCTGAAGCCATGGAAGGCACCTGGGTTAAGGACTTGTTGCTCACTTGACCGAGCTGATCTCGTCCTGGGGTCTACGAACAACCACGGGGCGCGCAGGTGGACATCTTGGCTTCGTCAGCGGCCTGAATGAAAGCCTGACGCGCGGTCTCCTGCGAGACATGCCCGCTTACGGCCGCGGCGCAGATCTCTCTCGCGAATGCGAGTTTTCTTCGCGAGCCCTTCCATCGGTTGGCGAAAAAATCGAGCGCCTCGCTCGCTCCGCCGATAGCCTGAGGGACGCTCATGCCCACCTGGACAAAAACGGTTTCCGACCAGGTTCGTTCTATCTGTTTCTGGGGAGCCATCCTCGATCTCCTGAAAGTTTCGAACCGCGAGCGGGGCATCATCACGAGGGCGGACAAACGATCAGGCGTTGGCTGATGGCGTCAGAATACCCGGTTCGAACGGCGTGGACGTTGATATCGATCAAGCCAGGCACGATCGCACTCTGAAATCACCTTGTTCTCGCCTTAGCCGGCTCAATCCTCCGTGTCGCTTCAGCCGCGATCGTTCCTCGATGACGCAGGTGGCTGGCGTCGCAGTCATGGCGCGGCGCGAAGGCGATCGGTCCGTCCTCGACGACTCGAACCATACAAGTGGTTTGATCCAGCGCAATGTCTGAAACCGGTGTGCATCGTATCCTCAAGGGCGCTCCAACTCGTGGAGGACAATACTCAAAGAGGAGAGTCAGGATGTCCATGTTCAGACTGCCAACGATCACTATGCTGGCCTTGCTCGGTGCCGTCGGCGCCATGGGCAGCGCGTCCGCCCAGACGAAAAGTCCAGACCCGGCCCAGTCTGAGGCTAAACCCGAGGCCGACGGATCGGAAATGATGCCAGGCATGATGGGCCGCAACATGATGCCATCTGGCATGTACCCAGGAATGCGCATGATGGGGCCAATGCGCGGTCATGTGGTGAAGATTATGTTTGCCATCGCCGATAGCGATGGGGACGGTGCAGTTTCTTTCGAAGAGTTGACCGCAATCCACAAACGCGTCTTCGACGCGGTCGACGCGAACAATGACGGCAAAGTCACACCTGAAGAAATGCAGGCGTTCATGCAAGACATGTGATTGGACGCTGGCATTGCCGGCCGTTGCATGGGAGCCCGAAGGAGACTTCTCATGACCTATACGCTGGATAGGACCCTCTGGGCGACCAGTTTCGACGATGCGGTCGGCAGGACGAAATCCGCTCTCTCCAAGCACGGTTTCGGAGTTCTGACGGAGATCGATGTCAAGGCAACCATGAAAAAGAAGATCGACGCCGACATCGATGACTACCTCATCCTCGGAGCCTGCAATCCGCGCATGGCGTTCGAGGCCATGAAACTGGAACCGAAGGTGGGGGCCATGCTGCCGTGCAATGTCATCCTGCGCGGGGTCGATGGCGGCAATGTCATGGTGAGCGCCATCGATCCGGTCGCATCCATGCAGGCGATCGACAACGAAACGCTTGCCAGTCTGGCAGGCAGGGTCCGCTCGTTGCTCGCCCAGGCGGTGGCCGAGATCTGACGATTATGAGTTCCGGCCCCCGAGCCTTGAGGAGTCGAAATTGCGTCCGCTCCTCTTTCGTTGCGACCAGAACCGCAACATCCTAGAACTCACCGCGTCCTGAAGCAGGGCGTGCAGGAAGGGGCAGAAAGTTACTCGTCAGACTGCGGTGCCAACCAACGCACCGATCCCCGCCGTCAATGCCATAGCGAAAGCGCCCCAGAAAGTGACGCGAGTGGTGGCCCTCCAGACGTTGGCGCCGCCCGCTTTCGCACCGATAGCGCCCAGCAGCGCGAGGAAGGCCAAAGACGCGGTTGCAACGGTATAGATCAGCAACGAGGCGGGCGAAAGTACGACCATGAGCAGGGGCAATGCGGCCCCCACCGCAAACGTGAGGGCTGACGTCAAAGCTGCCTCAACCGGCCGGGCCGCCATGTGTTCGACGATACCGAGTTCGTCGCGCGAGTGCGCGTCGAGAGCATCATTTGCGGTCAGTTGGATCGCGACTTGCCTGGCCAGTTCGTCGGTGAGACCGCGTTTGACGTAGATCTCCGTCAGCTCCTCGCACTCAGCTTCTGGTTGCGTCTCCAACTCGATCCGTTCTCGCGCGAGATCGGCTTCCTCGGTGTCCGCTTGGGAGCTTACCGACACGTATTCGCCGGCCGCCATGGACATCGCGCCCGCGACCAAACCAGCGACGCCTGCTACCAGGATCTGCGAGGGTCCGGCGGACGCGGTAGCGACGCCCATGATCAAGCTCGCCGTCGAGACGATTCCATCGTTTGCGCCGAGGACGGCAGCCCGTAGCCAACCGATGCGAGAGACCAGGTGATGTTCCGAATGCAGTCTGCTCATGCGCGTCTCCAGGACAAAGTCGATTTTGACGTAGTGAGTGCGAGATTAACCGATGAGCGCAACGTCGATCAGGAGCAACGCGGCACTCGCGATCACACCTGCGACGGGCACCCAGAACGGGCAAAGGTTTCGGCTGCCATCGAGCGGCGGGACCTTACCGGGTTCGAACGGCGCGAACGTTGATATCGATCAAGCCAAGCCCCTTCGACGCAAAATACGAAACTTGACAACCATCAATGACGTCCTCCTGGCGAAGACGATAATCGGCGAAATTACATACGGAGTTCGCCATGGATATCCCCGTTCCTCCTTCTCCTCTACCTTCGTCCACTTTAGAAGTTGCGATCCCTACATACTGGACGAGATCGCCCTCGGAGCTCGGCGCTGCCCTCGCCACGTCCCTGCAGGACGGACTGACGACCGCCGAAGCCGAAGAACGCGTGCGACGGTTCGGACCGAACTCTCTTTCCGACGAAAGCCGTGGAGGCATGCTGGCAGACTTCGCGCGCCAGTTCAAAAGCCCGCTCGTGCTCGTGCTGGTGTTCGCAGCGCTCGTCGCGGGTGGCGTCGGCGAAGTCCACGACGCCATCATCATCGGCATCATCATTCTCGCTAGCTGCTTTCTCGGCTTTCTGCAGGAACATGGCGCGCAACGAGCGATCGAGGCGCTGCGACAGCGAATTTCTCTCACTTCAAAGGTCCGCCGCGACGGCGCCGACAAGGTCGTTGCCGCAATCGGCATCGTACCGGGCGACCTGATCCTGCTCTCGGCCGGGAGCCTCGTGCCCGTCGACGCAGTCGTCATCGTCGCGCAGGATCTCAACGTCAGCGAAGCGACGCTCACCGGAGAGACTTTTCCCGTAGCGAAGGCGCCCGGCGTCTCAACCAAAGACGCCGGTCTTGCGGATCGTTCCAACTGCGTGTTCACGGGAACCTCGGTTCGGAGCGGCACAGCGACTGCCCTTGCCATCGCGACCGGCCCGCGCACGGAATTCGCACGGATCGCCAGCGCCGTTGCGCGTCAGATCCCGGAAACTGAATTTGCGCGAGGTGTTCGGCATTTCGGATTTCTGATGACGCGGATCATGCTCTGCATCGTCGTCGTCGTCCTGGTGGCGAATCTCCTGCTTCACAGACCTATCGTGGACTCTCTGCTTTTCTCGCTCGCGCTTGCCGTCGGCCTGACGCCGGAACTGCTGCCTGCGATCATCAGCGTGACGCTCGCGCGCGGCGCCCGGACGATGTCGAAGTCTGGCGTGATCGTCCGCCGCCTTGATGCAATGGAGAACCTTGGCAGCATGGACGTGCTCTGCACGGACAAGACGGGCACGCTGACCGAGGGCGTCATCCGCCTCGACAGTTGTGTCGACGCGCAGGGCGTCGTCTCACCTGAAGTGAGACGGCTGGCACTTCTCAATTCAGCGCTTCAATCGGGAATGAAGAATCCTCTCGACGACGCCGTGACGGCCACGATCGCGGCCGGAGAGATCTCTTCCGAAGCCCGCAAGCTTGCCGAGATCCCGTACGATTTCTCGCGCAAGCGTCTATCCGTAATCGTCGGTGGAAAGGACGGGCCACCGCTGTTGATCTGCAAAGGAGCGACCACCAACGTGATCGACGTCTGCGCCACCGTCATGACCGAGGGTCGCGAACTGGCATTGGACGACTATGTCCGCAAACAGTTGGACGACGTCTGTCGGCAATGGGGAGAAGCAGGCATGCGCGCGCTCGCAGTCGCCACCCGGCCCATATCCGAAGCAACTTCTAAGATGTCGCGGGAAGACGAATTCGGACTTTGCCTGCAGGGTTTTCTGCTCTTCTCAGATCCGCCGAAGGCCGACATTTCAGCCGTAGTAGCAAGCCTCGTCGAACGAGGAGTGCGGATCAAGGTGATATCGGGAGACAACCGATATGTCGTCCGGCATCTCGCGTCGTCCATCGGCATCGATGGTTCCCGTATGCTCACGGGGAAAGATGTCGGCAGCATGAGCAACGACGCACTGTTCAGCCGTGCGGGAGAAACCGACCTGTTCGTCGAGATCGACCCAAACCAGAAGGAACGGATCGTGGCGGCCCTTCGCAAGGCCGGACACGTCGTCGGATATCTGGGAGACGGGATAAACGACGCGCCGGCCCTTCACGAGGCGGACGTAGGGATTTCGGTGGACGGCGCGGCCGACGTCGCCCGAGAGGCCGCCGACGTCGTCCTGATGCGGCAGGATCTCGCGGTCCTTTCCAAAGGGGTGGACGACGGGCGTAGGACCTTCACCAATACGATGAAGTACATATCGATTGCGACGAGCGCTAACTTCGGCAACATGATCAGCATGGCAGCGGCGTCGCTCGTGTTGCCGTTCCTGCCGCTCCTTGCCAAGCAGATACTGCTAAACAATCTGCTGTCGGACCTGCCGGCGATGGCCATCGCCACGGACAAGGTCGATTCGGCAGACCTTCGGCGTCCGCAGCGTTGGGACATCTCACGCATCAAGAGGTTCATGCTCTGGTTCGGGCCGCTAAGTTCTCTCTTCGATCTGGCGACGTTCGTCGTGCTCCTGGGAGTGTTTTCCGCCGGACAGGACGAGTTCCGGTCCGCGTGGTTCGTGGAATCGCTAATGACGCAGTTGGCGACTATGCTCGTCATCAGAACGCCTGGTCCGATCTGGAGGAGCCGACCCAGTCCGCTGCTATTCGGCACGGCGATTGCCGTCGGTTCCGCGGGAGTGACCATCCCCTACACCCCGATCGGCGGGCTTTTCGGGTTCGTTCCGATCCCCCTCGAAATTCTCGCAGTGCTTTTGGGTATCACCTTGTTCTACGTATCAGCTCTCGAGACCGTGAAGATCTTCTACTTTACGACGCTGTCAACGCAGGACCATTCACAGCCTCGAGCGTCGCGCCGTCGGCCTCGCACTCGAACAAGGCGCCATTCAAAATAGGCGTGGTCGCTCAGCGCGGGAGCGCGGAATCTCAAAATGCACTTATATTTCGTATTTCGTGGTTGCCACCGCCATCGAACTTCGCGGCGTCCCTGATTAGTCGGTACTTCACCTGGGTTACCCTGAGGTCACGATACCAGTCCACGATAGCCCCCCAAGGGTCGACGATCTTCGCCAGTCCCGAGACAAATGCGACCACGGTCCCTATCTCGGTCTTGCCGGTGACAACGTAGTATCCCCCCAGGACGAAAATGCCAACGTAGCCCAATTGCGCCATGAGATTCATGAGAAAGTTCATGGCGTACTTGTATCGGCAGATCCCCATGTTGGCGGAGAAGATCGCTCCGATGCGCGAAGTTTGAGGATCCTCTCCCTGGCCACCTTCGATCGCATGCACCATGCCTTCGCTGACGTCGCGCATGATGGCGACCTTCGCCTCGACCCGGCGGTTGATCGCGGCCTGCATCATTGGGACGAAGGCAATCTGCGGGGCAAAGGTCGCTGCGACGGCCAGCATCATCAGCGGCTGGAGATAGATCAGGTAGCTGCAGACGGTGACAAGGATGCCGACCTGCAGCAGCGGCTCGGAGATGCTGGTTCCAACGAAACCGCCGACCGGCTCGGCTTCCGCAAGAACAATCGACAGTTCGACGCCCTCGAGCATGGATTCTGATGGCGGCGTCTCGGCCTGATGCAGAACACGCGCCCGCAGCCAGAGCGTGCCCCTCTCGCCCACCCAGCTTCTGTAGAGATTGAGGGTGAATTTAATGGCGCCCTCCACCACTGCCACCGCGAGATAGAGCGAAACGAGAAAGAGAAGCGACCCGTACGAAGCTCGCTGGGTCGCCTCGTTGACGATCCGACGCTGGAGTTCGAGAGGCGCCGCGCCGATAGCAAACAGAACCAGGGACAACCCGGCGATCAACGCCTGATGACGCCTTCCCATCAACCAGATGAAACCGAACAGGTCGGAGGGCATCGAATCCGTCGCACTTCCGGTCCTTTGCGAGAAGCGGCCAAGCAATTCAGTCCTGGAGCGCCAAATGTTCATTGCGCACTCACGGGTCAGAAAGAGAGCGCTCGACGCGCCCGCTTCGAGAGTCGTCGGATGGTTTCACCAGCAGGACGCCCACGACCGTCCCGACCATGAGGATCAGGATGACGAGGAGAAGCCTCGACATGACGGCGTCTGCGATGACCCTGACAAACATGACGGAAACTCCAGGCACGATTTCATCGTTCGAGGTGGCTCACCATGCGGAAGCCAGGGTGATCTTGTTCACCACGCCGCCGACGCCGCGGACGCTTTCCGCCGCCACCCTGGCCGCTGAGCGTTCCAGCTCCGTCTCGACCTCTCCCTTCAGGGTGACCACCCCGTTGGAGACGGTCGCAGCGACCATGGGGGGCGTTATTTCAAGCTCGGCGTTCAGGCGGCTACGAACCGCGATCCCGAGGGCCTCGTCGCCGGAAGCGGTGCACTGCCGTGGAACATCGAGAAGCGCTCGCATCAAGTCGCGACGGCTGATCATTCCGGCGAGCCTGCCGTTCTCGACGACGGGCAGGTGTTTGATGTCGTGGGCCTGCAGGAGTTCGGCGAGCTGGCTCGCGGTGGCGGTCGGAGCGGCGCTGATGACAGGCGTCGACATCACGTCCTTGACGCGCCAGCTTCGGGCCTTCACATAGTCCGCCAGTGCATCTTCGCGGTCGCGCGTATGCGGTACCGCCCGTCTCGCCCAAGACGACGCCACCCGGCGCAGCAGGTCTCCCTCGGTGACGATGCCCGTGAGCCGCCCTTCGCCATCGACGACGGGCACCGCGCCGATCTTGCTGGCGTTGACGATCTCGACGGCTTCCTTGATGTTGTGTCCCTCGTCGAGCGTCGTCACGGGGGTCGTCATGATGTCTCTAGCAAGCATCGCACTGTCTCCTTGTTGATCAAACAATTACGGAGCCAACACGCGTTGAGCGCATTGACGTGGATCAAGCCTGACACGAAGCCGCGGGAGGCCGTCTTCGCGCATCGTCGTCTCCGGAGCCTTCCGACGAAGTGCGGCATCAGGCTCGCCGGCATTGCAACCTTTTGCAGGATCAAGACGTTATGGTTCGTTCTCGTCCTCGCGCGGCACACCAAAGTCTTTCCGCGCCGTCGCAAGGAGTCTTATGCAGCATTCCGTCAAGCTGGTATCCGTCGGTACCGCAGTTCCGCCACATGTCATCGAGCAGCGTGACGCGGCGCGAGCGTCGCACACCGCGTTCTCATCACGATTTGACGATTTCGAAAAGCTGGCAAGGGTGTTCGAAACCTCGGGGATTCAACGCCGCTATGGCGTCCGGCCGATCGATTGGTATCTCGAGACGTCGGGATGGCCCGAACGGAACCTTGCTCATATCGAGGGCGCGTGTGCGATGTTCATGTCCGCCGCCAGCAAAGCTCTGGCGTCGGCGGGCCTTACAGCAGGCGACGTCGACACGATCGTAACGGTCTCCTCGACTGGTATTGCGACACCCAGTCTGGAAGCGAGGGTAAGCAGAGAGCTGGGTTTCCGGGACGACGTCGAACGGGTGCCCGTGTTCGGCCTCGGCTGTGCCGGCGGAGTCTCCGGACTTTCAATCGCGTCACGGCTGGCGGCATCCCGGCCAGGCTCGGTCGTGCTGGTGGTCGCGGTCGAGACCTGCACATTGGCATTTCGCATGGACAAGCTTACGAAGGCGAACATCGTGGCGACCGCCCTCTTCGGCGACGGGGCCGCCGCCTGCGTAGTCCGTGCCAGCGAGGCCGGTCTGGCCGAGATCGAATTTGCAGGCCAGCATACGTGGCCCGACACGCTGGACATCATGGGGTGGAGCGTCGATCCGGAAGGTCTGGGCGTGATCTTCGACCGTGCGATACCGCCGTTCGCCGAAACTCACGTGCTGAAGGGCGTAACATCCATACTCGCCCGATCAGATCTCACTCCTGACGACGTTGACCGGTTTGCGTGCCACCCCGGCGGATCCAAGGTCATCACCGCCTTGGAAGCGGCACTCAAACTGAGCCAGGGAACCCTCGACAAGGAACGTGAGGTTCTCTCGGATTATGGGAACATGTCGTCGCCAACCGCGCTGTTCGTACTCGAGAAGCTTCTTGCGCACGGACTACCCAGGAGAACCGTCCTGACGGCGATGGGACCGGGCTTCACGCTTAGCTGCCTCTCGTTGAGGGCTGCAGCATGATCCCCTCTATCATTCTTCTCGCCGCGGTCACGCTAGAGCGGGTGGTGACGCGGTTGAGATGGGCGTAGATGAAGTTGAGGCCGGGCGTCGTTCCCAATGTCCGAGAAGGCGGGGCTTGATTTGTTCCGGCCGATGCAGCTCGCGCAGAAGTTGGCGGTCGATGAGTTCGAGTTCGCGCTCGGTCGGCGGTGGGCTGC
Source organism: Rhizobium sp. BK456 (assembly GCF_014194045.1). Lineage (NCBI taxonomy): Bacteria > Pseudomonadati > Pseudomonadota > Alphaproteobacteria > Hyphomicrobiales > Rhizobiaceae > Rhizobium > Rhizobium sp. BK456. The sequence continues at coordinate 548,393 of NZ_JACIAO010000003.1, forward strand.
TATGTTCAAACATGTTCGACCCTTAAAGCCTGTGCCGGCTGATGACTGCGATCGCTTCTTCGGCGATGACTTGTTCCTCGTTGGTCGGAATGACAAGGGCGACGATTTCGCTTTCCCTCGCGCTGATTACGGTAGCATTCATCTTGTTCGCGGGCTCGCTCAACGAGAGACCCAGCCAACCCAGATGGTGCGCGACGCCACTGCGTATTTCCGATTGATGCTCGCCGACGCCGGCGGTGAAGACGACGGCGTCCACCCCGCCTAGAGAGACGGCAAGCCTTCCTATCTCGCCGGCGATCCTGAAGCAGAAGAGGTCGAGGGCTTCCCTGGACGCCGGATTGAAGTCCTCCAGCAGGACCCGGACGTCACCGCTTTTCCCGGAGACGCCGAGTAGCCCGCAACGGTGGTGAAGGAAATCCTCGAGGCTGTCTGCGTCGTGGAAATTGTTGCGCAGAAGGTGGACGACAGCGCCGGGATCGAGCGACCCCGGCCGGGTCGACATCGGAACTCCGCCCAGCGGGGAGAAGCCCATGCTGGTGTCTATGCTCACGCCGTCGACCATTCCGCAAAGGCTCGCGTCGCTTCCAAGATGCGCGCAGATGATACGGCCGGCGGCCAGGTCTGGATCGTGTTTCCTGAGCTCGCCGGCGACGTACTTATAGGAAAGTCCGTGGAAGCCGTATCTGCGGACCCCGGCGTCGTGCAGCTCTCTGGGAATGGCGAGCCGCGCGGCAAGACTGCTCTGCGACGAATGGAATGCGGTATCGAACGACGCAGTCTGCGGTATGTCCGGATATGCACTCCGGACGGCGCGAACGATCGCAAGCGCCGGAGGAAGGTGCACCGGCGCGAGATGCGTCAGGTGTTCCATTCTGAGGACGACGTCTGGCTCCAGAAGAACGGGGCCATCGAAGACCTGTCCGCCGTGGACGATTCGATGGCCGGCCACCACGGGGTCGAATCCTCTGCGGACAATGCAATCGACGACCTGCAATACCAGCCGCGCGTCGATCTCTGTACTGGACGGAAGATCGACAGCCTCGTCCCCGCCAGAAAATCGCAAGGTGAACCTTGGCTGGTCCCCGAGCGTGGCAATACCACCTCCCAGCCGGAGTGCTCGACCGTCCTTCAGGCTGAAGACGCCGACCTTGAGGCTGGAGGACCCGGCGTTGAAAGTGACGGCAACCCTATCCATGGCCCGAAGCCCTGGAGCGTGCCGTCCCAGCAGACTTCGCAGCCGCCTTCGTTGCGCCTTGCCTGGCTGCCTCCTTGCTTGCCTCTTCGAAGAACTCGCATGCGTACTCGAGGACGGACGTCTCGTCTTCCGACGACAGACCGAACGGCGCGCACTGCTCCTTCATGGCCCGCAAGACCTTCTTCTTTAACGCAGCGACCGCAAAGGCATTCTTCGAAGCGAGAACCTCCCTCAGGCAGGTTATAGCGACGACCTCCAGGACGGTAAGCTTGCCTTGCACCTCACCCTGGGTCGGTATCGCGAAGCGTTCTCCGCCGCGCTTGCAGTCACGATCCATGATCAACATTGCCGTCTCTCCTCCCTTCGGCAGCCGAAACTTCGTCCGGGTCCAGTGCGCGTCGAAGCCTGCGCAGCACGACCGCGCGACCCTTCTCGTCGGCGACGGATTTCAGACGATCGGACAGGTCCAGAACGAACCGCTGATAGTCGTTGTTCCAGTCTGGCTTGCCGGGCACGACCGGCTTGATACGTGCGGGCCTCGTGTCTTCGATGAGGCGTGCACCCGCCGGTGAAAGCTCGTAGGCATCATCCAGCGACGGGCAGACGACCTTTGCCGAAACTTGCTTCGAGAGACGCGCGGACATCGCTTCACGAGCGCGCTCCTCTCCATGGACAAGGAAGACTGCGTTCCGGATCGGCTCCCGCTCGGCAACCCACGCATCCAGTTCGCTTGCATCCGCGTGTCCGCTGTAGGCGTCGAGCGTGGCCATCCTGGCGCAGACGTGAATCTCCTCGCCCTGGATGCGGATATCGGTAGCGCCCTCCTGCAGGATACGGCCAAGCGTCCCCGCCGCCTGGAACCCGACGAACAGCACAGTGCACTCCGGCCGCCAGAGCCAGTTCTTCAGGCGGTGGCGAATCCGCCCTGCCTCGCACATTCCGCTTGCCGCAATGATGATGTGAAAGCCCCGGACGAGATCGAGCGCCTTCGACTGCTCGGCAGTCTCCGTGAAGCGCACGTTTTGAGCGTTAAGCGCGCGAAGGAACGCCTTGCCGTGACCGAGGTCCGCCGCATGCTTCTTGAATGCCTCGGTCGCTCTCGACGCGAGCGGCGAGTCTATCATGATAGGGCACCGTGGCACCTCTCCTTCGTCCATGAGGGCCACGAGGTCAGTCAGCACCTCCTGCGTCCTCTCGACGGCGAAGGAGGGAATCAGAAGAACCCCGCTGGGGCTGTTCGAAGTCGCGACTACTTCGCGCAGCCGGTCCCGTCGATCTTTCAGAGCGTATTCTTCCCTTTCACGGTCTCCGTATGTGCTTTCGCAGATGAGGTAATCGACATCTGAAGGTGCCCGAGGGAGGTTTTCGAACAATTTGTTGCTCGCGCCGACGTCGCCGGAGAACAAAGATCTTGTCGCCCCGTCGGCGCCTGGCGCCTCGACTTCGATCGATGCGGAACCCATCAGGTGTCCAGCATTCCAATAACGGAACTTCACGCCGCCAACGGTCTCCCGCCACTCACCGTACTCGACGGCAATGAACTGCGGCAGCATTCTGCAGGCGTCGTCGGCGGTATAGACGGGCTCCACCGTCTCTCGCGCCCTTCTCCGATTCCTTCGATTGAGCTGCCGGACCTCCGACTCCTGGATGTGACCCGAATCCTGCAGCATGATCGTGCAAAGGTCGATGGTTGCTGCCGTTGCAAAGATTGGCCCGGCATATCCCGCGTTCGCAAGCTTCGGAAGCAGCCCCGAGTGGTCGATGTGCGCGTGTGTGAGTAGCACGGCGTCGATCCGCGACGGCTCGAAGGGAAATGGTTTGTAGTTGAGTTCCTTCTCCGACTTCGAGCCCTGGAACATTCCACAGTCGATGAGAATGCGTGTGTCACCGCTCTCTAAAAGGAAGCACGATCCGGTCACCGACCCAGCGGCGCCATGGAAGTGAAGGATCGGATTGGCCATGACAGCTCCTATGTGTTGTCGGGTACTTTAAGGCACTCCGGACGAAACCACGTTGACGAAGGTCAAAGACCCGTTCGCGGTTCGCCTGATCCGCAATTTGGGGGTGATGCAGGCCACCGCCAGGTTCGATTGACCAAGCGCAAAGCCAATAATTTTGGATGGCGCATCATACCCCACGAGGCCAACGCGCTTCGGAACCCAACAGGAGGTAAAAATGACGGACTTGGCAATCCAACAGGGCATACTCGACGAGCTGGCGTTCGAACCCAGCATCGACGCCGCCCATATCGGGGTCTCGGTGGAAGATGGCATTGCGACCCTCTCCGGTCATGTGTCGACCTACGCGGAAAAGCTGACAGCGGAAGACGTCGCGGCGCGGATGAAGGGCGTCCGGGCGGTGGCTGTAGAGATCGAGGTGCGGCGCGTCGGTCACAAGCAGCATGCGGACGACCAGATAGCATCGCGGGCGATCGACATCATCGCCTGGAACACGGCGCTCCCGGAGGGATCGGTGCATGTAAAGGTCGAGAGCGGCTGGGTCACGTTGTCGGGCGAAGTGCGCTGGCGGTTTCAGAGGACTGCCGCCGAACATGCCGTCAGGAAGCTCGGCGGCGTGGTCGGCGTCATCAATCTGCTGACGATACGGCCGTGCCCGACGGTGCCGGACGTCCGCCGTCGGATCGAGGACGCCCTGAAACGGAGTGCCGAAGTCGACGCTGGAGGGATCACGGTCAAGGTTCAGGACGACAAGGTCGTTCTCGAAGGGGGCGTGCGCGCCTGGCACGAGCGCGGCGTCGCCGAGCGGACGGCCTGGTCCGTACCAGGCGTTGCCGCCGTCGAGAACCACATCCGCATCAACTGAAAAAGAGGGAGGGGCCCGCCCCTCCCTCTCCGCGCCCCACCGTACGCGCCACCCCCTCGGCGTAGCGGAGGGTTGACCGTCAGGCCGCCTTCACCGTGATCTTCTTGCTGTTTTGCTGCCGCTCGGGTGTCTTCGGCAGCGTCACCTTGAGAACGCCGTTGGAGAACTTTGCCTCGATCTTCTCGCTGTCCACGCCGCGCGGCAATTCCAGGCTTCGGTGGAACGACCCGTAGCGCCGTTCGGAGAGGTAATAGTCCTTTTCCTTCTCTTCCTTGGCCTCGTTCTTCTCGCCCTTGATGGTGAGCACACCGTCGGCGAGCGTGATGTCAAGATCCTTGGCGTCGACGCCTGGAAGCTCGGCCGACAGCTCGAAGGCTTTGTCGGATTCAACGAGATCGACGGCGAGCATGCCGCGCGAGAACGCGGCCGGCATCCTGCTGAAGGCCCGGTCGAAAATCGACGGGCTCCCGAAGTCGTTGAACACGCGGTCGATCTCGGACCGGAGGCTGTCGAGGGGCCACCAGCGGTCGGCGGGGGCCGCCGGCCTTGCTTCGGTCTTAACGGAAAGTTTCGTTGAAGAGTCTGCCATTGTCATTCTCCTTCTCTCAAGAATGCCGTCGTTCACAGGCGGCGACGCGTACATAGAACAGTCCATTGCAATCTCAGTCTTTGATCACCATCAAATCACCCTGGCTTTTGTCATTCGAGTTTCCCAAACTGAGGATTGACCTGGGACAAGGTCCTAACTGCCGGACCATGCGAAGATTTCCTCTCGATCGAGGAGGAAAGCCGCCATGACATCGGGATATTGCGTCCACCTGCTCCACTTGGACGATGCGCTGATCGCCTACAGCCTGATTCAGGTGGCGGCTCCGTGCTTTTCTGCCGACGATTGGGCGCGAGTGGTGGCGAGCCCCGATCGGTGGACGCTCGTCTCGTTAAAGGATCCGGCAGGTTATGTGCGTGGGCTGGCCGTCTACCGGATCGGCACGCATCCGATCGCCGGACGATTGATGGACGTGCCGATCTTCGCGGTGGCGAGCGTCATTGACGACGTGACCATCACGGACCTCCTGTTCACCTCGCTGCGAAGGCGATCGGCGGGATGCGACTACATGCGGTTCTGGGCGCAGTTTCCAGGTGATTTCTCAGAGATGGAAAGCGAAGACCGATTTCGCCGGTGGGATCATGGCCTGATGTTCAGGATCGACCAGAAGCCGTCTCCGGCCTTGCTGTAAAGAGATATCCGACGCCGCGGACGGACTTAATCAGGCTAGGATTGGCCGGATCCGTCTCTATCTTGCGCCGCAGCCTCACGATCAGCGCGTCGATAGTTCGGTCGAAGCCGTCGCGGCCACGCTTGTGCGTCAAGTCCATCAGTATGTCACGGGTCATGACGCGCCCGGCATGGGTGGCGAATACATGCAGCATGTCGAACTCCCCCGTCGACATCGCCACTTCGTCCCCGGCCGGGTTGGTCACCGCTCTCCGTTCTACGTCAAGCCGCCATCCCGCGAAACGGAGCACGCCTTCTTCCGGGGGTGCGGGTTCGGTTGAAACTGTTCGTCTTCGCAGAACCGTCCTCACGCGGGCGAGCACCTCCCGGAGATGGAATGGCTTGCCAATATAGTCGTCCGCGCCGACCTCCAGACCGACGACGCGGTCCATCACATCGTCGCGGCCGGACAGCATGATGATGGGGACGTCCGAACCTGAACGGATTTCCCTTGCGAGTTGGAGTCCGTCGCAGTCTCCCGGCAGGACGACGTCGAGCAGGACGGCGTCGAATTTCGCGCCCGCCATTCTCGCGCGCATCTGTGAGCTGCTGCCTGCCACGTCGACGTCGAATCCCTCCTCGCCGAGGTACTGCGCAAGCATTCTCTGAATCCGGACATCGTCGTCCACGACAAGTATGCGGGTCCGCCTGAGAGTTCCGCTCGTCATTCCGGCATTCTTCGCTTGTTACGGATTGTTACACAATCGCACCAAGTCTTACGCTTCTCGCATTCCGGTGTCATCAGGGTTCGGTCAAATCCAGGCCAAGCAACGGCAGATGGAGGCCACGACATGCAAGCGGTATCAAACATCCATTCACTCGAACGGCTGCGGGCGCATGGAATGATCGACTTCTCGCCCCTGTTCATGCGCCAGACCGTCGAGACTGCCCAGTCGGGAACCACGATCTTCTTCGAGGGCGACGCCGCCCGCCATGTGTTTCGCATCGTCCGCGGGAACGTCCGCATATGCCGGTTCCTTCCCGACGGCCGCCGCCTCATCATCGGTTTCCTTGGCGCGGGCGACCTGGTCGGCTTGTCATTTCGCAACCGCTACATGTTTGCAGGCGAGGCCATCGATGACGTGGCCTTCACCCGGATGAACAAGCGGACGCTGGAAGAGGAACTGCAACTCGTGCCTGATTTCCGGCTTCAGCTTCTGTCGCAACTTCGCGACGAAATCTCGGCGGCACAGGACCACATGCTCCTGCTGTCGCATAAGAACGCCGAGCAGCGTGTCTGCACCTTCCTTCTTCATCAGCTGGAGCGGAACGAGGGGCGGGACGGCCGGACGATCAGTCTGCCAATGGTGCGCGCTGACATCGCCGACCATCTCGGCATGACGATCGAGACCGTGTCGAGGACGCTTACCAAGCTGGTGGCCAAGGGCATACTATTGCCTGCGGACAAGCATCAGTTCAAGGTTGCCAGCCGGTCGTCACTGGCCCGCGCCGCCGACGAAGACCCGGACGACGAGTTCGAAGAGACAGACTCTGGAGCACGCTATGCTGGAATACGCTACCAGTGAAACCGACCTGGACCGGATCGTGCGCATATTCGACGGGGCCAACCTCATCGTCCACGGCTTGGACGGCGTCATCCAGCGCTGGACCTCGGGCTGCGAGCAACTCTACGGATGGTCCGCCACGGAGGCTGTAGGAAAGGTGGTGCACGAGCTCCTGGATACGCAATTTCCGGCAGACGTGGCGGAGATTCGAGCCAATGTGCGTACCAAGGGATCTTGGAGCGGTCAGGTGGGTCACCGACGGAAGGACGGTGTCAGGCTGGCCATTGTGACACGGTGGACCCTCCTCGAACTTGGCGATCCTGACACGCTCATCGTCCAGTCCAACAACGACGTGACACTCATGCAGGAGGTCGAGCACGAACTGCGGGAGCGACAGGCTCACCTCCAGTCCATTCTTGATACGGTCCCAGACGCAATGGTCGTCATAGACGACAGAGGTGTCATCGCTTCTTTCAGCGCTGCGGCGGAGAAACTCTTCGGCTACTCCGCGCACGAGACCACCGGGCGGAACGTCTCCATGCTGATGCCCTCGCCCGACCGGGAGGCGCACGACGGATACTTGGATTCATACATCCGGACCGGGCGCCGCCGGATCATCGGCTATGGGCGCGTGGTCGTCGGTCTCAGAAAGAACGGGACCACCTTTCCGATGGAGCTCTCGGTCGGCGAGGCGATCGTGGGCGGCAAGCGGACCTTCACGGGCTTCGTAAGGGATCTCACGAGCCGCCACCGCATAGAAGCCGAGCTCCGGCAGTCGCAGAAGATGGAGGCGGTCGGCCAGTTGACCGGAGGGCTCGCCCACGACTTCAACAATCTGCTCGCCGTCATCAGCGGCAACCTCGAAATGCTGGAGGCCCGTCTGGCCGAGCCGGGGCAGTTGTCCCTGCTGCGCGAGGCGCAGTCCGCGGCCGACGACGGCGCCAGACTGACCTCGCAGCTTCTGGCGTTCGGAAGGCGGCAAGCTCTCGCACCGAAGGTGCTGGACGTCGGCGCCCTGCTTGGAGAGTTTTCAGACCTCGTCCAGCGAACGCTCGGCGACTCCGTCGAGCTCCGGACGATCATTCCTGGACGGCGGCTGAGCGCAATGGCGGACAAGGCGCAGCCAGAGCGCGCTTCTCAACCTTTCGCTCAACGCCAGGGACGCGATGCCTGCCGGCGGCCGCCTGGCGATCGAGATATCCGGCGTCGAGATCGACTCCGACTACGCCGGCATGTACCCGGCGATCCGCCCCGGCAAATACGTCCTCATTTCGGTGACAGACACGGGCACTGGAATGACCTCGGAGGTGATGGAACGTGCTTTCGAACCGTTCTTCACAACAAAGCCGACGGGTTCGGGAACGGGACTTGGGCTCAGCATGGTCTACGGTTTCGCCAAGCAATCCGCAGGACACTTGCAGCTCTATAGCGAACCTGGCGAGGGGACGACGGTACGCCTCTTCCTTCCACGCGCCGACGCCGGAAAAGATTCCCTTCCCGGCGAACAGCGGGCCGAGGACGCTCCGTCTCGAGGCACGGAAACCATCCTGGTGGTCGAGGACGACGCGAGAGTTCGCAGAGTGACGGTCGGCCGTCTGGAGACGCTTGGCTATTCAGTGATCGAAGCTACGAACGGGATCGACGCGTTGAAGGAGCTGGAGGCGGCGCATGACGTAGCGCTTCTGTTCACCGATGTTGCGATGCCTGGGATGAACGGCGACGAATTGGCCCGAAGGGTACGCGAGCGCTGGCCGACGGTGAAAATTCTTCTCACGTCGGGCTTTTCGGAGCCTCATGCTGCGGAGAAGGAGATCGAAGCGGGCGCCGGCTGGCTGAAGAAGCCGTATACGGCTTCGGAGATGTCGGCTCGTCTCAGGCTACTGCTCGACGCGAGGCATGATCGAGATTCTGCTCGACTGCAGGATTTCAATTTAAAAAAATGAACGCGGCGCGGACGGCGTCGAGGCGCATGTCTGTCTTCGCGGAAGATCCCGCGGCCTACGTCCCCGCCCAAGGCCGTTCTCCAAGAACAACAAAGGTTTCCCTGCACTCGCGACGGAGGCTCTGCATTGGCAGGCACGGAATTTCGGAGACGAGATTTGCGCGCAAGTCGATCTCGGAAATTTGAGGCTATGCAAGGGGCGCTCAGCGGCGCCCTTGCTGCTGAATGTAGGCGGAGCGGCTAATGTCTAGCAGCTCACGATATTCGATCACCCGACCGTCAGCCGATCGTCGAGAGTGCTGATCCCCGGAGCGGACCATGCAGCGCGTTCCGCCGCCTGCCGTTCCGACCAGGTCTTCACCTTGCCTGAGAGGATAACCTTTCTGCCTTTCACATCGATCCTAATTGCATCGGCGTCAAGAGCGGCGTCGCGCTGAAACGCATCCTCTATGCGCTTCTTGACATCCACGGCCGTAACGCGGGGCTTCAGCTCCACGAGATTGGATACCCCCACCACGCCGGCGAGATCGCGCACTGCGTCGTAAGCCGCGTTCTTTTGATATTGCCACTCGACCTCGCCCCGCAGGGTCACCCACCCTGTGAGAACCCGCACCTGCACGGAATCCTTTGGCACGGAAACGTTCCAGTCGAGCATTTTGACAGCTCGCCGGGCGATGTCGTCGTCGTCTGTTTCCTTGGGTCCGAAGATCCGCACTTCAATTTCGGCAGCAATTCCGCGCACGCCCTTGACGCGACGAACCACCCGCTCGGCGGCTTCCTTCTCCGCGTAGGTGCGCACATGACCCGTCAGGGTTACAATCCCGCTGTCGACCGCGACGCCGATATCAGCCGCGTCGATGCTGGGCTCGAATTCCATTTCGTCAAGAATGTTCTGTCTGAGTTGAATGTCGTTCATGACAACCTCCTTCAGGTTTGCGACGTGCCGATCGTGCCAGCGCCGTAGAATTCCGTCTTTGATCTTCATCAAGCAGGTGAGCGACCTTGAGATCTCAGCGGACCGAACATCGTCTGCGAACTCGCTACTGAGTCTGCACGTCGGTGGCCACGAAGAGGCGGTGGCCGTTCCTCACGACGGTGATGAGAGCGCGGGCATGCTCCTTCAAGAGAATTGCGAGAAGTTGCCCGACGTCGGTCACCGGCTGCTGGTCGACAGCGACGATAACGTCGTCCGCCTGCAGGCCGGCCTGTGCAGCGACCGAGCCCTCCGTCGCGACGACGACGCGCGCGCCGAGACCGTCGGGGGAGTTCGCCATCTCGACGTCGGCGAGAGGGCCACGGGAGATATGGATGGTACGAGGAGCGGCCGGTTCGGCGACCGGTGCGGCGGATACCTCAGGAAAGACCTCTATCCTTCGGCTGGCGCGATCGATCTGGAAGGATGGCTTGGACTGCAATGGTAGCGATCCCACAAGCCTGCGTACGTCGGACGCGCCGCGCACCGTCCTTCCGTCGACCATTCGGACGACGTCGCCCGGCTGAATTCCTGCATTCGCAGCCGGCGAACCGGGCCGGACTTCGCTGACGAGCGCCCCCGGCCCTTCATCCACGCCGAACGCTTTTGCAAGACCGGGCGTCAGGTCCTGCGTGACCAGTCCCACCTCGCCGCGTACCAGCTTGCCGGTCAGGATGAGCTGCCGCATCACGATGCCGACGGTCTCGGCGGGCACTGCAAAACCAATGCCGATGCTTCCGCCGGCCGGCCCGATGATCGCGCTGTTGATCCCGACGACGACGCCGTCCTCGTTTACAAGTGCGCCGCCCGAGTTGCCGGGATTTGTCGAAGCGTCCGTCTGAATGAATCCTTCGTACCCCTCCGATCCCACGGCCCGGCGTCCAAGCGCGCTGACGATGCCCATAGTGGCGGTCTGGCCCAGGCCGAAGGGATTTCCGATTGCCACGACGACGTCGCCGACATGGAGCGAGGACGCGCTTCCAAAATCGGCATGAACAAGATGATCGGGTGGAATTTGAACGACGGCGACATCCGTCTCGGGATCGGCGCCGACGAGTTTCGCTTTGAAGCGTCGGCCATCGGAGAGCGCCACCTCGATTTTCGAGGCGCTTGCTATGACATGTTGGTTGGTGACGATGTAGCCGTGGACCTCGTCGATGACGACACCCGAGCCGGCCGATTGGAAGCCGTTCTCTGCCGGCGCGGCGTCGTCAGGTAGTCCGAAAAACTTTCTGTAGAAGGGATCGGCGAGCGTCGCATCCGCGTCGTCGAGTTCCTTGCCCTGCACCGAGATGCTGACGACGCTCGGCACGACACGCTGGAGCATGGGCGCGAGCGACAGGCTGTTTGCAACGGCTGGAGCCGACAACAGGCTCTCACCTGCGATGAAGAGCGCCCCCAGGGCTAGCAACGAACGCGACATCTCTGATCTCCTCGCGGAAGCGCCGCCGGTTGTCGACGGACGTCTTGACGAAGAAGCTTCCGTTTTGCCCGATCGATCCGCATTGATCCTCGTCAACGCGGATGGCGGCTATGGCACGATGATGGCTGCGCCGTTGATGCGGCCTGCCCGCAGGTCGTCGAGAGCCTCGTTTGCATGTTCAAGCGCGTAGACGATGGTCACGCATCTGACCTCGGCCGCCTTCGCGATCGAGAAGAATTCCGCCCCGTCGCCCCGCGTCAGGTTCGCCACCGAGACGACCCGCCGCTCGCCCCAGAGCAGACGGTAGGGCATGCTCGGGATGTCTGACATGTGGATGCCGCCGCAGACCACCGTTCCGCCCTTCCGCACTACGTCGAGCGCCATCGGCACGAGCTCGCCGGCCGGCGCGAAGATGATGGCGGCGTCGAGGGGCACCGGCGGCCTCTCACCGGAGAACCCGGCCCAGACGGCGCCAAGATCAAGCGCGAACTTCCGCCCAGCCTCGTCTCCAGGACGCACGAACGCATAGACGCTCTGGCCCCGATGCTTGCACACCTGCACGAGGATGTGGGCGGCCGCGCCGAACCCGTAGATGCCGATCGTCCTCCCCTCGCCCGCCATCTTCAAGGATCGCCAGCCGATGAGGCCAGCGCAGAGAAGAGGCGCGGTCGCCACCGAGTCCGTATCGTTAGGCAATTCGAACGCGTAGCCCGCCTCGACGACCGCATGCGTCGCGAAGCCGCCGTCGATCGAGTAACCGGTGAAGCCGGGGGCGTCGCAAAGATTCTCGCGACCCTGTCGGCAATATGGGCAGTGGCCGCAGGTGTGGCCCAGCCAGGGTACCCCGACTTTTCGACCGATAAGACGACGAGGAACGCCCTCGCCCGCTGCGATCACGGTTCCCACAATCTCATGCCCCGGAACGAGGGGAAGCTTTGGCTGGGAGAGGTCTCCGTCGCAGACGTGAAGGTCCGTCCGGCAGACGCCGCAGGCCTCCACCTTGACGACGACGTGGCCGGGCGACGCTGGCGGGTCCGGCCGCTCCACTAGACGGAGCGGCTGCCCCACCTCTTCCAGTACCATGGCCCTCACGTTTCCCTCCATCGGCATGGGCATCGCTATAGTCGTATCACCACCTACCGGGCCCCGGCTTGATCCCGGTCAAACATCCGGATTGATACTCGTCAAAGACCGATTGTCTTAGAGCAGATAAGCTCGTGGACACAGCGCCACGACCTCATCCAAAGGAGACGGACATGCGCGAACAAGAAGAGGCACGCAAGACAGCAACCGACGTAGCCACGACCATTCCTCCGGTCGAGCGAACGTGCGCAGACCTTGTTCTCGGACGTCGAGACGAGGATCGCTGGGAGGTGACAGCAGTGACGCCGCGAGGCGAGGCGTGGGCGAGAGACCATTTTTGCTGCGCGCTCCGGCAATCCTTCACTGGCACCATGTGTCTCGACATCATGAGCGCCGATCGGCTTCTCAAGGAAGCGCATGACGATGGGCTGACGACCGAGTTCGTCAGCCCATCTGGAAAGGACATATACTGACATGTTCGCCACCATCGTCTGCGCCATCGGCCGAGGATCCCGGCAACGCATGCTACAGCTCGTCGAAACGGCCCGCGCGCAGCTCGCGCCCAACGGAAGCCTCCACCTCATTCACGCGGTTGAGGGTCTGCCTTTGTCTGCCGCGCCGGACGATTGGGCGGTCGATGTGATGGCCGCCGCCGAGAGCAGACTTTCGGAAGCTTTGCGGTCGACCAACACTCCTGCTTTGATACACGTCCGCGCGGGCAACCCGTCTCAGGTCATCATCGCCATGGCGAAGGAGATCGCCGCCGATCTCGTTGTGATTGCCTCTCACCGAGACGACGTGCTCGACCGAGTCTTCGGCTCGGTCGTGGACCATGTCGTGCAGCGTGCCCCATGCTCCGTGCTCGTCTTGCGAACGACCCGGTAAGCCCCGCGCTTCACACGACAGTCTTCGCTTCAGCCTCGCTAACCTGACAGGAGGCGGCGTCACAATACAGTTCGGCGGCGTGCGACAACGTTCTTGACCCGGCCTCGCATAGCCGCGCCGCCTCCCTGGGATACTGCTCCAGCTCGCTTTCAACGTCGTCCGAAAGGACCTCGACCGCATCACCGTTGTCGATGCTGCAGACAAGTCGAGCCAGGAATTCACAGTATCGTAGCCCCGTCGCGCGGCGGACGCCGTCAAATCCGTAGTGACTTGGATCAGGAACCGCTTGCTAACAATGGGCGGGAGGTCGGCGTTGAGCGTTTCGCTGCGATGCAGGCTGAGGGAATTGGCATGTGGTGCTCCGTTTGCGGGATGTGGAATCAGCGCGAGGATCGTCGGTCATTCCGTCCTGACTGCGCTTCGACCCGACACGGCCGTTACGACGATCCCGTAGAAGACGTGAGGAGAGCCGTCGAGCATGGGGAGCTCGTGGGGCTTCATGGAGCCGATCTCCCACCAGTCCGAATACTTTTGGAGAAGCGACCATGCATGGAGCCTTTCGCTTCGTCGCGCGTCGCTGTCAGGAAACTCCTCGAACCTGCCTTCGACAACGACGCTCGTCCACCCGCCTGCGCTCGAACGCTGCTCGACGTGAAGGCAGACCTTGTCGTTTCCCCGCATCCAGTCGAGCTTCTTGCCGGGCATGGTGAAGCTATAGGCAACCCCGCTGGAAAAGGCGAAATAGATCGCCGCCACGTAAGGCTGCCCATCCTTGCAGCAGGCGAGATGACCGAAGCGCTCGTTCTCAAGGATCCGGTAGCACTCACCGGGGTTGATCTCCGTCAGCTTGATCGTCATGGCCGTGTCCTCCAGCTTTAATGAAGGCAAGATCATAGGAGCTTCGTTGCGCCGCGGCCTTGACAAAGCGCAATGCGAACTCTCTCCGCGGCAGGCATCATGACGGCTGTTTAACCTCAGGAGGCCAGCATGAAGCCGCAGTTCCATCTCCCGTTATCGACCTATCCCGACCCCAGTTCCTTCACCATAGTCGACAATGCTATCGGCCTCGCTCGGCAGAACGACGCCGATCTCGTCGCCAGCATCCCGCAAGTCCGGATCCCCCAGGTCCATCAGCCCTTTCCCACTTTTATCGATGTCGACACATGGCGGGAACAAGCAGAGGGGAATAGCCGGCACAGCGGGACTTTGTTGCGGGAACATCTCGATCACGCTGTTTCGGAGACTGGCGTCGAAGTGCGAATCCATGGATTCGAGGCCACGGAGCCGTTCGTCTACGAACGTTTTTCCGAAATCGCCAGGTGTCACGACCTCTCCATCGTCGAGGCCTCGGAACTGTCCCGCCAGTTTTCCGAGACGCTGCTGTTCGGGAGCGGCCGTCCTATCGTACTGTTTCCCGCCACCAGCGTCTGCTCTCGCGTGGACACGATCGCCGTTGCCTGGGACGGCAGCGCCACCGCAGCACGTGCCCTATCCTGCGCCCGCTTTTTCATCGAACGCGCGACCAAGGTGCAGGTCATCTCGATCACCGACGACAAGGAGATCGACGAGGCGAACCGCTCGTTACTGATCTCTTCTTTGAGGCACTCGGGATTCGAAGTGGAAGACGTATCGATTCAGGCAGGTGGAGAGACCGCGACCGCTGCCATCCAATCGGCCGCGCTGGAACGAAAAGCGGACCTTCTGGTCGCGGGCGGATTTGGCCATTCCCGGCTTCGTGAATTCATCCTCGGCGGCGTCACTCGGGAACTGCTCGTCAAGGCCGAGCTACCAGTGCTTCTCGCCCATTAGAGGGCGCGAAGGGCGTTGAGGATGACCGCCACGTCGATGGCCTCCTGAAGCAACGCGCCGCCAACCGGCGGAAGGTATCCCGCTCCCGCAAACCCCATCGCGATGAGCGAGAGACCTATACCCGTATAGATGCTCTGAAGCGCGATTTTGCGTGAACGACGCGCGATGCCTATCGCCTTCACTATCTGCGTGAGGTCGTCCCGGACGAGCACGATATCCGCAGCCTCCGCAGCCGCCGCAAGGTTTTCGACGCCCACCGCGATTCCGACTTCGGCTGCCGCCAGCGCTGGCGCGTCGTTCACTCCGTCGCCGACCATCAGAACTCTCCCGTGGACGCGCTCCTTCTCGATGACTGCGACTTTGTCTGCGGGATCGAGCCTCGCCGCGACGTCGTCCAGGCCCAAAGAGCGAGCTATGGCTGTCGCGATAGGCAGCTCGTCCCCGGAAGCGAGGACTATTCGAGAAATCCCTGATGCCCTGAGCTGGTTGACGAGCTGGACGGCGTCTTTGCGAAGCCGGTCTTCGAGCGTGATCGTGCCAGCCGACGCGCCGTCAAAGAGCACCTTCACACGCATTGCGCTGCTTGAACCGTTCGGCCCGGACGGCGGAGCCTCTCCGAAATAGGTGTCTCCTCCGACGTCGACATGCACGCCATCGACGATTCCGGAGATCCCGGATCCCGCAGTCTCGGTCACCCCCGACGGGCGGGTCAACACTAATCCACGCCTATGCGCCTCGTCCACCAGCGCGCGCCCGACCACATGGCCGGACGCCTGGTCCAGCGAGGCGGCCAGCCGCAGGATTCTGTCTGGATGCTCCGGGCCGTCTATCGCGCCGACTTCGGGCTGTCCTGCGGTGAGCGTCCCCGTCTTGTCGAACACTACTACGGTGGCTTGGGCGAGGGCCTCAAGAGGTCCCGCTCCCTTCACCAGAACGCCCTCCTTGGCGGCTTTTGAAGTGCCGGCCGCAAGTGCGACGGGTACGGCTAAGATCAACGGACATGGCGTGGCGACGACCAGCACGGCCACGATCCGTGACATGTCTCCGGACAAGATTGCCGATAGTCCTGCGACCGCGATCGTAGCGAACAGGAACCAGACCGAGAACCGGTCGGCCAGGCGCATCAGCTTCGCCTTGGATCGCTTCGACGCTTCCACGAGTCTGACTATTCCTGCATAGGTGCTGTCCTCGGCACGGCTTAGAACACGGATTTCAACCGCGTCGCCCTCGTTCGTAGCGCCACTCGAAATGCTTCCACCCTTGGCGATGCGCACCGGGAAAGGCTCTCCGGTTAAAACCGCCTGGTCGATCGTTGCGAATTCGCCGACGAGCGCCCCGTCCGCCGGTACGACGTCTCCCTTGCGTATCAGGAGCACGTCGCCGACTGCGACCGTCTCGATCGGAATTTCTTCGAAGCCACTCCCGGCAAGCCGCAGGGCGGTCCGCGGAACTTGCGCCAGCAAAGCCGACATCCCCTCGTCGGCGCGACGATGTGCGTATGCCTCCAGAAACTGACCGCCGGAATACATGAGGCCGACGATCGCTCCGGCGAGATATTCGCCGAACCATAAGGAGGACCCCATGGCCAGGGCCGCGATCAGGTCCAGACCGTATTCCTCTTTCTGCAGCTTCTTGGCGATTTCAACGCAAAGGGACAGCAGACTCAGGCTGGTGCAGCCGACCAGGATTAACCGATATCCAGGGCCGTGACCCGCGAGATAGAAGGCAAATGCGGCCGCAAGCGCAAGCAGCGACGACAGCACCAGAAGGCCCGACCGGGAGTCTCCTTCCCTCAGTCGCGACAGCCCGCCCTCAGGCCACGTCCACCTACCAGCCCACCAAGCCGCCGCTGTAGCCACCTCTCACCCCCCCATCAATCCAGAAGCCTCAGCGGAACGATTTTGCGCAATCGATGCAGAACGGTGTATAGGGGACCGCCGCGAGGCGCTCCTTGCCGATCGAGCGGTGGCATTTGACGCATCGCCCGTATGTGCCGTCGTTCAGCCGGTCGATCGCCGCGTCGATGGCCTCGATCTGGTCGCGCCCCTCGGCTTGCATCTCGCGAAGAACCTCATCGTTTTCAACCTGGGTCGCGCGCTCCTCGCTGTCCTTCTCGAGCGCGACGCAGAGGTCCGCATCGATCGCTCCGAGACGACGGACAAGGTCATCCTTCATCGTCTGCAACACGGCCTGTACTGAGCTTTTGTTCATTTTAGTGCCTTCCAATCTTGCCTGATCAATGCGGGTCCACACGCGGCATCGTCGGGAACCAATCCAAGCGCAGCGCGTGGCCGCATAAAGCCGCGGTCCATAAATCGGCTCCAGCATATCTCAGTTCGATCGAAGCTCCTTGATCCCGGTCAATGCCTCTTGCGCGGGAGCACATAGGCTGTCGGGGGAGCCTTCAATGAATCGTCGCGACAAGCCCGGAGCCCATGATGAATCTGACGGCGCAGACACCCGCCCCCACGACGCCTGCGGTGATCGGACTGACAAGCATCGAGGCCGAGGAACGCCTCGCCGAGCTGGGACCCAACACGCTGCCCGAGCCTGAGCCCCCATCGCCGCTGCGGGTCTTTCTCCTCCAATTTCGCAATCCGATCATCTACATCCTCTTGCTGGCATCGGCGCTCTCGTTTGCGACCGGCAGAATCGAAGACGGCCTGTTCATTCTCGCCGTGCTTCTGATCAATGCCTCCATAGGCACCTACCAGGAGTATTCTGCGGATCGAGCGGCCGCCGCCCTTCGCAAGCTTGAGCAGCCGTCGGCCAGGGTCATACGGGACGGCGTGGCTTGCAGGATCGAGGCCAAGCGGCTGGTCGTGGGCGATCTCGTTCTTCTGGAATCCGGCGACCGAATCCCTGCCGATCTGATGCTTGTCGATGCAAGTGATCTCCGATGCGACGAGTCGCTTCTGACCGGCGAGTCGATGCCGGTTCCCAAAGGGCGAACCGTCGAAGGATCGTCGAATGAAACCGCCAGTTCCATGCTGCTCGCGGGTTCCTTGGTGACGCGCGGGCGAGCCAAGGGCGTCGTGACCGCTACAGGTACCGCGACCATGCTTGGCGGCATCGCCGCCGAGTTGGGAAGAGCCAGTTCGTCGCAGCCCCCGCTTGTTGCCCGTCTGGCGAAGTTCACGAATGCGCTCGCGGTTTTCGTAGGATTGGCAGCTTTGTTGCTGGTCGTCGCGGGCTTCATGCGGGGCCAACCTCTGCACGACCTTGTGATGATGTCCGTTGGACTGGCGGTGAGCGCTGTTCCCGAAGGGCTCCCGATCGCGATCTCCGTCGCGCTTGCCGTCAGCATGCGGCGGATGGCCGCCCGCAACGTCATCGTCCGAAGCATGCCGGCCGTTGAGGCCCTGGGTTCGACTACAATCATCGCCACGGACAAAACGGGGACCTTGACCAGCAACGTGCAGACGGTAACCGAAATTCGCCTGCCGGACGGCACGGACATCGCCCTGGACGCCCATGCAGATCTCGACAAGTGCGAGATCAGGGCGAGCGGCCTGGACAGCGACCTTGTCCGCGAGAGGGCGCGCAGGCTGCTACGCGCCGCACTACTCGCAAACGAAGGAACCCTGGCTCGCCGCGACGATCTCTGGGTCGCCGCCGGAGACACGGTCGACGTGGCGCTTCTTGCAGCAGGACGGAAGGCCGGGCTGGGACAGGAAGAGTTGAACGACCGATACCCGCTGGCGGCAAGGATCGCCTACGAGCCCGAGCACAAATACGCTGCATCCTTCCACCACGGCGATGATCGGATTCATGTCTTCGTCAAGGGGGCGTCGGAGGTGCTCATAGAAATGTCTGATCGCATGGACTCCGCGGGAAACGTAGTCGAAATCGACCGTACGTCGCTTTTGGCGCAGAAGGAAGAAATGGCCGCTCGAGGCCTCAGGGTGCTCGCGTTCGCCGAAGGGGAAATCGGCGCGTCCCTCGCCGGAAGCCTCGGACACGGTCACCTTGTCGATCTCGTGTTCTTGGGGCTGGCCGGACTGCAGGACCCGGTCCGGCCCGAAGTGCCGAACGCTATGAAAGACTGCCACGCGGCGGGCGTGGAGGTCGTGATGGTGACCGGGGACGACCCGCGGACTGCTGCCGCGATTGCCCGAGATGCCGGCCTGGGCTTTCACGCGGGCCAGGTCGTTTCGGGCCACGACATCGATGAAGCCGCTCGAGCGGGCGACCAACGGCTGGACGAGATCACAAGGGAGGCCCGCATCTACGCCCGCGTGCAGCCAACGCAGAAATCGGCGATCGTCGCATCTCTGATCCGCAATGGCCACATCGTCGCCGTCACCGGAGACGGCGTGAACGACGGCCCGGCGTTGAAGAAGGCGCATGTCGGAGTCGCGATGGGACTCAGGGGAACCGAGGTGGCGAAGGAAAGCGCCGATCTTGTCGTCACGAACGACAACTTTGCATCCATCGTCGCGGGGATCGCAGAAGGCAGGGCGGCCTATCGCAACATCCGCAAGGTGGTGCTGATGTCGGTCGCAACGGGCGCCGCCGAGGTCCTGCTCTTCATGCTCGCGCTGCCGTTCGGCCTGCCCATGCCGCTCCTCCCTGTTCAGCTCTTATGGCTCAATCTCGTGACAAACGGCATCCAGGACGTCGCGCTTGCCGGCGGCAGGCCGGAAGGAGACGAACTGGCGGGGCCGCCACGTTCTCCGCTCGAACCTGTCCTCGACGGGACGATGATCCAGCGCGTCGTCCAATCGACGGTCGTGATCGGCGGAGCGGCGTTCCTGGCATTCCAGTGGATGATTGCGCATGGATATGGCGTTCCCGAAGCCCGCAACATAACGCTTCTCATCTTCGTGATGTTCGAGAACGTCCAGACCCTGGCATGCTCCTCCGAAAGACGATCGATATTCTCCGTCGATATCCTTCGAAACCGCTTCCTGCTCCTCAGCGTGCTCGCCGCCCAGACGATCCACATCTCGGCGATGTACGTGCCGTGGCTTAGCGGAACGCTCGGCCTGTCGCCGATCATGCCTCTCGAATGGGGCCTCAGCATGCTGATCGCTAGCTCCCTCGTTCTCGTGACCGAGGTCGACAAGTTCGTCTCCCGGCGACGCCGCGATCGTTCATCCCATGCTTGACGAAGATCAAAGAACGTCGCCGCAAGTGCCGTTATCCTCTCGATATTCAACAAGAGAGGTGATCGAAATGTCCATTCGCACGGTAATGAGCATCCTGACTTCCAAATATTTCGACGAAGACCTGAAGGCGGCCGTGGAGTTTTGCGGGGCCTCCGGAGCACATCTCAGCGCGGTCGTGCTCTGCATGGGAGCGTCGCCGATGATGGGAGAATACAACTCCCTGTCGACCGTCTGGCTGGAAGAACGCCAACGCGAAATCGAGGAACTCGTCAAGAAAGCCGAAGAGATCAAGGCGTATCTCTCGCGCACCGGACTGTCCTACGATGTGCAGGACGTCTATACGGAATATGCCTTTGCGCGGGAGGACATTGCAGAACGGGCGCTCTATGCCGACGTCGTACTTGTCGGTCGCCAAGCCTGCAAGGACGAGGAGCTCCAGAAACGGGTCATGGATGGCGCTCTGTTCCGGACGCCGACGCCGGTGATCATCAACCGCGGGGGGCGGCCGCTCTCTTCTACTTCCAAATCGATCGTGCTGGCGTGGGATTCGAGCGACGAGGCGTCGCGTGCCGCAAGGCAGGCCCTTGACCTGTTGAAGACGGCCGACTGCGTCTACGTGACGATGATCGATCCAGTCTCGCGAGAGCGGGTGAATGGAGAGGAGCCAGGGGCCGACATCGCAAGCTTCCTCTCCCGTCACGGGGTCAAGGTTCAGGTGGATCGTGTGGCCAGCGGCGGAAACAGGGCTGACGAGATCTTGAGGCAGCATGCGACGGATGTGAATGCCGATTTGATCGTCATGGGCGCATACAATCACCCTCGCTGGCAGCAGACACTTTTCGGAGGCGTGACGCGTAACATGATCGAGCAAAGCAGCATGCCAATATTCATGGCGCATTGACGCAGGGAGCCACGGCCGCGCTCCGTGTGCGGCCGTGCCGGAGTGGTAGCATGTCGCTTTCAGAGACTATGGGGACTGAACATCTGGTTCTCCAGCAACGCCGCCGCTGGGCTCTACGAGATGGTCAACGTGTTGGTGTTGAAAGGGTCGCTCGCTCTTCATACGCGAAGGGTCACTTCTGGCCGGAAGTCGCGGCTCGTCCGCTGTCGAGCCCTTCGCTTGGCGCCCTAGCCCGGCACCACCGTCCCCCAGTGCCGATACAAAATATAAGCAGCAACCACGAAGATAAGCGCTGCGAACAGGCGGTTGAGGATGTTCTTGTAGGCGCTGAGCCGCGCAGCGAGCAGCATGCCAAAAACACCGCCGACAATGCCACCGCCAATGAACTCGGAGGCAAGCCACCAATCTACCAAGCCTGAACTGGCATAGCTCAGGGTCGTCGCCAGTCCGAACGCAGCGACGGAGAGGAGAGATGTCCCGATCGCGTTGATCATCGGCATGCCCGTCGCCAGCATGAGGCCGGGAACGATCAGGAAGCCCCCACCGATGCCGAAGAAGCCGGATGCAGCGCCGGCGGCGAGTGCCACGGCCGCGGTGGCAAGGCACATCTTAAGATCGACGGGCCGGCATTCTATCGATACTGGCTTCCTGGGCTTCAGCATCAGGACGCCGACGACGAGCATGAGGATGCCGAACAGGAAAATCAGGCGATCTCCGTCCATCGCTTTGCCGAGACTGGAGCCGCCGAGGGCGCCGACGACGCCGAGTGCAGAGAAGACGGCCGCGCAGCGCCACCAGACGTGGCCCTTGATCGCGTGGCTGGCAAAGTTTGCGAACGCATTCACCGAAACAGCGAGCGCACCCGTTCCGATCGCGATATGCGGCTGCGTCACCCCCACCACATAGAGCAGAAGGGGCGTTGCCAGGATGGACCCGCCGCCGCCGAGCAGGCCGAGCATGAAGCCGACGATTTCGCCGGAGCCAACTGCCGCCCAAATGGAGGTGTTCACGTCCGTCTGCTCCATACTCTGTCATACAAGGTCATCCCGATCAGCATGGCGACGACGAACAAGAACGTTTGCGGAAGGCCGAGCGATAGGGATGCGACTGCCGGACCGGGACAGAAGCCACCGATCCCCCAGCCCAGGCCGAACAAGGCCGAACCAACGACCAGCGGAGCATCGATCCGACGGTTCATCGGCACGTGGAAGCTGTCGTCGAAGGCGGGACGCTTCATCCGTTTCATCACCTGCACTCCGATAAAGGCGACGACGACGGCGCCGCCGAGAACGAAGGCAAGGCTCGGATCCCAGACGCCGAACACGTTGAGGAAGCCTTGGATCCGGACCGGGTTCAGCATGCCGGACAGGGACAGTCCGAAGCCGAAGACGATACCCGAGGCGAGAGCGGCCACGAATTTGTAGATGTTCCGCTTCATAGTCCGAGACCTCGCAGTATTGCGACGGCGACCGCGCCGGCGGTCAGGAACGTGGCGACCGCGACCATCGATCGCGTAGACAGGCGGGCAAGCCCAAGCACGCCGTGTCCGCTGGTGCAGCCCGATCCCATGCGTGAGCCGAAGCCGACAAGCAGTCCGGCCACGATGAGCAGCGGCCCGCCGGTGGTGATCTGCACGACCGGCCAGCCGCCGAACATGAGCAGGTATGCGAGTGGCCCGAGCAGCAGCCCGAGCACGAACGCAAGATTGGTGGTCAGTCCCACGCCTTGGGCGAGACGGCCGACAATTCCGCTGACCCCGGCAATCCGGCCGTTGAGGAGCAGAAGCATGGCAGCCGATGCGCCGATCAGCATGCCCCCGACCAATGAGGGCAGATACGCGTTCATTTGTCATCCTTCACGCAGAAGATGTCATAGAGGGCAGCGACCAGTTGCGCGGCCTTTTTTTCCGTCAGGCGATAGAAGATCTGTTTCCCCTCCCGCCGGGTTTCGACAATCCCGGAGCCACGCAGTACCGTCAGGTGCTGCGACAGATGCGGCTGGTGGACGTCGAGCTTCTCTTCAAGCTCGCCGACCGAATACTCGCCTTCCACGAGCGAGCAGACGATCATCAGGCGCGCCGGATGGGACAGCGTCTTCAGCAGGTTCGCTACCTCTCCGGCCCGGCTGGCCATCTCGGCGGGGGAAAGCCCCGCCCTCATCATCGCCTTTAGATCGGTCGTCATTCCCATGCTGCTCCCTGCAGTGCATCGAGTGGAAACTTGAGGTAACGCCTGCCGTTGGCCTCCGGCTCCGGCAGACGTCCGCCGCGGATGTTCACCTGCAGGGCATGAAGGATGAGCTTCGGCATCGGCAGCGTCTTGTCACGCCTCGTCCTCAGCGTCACGAATTCCTCTTCGGTCACGCCGGAAAGATGCGGGTTGGACTTCATCTGCTCCACCACCGTGCTTTCCCATCGAGGCGCTCGACCGTCCGGCTGGTAGTCGTGGCCCGTGAATATCCGCGTCTCGTACGGGAGCGCGAGGATCTCCTGTATCGACTTCCACAGGACGCGGGCGTCACCGCCGGGGAAATCGGCGCGTGCCGTACCGCTGTCGGGCATGAAGAGCGTGTCGTGCACGAAGGCCGCGTCGCCGATCACATAGGTGATGGAGGCGAGCGTATGTCCCGGAGAGAAAAGCACTTTGGCTTTGATCGAGCCGACCTCGAAGGTCTCGCCATGGGCAAACAGCCGGTCCCATTGGGAGCCGTCGGTGGCAAGCTCAGGCCAGTTGTAGATGCCCTTCCACAGCTTTTGGACGTCCACGACGCGTTCGCCAATCGCTGTCTGCGCGCCAGTCTTCTCCTTCAGATACTCGGCCGCCGAGAAGTGGTCGGCGTGCGGGTGGGTGTCGAGGATCCACTCGACCGTCAGCCCGTTGTCGCGGACGTAGTCGAGGATCGCGTCGGCATTGATGGTCGCCGTCGCACCGGCCCTCTCATCGAAGTCGAGCACCGGGTCAATGATGGCGCACTTACGGGTCGCGGGATCGGACACCACGTACTGGACGCTCCAGGTGCGCTTGTCGAAGAAGCCCTCCACCTGCGGCCTGCGGGCAGCATGTTGCACGAGCCAGGCTGCGGCGGCGCTGGTGTCGAAGCCGCGGCTGCGTCCGAATTCGACGACCTCGTCGGCAGACATGCGGCCGTCAAGGACCTCGCCGATCAAGTAGAGGCTTAGCGACCGAGTGCCGGTCTTGCAGTGGGCGAATACGGGTCCCTCGGATTTGTCGACCGCGCGCTGGAACGCACGCACATCCGCCTCGGTGATCGTGCCAGCCGTGACCGGCACAAACGCATAGGACAGGTGGCAGTGCTTCGCCTCCTGGCTTTCGGCTTGCGTTCCAGGCTGGGCAAGATCCTCGTCGTCCGGTCGGTTGTTGATGAGTGTCTTGAATCCTTTGTCATGAAGCGACTGGATGTCCTCGATGCTCGGCTGCGGCGAGATCGATAGTTTCTCGGATATTATCGTGACAGGCATGACTAGCTCCGTGTCCAATTCATTATACGATCTAATATAATATATATTGATTTATCTTCAAGGTGAGGCACGGAACTTTGTGCTCACCCAATGGCTCCCGCGAAGAGGAGATAGCAACCATGGCCACGACGACGAACCGGGTGAGAACCCAGACATCCGACGAGATCAACCGGCGCCTGCGCTGGCAGATGGAGGAGAGGCTCGCCTAAATCGCCGCAGCGGCGCCGTGGCTGCTGTTGCGCGCTCTGCGCGCCTTCGCTGACGGCGGAGCAGACAGGCTTCTGTTCCCAAACTCACTGATTGGCTTCGGTGGCTGACACGTTCTCGACAGTGCCCTCTCCCACTCCATACTCGGAATCCACTGAATCCGGATGGACGTCGAAAACCAATCATTCTGGGAACTCCTGTGGTTCGCGGTGTTCGGTCTTGTGCCCCTGGCGCTCGGGATGCTAAGGCGCAGAAACGGCAAAGGAGACGGCTGCTGACCTTGCCCCGGCAGGCATATCGATCTAATCGGCGCCTTCACGCCCGATATGCGTGAGGCGGATGACGCGCTGATCGCCGCCGGGCTTGTTTATGTGGATTTCATGGAGACGGTGATGGACCGGATCGGCGAAATCATGCAGCTGATCGCGGCCGGCGCCATCGAACGCTCGCATGTGCGGGGAGATCTCTACGATCTCGTGGCAGCGGGTACGACAAGCCGCCAGTCCGACGACCAGATCACCGTTTTCAAGAATGGCGGCGGCGCGCATCTCGATCTGATGATGGCGAGCTACGTCGTCGATGCGGTCAATGCTTAGGTCTGCAGCGCGGATGGCGGTTTAAACCGGCAGGAAGCCAAACAAGCTTTTGCTTGCGCGTGCCGCCCAGGAGGGCTTCACCGTCCCGGCCGCCAAGGGCGGGCCGGAGGATGGCGCCAGCGGCGATTGATAGAAGCGATTGAGCATCGCGTCGCAGACATAGTGCCCCCAATTCGTCAGAACCTCCGTTTCCCTGGCGCCGAGGAAATGAAGATAGGTGCCGACCTCGGAGGGAACGACCGACGATGGCGGCAGCGTGTAGGAAGCATAGGGCGCGAGTTCGGCATCCCTGCTGTCGATCGACCAATAGACGCCGCGCGTTCTTGCGCGCAGAGCCGATTTCGAGGGAGCATCGAGGCCGAGCAGATCAGCCTTTTTGGCCGCCTTGAAGCCGCCGATCAGGTCTCGCCGCCTCAGCGCCCTCACCTGATTGTCGGTCGTGTGGAGCACGCGCTTGAGCTGGCTGAGATAGTTCCAGTATCCGCGGGTGGAGGAACGCCAGGGCGCGCCGGCATCGCTGACGAGCAGGCAGTCGCAGCGCTTCAGCGCCGGCTCGATGCCGTGATTGTCGTAAACACCGCCGTCGCTCAAGATTGCCCGGCCCGGAGCGACAGCTTCGCCAACCGTATCATCGAGTTTTTCCCGCCTCCACGAAAACTGTGACAGGTCCACACGCAGCGGTGACAACACGGGCGGGAATGCGGCGGAGGCAGCAACCGCGGTCGCGAGCGACAATGCCGGATGAAACGACACGCCGATCCGGTAATCCGCGATATAGCGGTTGGACATGCGGAAGAGCGAGCCGGTGCTGAGATTGCTGGCGCAGAAGACGAACCAGGGCGATCCCGGCAGGTCTTTCAGGCTTGGCGACTTTCCGTCGAACAGATGTCGGTCGTAGAGTTTGGCGGCTTCCTCCGCCGCACTCGAGAAAGGGTTGAACACGCCCTTCAGGAAGCTTGGCCCATCCGCAAAGACCTGGCTGAAGGCCAGGATGCGATCGACATATTCCGTCTTGAAGTTGACGGCGACGTCATTCTCAAAGATTAGCCGCGGCCACACATAGGCGAGCAGGCCGGAGGCGATCGATCCGCCGGAGACCGAGGAGATCATGTCGAGCTTCGCCAGAAGACCGGCCTCGTTCAGCCTTACCAGCGATCCCGCATGGAAAAGCATGGCTCGATAACCGCCGCCGGAAAGGCAGAGGCCGAGTTGGTAACGTTCGGCCGGCTTCTCGGGTTCGTCGGATGCCGGCAGCACGGAGTTCGATTGGGAATGCTCGTTTTCTGACATGCTCGGCCTCGCTCAGGAATGTGAGTTTCCCAACATTTCTTCCTCCGGGCAACGACCGGTCGCGCTACCTGCTCGTATGTCGGCGGGAATTAGCATCGCATTTTTGCCACTCCCAGTTTATTTCGGCTTCGCCTTCATGGCCGTAGCACCAGTCGACACGATTGAGTAGCGGACCGAGCTCGTCGCGCCGTTTGCACGCGCGCTGCGTCTCGGGGGCCTCGCGATCGACACTTGTGCGGCAGATGTCGTCCAGTCCTGTCCACTGATGGATCAACCGGTCCGGCGCCTTGGCCCCCTTGTCCGTGGTGAGTATCTTTCCGGTCTCGGACTCGATCTGCAGAGAGGCCGTGTTCCACACGAAGGAGAATTCCGCCATGCCGGAGGACGTCTTACCCGTGTCCCTGTTTCCGGCAAACCACTCGACAACTCCCGACATTTCGCATTTTCCCGCACAACTGGCAGTGACGGAGCCCGGCTTGACGCTGTAGATGCGCTGCGGCCAGCGTTGGGCGAAGGTCGCCTTGTCCTTTAGCACGACGTCTTTATCGACCGGGTTTCCGAAGAAGGAGACCTCGTCGGCATAGACGCCCTTCATGAAGGCCAACGCCGAGGCGTTGTCTTTCGACCATTCGTCATTGTATCGGTTGACGAAATCAACCGCTTCCGTGGTCAGGTCGCCGGGTTCGGATGCGGCCGCCTCCTCGGAAGCGCTTGAGTCCGACGGCGTGACGGCGGGTGTTGCGCTCACCTCAGGCGCCGCGTCCTCAGGTGGCGACGCGCTTTCTTGCGGCGCGGGCATGTCCTCGGGCGTGTTGATGTTCCAGTTCCGCATTTCCGCAGCAGTGAGATACCTTATATCGGTGCTGTCGATCGACAGGCTGAGCTGCAGCAGATTGGGGCTTACCCCCATGTCGGTGAGATAGCCGATGATCTCCCCGGTCATCACTTGAACGGTCGAGACTGCCAATTTGTTGTCCATGGGAACATCGTCGGACAGGGAAACGCGATGTACGCCGATGGAGCCCGGCTCGGCAAACCGTTCGACGCCACCGACGAAGGCGAAGGCGCAGGCCGACGCACATTCCAGGGCTCTGATCTGCAGCGTTTTTGCATTCAACGCGCGGATGGCGCGGCCGAACCTGATCGCAGCGACGACGTTTCCGCCGGGCGAGTCAAAGCTGATGTAGTCCGGACGGTACTGCGTATATTCGTCGACAAGCGTCATCGGATCGTCGAAGAATTCAAACACACCCTTTATCACCAGACCACGCTCTCCCGGGGCGCCGTCCAGACGTTGGTAGGAAATGGCTGCATGCCCCTCTCCGGCCATGGCGACGAACGCCAGCAGCATCGATATGAATGAGACGGATCTGCGCATTCTTCCCCACCCCTCGAGCACCTCTACCTGTCCTGTCGTCATTCGCAGCATAGCTTGCCCAGGGTGTGGCCGGATGACCAAATCACCTGCCCCGTGAATCCCGGCGTCCGCGCTCAGCCGACGCCGATTGCGTCTGCAGAACAATAGCTTCGCAGAAATGTTGATAGCGACCCCAGCAGCTTAAGATCAATGCACAACGGGCGATCTTCTGGCAAGTGTCACAATCAGAAGTGTTGAGACAAGGTAAATGCCGGTCCTCGCCGGAAAGGATCACGGTTCGCAAGACATCATAGACCTATTCAATGAATATCGGCTATGTCGCCTGCACCGAAGCAGTTGACCAACGAGGCACTTCGTGACTTCTATTTATGGCAATCACGCCCTTGACCTGAGGAGCGATCCCGATTTCTTCTCCCTCCTCGCCGGCAGCCACCTGCGCATTATCGGTCGTCCTCTTGTTCAGGAGGGGCAAGGGCCGGACTGGCTCTACAACCTCGCGCCTTTCGTGGTCCTCGCGCACAATGCCCTGCCCGACCCGCGCTTCATTTATGCGAACCGCATCGCGCAGACCTGCTTCGAATATAGCTGGGATGAATTCATTACGCTGCCCTCGCGGCTTTCGGCCGAGCAGCCGGATCGCGCCGAGCGTCAGCGGCTGCTGGACAGCGTGACCCGCGATGGTTTTGTCGAGAATGGCCGCGGCCTCCGGATCGCGAAATCGGGGCGGCGTTTCTGGATCGAGAACGTGACCGTCTGGCAGCTTATCGACGAAAGCGGAACGCGACTGGGCCAGGCGGCGACGTTCCCTTCGTGGCGGGACGCGTAGTCTCTCCGCCCAATCGCCGAGCCTCAGCCTGCGTTGTACCCGGGCGGTGACGTCACGGCTTTACGCGATCGGGATGCGCTGCCTGGAAGGCCGGTAGTTCGGCGCATCGGGCGTCGACATCGACGATGCGTTTGAGATGCGTGAGATCAACGCCCCAGCGACGGGCGTTATAGACTTGCGGGACAAGGCAGAGGTCGGCCATCGTTGGCTGATCGCCGAAGCTGAAGGTTCCGCCGGCGTCATCGATCATCGCCTCCAGTTTGCCAAGCCCGTCGGCGATGAAATGCTTCATCCACTCCTCGCGGGCGTCAGCCTTCTCGGTCACCTCAATCAGATGCGCCACGACATTCAGGTTGCAGATCGGATGGATGTCCATGGCGACCGCATAGGCCAACACGCGTACATGCTGACGGTCGGTGATGTCCGATGGTAGCAATCGACATTCCGGGCGCAGCTCGGCCAGGTATTCGATGATGGCCAGCGACTGGGTCAGAACTTGCCCGTCGATCACCAGGGTCGGCACGAACCCCTGCGGATTGAGCGCGAGATAGTCCGGCTTCCGATGCGCTCCCTCCAGAAGGTTGACTGGCACCGTCCTGTAGTCGATCTCCAGCAGGTTGAGCGCGATGCGGACACGATAGCTCGCCGACGATCGCCAGTAGTCGTAAAGAACGACCTCGCTCATTGCGGCCTCGCTCCGCCATAGCGTTCGACGGTCTGCTCGATCGCCCCGAAGATCGAATGGCCGGCACGGTCCTTCATCTCGATGCGGACCTGGTCGCCGAACCGCATGAAGGGCGTAGTCGGCGAACCGGTTTCGATCGTCTCGATCATCCGGATTTCGGCGATGCAGGAATAGCCGTCGCCACCATCTTCGACCGGCCGGCCCGGGCCGCCGTCCCGCTTGTTGGACACCGTTCCCGAGCCGATGATCGTTCCGGCCGCGAGACTGCGGGTCTTGGCGGCATGGGCAATCAGCTGGCCGAAATCGAAGGTCATGTCGATGCCGGCATTGGCCTTGCCGAAGGGTTTGCCGTTCAGGCTGACGAGCAGCGGCAGATGCAGCTTGCCGCCATCCCACGCCTCCCCCAGCTCGTCCGGCGTCACCGCAACAGGCGAAAAGGCCGAGGCCGGCTTGGACTGGAAGAAACCGAATCCCTTGGCCAGTTCCTCGGGGATCAGGCCGCGCAGCGACACGTCGTTGACGAGCATCACTAGGCGGATGGCGTCGCGGGCGGCCTCAGAGCTTGCCCCCATGCCGACGTCGCCGGTGATGACGGCGACCTCGCCCTCCATATCAATGCCATGAGCCTCGTCGGCCGCGACGATCGGATCGCGCGGCGCGAGGAAGACATCCGAGCCGCCCTGGTACATCAGCGGGTCGGTCCAGAAGCTTGCCGGCATCTCGGCTCCGCGGGCCTTGCGCACCAGTTCGACATGGTTGACGTAGGCGGAACCGTCGGCCCATTGATAGGCCCGCGGAAGAGGTGACGTAGCGTCATGCTCGTGAAAACGGAGCGTCGGCTGGGCGCCGGTCTCGATGCCTTCGGCAATCAGCCGGAGTCTCGGCGCCACATGCTCCCAGTCGTCGAGGGCTGCCTGCAGCGTGCGGGCGATGTGGCCGACTTCCGAGCAGCGGGTCAGGTCGCGGGACACGACGACGAGGCGGCCGTCCCTGGTGGAGTCCTTCAAGGTCGCAAGTTTCATGTGTCGATTCCGATGCTATCACTTGATACCGGGGGTTCCGTCGAACTTGCGTTCCAACCCGTCCCAGCACTCGAGATAATCGTCCTGCAGCGTTTCCAGCTCGGCGGCGTATTTCGTCAGTTGCTGCGGGTATCGGGTCTCGAACATGAAGGCCATGGTGTGATCGAGCTTCACCGGTTTGAGCTCGGCATTGGCTGCCTTTTCGAAGGCGAGCGCATCCGGCCCGTGCGGCAGCATCATATTGTGCAGGCTGATGCCGCCGGGCACGAAGCCCTCCTCCTTGGCGTCATACTGGCCATGGATCAGCCCCATGAACTCGCTCATGATGTTGCGATGATACCAGGGCGGACGGAAGGTATGCTCGGCCACCAGCCAGCGCGGCGGAAAGATCACGAAATCGACATTCGCCGTGCCGGCATCTTCGGTCGGCGCGGTCAGCACCGAAAAGATCGACGGATCGGGATGATCGAAGAGGATGGCGCCGACCGGAGAAAATGTCCTGAGATCGTATTTGAACGGGGCATAATTGCCGTGCCAGGCCACGACATCGAGCGGCGAATGGCCGATCTCGGTGACATAGAATTTTCCGCACCACTTCACATGCACGCGGCAAGGCTTCTCCTTGTCCTCGTAGGTGGCGACAGGCGTCTTGAAATCGCGCGGGTTCGCCAGGCAGTTGGCGCCGATCGGGCCACGTTCCGGCAGCGTGAATTTGGCGCCGTAGTTTTCACAGATGTAACCGCGCCAGACCGGCTGCTCGCCGATCCTGAGGACCTTGAACATCATGCCGCGGGGGATGAGGCATATTTCCAGCGGCTCCACATCCATGATGCCCATTTCGGTGAACACCCTGAGGGCGCCGAGCTGCGGCACGATCAGCAGTTCGCCATCGGCGTTGAAGAAGTAATCGTCGACCATGTCCTCATTGAAGACATAGGCATGGGCCGACATGCCGACCTGGGTCACGGCATCGCCTGCCGTCGTGATCGTCCGTACTCCTTCCAGAAAATTCAGTCTTTCGGTCGGCGCGGGGATAGGGTCCCAGCGAAGCTGGCCGAGAGGGAGCGAATGCTCGTCGAGGCAGGGCGCGGTCTTCCAGAGCGGATAGGAAGCGTTGGAGAAGCGGCGGGTGTGACGCACGCTCGGGCGGATGCGGTAAAGCCAGGACCTCTCGTTCGTGCCGCGCGGGGCGGTGAACGGCGAGCCGGAAAGCTGCTCGGCATAGAGGCCGTAATTGCATTTCTGCGGGCTGTTCTGGCCCTGCGGCAAGGCGCCGGGAAGCGACTCGGTTTCGAAGTCGTTGCCGAAACCCGGCATATATTTCAGTGTGTCCGTCGCCGCGGCTTCACCGCCGGACGTCTGGATCGATGTCTGGTCCATGCTCAACTCCTCCCATCACTCTCGCTGCGCCGCGCGTCTTTTCAGACGTGCGAGAGAGTTTACTCCGCCGCCGTCCCGATGACACCACGCTTGATCTGATCGGCCTCGATCGACTCGAACAGCGCCCGGAAATTGCCTTCGCCGAAGCCTTCGTCGCCCTTGCGCTGGATGAATTCGAAGAAGATCGGGCCGATCACGGTTTTCGAGAAGATCTGCAGCAGGATTTTCGTCATGCCGCCATTCACCACGCCCTCCCCGTCGATCAGGATGCCGTGCTTCTTCATGCGCTCGATCGGTTCGCTATGGCCGTTCACCCGTTCATAGGACATGTCGTAATAGGTCTCCGGCGGACCCGGCATGAAGCGCAGGCCGTTGTCGGCAAGCCGGTCGGTGGCGCCGTAAATATCCTCGGTGCCGACGGCGATGTGCTGGATGCCCTCGCCCCGGTACTTCTTCAGATATTCCTCGATCTGGCTGGTGTCGTCCTTCGATTCATTCAGCGGAATGCGAATCTTGCCGCAGGGCGAGGTGATGGCGCGGCTGACCAGACCGGTGATGCGACCGTCAATGTCGAAGAAGTGGATCTGCTTGAAATTGAACAGCTCGCGGTAGAAATCCCACCACTTGTCCATATTGCCGCGGAAGACATTGTGCGTGAGATGGTCGAGATAATAGAAGCCGATCCCCTCAGGACGCGGATTGCGCTCACCAAGCCAATCGAACTCGACATCGTAGGCCGATCCCTTGGCGCCATAGGTCTCGACGAAATAGAGCAGCGAGCCGCCAATGCCGACAATTGCCGGAACATCAAGCATCTTGTCGTCACCTTCATAGGGAACGGCGCCTTTCGACACGGCATGGTCGAAAGCATGTTTGGCGTCGACGACCCGCCAGGCCATCGATGCGGCGCAGGGACCGTGCTTATCGACAAAGTGAGCGGCATGGCTGCCGGGCTCGGCATTGACGACATAGTTGATGTCGCCCTGGCGCCAGACGGTGATGTCTTTCGTCTTGTGCCTGGCAACGGCTACATAGCCCATGCGCGTGAAAAGTTCGCTGAGCTTCTCGGGTTCGGGATGCGCGAACTCAACGAATTCGAAGCCGTCGGTGCCGGCCGGGTTGTCGGCGGTGATTTCGGATGGCGGCGCATCATGCGGGAAAGGACCCATTTTCTCCTCCTGACGAGATGGAGTTTAACTGTGCAAAGTGTGGCGCAAAACACGTGCAAAATCCTTGCATTCTTCATATAAAGAGAAGATATTATGCACGGTTCGTGAGCAATGTGGAGATTTCTTGCAATGGATGAACAGCTCGACAAATTGGATTTGCGCCTGCTCGAGGAACTGCAAAAGGACGGCAGGTTGACGAATAACGAACTGGGGGATCGTATCGCGCTTTCACCGTCGCAATGCTCGCGCCGGCGCACGCGGCTGGAAGCCGAGGGCTATATTCGCAGCTACCGGGCCTATCTCGATCGGGAGAAGCTGGGCCTGGATATGCTGGTGGTCATTTCCGTGACGCTTGCGACCCACAATAGAGACAATGCCCGCCGATTTTCGCAGTTGATCAACGGGCTGCCGGAGGTTCTCGAAGCCTATGCCTTGACGGGTGAAATGGACTACCACCTGAAGGTGGCGGCCCGCGGCCTCGCCGACCTTTCAAAATTCGTCAACGACGTTCTCTTGCCGCACGAGTCGGTCCAGCACGTGAAGACCTCGATCGTGCTCGACACGCTGAAGACATTCGAGGGCTTTCCTGTGCACATGCCGGGCGGCCGGCATGGCGACAGCATGCGATAAGTTTGAAAACATCCCCGCCCCGCCGGCGGCAGGCGTCAGAGCGGCAATTCGGTCGAGAATTTCAGTTCGCGCAGCACGAAGCTCGAGACCACGGTGCGCACGTGCGGGTTGCGCATAAGGTAGCGCGTCATGAAGGCTTCGTAGCTTTCCACGTCCCTCGCCCGGATCTTGAGCATATAGTCGAAGGCGCCCGACAAGGCATAACACTCCATGATCTC
Source organism: Rhizobium sp. BK456 (assembly GCF_014194045.1). NCBI lineage: Bacteria > Pseudomonadati > Pseudomonadota > Alphaproteobacteria > Hyphomicrobiales > Rhizobiaceae > Rhizobium > Rhizobium sp. BK456. The sequence continues at coordinate 582,198 of NZ_JACIAO010000003.1, forward strand.
CGGCCGCTCCAGCACCACCGTAGCGAAAGAGGCGACTGCCTCTTCATGGTGATCTTCCAGCGTCACATGCGCGATCACGCAGAGCTTGAGATCGAGTTTGCCGGGATCGAGCAGCGTCACCCGCTTGCGGATAACACCGTCGGCTTCAAGTTCCTGGATCTTCCGCCAGGCGGAGCTCTGCGACATGCCGGCCTTCTCAGCAAGATCTGCCAGCGACAGGCTGCCGTCGGCCTGGATGAGCTGCAGAAGGGTGCGGCGAAAATTCCCAGTTTCTTTCATTTCTAGCCCCAGGCTCGGGAAAATTTGCCACCATTATTGCAAGACCCAAGATGAAAGAAAAGAAAATCCGCCGAAGCTGGAGGATAATGGCAACCATATCGTCGTGTTCCGGGAGGATCAGCCTATGACCAAGGAAAGCAGCTACACCGCTAAATTGCCCGGCCCGGACGGCCTTTATGACTACACACCCGAGGAAGACGCGATCTGGGGCGAACTCTACCGGCGCCAGATGAAGATGCTGGCCGATACTGCCTGCCGCGAATATCTAGACGGCGTCACATTGCTGGGGCTCAAGCCGGAGAAAGTGCCGCAGCTTCTCGATGTGAACAGGCGCCTGAACGAGACCACCGGCTTCGGCGTCGAAGGCGTGCCGGCGCTCATCCCGCCCTCGCGCTTTTACGAGCTTCTGTCGCAAGGCAAATTCCCGCTGGCAACCTTCCTGCGCCGCCGCGAGCATATCGACTATATCGAGGAACCTGACCTCTTCCACGAGGTGTTCGGCCATTGCCCGCTGCTGACCAACCAGAGCTATGCCAATTTCGTGCGCCATTTCGGCGAAACCGCCGTCCGTCTCGGCAAAGGTTATTCCTGGCACCTGTTCCGCATCTTCTGGTTCACCGTCGAATTCGGGCTGATCAACACGCCGCAGGGCCGCCGCTGCTTCGGCGCAGGCATTGTCTCGTCGCCAAGCGAAGCGAAAGCGGCAACCGAAGGCACGACCTGCGAGTTTCGGCCGTTCGATCTGCTGAGTGTGCTGAGGACGCCCTACCGCATCGATATTCTCCAGCCGATCTACTACGTCATCGACAGCTTTGCCGATCTGGAGGCGATCGTGGAGCAGGATATCGAGGGCACGATTCTCAAGGCGAAATCGCTCGGTGATTTCGCTCCCGCTTTCGAAGCCAAGGCTTCGTAAACGCCGACGGAGCGAAACGAGGGCGGGGATTTGGCGATCTCTTCCCTCTCACTTCGGAGCGGCTGAACTTCGATCGACGAAATCGACCAGGATGCCCGGCTTGACCATGCCGGCCAGTTCTTCAACGTCCCAGTTCGTCAGCCGCACGCAGCCATGCGAGCCAACCTTGTCGATCAGCTTTGGCTCAGGTGTCCCATGTATGCCATAGGTCGGCTCGGTCAGATCGATCCAGACGGTGCCGACCGGGCCGTTCGGCCCTTTCGGAATGGTCAGGACCTTGTCGTTCTTTCCCTGCTTGAAGTTGCGCTTCGGGTCATAGCGGTAGACCGGCATTCTCGCGACGCCCTTGACCTTGTGTTTGCCCGACGGCGCCGGGTTGTCTTCGCTGCCGATCGTCGCGGGATAGACTGCAAGCAGCGCTCCGTCCTCAGCATAGGCGAGCACCTGGCCCGTCTTCCTGTCGGCCTCGATCCTCTTGACCTTGCCTTTCCTCGGGGGACCGGGATTCACCACCCAAACCGTGTCGCCAGGCGCAAATTGCGAAGCCGGGTTGAGCGCATTGACGAGATCGATACCCATGTGGAACCGCTCGGACAGCTTTTCCGCAACGCTGGTATATCCCAGGCTCTGCATCTTGGCCTTCTCGCCATAATCCTCGGGTATCCGATCGACGAGGCCCTTGGCATCGTCCGCCGAGACGACATAGCTTTCAACGATCGGGATCAGGGCATCCTCTTCCAACCGGGAAACGACGTTCGGATCCGGCCTGCCATCGACGGGCAGGTTGTTCATGGCCTCGAAACCGGCCACCGCCTTGTTGACGTTCTCGCCGGCGAGCCCGTCAATGACGCCAGGAGATGCGCCTGCCCGGTCGAGAAGGACCTGGAGGCGGACGATTGCCGGGTCCGGATCTTCGGACGAGCGCTTTTCTGTTTTGATTGATGCAATCGAAGCGGCGTTGATCGCATGGGGTTTGAGTTCCGCCGCGACACCATCGCCAACGGAGATGATCAAAGCGAGCAGCGACATCGACAGGGCTGTTTTCATAGACGACAAATGGCCATCGCCGAAACTTGTTCCATCGAGCAAAGATCCTCGGACTTTAGGCTTAGCCGCTTATGTCCTCCTTCAAATCACAGGTGCGTCCCACGCCTCCTGGCTTCCCGCGATCTTGCCGCGCGCCGCGCCGGCCTCAGTTCCGCAATCGTCGGCAGCCACCACTCGGCGCCTTGAACGGCAGGCGTTTTCGCAGGCCAGGTGCGGAGGAGTTCTTCGAGCGTGGGCGCCCGCCAATATCCCCAGACGTGATCCTCCGTCACGCCGGGATAGAAATCCGCGACGATATCCGGGTCGGCCAGTTCGCCGGTGATCTCAGTAAAGATGACAATGCCGTAGGAGATGGCGACCGGTCTTCCCAGCGGCGGCAGGTCGTTGCCGGGAAGCGGGTAGCGATGACGCTTTCGTTCCGCAGAGCGCAGCTTGCTGCGCATTTCCAATTCCGTCCCTTTCCGCTCCTCGGCCCGGCGCCGTCTCTCTTCCGGCTCGTTTCTGCGAGCCGCCGCCTCGATATCGGGCCATCTGCGCCTGAGGTCCTCATAGGATCGGAAAGGAACGTGCCATATTCTGAGATCGCCGTCCCAGCGAGAGAACGGCACCTCGCGCAGTTCGTCGACGACGGTTTTCGAGTATGGCGTGCGGATTCGAAAACCTGCCTTGCCGAGTTGAAGATAAGGGCTGTCGATCGGATCGAAGGAAAAAGAGTCGCGCCCCTTGGCATCCGCATGGGCGTCGGCTTCGGCCTCCAGCTCCGCAAGCCATCGGCCGATGCGGCGGGGCGCCGTCCGGCCGGGGACGAACCAGGCCTTGCGAGCGTCGCTCCAGCGGGCACGGGGGAAACGCTTTCGGAACTGCTCGACGGTCATCCTGTCGTAGGGGAAGGACACGTCGGCACCGGGCTTGGGATCATCTCCGCCGGCCGGCACCTCGTCACGATCTGCCGGGGATTTTGTTTCGGTCATGGACAGAGAACGTTTGCACGAAGGGATCGGTTTCCAGTGGACGGCCGGAAGCGACCAAATTTGCACTTGGAAAAACGAGGCCGCGAAAAGACTGAGGCCAATTCCTCTTCAGTGAATTGTCTTCAATCGCGTTTCCGCTTGTGAGACATCCTGCAGGGTCGCCATGAGCTTTTCAAATTCGTTCAGGACACGATTGAATTCGGCGTCGGGCATGCCGGTGATCTCCGCTATCGTCGAGGAAACGGAGACAATGAGCCTGTCGATCCAGATGCAGCGATCGGCCGGTACATGGCCGAGAACCTCACGCCGATGGGTCTGCAGCTCGCGCAGAATGCGGACGATAAGGGCGCCTCGGTCCGCCCTGCTCAGGAACCGGAGCCTTGCCTGCGCCCTCTGAATTTCCGTTACCAGCGTCGTCGCCATCCCCTGATCTCCGACCCTCAATGCAACCGATATCACAACCGTAGCGTTTGAAACACGGACTTAGGTCCGACATTGACGCGGCATGGCGATGATCAATTGCTCGCCGCCACGATGACCGGCGCGTCGCAGTTGCGCCGCGGCCCGCCCCACGGCTGATATGTATTGTCCTCAGGCCGATACGACCTGTAGCGAGCGGCGCACCAGGCCGCCGCCTGCGGGTTCACTTGCGGGCTCGCGCTTTCATCGGCCGCTGCGACATCAAGCTGGTGCGGCGAAGAGCAGGCGCGGATCTCACCGCCGTAGGATCGATAGCTGTTGGTCGCAGGATCGAAGGAGCGGTAGCGTTGTGCGCACCAGGCAAGGTGCTCGGCCGAAAATTTTGGTTGCGGCGGTGGGGGTTCGGTTGACGGGCTGGTGGGGTCCGGCTTCGCCCTTGCCGTCATGGCGGCCGGCGCCTCGGTGACATAGCTGGAATAGACGGGCGCAACCCGTTCATAGCGCTGCCGATGGGGCTCGACTTTCACCGGCCCTGTCGTCCAAAGATCGGGCTCGGCGAGGTTCTGCAAGGCATGCGGTTGGGAATCCGCCACGACGTGGGAGGCAACGGATGCGGCGGCTATGCAGGCCCCGACCGAGCTGACAATGCCGAAAGCGACGGATGCGAGGCCGTTCATTGTCCTGTTCCCTGCTGTTGCACCTGTGGAACCCAGACGCGGCCAGCCGTGCTGCCTTGTCGGCCGCCGGTGACGACAAGTATGGCGAGGATACCGGCGATCGCCAGCAGAATGGCGATCAGCGGCAGAGCCAGGCCAGCGGATTTCTCTTCGGAATAGATCATGTTCCTCTCCTTCATCCCGGCTGCGCAAGGCCGCCGGGTGCCGGCTGCTATGCCGAGATGATGTAGACGATCGTCAACGCAGAGGGATCGACGATGACGATCCGGCCGTCGGCGAGGATGAAGAAACGATAGGCCTTGTACTGCGGAACGATTTCCACGATCCGCGGCGGCAGCGGCTCGAGCCTGATCTTCTTCGGGATGGCCGTGCCGACCGAAACCGTGAAATCCGTCTCACGAACCGGCTCGACATGAACGTCCTTCACGACAGTCCGGATTTCCGTCTGCTGCTCGACCGAGATGTTGACGTTGGTCGTGTTGTTCGCCTCGGTCTTGGCGGTGTTCTTGGTGTTGCTGTCGACGGACGTGTTGTTGTTCTCGACGTTCGTCTTGCTGTTGGACTGGGTCTCGGTCGAACTGCCGGAAGACTTCGCGGCATCGCCGGATTTTTGGGTTTCGCCACCGATCGAGGTGCCGGTGGATGTCTGGGAGTCCTGGCTGCCGGCGGGCTTCTGGCTTTCCGTCGAGGACTCTTTCGACTTGGGCGTCTTCGAGCTGTCAGAGCTTCTGGACTGCATCTTTGCGCCCGGCTCGGTTGCCGTCTGACCGGAGGATCCATCGGTGGCGGCCCCAGAGGATGCGCCCGACGAGCTTCCGTCGGAGCCTGAAGGTTGCCGCGTGCCCTGGCTTGTCGATGCGCCCGCACCGCCCGCTTCCGGCTGCTGCGCGGCACCACCGCTGGACTGGTCGTTCTGAGCCGCACCCTTCTTAGGCAGGATCGGCGCATCCTGCGCCGAGGCGGATATGATGCCGATTGGCGAGACGCCGATCGAGAGTGCCGTCATCAGGACGGCGGGTATCCTGGTCTTCATAACAATCTCACTGATTTTGTCCGCACGACGTCGCTACTGCGCGCCGTGCGGCCGTTCTAAACGATGATTTCGGGAGTGAGCCGCGGAACGGGGCCGCGGAGAGGATCAAGTCACTTGATAACCTGGATCACCTTGCGGGATGACGGTTCGACAATGACACGTTCATCATTGACCACCGCGTAGGCATATGTCGGATCATCCGGAATGGGCGTCACGACGACCGTTTCCGGCAGCGGCTGTCCGACGACAACCTTCTCCTTGACAACCACGCGCGCCGATGGGGCCGGAGCCTCGCGGACATAGGTGACAACCTTCTGCGGCGGCGGATCGATCGCGGTGCCCACGACCGCGCCGGCAACCCCGCCGACAGCAGCGCCGACGGGACCGCCGACGATTGCCCCAGTGACCGCACCGCCGGCCGCGCCATTGACGGTCGAGGACTGGGCGAATGCAACGCCTGACATAAGAGCCGCGGCGGTTGCCGCGCCGACGATAAGCTTGGAGAGCATATTTTCCTCCTTCTGTTTTGAAGCGGCCTTGGTGACCGCTGCCAAACCAACCAGTTGGAAGCGGGGTCGTTCCACGCCCCGGACCTCAGTCCGATCGATCCCGGCCTTTGGTCCTAAACGCATTTCAATGTTCGTTGCGGGCGCTACTTTCAGATCGAAAGGCGTTGTCGTTCCGGGCCTAAGCAGGAGAAAGAACGAGATGGCACGATCCAACCGCAGGGAGGCGGGACGCAGACGCCTGGCGATGCGGCTGCCGGAGATGCGGAAGCTGATCATGGAAACGCGCGACCCACGGCTGCTCCAGCTTTTCGAGGCCTACCAGATGGCCGTCGAAGCGCGCGACGCCATTCGCAAGCGGCGGTTCGATTGGAAACTGGTGCGGGAGTACGACGAGACCTGTTTCGAGATCGAAAAACATGTCATCCGCGCCATACACGAACCTCCCCTTGCGAACAGACAGAAGGCCGGCGAGCCGTCATAGCGTGCCGGATAGGCCTTTGAACATAGCGTGTGGAGGGTGATTGGTGCGCAGCCCCCAGGGAACTACGAAACGCTGCCGGCGACGACCAAGGCGCTCATGCCGCCGCTAGGACGAGCTCCGTGACGCGCTTCCACGCGCTCGGCCACCTCATCGACGATCTCGGACATGCGTTCCGGCGCCCGCCATTCGATCTCGCCCCGCAGAAGCGTGCCCTGGCAGAATGCGGCTGCGACGTCCTGGGCGCTGGCCGCGACGGAGGTCAATTCGAGCCGGTCGCAGGTCACTGCCTTAAATCCTGCCGACGACATCTGCGCCTTGATGGCGCCGGGGTCGAAGTAGGAGTACGGCAAGCGCCGGAGAAAATCCGGAGGGTCGGATGGGAAGAGACCTGCCAGACATTCGTCGACACAGCTCGCGAAGTCGTTGGCCGAAAGTGAATCCCACGTCGAAAACAGAAAGCGGCCTTTGCTGCGCAACACTCTTTCAGCCTCGCTATAGGCCTTCACCTTGTCGGGAAAGAACATTGCGCCGAACTGGCAGATGACCAGATCGAACATCTCAGGCGCGAAGGGAAGATTTTGCGCATCGGCGTGCATCCAGTGGGTCCGCGACATCGTCACCGTTGGCGCGCCGATATCGATCATCGCCTGGCTGAGGTCGGTGGCAACGATTTCCGTGGGCGGATCAAGCGTTGCGCGCAGAGCGCGCGTCAAGGCGCCCGTCCCCGCAGCGAGTTCGAGAACGCTTCCAGGTTTCGACTGGTCGGCGGCGATCGCCATCTCCGCCGCATAGGGCTCGAAGAGGATGGGCACCAGGAGGGTCTGGTAAAGCTCGGCCATACCTTCATCGAATGGTGGGGCAGAAGTGGCAAATGCGGCGGCAGCGCCGTTCTCGATGTCAGCAGAAATTGTCACTCGCAAATCTCCAGAACCCCGAACCTTTCAGTGCTGAAATATGACTGAATCTGGTGACGTCCACGGGGGCCGGACCTAGGTCCGAGGCCTGTCAGACCGAAGTCCCGGGGGTGGAACGCGGACAGGACCGCGCCGTTTCGAAGGGGTGAAGGAGATCCTGAAATGGCTCAGACTAACAGATCCCGCGTCAATGACGCCTGCAACGTGTGCGTCGTCGCCCTTGTCGTCGTCCTGGCGGCTCTTCTCTACGTTTTCGGTGCAGCCATGTCCGGCGATACGCTCCAATTGACGAAAAGTATAAGAGGTGCCGAAATCTTCGATACCAGGGATGTCCCCTGACGCCGTCTGGAAAAATTTCGAGGAAGCGATAGGTTAGTCGGCAAGTCTCTTACCGGTATCACAATGAATTGGCTTCGCCGCTGGAATGCCCGCTCACTCGCCTCCCAGTTCTTCATCGCAGGTGGGTTGATCTCGATTGCCGCCATGTTCCTGGTGGGCATTCTCGTTACCCATCTCATCGAGGAGGCGGTCATCCACAATTCCGGTGCGGCAACGGCCCTCTATGTCGACAGCGTAGTCGCGCCGCTGCTTCCAGACATGCAAACGGCATCATTTCTGGATGAAGGCAGCGCGCAGGCTCTGGACGAAACACTTGGTCAGGGCGCGCTCGGCAGGCGGCTTGTTTCGTTCAAGCTGTGGCGAAGCGACGGCACCATCCTCTACTCGAACGAAAAGGAACTGGTCGGCAAGACCTTTGCGGTCAACGACAAGCTCCGAAATGCCTTCGCAGGGTCTCTCGTTGCGCGCTACGAAATCGCCGACGATCCGGAAAGCGAGAAAGAGCGCGCACTCGGCAAGCCGCTGATGGAAATTTACAACCCTGTGCTCCAGCCATGGTCCGGACAGGCCGTCGCCGTCATCGAATTCTACGAGACCGCGGAAGGACTGGGCGACAGTCTGGCAAATGCCAGGCTTCGGAGCTGGGCCGCCGTCGCCGCTCTGACAGCAATCTTTTTCCTGGTTCTCGCCGTCCTGGTGTTTCGGGTCAGCCGCACGATCGAAGCGCAAAGGAAAGATCTCAAGGAACGGGTCAACGACCTGTCTGCGCTGCTGGCGGAAAACCGTGGGCTGCAGCGGCGGCTACAGCGCGCCTCCCAGCGCGTGGCGGCGCTGAACGAAACATATCTGCGCAGCATCGGCGCCGATCTGCACGACGGCCCGGCCCAGCACATTGCCTATGCCTCGCTGCGGCTGGACAGCGATATGTTGATCAATGCCTCGACACCGCCCGAAGCGCGGGAAAAGGAGCTCGCATGGATACGTTCGAGCCTTGCCGAGGCGATGACCGAGATTCGTAATATCTGCAGCGGGCTGGTGCTCCCGCAGATCGAAAAATCCTCGATCAGCGAGATCGTCACCCGGGTGGTCGAAGCGCATCAGCACAAGACCGAGACTCGTGTCGAAACAATTATCGACGACGATGGACCCGAACCCGCACCTGCCGTAAAGATCTGTATCTATCGCTTCGTTCAGGAAGCCTTGAACAATGCCTATCGCCACGGCGGCGGTATTCAGCAGACTGTAAGCGCCGCCTCGCACAATGGACATGTTCATGTCGAGGTCAGCGACCGCGGCGATGGGTTCGACCCGATGGAGGTGAGGCCGACGAGCCTCGGCCTGGTGGGGCTGCGCGAACGGATCGACAGCCTGGGAGGATCCTTCGACGTCAAGACGGGCGAAGGAGGGACGACGGTAACCATGACCTTCGAGCCTATGGAAGTGGGAGATTAGACATGACATCCATCACGATCGGCGTCGTGGACGACCATCCGCTTTTTCGCGAGGGCGTAACCCGGAGCCTATCCGAGATCAGCGACTTTGCCGTCGTTGGGGAAGGCGCCAGCAGCGATGACGCTGCGATGATCGCTGCGAACAACCATCCCGACATCATGCTCCTCGATGTCTCGATGCCCGGCGGCGGGCTGTCGGCGATCAGCGATGTGCTGACGCGGAGTCCGGCAACGAAAGTGCTGATGTTGACGGTATCCGAAGAGGTGGACACGCTGATGGCAGCCCTGCAACGGGGCGCAATGGGCTATGTTCTCAAAGGTGTCGGTTCGCGTGGTCTCGCTGAAGCCATCCAGACTGTCCTGAGCGGATCACGATATATCTCGCCGACGATGTCGACAAAGGTCATGGAGAATTCGCTGAATGGCAGCGCGACCGAGAAGAACGGTCTGACGCCACGGGAACGCGAGGTGATGGATCTCGTCGCTCAAGGCTTGTCAAACAAGCATATCGGCCTGCGTCTCAGCCTGCAGGAAAAGACGGTGAAGCATCATATGACACAGATTCTGAGCAAGCTCGGCGTTTCGAACAGGACTGAAGCGGCTCTACAATGGCGCCAGCAGCGCTAGACCAGATGTCCGCATCCCCGCTTTGGGCTTTTTAGCGAACGTAGCGGCCGAGCCGGCGGGCATCGTTTGCGGTCGCTTGCCGGCTTATGATCGTCCTGCCCTTTCCGTCCTTCATCACGTAGCGGCCACGCCTCAGGGTTTCGGTAATGCCGTTCGCGTGGCGGACGTCGATTGAGCCATCGGACGCTTCGGTCGCTGTTGCCCCCGATTCCTGCGAGGCGCTCGCGGAGGAAGAGGCAGAGGATCCGGCACCATTGCTGGAGCTTCCACCGGCGCTATTGCCCGAACCGCTATTGCCGTTGCTGCCACTGTTGCCGTTACCGTTGCCTCCGCCGTTGCCGTTGCCGCCGCCGTTTCCTCCGCCGTTGCCGTTTCCATTGCCATTCCCGTTATTGCCGTCCTTTGCCCGGGCGCTTTCTACCGCCAGAACAGGAAGGAAGCCGTCAAGGTTGAATGTGGCCGGCGATGCGGCTGCGACGAGAGCAATGGCCGCGCTGCCGCCCAATCTCAGAAAATCACGTTTCGAGAACGTCATACCATAGCCTCGTCCGCTCTTCGCCGTCTTACGCAATATAGACGCTGGCCAATTTTCGCCGTTCCGGCGGATAAATGCAACCGGACCTAGGTACTAGATCGGGCCGGACTTTGGTCCCGCCCGCCGGATTGCCGGGGCTATCAGCGAGGAAAAGTCCGAACGACTGTCGCTGGTGCTGGATTGCCCAGCGCGCCATCGGCGATATTCGCCTCCTCGTCAATACATGGCCGCATCAGGCGAATGCATTTTTCTGGAACTTCTTTCCTCGTCACCGATTTGATTGTCGAAGAGCAACAGAGGAAACAGTGATGGCAAACCCGAACGAATCCCCCGCAGTCCAATCCCTGCGAAAAGAGCAGGCAGAGCAGCAAAGAAGGGCTCGAAAGGGTGAGCTCGACAGAGGCATCGAGGGCACCTTCCCGGCCTCCGACCCAGTGTCGGCCACCCATACCTCGATCCCTGCCGGCCGCAGCGATATCGAGGCGGCTGAGCGGGTAAAGCGGGAGCCCGATCCGACCAGGCTCGACGAGGCGTATCCGCTCGTCGACCAAGCGCTGCGCTCGACCGGCGAAACCGGCGGCTTCGCCGAAGCCTCCGATTTCGATCGCGGCGAAAGGCGCACGCTTCAGAGAGAAGCCGGCCGCGTGGCGGAAACCGCTTCGGAGGTGGCTTCCGGGACGGCTCGTCTGGCAAAGGCGGAAGCGCGAAGCTTTGTCCAGGACGTCGAAGATCGGATACGCCAGCAGCCGTTGACGGCGGTCGCGATTGTTGCCGGCATTGCCTTCGTCTTCGGAGCGACGCGTTGAGCGATCAGCGTGAAAATTGCAACCTATAACGTCAACGGGATCAATGGACGGCTGGCCATCCTATTGCGCTGGCTCAAGGAGGATGCCCCTGATGCGGTCTGCCTGCAGGAACTGAAGACAGACGACGCCGGGTTTCCGCGAAAAGAGATGGAACGATCCGGCTACGGCGCCGTCTGGCACGGGCAGAGATCCTGGAACGGGGTTGCCATATTGGCGAAGGGCAAGACGCCGATCCTGACGCGGCGCGGTCTTCCCGGCGATCCCGACGACACCCACAGCCGCTATATCGAAGCCGTCATCGGCGGCACCGTGATCGGATGCCTCTATCTGCCGAACGGCAATCCCTTCCCAGGCGCCAAGTTCGACTACAAGCTTCGCTGGTTCCGTCGCCTGCACGACTACGCCGCCGAACTCCTGGAACTCGGCGTGCCGTCGATCCTGGCCGGCGACTTCAACGTCATGCCGACGGAGATCGACGTCTACAAGCCGGAACGGTGGCTCGACGACGCGCTTTTCAGGCCGGAGGTTCGCAAGGCCTATGCCAATCTCGTCGGCCAGGGCTGGACCGACGCCGTCAGGCATCTGCATCCAGACGAGCGCATTTACACCTTCTGGAAATACTGGCGCAACAGCTTTGAACGCGACGCGGGGCTACGGATCGACCACTTCCTGCTCAGCCCGGCCGTCGCGCCATGGCTTCGATCGGCGACTGTCCGGAGAAAGCCGCGAGGCTGGGAGCATACCAGCGATCATGCGCCCGTCATGATCGAACTCGACGTTCCCAGCGCTGCAGCCATTTGAGCCGCTATGCCGGCTCATTCATCCGCGCCGAGATCATAGATGCGGCCTGTCAGCCAGGCTGGCCAGTCTCGCTCGAAGAAGGATTTGGCATTTTCATCCAAAGTGCGGTTTGCACGCTTGGAAAGCCTGACCTCATCGCCCTCGAGTCGAACGACGATCTGCTCGTGCCTATGCGCGTCGCTTTCCTTCCGGAAGCGATATTCCTCCAACGGGCCTGCCTTCGCATGCGGAAGGGATTCGCCCTCGCCATCGCATACCGCCCGCGCTCCGCGGCTGCCGCCGCCATCGCGGATGAAGAAGTCGAGCGCGGTGAGCACCGCTTCCGAGGCGAGCGCCATATGCCGCCATTGCACGCCCCGGACCGCCTCGGCGGCGCGGCCGTAGGCGATACCTTCCGCGCGAATGTCGGCATTCAGCTTACGCGCTTCGATCAAGGCCCGGCTGACGCTCTCCTGATCACAGATGATGCCGGCCTTCTCGCTCATCCGCGCCTGCACCTCCGAGCGGATCGATTTGACGGTGAGCGGGCTCTCTGAGCGAAGAGCGGCCAGCAGTTTTGTGATGCCTGCTTCTGCTATAGCTGAGATCTCACCCGCGGCGGCCCGCTTCGCTCTTCCGCTTGCGCTGATATGCTCGGCCGCCCGGGTGCCGAAGACTTGCCCCGCATTCAGCGCCGCTCCACCGGGCCTTGTTACCCCATGTGTGCCCGCCGCTTCGCCGACCGCGTAACAGCCTGCAAGATTGCTGCGGCCCCAGGTGTCGACCATGATGCCGCCGTTCATGTGCTGGTTGTTGACGGCGAATTCCAGCGGCTCGGCGGCAATGTCGATTTTGTAGCGGCGGTAGAGCTCGATCGCGAGCGGGTTCATGTGCTTCAGTCGATCGATCGGCATGTCCTGGCCGGCGCCGGCTTTGCCGAGATAGAGGCGGACGTCTTCGTCAAGTCTTTCCAAACTGAACGGCAAGTCGCCCGGCACCGGCGGCGGATTGCGGTTGAAGTCCATGAAGACACGCCGTCCCGCGGCCGTCTCGCAGTGGATGGCGAGGTCTACCAAGCTCGAGCCGAAATCGAGCATGCGCGTTGCATGAAACGGCCATTGATAGCCCTTGCGGAAGACGTTCGACGCCAATTCCTGCGTGCTGCGGTAATATTGCGCCAGGAAATGATGTTCGACGCCTTCGGCATCGACCGAGTAGAGATGCGGGATTGCCTGGACGTAAGTGCCCGACAGATTCCACGGGAAGCCTTCTCTGCGCGTTCCGATGCCGAACTGGCTTTCGGTCAGGTTAACGAGCTCGACGCCTGCCTCGAGCGCCAGCCCGAGCGAACCGAAGCAGCCATTGGGATAGACGCTGTCGCGGTAAAGCTCGCCCGGCCCGCCCGCTGCAAGCACGATCACGTCGCTGACGAACAAGGCGATGCCCAGCGGGTTTTCTTCCGTGCGGTCGCCGGCGCGCATGGCGAGTATGCCGACGCCATGGCGGCCCGCTCCCTCACCCTCGGTGAGGATTTTGACTGCGGTGGTCTGGTTGTAGAAGGGCACATTGAGACGGAGCGCCTCCTCGGCCAGCACTTTGACCATCAGGCGCGAGGTGCGCGGGCCGCAGCTGGTGGCGCGGCCGACCTCGTCATGGTCGGTCTGATATCGCAGCGTTCCGCCAAGCGGATCCTGCGGCAGCGGCAGGCCCAGGAACTGCAGCGATGCCATCATCCGCGACGAGCCGATCGCTTCGACATAGGCCGTGTCCTCGTCCATGGCACCGCCGCTGCGGATGGCGCGGGCCATCGCCTTGTAATTGTCGCCCTGATCCGCCGTGTTGGCCGTGTGCAGGGTCTGCTTGTCCGAACCGGAGCAGGCCGAGGTTCCGCCCCAGGCGCTTTGACTGACGATGACGACATCATCGCCGCGCCGCTTCATTTCCACGGCCGCACGCAGACCTGCCGCACCGGATCCAACGACGACACAGCCGGCTCCATAGATCGGCACGTCGACACCGGCGAGCCGAGCCATTGCCGGGGGACCGGCTTCAAGCGGAAGCCTGGGCATATCGACATCGGTCAGCGCGTCGAGAATTTCCTGCGGGACGTCTATGGTCATCGGCATTTATCCGAGCGGGATGTCGACCCAGCGCTTCTGCCGGGAGGACTCCATGCATGCGTCGACGATCTGGCAGATGTGGTGGCCCGTATCGAAGGTCGGCCACATCGGCTTGTCTGCAACGATCGAGCGGATCACCTCGGCCACCTCGATGATCTTGCTTTCGTTATAGCCGATGCCGAAATTCGGCAGCGGCAGGAAAGCGCGGAAGGTGGCATTTTCCGGGCCGACGTCGATCTCCCGGAAGCCACGCCGCCCCGTGCGGTCGTCGTTGGAGTAGAAGCGCAGCCGGTTTATCTCGTCATAGGTATAGGCGATGCTGCCTTTGGTTCCGTAGACCTCGTAGGTCTGCATGAATTTGCGCCCGGTCGCGACACGGCTGAAATCGACGATGCCGCCGGCGCCGTTGGCAAATCGGCACAAGAGGTTCGTCGCGTCCGGGTTGGTGATATCGGCCCAGGATTCGCTGCCTGTCAGTTTCACCTGCTCGCCATAGGCAAGGCCCTCGACGACGGGCCGGCGCGGCGTGACGATCAGATTGTCGGCAATCAGCGAACTGACGCGGCCGACCAGGAAATCCATGAAGCTGAAGATATGCGAGCCCGTGTCTCCAACGATCCCGGTCGGCGCCAGCTTGCCGTCGGCGCGCCACATGAAGGGGGCCAGGGGATCGCCGTACATGTCGACGTGCTGGCAGCCGCGGAACAGCTTGATCTCGCCGATTTCGCCGGATTCTATGATGTCTTTTGCCAGGTCATGGACGGGATTGCGGGGAAAGGCGTGTCCGACACGGGTGATTACACCCTTCTCTCTGGCGATGTCGGCAAGTTCCCGCGCCTCATCGGCGGTGTTGGCCAATGGCTTCTCGCAATAGACATGTTTGCCGGCGAGCAGAGCCGCCTTGGCCACCTGATAGTGCAGGTGATCGGGCAGGCAGATATCGATCAGATCGACCTCGGAATCGGCGACCGCCAGCTTCCAATCCTGATAGATCCTGGCGCCCGGCGCCCTGTTGCCAATATCCTGCGCTACGTCAGGGTTGCTGTCGACCAGCGCCACGATCCGCGCCGTTCCCTCCGAGACGCCGAAGAAATGCGGAAAGGTCTGATAGGCCATCGTGTGGACCTTACCCATCCAGCCCGAGGCGCCAAGCACTGCAACTCTCACTTCAGACATCGTCATTCTCCTTAGCGGATTTCTGCGCGGGCTCGAGGCCTGGTATCGTTGCGCTCATACGCGAAGATCGCCGACGGCAGCGCAGGCAAGCCCTTGATAATATCCGATCCCTTTTCGCCGACCATGATCGTTGGCGCGTTGGTATTGCAGGACGGCACGCGGGGCATGACCGAGGAATCGCAGACCCTCAGGCCATCAAGGCCGTGGACCTTGAGATCCAGCCCGACGACCGCGTCCGGCCCCGTTCCCATCTTGCAGGTGCCCACGGGATGATGGTCGGTCTTTGCGTTGGCGCAGCCATAGTCGAACAGCTGCTCGTCGGTCATGACTTTCGGCCCGGGAAGCCGTTCGGCCATGACAAAGGGCTTCAGCGCCGCCTGCTGCATGATCTCGCGCGCAATCTTCAACCCCTCCAGCGACATCTTCCGGTCGTGCGGATCGGACCAGTAGTTGGGATCGATCAAGGGCGCGGCACCTGGGTCGGCGGATGACAGACGCACCGTCCCGCGCGAGCGCGGATGCAGGTAGGCGGAGTTCAGCGTCACGCCCGCATTTTTCAGCCGCTCGACGCCGGCTTCGATGCCCGATCCCAAGCCGAGATGAAACTGTATATCGGGAGAGCGGGCATCGGGATCGGCATACCAGAAGCCGCCGGTCTCGAAGAGCGACGAGGCGACCGGACCGGTGCGGAACAGGACATATTGAACCCCGGCCCAGAGTGTGCGGTGAAACTTCGCGACGCCGTCATAGGTGTGATCGCCGGTGCATTCGGCGATGACGAAAAGATCCAGGTGATCCTGCAGATTGCCGCCGACGCCGGGCAGATCGTGGTTCACCTTGACGCCCGCCGATTTCAGATGATCGGCCGGCCCGATGCCGGACTGCAGAAGAAGCTTCGGCGATCCGATCGCACCTGACGACACCAGGACCTCGCGTTCGGCGCGCACGATCTCCAAGCCACCGGCGGTTGTGATCTCGACGCCTGTTGCTCGGCCTCCTTCGACGATGATCCGCGTAACGCGCGCGCCTGTTCTGACCGTCAGGTTCTTCCGGTCCCTGATCGGCGAGAGATAGGCGAGCGACGCCGAAGACCGGCGGCGATTGCGCTGCGTCAGCTGATAGAATCCAACGCCCGCCTGCTGGCGGCCATTGAAATCGTGATTATAGGGAATGCCGAGCTCCTGCCCTGCCCGGATGTAGGCATCGCAGATCGGCAGGGATGCTGCCGGCATCGAGACACCCAGCGGGCCGCCATAGGCGTGATAGTCGTCGGCGAAGCGCTGATTGTCCTCGGCGCGTTTGAAATAGGGCAGGATCGAGCGATAGTCCCAGCCCTCACAGCCGTCTTCGCTGGCCCAGAGATCGTAGTCGGCCGCGTTTCCGCGCGTATAAAGCTGGGCGTTGATCGACGAGCCGCCGCCGATGACCTTCGCCTGGGTGTAACGGAGCACCCTGCCCTTCATGTGCTTCTGGGGGACGGTTTCCCATCCCCAGCTGGCCACGCCCTTGGTCATTTTGGCAAAGCCGGCCGGCATGTGGAAAAGCGGATTCCAGTCGCCGCCGCCCGCTTCGAGAAGCAGTACTTTGACATCCGGGTCTTCGCTGAGCCGGCTTGCCAGGACGCAGCCTGCAGGACCGGCACCGGTGATGATATAATCGAATCCCATCTTACTGTCCTATTTGAGAGCCGGAACGCGCCAGCGGATCTGCATTTGCCTGCAGGTCCTTCGATGCGATGTGATCTGCAACTCTCAGCGCTTGGCTGGCGACGGTCAGCGCGGGATTGACCGCAGCCGAGGTGGGCAGAAAGCCGGCGTCGACGACGAAGAGGTTTTCGTGATCGTAGGACCGGCAGTAGGGATCGAGCGGTGCCATCGCAGGGTCGTTGCCGATCCGAACCGTTCCGCACTGATGGGACGGCGTGCGCTTGTCGAAAGGCCGCGACAGCACGACGGGAAATCCGATCGACCGCAGGATCGACTTCAGCTTGGCGACGAGCGCCAGATGAGCGTCCCAGTTGGTCCTCTGCCATTGAAGAATGATCCGATCGCCATCGACCATGACTCGGCTTTCGGGATTGGGCACGTCTTCGCTCATTGCGTAGAAGTCGATGGCATGGCCGGTGATGAAACGGAGAAGCCATTCCGGAGCCTGCGGCAGAGAGCCCTTTAGAACCTTTTCGGAGATACGACCTAGGAGCTGGACGTTGCCGAGCGGCGGTCCCCCCTCTCCGTCGGAAAGGTAGAAATCGTTGAAGGCAAAGGTCTTCTGGTAGACGGCGGTGTTCCTGAACCGTGGCGAAACGCCGATCACGGCTGAGGCGTTGTGGTTCATGAAGTTGCGCCCCACCTGATCGGAAGAGTTGGCGAGGCCCCTGGGGAAGCGACCGTTCTTCGACCGCAGCAACAGCGCCGACGATTGGACCGCCCCGGCCGAAAGGATCACGATGTCAGGCGAGACAGTCAGCGTCTCACCGTCCTTGATATAGGTGACCAGGTCGATCCGGCTGCCTGATCCGGTGTCGAGCCGCGTCACGCGCGCATTGGTTTCGAGTCGGACGTTCTTATGTCTCAACGCCACCGCAAGTGCGGCGGTTTCGGCGTCCATCTTGCCGTCTCTTGCATTCGGATGGGCATCCCATGGCGTGCGCGCCTTGGACAGCCACGCGTCGAGATCCAACCCGAGCGGCAGGGAAGACGGATGCAGGCCTTTCGCCTTGAGGCGGGCCCTGACATCGGCGACCGGCGCCTCGTCGGGCACGGGCGGGAATTCGTAGGCAGTCGAGTGATACGGTTCGGTCGGATCGTCGCCGAGACTGCCGCGGACCTGATACATCCGCTCCGCCTTGGAGTACCAGGGCTCCAACTCCTCATAGGGAAAGGGCCAGGCCGGCGACACGCCTTCCCGGTGCTCGATCACACCGAAGTCTTCTTTGCGGTAGCGCGACAAGACGGCGCCGTAGAATTTCGAATTGCCGCCGACATTGTAGTAGTTGCCGGGATTGAAGCCATTGCCGTCAGCCTCGTACCAGACTTCCCTAGGGCGGAAATGCCCCCGCTGGAAGATGGCGCGCTGGTCGCGATTGACCGGAAGATCGGCGATCTGATCGCCGGCTTCGAGGATCAATATGTCAGCGCCGGTCGCGGCCAGGCCGGCGGCGACAGTGGCGCCGCCGACGCCTGAGCCGATGATGACGATGTCTGGTGAACTGCTCATCTTAGCCTCTGACCATCAGGCGATCCGCATCTGGCTGTCGGGATCGAAGAACACGGCCTTGTCGAGATTGAAGGCGAGACGGGTGTTTTGTCCGGGTGCGATGCCGGCATCGGCGCGCAGGCGGGCGACGACGGATTTGCCGCCGAGCTTGGTGACGGCGAAGGTGTCGGAGCCGGCCGGCTCGACGACCTCGATCAGGCAATCGTCCTCGGTCAGCGAGCGCGCCTTGCGGTCGGCGCCGTCGGGATCGGTCAGCGCCTCGGGGCGGATGCCGAAGATCACTTGGCGGCCGGCATAGGCCGACAGCCCGTGATTGCCGGAAACAACCGGCAGCCTCAGCGGCGCGCCATTCGGCCGCTCCAGTGCGACGGCAAGGCCGCCGGCGCCATTCTCGACAGTGGCGTTGAGCAGGTTCATCGCCGGCGATCCCATGAAGTCGGCGACGAAGAGATTGGCCGGGCTGTTATAGATCTCGGCCGGCGTGCCGAACTGCTGCAGCACCCCGTCTTTGAGCACGGCGATCTTGGTCGCCAGCGTCATCGCCTCGATCTGGTCGTGGGTGACATAGACGAAGGTGGTGCCCATGCGCTGATGCAGCCGCTTGATCTCGGTGCGCATGTCGACGCGCAGCTTGGCGTCGAGATTGGACAAGGGCTCGTCGAACAGGAAGACCTGCGGATTGCGCACCAAAGCCCGGCCCATGGCGACGCGCTGGCGCTGGCCGCCGGACAGCTGGCTCGGCTTGCGGTCGAGCAGATGGCCGATCTGCAGCATGTCGGAGACCTGCTTGATCGCCTTGGCGCGCTCTTCCTTCGGAACGCCGCGGATCTCCATGCCGAAGGCGATATTGCCCGCCACCGTCATGTTGGGATAGAGCGCATAGGACTGGAACACCATGGCGATGTCGCGCTTGGACGGGTGCAGACCGTTGATGGCGCGCCCGTCGATCCTGATATCGCCTGAGGTGATCGTCTCCAGCCCGGCAATGGTGTTGAGCAGCGTGGACTTGCCGCAGCCGGACGGGCCGACCAGCACGAGAAAGCCGCCCTTTTCGAGTTCGAGGTCGATGCCCTTGAGAATGTCGACGGCGCCGAAGCGTTTTCTGAGACCGGAGATTTCGAGGAAGGCCATGACTTACCCTTTGACTGCGCCCGCCATCAGACCGCGCACGAAGTAGCGGCCGGCGAGGATATAGACGATGAGCGTCGGAACGGCGGCGATCATCGCCGCCGCCATGTTGACATTGTATTCGACCACCCCGGTCGAGGTGTTGACGACATTGTTGAGCGCCACCGTCATCGGCATGGAGTCACCGGTGCCGGCATAGGCCGAGGCAAACAGGAAGTCGTTCCAGATATTGGTGAACTGGTAGATCACCGTGACGACGATGATCGGCAGCGAGTTCGGCAGCATGATGCGGCGGAAGATCTGGAAGAAGCTGGCGCCGTCGACCTGGGCGGCGCGCACCAGCTCGGTCGGGAAGGCCTCGTAGAAATTGCGGAAGAACAGCGTGGTGAAGCCCAAGCCATAGACGACATGGACGAAGACCAGGTTGACCGTCGAATTGCCGAAGCCGAAGTTAAAGCCGGTGGCGTTCTGCAGCGTCACCCCGAAGCGGCCGAGCGAGCCGAGGATGGTCGCCATCGGCAGCAGCACCGACTGGAACGGGATGAAGCAGGCAAACAGCATCAGCCCGAACACCAGCGTATGGCCGGGGAAGCGCCATTTGGTCAGGATATAACCGTTGAGCGCGCCCATGATGGTGGAGATGGCGACGGCCGGCACCACCATCTTGATCGAGTTCCAGAAGTAACCCTTGATGCCGGCGCAGGTCAGGCCGACGCAGGTCTCGCCCCAGGCCTTCACCCAGGGATCGAAGGTCGGCGCCTGCGGCAGCGCCAGCATGTTGCCGCCCTGGATCTCGTCCATCGTCTTGAACGAGGTTGTGAGCATGACGAAGAGCGGCATCAGATAGAGGATGGCGAAGATCGTCAGTAGGCCGTAGATCACCAGGCGGCCGATCCAGCGTGTGTTGTTATTTCTGCTGTCGCTGCTTTGTGAAAGCGGTGCGGTCGAAGGTACGGTCGAGGCGGTGACACTGCTCATCGGGCCTTCTCCTTCAGTTCGGAATAGAGATAGGGGACGATGATCGCCGAGATGGTCATCAGCATGATGATGGCGCTGGCCGAGCCGACGGCCATCTCGTTGCGCTTGAAGGTGTATTCATACATGAAGTTGGACGGCAGCCAGGCCGAGCCGCCCGGCCCGCCCGAGGTCAGCGCCACCACCAGGTCGTAGGACTTGATCGCCATATGGGCGAGCACGATGAAGGCGGAGAGAAAGATCGGCCGCAACAGCGGAATGACGATGCGGCGATAAAGCTGCAAGGGCGAGGCGCCGTCGATCTGCGCCGCCTTCATGATCTCGCCGTCGATGCCGCGAAGGCCTGCCAGGAACATCGCCATGACGAAGCCAGACGCCTGCCAGACACCGGCGATGACAACGGTGTAGATGACGAAGTCCTTGTTCTTGATCCAGTCGAAGTGAAAGCTCGTCCAGCCGAAGTGGTGCAGCGTCTGCTCGAGCCCGAGGCCGGGATCGAGGAACCATTTCCAGGCAACCCCGGTGACGATGAAGGAGAGCGCCATCGGATAGAGGAAGATCGGCCTGAGCAACCCCTCGCCGCGGATCTTCTGGTCGAGCAGGATGGCGAGCAGCAGGCCGAGCGCCAGGCAAATGCCGACATAGAGGAAGCCGAAGATCGCCATGTTGGTGATCGAAGTATACCAGGAGGACGGCGGATCGCTCTCGAAGGTCCAGCGCCACAGCCGCTGATAGGCGCGTGGCCCGGTCAGCGCATAAGACGGGAAGGTCTTGGAATTGGTAAACGACAGATAGGCCGTCCAGACGATGAAGCCGTAGACGAAGATGAGGGTGATGACGAAGCTCGGCGCCAGCACGATCTTCGGCAGCGCATCCTGCAGCCGGCCGCGCAGCGAGATCGCCGTCGAATGCCGCGGCGTCAGAACCGGATCGGTGGTGGCAACTGTGCTCATGGATATCATCTCCCTTCCCGCAGGATCGGCCCGGCAATGATCGCTGCGGAGCCTGAAGCCTCCCCGCGCGATCGCGCGGGGAAGCATATTCATCGACAGATCTCAGCGGTCTCAGCGGGCGTCGTCGATCGCCTGGACGAGTTGCTTGACGGCTTCGTCGGAGCTCTTGATCTGGCCGTGGACGAACTTCGAGACGACGTCCTTATAGGCATTGGCGATCGCCGGCGGGGCGCCATAGCCCTGCGCCAGCGAGCCGAACAGCGTGCCGCCCTCATTGGCCGCCTTCAGATCGGCGATGCCCTTCTTGCCGCAGGCGTCGAAGTCGGTGTCGGGAACGTCAGTGCGGGCCGGCACCGAACCCTTGACGACGTTGAAGGCCGACTGGAAGCTCTTCGACAGCGTCGCCGTCGCCAGCGCCACCTGCGCCGCCTTGCGGTCGTCGGGGACGTTGAACATGCCGAACATGTCGGAGTTGTAGACGACGCTGCCATCGGTGCCGGGGAAGCGGTAGCACAGGAAGTCCTTGTCCGGGGTCTTCTTGGCGGCGACGAATTCGCCCTTGGCCCAGTCGCCCATCACCTGCACCAGCGCATCACCCTTGATGACCATGGCGGTCGCGAGGTTCCAGTCGCGGCCGGAGAAGTTCGGATCGACGTATTTGACGATCTTCGCCAGATTGTCGAAGGACTTCTTCATCGTGTCCGACTTCAACGACTCCTCATCGAGGTCGTTGAAGGCCTTCTTGTAGAACTCCGGGCCGCCGGTCGACAGCACGATGGAATCGAACATCGTCGCTTCCTGCCAGTTCTGGCCGCCGAGCGCCAAGGGAATGACACCGGCAGCCTTGGCCTTGTCGAACAGCGCGATCAGGTCGTCGAAGCTCTTCGGCTCAGTGCCGCCGATCTTGTCCATCACCGCCTTGTTGATCCACAGCCAGTTGACCGAGTGGACGTTGACGGGGGCTGCGACCCATTTGCCGTCATAGACGGAGAACTTCTGCAGCGCCGCCGGCACCGACTTGTCCCAGCCTTCCTTCTTCGCCGTCTCGGTCAGGTCGCCCATCACACCCGCCTGGGCATAATCGAGCACGGTATAACCCAGCATCTGCGAGGCGGTCGGATAGGTGCCGGCCGCCACCATCGCCTTCAGCGCCGTCATCGCCGCATCACCGCCGCCGCCGGCAACCGGAACGTCCTTCCAGGCAAAGCCTTCCTTCGACAGATCCTGCTTCAGAACGTTCAAGGCCGCCGCCTCGCCGCCCGACGTCCACCAGTGCAGCATCTGAACTTCCTTCACGTCGGCTGCCTGCGCCGCGACATGGGCGCCCGCCAGAGACAATGCGATCACGGCCGTCGTGGTCAAAAACCTATTCATCGAAGAACCTCCCAGTTCCCTCTTGGAAGATGCAGGACCATTCCCGCATCCGATTACCCGCCCTCCCCGGGCGTAGTTGCTTTGCCAGCTAGGCCAGCTTTTCCGTCTGCGGCATCCACCAACCGGTGCGTTTGCCGATATGCATGTTCAGCGTCTTGGTCTCGGTATAATCCTCGACCGCATGGCGGCCGAGTTCGCGGCCGAGGCCGCTCTGCTTGTAGCCGCCGAAGGGAAGCTCCGAGGCGCCGTCCATGAAGGTGTTCATCCAGACCGTGCCCGCCCGCACCGACCGGCCGATCGTCAGGCAGGTGTCGAAATCACGGCTCCAGACACCGGCCGACAGGCCGTAGTCGATGGAATTGGCAATGCTGATCGCTTCGGCTGAAGTCTCGAATGTCAGGACCGACAGCACCGGACCAAAGACTTCCTCGCGCGCCACCGCCATATCGGGGGTGACGGCTTCGAGGATCGTCGGCGACATGAACTGCCCCATGCCGAGGTCGAGCGTCTCGCCGCCATGGGCGACGCGGGCGCCGCGGCTCCTGGCGCCGGCGACATAGCCTGAAATCTTCTCCAAATGCTGCGGCGTGATGATCGCGCCGACCTGCGTCGAGGGATCGAGGGGATCGCCGACCTTCACCCCCTTCGACAGCTCGGCGACACGCCTGACGACGTCTGAGGCGATCGACTTGTGAAGGATCAGCCGCGAGCCTGCGTTGCAGCACTCGCCGGCATTGAAATAGGCGCCGAAGACCGCGGCATCGATGAAGGCATCGAGGTCGGCATCGGGGAAAACGATCTGCGGGTTCTTGCCGCCCAGCTCCAGCGAGACTTTCTTCAGCGTCTGCGCGGCATTCGACATCGTCAGTTTTCCGACACCGGTCGAGCCGGTGAAGGAGACCATGTCGACATCGGGATGCGAGGTCATGACCGCGCCGACTTCAGGTCCCGTACCGGTGACAATATTGACGACGCCATCGGGAATGCCCGCCTGCTGCAGGATTTCGCCCAAGACGAGCGTCGATCCCGACGTCAGTTCCGAAGGCTTGACGACGGCCGTGCAGCCTGCGGCGAGCGCGAAGGGCAGTTTCTGGCCGACGATCAGGAACGGGAAGTTCCACGGCGTGATGATCGAGACAACGCCGATCGCTTCGCGCAGGACGACGCCGAGCGTGCCGTCGCCGAGCGTATTGTAACTTTCGCCATGGAGATCGCGTGCCAAAGCCGCCGCATAGCGCCAAATGTCGACCGAGCCGGCAATTTCGCCCCGCACCTGGGTGATGGGTTTGCCTGCCTCAATGGCATCGAGAAATGCCAGTTCCTCCGCCCGCGCCGCGATCAGATCGGCCGCCTTCAGCAGGATGGCGGACCGTTCGGACGCGGTCATCCGCGGCCATGGTCCCTGGTCGAAAGCCTTGCGTGCGGCGGCAATCGCGCGCTCTGCATCCTTCCTACTGCCGGTCGGGAACCGGCTGACCACGACCCCATGGCTCGGTGCGACACGCTCGATCGGATCGGCGGCGCCGGCCTCCCATTTGCCGTCGATCAACATCTTGAAATCACGCGCCTTGTGGTCGCTGAGCGCCGTGGGGTTGACGAGGACCGTCATTACCATTCTCCCTTGAACGTTGCCGGGCGCTTCTCGCTGAACGATGCGACGCCCTCTTTCAGATCGCCGGTCTTGGCAGCGAGGATCGAGCCCAGGGCTTCAACCGCCGTTCCGTTGTCTTCGCCGTTCGCCGATGCGATCATCAATTTGACGATCTCGAGGGCCGCCGGTCCCCTCGCCGCGATCCGCCCGGCATATTCCCTGGCGGCGGCGACCGAGTTTCCTGTCGGAACGACCGCGTCGACGATACCGAGCAGGCGGGCTTCCTCGGCGGTGAATATCTCGCCGCCGAGCGCCATGCGACGGACGGCCTGGGCGCCGAACCGGCGCACGAGACGCTGGGTGCCGGACCAGCCCGGCACCATGCCAAGGCCGGTTTCCGGCAGGCCTATCTTAATGTGTTCCTCGGCGATGCGAATGTCGGCAACGCCCGCCAGCTCGAGCCCGCCTCCGAGAGCGTGGCCGTTCAGCGCCGCGACCAGCGGCACCCGAAGCGTCGCCAGCCGTTCGAAGATCCGGTGACCATGCCGAACCCACGCGTGACCGAACTCCTGGGGCAGCATTCCGCCCCAGGCCTTGATATCGCCTCCGGCGGAAAAACCCTTTCCTTCACCGGTCAGAACCGCGGCGCGTACGTCCGGGTTTGCCTCCACGGCATCGGCGGCGTCCGCCAAGGCTTTCAGCATGTCGAGATCGAGCGCGTTGAGTTTCTCAGGACGACAAATTGTCAGGGTCGCAACATGTCCGTCGATATCGATCCTGACTGTTCCGCTAGCCATGGAAAGTGCCCTCCAGCGTCCGTGCCCGTTTGGCTGGAAGCGACAGGCCGATGCCGGCCTCGCCGAAGAGTGTCGCATCCATGACCTTCAGGTCTGGCGCGACGATCAGCGGAAACTCGGACTGATCGAGGATCTGGGACTGAAGATCGACGCCCGGGGCGATCTCGGTGAGGACGATGCCTTCGGGCGTCAACTTCATCACGCAGCGCTCGGTGACATAGATGATATCCTGCCCCTGCTCGATCGCCCGCCTGCCGCTGAAAGTGACGTGTTCGACCTCGTTGACGAGCTTCTTCAGCTTGCCTTCTTTTTCAATGAGCAGAGCCCCATCGGCGATCGAAAGCTTCGCCCCGGCGTTGAACATGCCTGAAAAAACAATCTTCTTTGCCCGCGCCGTGATGTCGACGAAGCCGCCGGCGCCGGCCGTCACATGCGGCCGGAAGGAAAGTTTGGAGACGTTGACCGACCCGTCCTTGCCGATCTCGAGGAAGGAGAGCAGCGACGCATCGAAGCCAGCGCCCTGAAAGTAAGTGAACTGATAAGGGGATGGCATATAGGCGTCGGCATTGGAGGCGCAGCCGAAGGCGAAATCGAGCAGCGGCACGCCGCCGACCGCGCCTTGCTCGATCACCCAGGTGACGGCGCCGTGGAGCCCCTCCTCCAGCAGAATGCGCGGTACATTGGCCGAAATTCCGAAGCCGAGATTGACGCAGCTTCCCGCCTGCAACTCCTGCGCGACACGGCGCGCGATCACCTTCTGAACATTGAACTCCGGAACGTGGAAGCTGTCGAGCGGGCGGAAGATCTCACCCGAAATCGCCGGATCATACCCAGTCTGCGTTGTCTGCTTCTGATCGGGATCGACGACGATATAGTCGACCAGCATTCCCGGCACTCGGACGTCATGCGGTTTCAAAGAGCCTTCCTTGGTGATCCGCTTGACCTGGGCGATGACGATGCCGCCGTTGTTGCGGGCGGCGAGCGCCTGATCGAGACCGCCGAGATAGGCGCCCTCATGTTCGTATGTCAGGTTGCCGCGCTCATCAGCGGTGGTGGCGCGGATGATGGCGACCTGAGGGACGATCGAGGGGAAGAACAGCCAGTCGTCGCCCTCGAAGCTGACGCGCTTGACCACCTGCTGCTCCGAAGCCAGCTCGTTCATCGCGCAGCCCTGCCGCCGGGGGTCGACGAATGTGTCGACGCCGATCATGGTCAGCACGCCCGGCCGCTTGGCGGCGGCTTCGCGATGGATGTCGAACAGGATGCCAGAGGGAATGTTGTAGGCCGGGATCTCGTTGTTGGTGATCATCTGCCAGATCAGCGGCGGCTCGGACGATGACGGTCCCGACGGGTAGGAGCCGCCGATGATACGTTTCAGCAGGCCCTTCCTGGCAATATGGTCGATGCCCTTGATACCGCTCATGTCGCCGGCAGCGATCGGATGAAGGGTCGTCAAATCACGGGGATGGCCGGTCGCCTCGAAACGCTCGCCGATCGCCTTCAGCATGAGGTCCGGGCAACCGAGACCGCTCGAAGACGATACCGTCACGACGGCGCCATCCGGGATGAGCGCGGCCGCTTCGGCTGGGGTGAGATGCTTCTTCATGTGCATTACTCGGCGTCCTGTTTCGATTTTACGCTCTTGCCGGTCTTCGACGGCGGGGCCCTGCCGGCGCCGCAGCTTTCGCGAACGACCAGCCGAACGGCCGTCGTCACCGTCTCGGCTTCGGCCTTGCCCGCATTGATCTGCTTGAGCAGCATCTGCGCGCCGCGACGCCCGATGCCCTGCGGGTCGACCGAGACCGTCGTCAGCGCCGGGACCGCTGCCTGGGCCTCGATGACATCGTCGAAGCCCACCACGGCGAAGTCGGCACCCGGCTCCAGCCGGCGCGCGCGCAACCCGTCGCAAACGCCGAACGCCACCGCATCGTTGAAGCAGACGGCCGCGGTCGGCCGGCGGCCGAGCGCAATCGCTTTTCCGATCGCCTCTACCCCGCCGGCCCGCGACGGCGCGGACGCGATGACGAGTTCTTCGTGATAGTCGAGCCCGGCTGCCTCAACGCCGCTTCGGTAGCCGGCAAGCCTGTCGTCGAAGACGGCGGTGTCCGGAAAGCCGCCGAGAAAAGCGATGCGCTTGTGACCGAGGCCCGCCAGATGCTTGACCGCGGACATCATGCCGGCCTGGTTGTCGGAAACGATCGACGAGACCTTGGCGCCGGGCAGGTTTCGAACGACGACCACGACTGGAATCCCGGCTGCAACGAGCGGCTTGAAGTCGGCGGCATCGGTGGCGCGGGCCGGCGAGACGATGAGGCCGGAAATGCCGTGCTCACGCATCGAGGCGACAACCTCACGCTGCCGGCCGATGCTCTCGCCGGTGTTCGACAGGAACTGCACGAAGCCGGCCGACTGAACGACCATATCGACGCCGACCGCCAGCTCCGCAAAGAAGCTGTTCGTCAGATCGTTGACGACAACTCCGACAATCTTCGATTTCGCACCGGCTTGGCGAAGATTGGCGGCGCCGCGATTATAGACATAGCCGAGTTCGCGCATCACGGCATTGACCTTGGAGCGCGTCCCCTCATTGACCAGGGAGGAGCCCTGCAACACCAGCGACACCGTCGACTTGGAGACGCCGGCGGCCTTTGCGATGTCAATGACGGTCACCCGCGCCTTTGTCATTTTCCTCTCCGACCACGACGTCGACTGATGGATAAATATTTGGAACGTTCCAATTCTGTCAAGGAAAATTTAGGGATCCGGTATGAATTTATTTGCTTCTAGTGAGTTGCCAGCTTTATTTCGTTGTCAACATTTCAACTAAAAAATTGGAACGATCTAAATTCCGGCCACAGTTGAGAGGCGCCTGCGGTTGCAAAGTCGTGGAGGATTCGGGACTCGTCCCTTATGCTGTCGAGACAATCATTGCGCCGCGACCAGTGGAGGAGATCATCGAAACATGACATTGCGCGCTGAACTGACCGCTCTGCCGCCACGCGAACAGGCACAGCGCCTGACAGCCGTCGCCGCATCTCTGGTGGCGCAAATTAGGCGGACCGAACCCGACGCGGCGGAAGCAGAGGCCGCCTTGGCGGCAATCCGCGCCTGGGGCGATGGCGGGCGCCTAACCGGCGGATATTTCTCCGATCTTGTCTACGGCGATGAGGAGCGCGGGACTCTTCGTCGTCTTACCGAGGCGGCAGGTAAGCCCAGCGAAGGCGGGTGGAATGCACGTCGCCTGGCTTGTTTATCAGCAGACCGGCAAAGCCATGCCGAGTGACGTCAACGAGGCGGGAGAGGACAGCCTTGATCTTCTGGACGAGCAGCGCGACCAACGCGGCTAGGTGATGCAAAACCGCGGCGCACTGTTGCTGGAATTGCTCTCGATGAGCCCCCGCCGATAGGCTTTAGCGAAACTTTATCGTTTCTGACGAATGCTACGGATACGTGCAACGTGTCAGATCTGAAGCAGGGCGGGATGACGCCACACTCGTTTGAATCCATTCTGGAGAGCCTGCCGCAGGGCATCGTTCTGCTTGATTCTGCCAATAGGGTGACGGCGTTCAACTCCCGCACCCTCGATATTCTCGGGCTGCCGGCTGGAGCCATCGGCAGAGGAATGAATATCGACGGACTGCCGGGCACCGCCGATTGCCGCGCGGCCGCATGCCGGCAGTCGACGACAGGCAGGCCGCACACGTCTCAGTTTGCGCTGTCTGACGGACGGATGGTCTCAATGACCTACGCCCCATCGAAAGAGGGAGGCTGGATCCTCAGCTACGAAGACATCTCGACCCTGATCCGCGTCGAAGACAGTCTCACCGAACAACATCACCGGTTCGACGCAGCACTCCGCAACATGCCGCACGGGCTGTGCATGTTCGATTCGACGAAGAAGCTGATCCTGTGCAACCCAGCCTACGCGCGGATGTACAATCTGCCGGACCGATTGACGCAACCGGGGACGCCGCTTGTCGATATCCTGGCTTATCGCAGCCGCGAGGGAAATGGTCCGGCCGACACTGCCACCTATTTCGATGTGGTGTTCGAAGCGACCGCGCGCGGCGCGGTGGCCAGCCAGAATATCGTGCTTTCCGACGGCCGCGTCATCAAAATCACCCACAATCCGATGCAGAACGGTGGATACGTCGCCACCCACGAAGACGTCACCAAAACAGTGCGGCTGACGGAAGAGCTGCGCCAGCACCACGATCAGCTCGAAACGACGGTGCAGAGCCGCACGGCCGAGGTCGAGCGGCAGGCGCGGGAACTCGAGCGAATGCTTGCGCAGGAGCGGAACATCAACGAATTGCAGCGGCAGTTCGTGGCAATGGCCTCCCATGAATTCCGCACCCCGCTCGCCATCATCGACGCTGCCGCCCAGCGGCTGCTGCGCAAAAGAGGAGCAGTCGAGCCCGAATTCTTAAGCGACAAGGTCGATCAGATCCGCGCATCGGTGAACCGGATAGTCGATCTCATGGAGAGCATCCTTTCGGCCGGGCGCCTCGACACCGGCAAGATCGACATCAGCTACGATGCCTGCGCCTTGCGATCATTGATAAGAAGCTGTTGCGAGCGGCAGTCGACGATCGCCAAAACGCACAGCTTCGTGTTGGATATCGACGGGCTGCCGGAGTTCATCGATGCCGATCCCCGAACTTTAGCGCAGGTCTTTACCAACCTGCTGTCCAACGCCGTCAAATACGCGCCCGGAACCTCGGAAATTCGCGTCACGGCATGGGAGGAGACGGGAAACGTCAAAGTTTCGATCAGCGATGACGGGGTGGGGATCGATCCCGAAGACGTGCCCCGGCTGTTCCAGCGCTATTTTCGTGCCGGAACGTCGACCGGAATTGCCGGGACGGGCATTGGCCTGAACCTGGTGAAGCAGATCGTCGAACTGCACAACGGCTCGATAGAGGTTCGAAGCGCGAGAGGCTGCGGATCGACATTCACCGTAACCCTTCCGATCAGGCGCACCGGTAACGCTTCTGAGAACAGCGACGCTGCCTGATATTTCAGGATTGCTGTCCTCAATATCTACCCTATCCTTCTCGCTATAGAGGAGGACCATGCCATGGCTTTCATTCACACCCCCAATGCATCCGCCAGCGAGAAGACGACGTCGATGTATGCGTCGGCCGAGGCGAATTATGGTTATCTGCCGAACATGTACCGCGCCTTCGGACACCGGCCGGAGGTGATGGAGAACTGGGCAGCGCTGCTTTCCAGCATTCGCGGACATATGAGCCTCAGGCGCTATGAGCTGGTGACGCTGGCGGCGGCCAAGGAGCTGAAATCCTCCTATTGCATGCTGGCGCACGGCTCGGTGCTGCTGCGGGAAGGTTTTACCAGCGACGGGCTGACGGCTGTCGTCAACGAAACGGAGAAAGCGCCGATCGATGCCGGCGAAAGGGCGATCATGGCTTTTGCCGCCAAGGTGGCGCGCGACGCGACGTCGATCACCCAGCAGGATATAGACGGGCTGAAAAAACACGGGCTGAGCGATGCCGAGGTCTTCGACGTCACGGCCGCGGCGGCGGCCCGGTGTTTCTTCTCGAAAATGCTGGATGCGCTGGGGGCTGCACCCGATCACGCCTATATCGAGCGGCTGGAGCCGAATGTCAGAAAGGCGCTCAGCGTCGGCCGGGAGGTCGAGCGGCCTCTGGCGCCGTCACCGTCGCGTGGCACATCGCAATAAGGCGGAGCGCGAGGACGTGAAGCCCCTGCTTCTGCGGTCCTACTCCTGCGGCTTGTCTGCGAAATGCCGGATCGCAAATTCGGCGATATTCTGGCTCGACCGGTCGGCATCGTCGAGCAGCGAGGGAAACAGCTGCCACTGATGCGGCATGCCCGGCCAAATCTCGGTGGTGACATCCACCCCCGCCTGACGTGCCTTGTCGGCGAGCCGCAGCGTATCGTCCAACAGCGCTTCGCCGGAGCCAACCTGCAGCAGTAGCGGCGGAAAGCCGGTCATGTCGGCATAAAGCGGCGATGCCTGGGGATCGTTCGGCGACCGGCTGCCGAGATAGGCCTTGCGCAAAGTTTCGATCGAGGCCCTGCCGACCAGCGGATCGCTGTCGGCATTCGATGTCATCGATCCGCCGGTCGCGGCAAGATCGGTGATGGGGCTGAGCGCAATGACGGCCGCCGGCAGCGGTTTTGCCGCCTGCCTCTGCCGCAGCACCGTCTCCAGCGCGATATTGCCGCCGGCGCCGTCTCCCGCCACGACGACATTCTCGGCGCGATAGCCGTTGTCGAGAAGCCAGCGATAGGCCGTCAGCGCGTCGTTGATCTGAGCGGGATAGGTATATTCGGGCATTAGCCGATACTCGATCAGAAGCACGTCGCTGGATGCGGCCTTGGCGAGCGAGCCGGCAAGCAGGCTGTGCGTGCGGATAGAGCCGCCCGAAAAGCCGCCGCCATGAATATAAAGGATCACCCTTTGGCCGATCGGGTGATGAAGACGGGCGGGCCACATCAGCTCGGCATCGACGCCGTCGGCATCGACCTGCCGGACCTGGATGCGTGTCGGCCCCGGCGTCGTTTCCAGCAGCGTTCGGAAGGCTGTCCGCCGCTGCTGCAGGCTATCGGCGCCGGTAAAATGATCTTTCCAGAGGCCGACGAGTTTTTCGACCTGCTCGCGCGAGGCCTGGCTTTGCGGTTCAATGTCCTTTCCGACGGCCGGCGAGGCCAGCAACATCACCGTGGCCAATGCGGGCAACAGACCGCCGAGCCGCTTTAATGCGCTTCGATTGACAGTTGGCAAAATCCGACCGTTCATCAACCTCTCCCGATGATGCTGACCATGGCGGCCATGGCAGCATCATTGGCCGGTTCACCCGCAGGAGTCAAAAGGGTGAAGAGTGCGAATCCTGAGCTTTTTTACTCGGCTTTCATCGCATCGATGACCGCCCTGAAGCCCGCCGACATGTGGCGGCGGCTCGGATAGTAGAGATAGAGCGGCTCCTCCGGCTGGCACCAGTCGTCGAGCACCTGGATCAGTTCTCCGTCGGCAATCGCCTTCTCCACCCGCGGCTCCCAGATATAGGCAAGGCCGACGCCGCCGAGCGCTGCCTGCAGCATCAGTTCGTGATCATCGAGCGACAGAGGTCCGGTCGGCTGAAAGCTGACCGTCTGGCCATCCTTCTCGAACTCCCAGGTATAGCGCGCGCCTGACGGAAACATGTTCTGGATACAGAGATGGCGCTTGAGATCGTGCGGCGTCGCCGGCTTCGGTCGGGCCTCGAAATAGGCAGGCGAACCGACGACGACCAGACGGATCCGCGGCTTGATGCGCAGCGCGATCATGCCCTCGGTGACACGCTCGCCGAAGCGGATGCCGGCATCGAAACCCTCCTCGACGATATTGACCAGCCTGTCCGTTGCGTTGATCTCCAGTTGCAGATTGGGATTACGCTGGAGCAGCGGGGCAATGACGCGGCCAATGACGAAGGGGCCGATCGAATTCGGCACGTTGATCCTCACCTTGCCGAAGGGCGTGTCGCGGTAACGGTTCAGCGCATCGAGCGCTGCCGCCATCTCGCCGAAGGCCGGGTCGAGATGCGAGATCAGTAGTTCGCCGGCCTCGGTCAGCGAGACGCTGCGCGTCGTGCGGTTGAGCAGGCGAATGCCTATCCGATCTTCGAGATTGAGGACGGCATGGCTGACCGCCGAGGCGGTGACACCCCTCTCCTCGCCCGCTTTGCGAAAACTCTTATGGCGGGCAACGGCCGCGAAGGCAGCGAGTTCGGAAAGGTCGGTGGCACGCATTGCTGAATTTTGCTCATCATAGTTTCAAGAATAACAAATCTTATACAGCAACGGATTTTCGGTCAAATTCAGCCCCGTCAGCAACAGAGATGCGACGCCGAGACAGCCAATTAGTCCTCGAAAGGAATTTGTCATGAAAGTCTGGTTCATCACCGGTGCATCCCGCGGCTTCGGCGCGCTGATGACCAAGGAAGCTCTCGCCGCTGGCGATGCCGTTATCGCCACCGCCCGCAACCCGAAGACCGTCACCGAGCAGTTCGGCGATCATCCGAACCTCCTCGCCGTCGCCCTTGACGTCACCAACGAGGCCCAGGCGAAAGAAGCTGCGGCAGCCGGCATCGCCCGCTTCGGCCGCATTGATGTTCTCGCCAACAATGCTGGCTACGGCCTGCTCGGTGCCGTCGAGGAGGGCACGGCCGAGGAGATCGAAAAGCTCTATGCCACGAATGTCTTCGGCCTTCTGAAGGTGACGCGCGCCGTGCTGCCCTATATGCGCCGCCAGCGTTCCGGCCATATCCTGAACTTTTCCTCGATCGGCGGTTACTTCGGCTATCCCGGCTGGGGCGTCTACGGCTCGACGAAATTCGCCGTCGAAGGCCTGTCGGAATCGATGGCCGCGGAACTCGAACCGTTCGGCATCAAGGTGACGATCATCGAGCCCGGCTTCTTCCGCACCGACTTTCTCGCCGACACATCGCTCGCGGTCAGCCCGGCCTCCATCGCCGATTACGAAGGCACGCCGGCCGGCAACATGCGGAATTTCGCCGCCGACGCCAATCATGCCCAGCCCGGCAACCCCGCCAAGCTCGCAGCCGGCATCATGACAATGGTCAATTCGGGCAACCCGCCGCTGCGCATGCCGTTCGGCAGCGATACGGTGGCCATGATCGAAGGGCAGCATGCTAGCGTCGAAAAGGAACTTGCCGCCTGGCGTGAACTTGCCGTCTCCACGGATTTTCCGAGCGATGCAACGGCCTCGGCCTGATACCCAAGACCATGCCTGCGCCGCTTCCCGGATATCGGGGTGCGGCGCAGGTTCGCTCGTGACCAGAAGCCCGACCGCCTCACTTTATTTGCCGACCTGATCGGCCCAGTTCGGCGCCTTGCCGCCGCCGTCGAGGAAAGTCATCGCCACATTGGCCATCAGCGGCGAAGCGAAGGTCTCGTAATGGGTGAGATCGGGCAGGATCGCCAGCCGGTTCTTCGACATGTTCTCCCGCATCCAGCCCGCATCGCGCAGGCCGCCGCCGAGCTTGTGGTAGAAGTCGATCATATGCTCGGGGCGGATCATATCGGCATCGCCATAGATCAGCATCACCGGCATAGTGAGCCTTGCGACGGCATCGCTATAATCCTTGGGTTCGCGCATCAACGCACCCATGGCGTCGAGCAGCTTCGGAAACTCGGAAACGTCGGGCGCCACCGCTTTGTAGCTGAGGAACATCGGCGTGTCTTTCATCATCTCGGCCATGCCGGCGCCGACGGCCGCCTGCTGCGGCAGCATCTCCGGGAAGAAGCCGTTCTGCGCATAGGGCGCCGAGAGGATTACCAGGCGGCGCACGCGGTCGGGCGCATTCGCCGCCATGTTCAGCGCCACCCCGCCGCCGAAGGAATAACCGAAGACGTTGAGCTTGTCGTAACCGAGCTGCTTCACCAGGATCGCAAGGTCGGCGCCGATTGCAGCAAGGTCGATCGGCCGCTTGCCGAGGGGCGTACGGCCATGGCCCTGCAGATCGACGGCGATCACCTGCCGGTGGTCGGCGAAAACAGGCATGACCGGCGCGAACATCTCGATCTGCCCGAGGCCGCCGTGCAGTAGCAGCAGCGGTTCGCCCTCCCCGCGGATTTCGTAGTAATAGTCAATACCGTTGACCGGTACGCTTCCCTTCCTGACTATCGGCGCGACCGCCTTATCCTCGCTCGGCGCACCGCCGGCGCCTGCCATGTCGGGCGCGGCCAGGAATGCGGCGACGGTTGCGATCATCGAAATCAGCCTCATTTTCAACATGTCCTTGCTCCGTTTTTGCATCAATACCGCAAGGACGGCGGGGGCCAGGCCTTTCCGACACCGGGTTTCGGAATTTCTCCGATCGGGCTTTGCGACCGATATCCAACTTTTCCTTAACCGGCATGCTGGTAAAATCTCGCCGCAGAGACGTCAGACACCACGAGACCGATGCCGAAACCGAATTTTCGCTTCACCCACTATGATCTTAAGGAACAACGCGCCGGAACGATCGTCGAGGTGTCGTTGAATGCGGTGAACAATGTGCGGCTGATGTCGGCGCCGAATTTCCAGCGCTTCACCGAAGTTCTCGATTTCAAATATATCGGCGGCGTGGCGCGCAAATCGCCAGTCAAGCTTGCCGTTCCGGAACACGGTCACTGGCATGTCGTCGTCGACATGGAAGGTCATCACGGGTTGGCGGAATCCACCGTCAAGGTAATCGCCGCGCCAGCCAATCAGAAGACGCCGCGGTCCTCCTGAGCTTTGCAGCACCGCCCCTCCGCCACGTGGAAAGCACCGGGCATGTGCAGACAACGCCCCATCAGCAAGAGGCCCTGGTCACAATGTGGCCAATCACACTGACCTTTGATCGCAATCAATGAATTGGGCGGCAAGGTCGATCACAATTCTTCAGGCCGCCAGCTGCAACTCGGCTCGCGATTTCATGTTCCGATAGCGAGCGGAAACCGCTGGCTATTGCGTAATTCCTTGAATCGGAATCGACGACGCGCGACGCTGCAGGATTTTCATCATGTGGGAGTAGTCCATGACGTCGAACCCGACCGGTCGCATCACCAAAATCATCGATCCAGGCGATGCGTTAGGGGAAATCCTTTTCGGATTGATCATGGCGCTGACCTTGACGGTTGGTTCCAGGCTTGTTTTTGAAGAAGAAGGATTAAATGTCCACGAGTTGATCGTCGCGACGATCGGATGCAATGTCGCGTGGGGGATCATCGACGCCGTCTTGTTCATTCTGGGTACCACATTTTACAAGAGCAGGCGGCTGCGCCTTTTCCGGCAAATCAAAGCCGCCGGGGACGAATCTGAAGCGCTCATGGTTCTCGCGAACGAATTCCCGATTAAAGAAGCGCCATTCTCTGCGAAGGCCGCCGACACGGACGCGCTCTATCAATCGCTGCTGACCCTCGCACGCCGGGCCGCCCCAGTTAAGGTGTCATTTTCGAAAGGTGATCTGTCCGCCGCAATCGCCGTCTTCCTCCTGGTTTCGGCGACCGCCATTCCGGCAGTTCTCCCATTCTTTCTCCTCGAAGACGCGCACCTTGCCTTGAGGGTCAGCAACCTGTTTCTGATCATGCTGCTGTTTGTGACGGGTTATGCGTGGGCGAAATTTTCCGGAGGCAGGGCCTTTCAGGCAGGCATGACGATGACGTGTCTTGGATTGCTTCTGGTTGCAATAGCGATCGCTCTTGGCGGCTGAGCCGCGTTCGCCAACCGAACAGCCACAGAGGCGTCAGCGCGGGTTGCGCTCCTTGCGAAGCTTCGCCCACCATTCCAGCCGCTTGCGGATATCGCGCTCGAAGCCGCGCTCCGGAGGATCGTAGAAGGTTTGGCGGCCCATTTTCTCTGGGAAATAATCCTGGCCGGAAAAGGCGTCCGGTTCATCGTGATCGTAGCGGTAGCCGTCGCCGTAACCTTCGCCCTTCATCAGCTTGGTCGGCGCATTGAGGATATGCTTCGGTGGAAGCAGCGAGCCGTTCTGCTTGGCGGCCTGGCTTGCCGCCTTGAAGGCGGTGTAGACGGCATTCGATTTCGGCGCGGTGGCGAGATAGACGCAGGCCTGCGCCAGCGCCAGTTCGCCTTCCGGAGAGCCGAGATAATCATAAGCATCCTTGGCGGCGTTGCAGATCACCAGCGCCTGCGGATCGGCAAGGCCGATATCTTCCACCGCCATGCGCACCAGCCGTCGGCCGAGATAGAGCGGATCCTCGCCGGCATCGAACATGCGGGCGAGATAATATAGAGCGGCATCGGGATCCGAGCCGCGCACGGATTTGTGCAGCGCCGAGATCAGATTGTAATGGCCGTCCTGCGCCTTGTCGTAGACGGGCGCGCGGCGCTGGACGATCCGCGTCAGGCCTTCGGTGTCGAAGCTCTCGCCATCGCGGGCGGCTCGCCACACCTCTTCGGCAAGGGTCAGCACCGCACGGCCGTCGCCGTCGGCCATGCGGATCAGGCTGAGACGCGCTTCCTCGGTCAACGGCAGCGGCTTCTGCTCGATCGCCTCGGCGCGCCTCAGCAATTCCTCCAGGCTCTCCTCGTCATGCGACTTGAAGGTCAGCACCCGGGCGCGCGACAGCAGAGCGGCGTTGAGCTCGAAGGACGGGTTTTCGGTGGTGGCGCCGACGAGGATAACGGTGCCATCCTCCATGACGGGCAGGAAACTGTCCTGCTGGGCGCGGTTGAAACGGTGGATCTCGTCGACGAAGAGCAGCGTCTGACGACCGTCCATGCGGCGCAGGCGGGCCGTTTCGAACACCTTCTTCAGATCGGCGACACCGGAAAAGATCGCTGAAATCTGCTCGAAAGCCAGCCCCGCCTCGCCCGACAGCAGCCGCGCCACCGTCGTCTTGCCGGTGCCGGGCGGGCCCCAGAAGATCATCGAGCCGAGCGAACCGCTTTCGATCATTCGTTTCAGCACGCCGTCTTCACCGGTCAGATGTTCCTGACCGGTGACATCGGCGAGCGTCTTCGGCCGCAGCCGGTCGGCAAGCGGCCGCTTGGCGGCAACCTCCTCCGGAACACGCGGCGCGAAGAGATCATTGCTCATCGGAAGAACTGCCGGATGCGCTGGCCGTCGCGCTCGATTTCCACCCGCCAGAGGCCGGGGTCGCTATCGGCGATTTGGGACAGCTCGCTGGTCGACTTCACATCGGTGCCGTTGATCGAGACGATGATATCCTTCGGCTCGAAACCGAGTCGGGCGGCAGGCGAATCCTCCTTCACCTCGGATACGACGACGCCTGCCGATTCCGGCGGCATGCGCAGCTCGTCGGCGACCCGCGGCGACAGGTTCTCGACGACAGCGCCGCTGAAGGGGGTACGCCCGCCGATGGTGCGCTGGTCGCGCGGCGAGGTTTCCGGGGCGCGATCGAGCGTCAGCGGCAGCTGCTCCTCGCGGCCGTTCTCGACGACCGTGAGCTTGACCGATTTTCCGAGACCGGCCGTCGTCAGCCGGTAAAGCAGCGCATCCGGATGCTCGACCGAAATACCGTCGACAGCGGTGATGATTTCACCGGCCTTCAGCCCGGCCTTGGCGGCCGGGCCGCCTTCCGAGACCTTGACGACCAGCGCGCCGCGAGCCTTATTCAGTCCAAGCGCTTCGGCGACTTCCGAGGTCACGGCATCGAAACTCGCGCCGACATAGGGCCGCTCGAAGGATTTGACGCCGGCATCGGCCGAGGCGAGGAAGACCTTGACCAGATTGGCGGGGATGGCAAAGCCGATACCGTTCGAGCCGCCTCCGCGCGAGAAGATCGCGGTGTTGATGCCGATCAACTCACCCTTCATGTTCATCAGAGCGCCGCCGGAATTGCCGGGATTGATCGAGGCGTCGGTCTGGATGAAGAAGCCGAACTCGTTCCTGACCACCTGGTTGCGGGCCAGTGCGGAGACGATACCGCTCGTCACCGTCTGGCCGACGCCGAAGGGATTGCCGATCGCCAGAACGAGATCACCGACCTCGACGGCATCGGAATTGCCGATCGGCAATGTCGGGAAACTTTCCTTGGTGTCGATCTTCAACACGGCAAGATCGACGCGGTCATCACGCAGTACCACTTTGCAGGGGAATTCGCGGCCATCCGGCAGCGCAACCTTGATATCATCGGCGCCTTCGACCACGTGATTGTTGGTCACCACAGTGCCGTTCGCCTCGACGATGACGCCGGAACCGAGCGAGGACTGCTTTTCCGAGCGATTCGGCATCTGCTGGCCGAAGAACTGCTCGAAGAAGGGGTCGCCGGCAAAGGGCGACTGCAGCCGGACGGTCTTTTCCGCATAGACATTGACGACGGCGCCCGACGTCTGTTTGACGAGCGGCGCGAAGGAGAGCTGCATCTGCATCTGGCTCTCGGGCACCGTCTTTGCGGTCTGCGCATTGGCCGCAGCCGGCAGAACGAGCATGAGAGCGAGTAGCGAGACGGAGGCGCGCTTGAACAGGCCTTGCATGGGTATCCCTTTTGAATCCTCTTGTGGATCGTATTAGAGCATGATGCCGAAAAGTGTGAGCGGTTTTCGGACGACATCCTCCTCTAACTATTTAATGCGAACAGCATTCAGATTTCAGGCCGAACCGGCCCAAATTCATCCTGTCTGCCGCCCGACGCTAGAAAGGAAAGAGGGCGGAAGCATGGAAGAATGAGGCAGAGACGACCCCACGAGACTGCGCTTGAAGCCTTTGCGAATTCGATTCAGGAAATTTGGCCATGCAACTGATATCAAAAGCCAAAATCTGGGCGAAGTCACTGAAGCGTGACATCGTCGCCCTATGGCTTGCCGCGCGGGATCCGCGGGTGCCGTGGCATGCGAAAGCGGTGGCCGGCGCCGTTGCCGCCTATGCGCTGTCGCCCGTCGATCTCATCCCCGATTTCATTCCCGTGCTCGGTTATCTCGACGATCTCATCATCGTGCCTCTCGGCATTCTGCTGGCGACGCGGCTTATCCCGGCTGAGGTGATGAGCGCGCTTCGCGACGAGGCGGCAAGACGTATCGAGCGCCCCTCCGGCCGGGCCGGACTGATCTTCATCCTTGCCGTCTGGCTTGCCTGCATCATCTTCCTGGCTCTGGCATTGCGCAACCTGGTTTGACCGGCAGCAACAGGAACAGGAATGATGACGGCAAGAGCGATGATGATGGGTTTTGGTTTTGCGATTTCGATCTTCGCATCGGATATGGCACAGGCGGCGAGTTTCGACTGCGACGCGAAGGAATTGAAGCCGGACGAAAAGACGATCTGCGACAATCGCGCGCTCAACGACGCCGACGTGAAGATGGTGACGACCTTCGAGCTGCTCTCCGGCCTGCTGGCGATGGGCGCGCGCGGGACATTGCAGGACGAGCAGACCGCCTGGCTGAAGAAACGGCAGGAATGCGCGGCGGATGCCGTCTGTATCAAGGCTGCCTATGATGAGCGGCTGAAGCAGCTCGGCGAGAGCTATAAAAACATCAACCGGCCGCTTTGAAAGCGACCGGTCGAAAAGACTATCGATTGACGCGCGTTAGCGAGCGTTCAGATCCCGCACGGCGCCGCGATCGGCGCTCGTCGCGAAGGCGGCGTAAGCCTTCAGCGCCGTCGTGACGTTGCGCTTGCGCACTTCTGTGGGATGCCAGCCCTTGGCGTCCTGATCGGCGCGGCGGGCGGCAAGTTCAGCCTCGTCGACGCGCAGGCTGATCGTGCGGTTCGGGATGTCGATGTCGATCATGTCGCCTTCGCGCACCAGGCCGATCGTACCGCCATTTGCCGCTTCCGGCGAGGCGTGGCCGATCGAGAGGCCGGAGGTACCGCCGGAGAAGCGGCCGTCAGTGATCAGCGCGCAGGCCTTGCCGAGGCCCTTCGATTTCAGATAGCTCGTCGGATAGAGCATTTCCTGCATGCCGGGGCCGCCCTTCGGGCCTTCGTAGCGAATGACGACGACGTCGCCGGCCTTCACCTCATTGGCGAGGATCGCCTTGACGGAGGCATCCTGGCTTTCGAAGACACGGGCCGGGCCGGAAAATTTCAGGATCGATTCATCGACGCCGGCCGTCTTGACGATGCACCCGTCGACCGCGAGATTGCCCTTGAGCACGGCAAGGCCGCCATCCCTAGAGAAAGGATGTTCGACCGAGCGGATGACGCCGTTCTGGCGGTCGGTGTCGAGTTCGTCCCAACGGGCCTCCTGGCTGAAGGCGACCTGGGTCGGGATGCCGCCGGGTGCGGCACGATAGAAGTTGCGGACGGTTTCGCTGGTGGTGCGGGTAATATCCCAGCGGTCGATTGCATCGCCCAGCGTTTCGGCATGCACTGTCGGGCAATTGCGGTTCAAGAGACCTCCCTTATCGAGCTCTCCGAGGATCGACATGATGCCGCCGGCGCGGTGCACGTCTTCCATATGAACATCGCTCTTGGCGGGTGCGACCTTCGACAGGCAGGGCACCCGGCGCGAGAGTGCGTCGATATCGGCCATGGTGAAATCGATTTCGCCTTCGTGGGCGGCGGCGAGGATGTGCAGGACCGTATTGGTCGAGCCGCCCATGGCGATATCGAGCGCCATGGCATTCTCGAAGGCCTGCTTGGAGGCGATGGTGCGCGGCAGCGCCTTGATATCGTCCTGCTCGTAGTAACGGCGGGCGAGATCGACGATCAGATGGCCGGCCTCGACGAAGAGGCGCTTGCGGTCGGCGTGGGTTGCAAGCGTCGAGCCGTTGCCGGGCAGCGACAGGCCGAGCGCCTCGGTCAGGCAGTTCATCGAATTGGCGGTAAACATGCCGGAGCAGGAGCCGCAGGTCGGACAGGCCGAGCGCTCGATGGTCTGAACTTCCTCGTCGCTGATTTTTTCATCGGCTGCTGCGACCATGGCATCGACGAGGTCGAGCGCATGCGTCTTGCCGTGCAGCACGACCTTGCCCGCTTCCATCGGGCCGCCCGAGACGAAGACTGTGGGTATGTTGAGGCGCAGCGACGCCATCAGCATGCCGGGGGTGATCTTGTCGCAATTGGAGATGCAGACCATAGCGTCGGCGCAATGGGCATTGACCATGTATTCGACACTGTCGGCGATGAGTTCGCGCGAAGGCAGCGAATAGAGCATGCCGTCATGGCCCATGGCGATGCCGTCGTCGACGGCGATCGTGTTGAACTCCTTGGCAACGCCGCCGGCCGCCTCGATTTCGCGGGCAACGAGCTGGCCGAGATCCTTCAGGTGCACGTGGCCGGGCACGAACTGGGTGAAAGAATTCACCACCGCGATAATCGGCTTGCCGAAATCCGAATCCTTCATGCCCGTGGCGCGCCAAAGGCCGCGCGCGCCTGCCATGTTGCGGCCGTGGGTCGTGGTTCTGGAACGGTAGGCTGGCATCGGTATCTTCCTCGACGTGTCGGAGATCATCAGGCGAAGCGGGGCGGCATTGAGCCTGCGGCCGGGCAACGCTGCTGTTTGGAATTGTCCTAATCCAATCGGCGGGGGCTGTCACTACCGGCAAGGCCAAATCCGGTACGCTGCCTGGAGAAGCGCCTCGAGCGCCATTGGGCATATACGGTTCGGCGCGGCGCTCGGTTACAGCCTATTTCATCACAGCCGAACACAAAAAATTGGCTTCCCGTCAGCAATATTCAAGGCTTAGACACTAATCCGAATATGCGGGCGGTTCGTTTAAGAACTATATTGAGGAAATCCGCCTTGGAGGTTTTCGACATGCCTAGCTATCGCCCACCGAAGATCGCGTCGTCGGAGATCACGCCGCACCAGCTCTATCTGCGCCGCCGAGAATTCCTCGGTGCTGCAGCACTCGGCGCCATG
This sequence comes from Rhizobium sp. BK456, assembly GCF_014194045.1. Lineage (NCBI taxonomy): Bacteria > Pseudomonadati > Pseudomonadota > Alphaproteobacteria > Hyphomicrobiales > Rhizobiaceae > Rhizobium > Rhizobium sp. BK456. The sequence continues at coordinate 624,617 of NZ_JACIAO010000003.1, forward strand.
GCGCTCTACGGCGCCGGCACAGCGAGTGCGGCGGCCCTTTCCGCCGTCGAGAGCAAATACAAGGTCGACGAGAAGCCGACGCCGATCAAGGACGTCACGACCTACAACAATTTCTATGAGTTCGGCCTCGACAAGGGCGATCCTGCGGCGAATTCCGGCGATTTCAAACCGCTGCCCTGGACGATCAAGGTCGACGGCATGGTCAACAAACCTGGCACCTTCGACCTCGAGGCGCTGATCAAGGAATTCCCGATCGAGGAGCGCACCTACCGCATGCGCTGCGTCGAGGCCTGGTCGATGGTCATTCCCTGGGATGGCTTTCCGCTGGCATCGCTGCTCGACAAGGTGGAGCCGCTCGGCAGCGCCAAATATGTCGCCTTCGAAACCGTGGTGCGGCCGGAGGAAATGCCGGGGCAGAAGGGCTTCTTCCAGTCGCTCGACTGGCCCTATGTCGAAGGTCTGCGGCTCGACGAGGCGCGCCATCCGCTGACGCTGCTTGCCGTCGGGCTTTATGGCGAAACACTGCCGAACCAGAACGGCGCGCCGATCCGCCTCGTCGTGCCGTGGAAATACGGCTTCAAGGGCATCAAGTCGATCGTCAGGATGACGCTCACCGACCAGCAGCCGAAGAACACCTGGCAGGTGACCAATCCGCAGGAATACGGCTTCTACGCCAACGTCAATCCTTCGGTCGACCATCCGCGCTGGAGCCAGGCGAGCGAACGGCGCATCGGCGAAAGCGGCTTCTTCGGCGCGAGCCGTCACCCCACCCTGCCCTTCAACGGTTATGCCGACGAGGTGGCGGGCCTCTATGCAGGCATGGATCTGAAGGCGAATTTCTGATGGCGGAATTGTCGCTCGCCATCCCGAAGCGCTGGCAGCCCGCTTCCGTCTGGCTGCTTTATGTCGTGGGGCTGGTGCCTGCGGCCTGGACATTCTATCTCGGCGCGACCGATCAGCTCGGCGCCGATCCGGTCAAGACCTTCGAGCTGTTTCTCGGCATCTGGACGATCCGCTTCCTGATCGCAACACTTGCCGTCTCCCCGGCCCGCGAACTCCTCGGCTGGAACTATCTGCGTTACCGCCGCGCGCTGGGCTTGCTGACCTTCTATTACGCGCTGATGCATTTCACCGTCTACATGGTGCTCGACCAAGCGATGGATATCCACGCCGTCGTCAACGACGTGCTGAAGCGGCCTTTCATCATGTTCGGGATGGCCGGACTTGCGATGCTCATACCGCTGGCGGTGACATCCAACAACTTCTCGATCCGCCGCCTCGGCAAGAGCTGGATCCGGCTGCACCGCGTCGTCACGATCATCGCCGCCTGCGGAGCGCTGCATTTCGCGCTCTCGACCAAGATCCTCGATTTCGAGCAATATATCTATGTCGGGCTAATCATCGCCCTCATCCTCTACCGCTCCTGGCGGCCGATCGCCCGCAACCGGAAAAAGGGCCAGGGACGGACGCGCAATCGCGCCATGGCGTCGGCTTCATGAGACCGTAGAGCTATCGGCGGGAATCAACTGCCGCCCGATGGACGGGATCGCAGGCGCAGGCCACGGCGATACCGATCGCATAGGCCGGAATGTTCCAGAGCGAAAAGACGTGGCCGAGCAGCAGTGCGCCTGCGGTCGTCAGGCGAAATGCGTCGAGCCAAGGCGTATGATAGAGACGGAACAACTCCACTGCGATCGCCAGGAACAGCGCCATGACGGCAATGATTGCCGGTCGTGACCGTGCGACCAAGAGCGCCATGAGCAGATAGACCATCGCCCCCCAGAGCGCCGACCGCCATATTTGACGACGATGAAGGGCAGCTCGATCGCGTAGCCGAAGCGCCTGAGCGCCAGTCCGAGGAAGATGACGAGAAGTAGAGTGGCGAGACGACGGAACTGCACGCGGGAGCGGGTTTGAATGATTTCCTGCAATTCAGCTGTCCCTCACAATCCCGGCCATTCCAACAGCTTTTATGCAGATACCGCATTGTCAGGCTTAGCCGTCGTCACAGAGCGAAGGTCCGGCCCGCTGCTCTGAACAAACAAAAACAGCCGGGCTTTGCGAGCCCGGCTGTTTTGTTTCCGACGGAGCGGAAGATTAAGCGGCGACGGCCTGCTCTTCGGCAGCGACGCGGGCCTTGTCGGCTGCGCCCTTGGCGAAGGTGTCGCGGTCAACGAATTCGACAACTGCCATGGCGGCATTGTCGCCCTGGCGGAAGCCGGCCTTCATGATACGCAGATAGCCGCCATTGCGGGTGGCGTAACGCGTTGCGATCGTGTCGAACAGCTTCGAGACGACAGCGGCATCGCGGATCTGCGAGATCGCCTGACGGCGAGCATGCAGGTCGCCGCGCTTGCCGAGCGTGACGAGCTTCTCGACGATCGGACGGATTTCCTTGGCCTTCGGCAGAGTCGTGACGATCTGCTCGTGGGTAATCAGCGAAGCCGCCATGTTGGCGAACATCGCCTTGCGGTGGCTTGCAGTTCTATTCAGCTTGCGGCCGGCTTTACCATGGCGCATTGCTATTCTCCTTTAATGCAGGTGCCCTTACGTTACGTGGGCCTGCCGTTTCCTGGCACATGCAGGCGATCGGCCTGCTGTTTGACGGGGAAAGGCAGCCGAAAGAGCCTGCCTTTTGTTTTCTCAATATTGGTCTTCGTAACGCTTGGCGAGATCTTCGATGTTCTCGGGCGGCCATGCCGGCACTTCCATGCCGAGGTGCAGGCCCATGGAAGCGAGAACTTCCTTGATTTCGTTCAGCGACTTGCGACCAAAATTCGGTGTGCGGAGCATTTCTGCTTCGGTCTTCTGAATGAGGTCGCCGATGTAGACGATGTTGTCGTTCTTCAGGCAGTTTGCCGAACGGACCGACAGTTCGAGTTCGTCCACCTTCTTCAGGAGAGCCGGGTTGAAAGCGAGTTCGGTGACTGCTTCCTCTTCGGTTTCCTTCTGCGGCTCGTCGAAGTTGACGAAGACGCCAAGCTGATCCTGGAGAATGCGCGCCGCAAAAGCGACGGCGTCTTCGCCGGTGATCGAGCCATCGGTTTCGATGGTCATGTTCAGCTTGTCGTAGTCGAGAACCTGTCCTTCGCGGGTATTTTCTACCTTGTAGGACACCTTCTTGACCGGCGAATAGAGGCTGTCGACCGGGATGAGACCGATCGGAGCATCTTCCGCACGATTGCGCTCAGCCGGAACGTAGCCCTTGCCGTTGTTGACGGTGAACTCCATGCGGATTTCGGCGCCCTCGTCGAGCGTGCAGATGACATGCTCGGGGTTGAGGATTTCGATATCGCCGACCGTCTGGATGTCGCCAGCCGTGACAACGCCCGGGCCCTGCTTGCGCACGACCATGCGCTTTGCGTCGTCGCCATCCATCTTGATGGCGATTTCCTTGATGTTGAGCACGATGTCCGTCACGTCTTCGCGGACGCCCGGAATCGAGGAGAATTCATGCAGCACGCCATCGATCTGCACCGCCGTAACGGCAGCGCCGCGCAGCGAGGAGAGCAGAACGCGGCGAAGCGCATTGCCGAGGGTGAGGCCGAAGCCGCGCTCCAGCGGTTCGGCAACAAGCGTCGCCCTGGTGCGCGAGCTCGAGGAGAACTCCACCTTGTTCGGCTTGATCAGTTCCTGCCAGTTCTTCTGAATCATGAGTTTGCCTTCCGTTCGTTGCCACCATCCAATCGTGGCAACCGAGCTTGAAAACCACCGGGAGCGCCAAGGCGCTCACCAGTGACGAGAGCGATGATCAGACGCGGCGCTTCTTGCGCGGACGGCAGCCATTGTGCGGGATCGGGGTCACGTCGCGGATGGACGTGATCATGAAACCTGCAGCCTGGAGCGCGCGCAGAGCCGATTCACGACCCGAACCCGGACCGCAGACTTCGACTTCCAGCGACTTCATGCCGTGCTCCTGAGCCTTCTTGGCGCAGTCTTCAGCAGCAATCTGGGCAGCGAACGGGGTCGACTTGCGCGAGCCCTTGAAACCCTTGGCGCCAGCCGACGACCAAGCGATCGCGTTGCCCTGGGCATCGGTGATGGTGATCATCGTGTTGTTGAAGGTCGAGTTGACGTGAGCGACACCCGACGAGATGTTCTTGCGTTCACGACGGCGAACGCGGACGGCTTCCTTAGCCATGGTATTCCTTTCGTTGATCTCTTCACCGCCGTAATGCCAGCGGCTACACCGGAACGGCGCCTATATGGTCCCGCTCCAAACTCAAAAGAGGCCGGCGCAGACCGCCAGCCTCCCCACCCCGGTTTCCCGGAAATTACTTCTTCTTGCCAGCGATTGCCTTTGCCGGGCCCTTGCGGGTGCGGGCATTGGTATGCGTGCGCTGACCGCGGACCGGAAGGCCGCGGCGATGACGCAGGCCGCGGTAGCAGCCGAGGTCCATCAGGCGCTTGATGTTCATCGCGGTATCGCGACGAAGATCACCTTCGACCTGATAGTCGCGGTCGATGGCTTCGCGGATCTGAAGGACTTCGGCGTCCGTCAGCTGATGCACACGACGTTCAGCCGGGATACCGACCTTCTCGACGATTTCCTGTGCGAATTTCGGACCGATCCCGTGAATGTAGGTCAACGCGATAACAACGCGCTTCGCAGTCGGGATGTTGACGCCAGCGATACGTGCCACGCCTGTTCTCCTTGCATTCCAGTTGCCATCCGGCAAGTGGGCTTCGTTATGCGGCCTTTGGAACCGCTCGTTCAGATTTACGTCCGTAACATGTCAAAACGACCGCACCCGGACTTCCCTGGGAAATCCGCGCCGATCGCATGGAATGTCGCGAGTTGGCGCGGTGTTTAGCGGAATCACTGCTGAAAAGCAACCGTTCCGCCAAGTTTATTTTCAAAGCCTTAAAGCTTAGAAAGAATGTTTTCGACCTCGGCCGTCACCTGATCGATTTCCGCCATGCCGTCCACGGACCTGAGTTTGCCCTTGGCATGGTAATAGCCGATCAGCGGCGAGGTTTCCTTGTAATAGACCTGCAGCCGAGCCGTCATGGTCTCCGGGTTGTCGTCGGGACGGCGCTTGAAGTGCGTGGAACCGCACTTGTCGCACACGCCTTCGGCGGCCGGAACCTTGTCGGTATCGTGATAGACGCTGCCGCATTGGGCGCAGGAGTAGCGGCCGGCGACACGGCGGACCAGTTCGTCATCGTCGACACGGAATTCGATGACGACGGACAGACCCAGACCCTTTGCCCTCAGCATCGCTTCGGTGGCATCCGCCTGGACGAGCGTCCTCGGGAAACCGTCGAGAATGAAGCCGTTGGCGCAATCGGGTTGATCGATTCGCTCGGAGACGATGGCGATAACGATCTCATCCGAGACAAGTTTGCCGGCATCCATCACCGCCTTGGCGCGCTTGCCGACATCCGTGCCGGCATTGACCGCTGCGCGCAGCATGTCCCCCGTGGAAAGCTGCGGAATGCCGTGCTTTTCCACGATCCGCTGGGCCTGGGTTCCCTTACCCGCGCCCGGCGGCCCTAAAAGGATAAGTCTCATCGCCCCCTCTTTCCTCCACGCAACTTCGATTTCTTGATCAGGCCTTCGTATTGCTGCGCGATCAGGTGACCCTGGATCTGTGCAACCGTATCAAGAGTTACGCTAACCACGATCAAAAGCGAAGTCCCACCAAGGGATAATGGAATGCCGGTTTGCGACACCAAGATCTCCGGAAGGATGCAGACGAAGACGAGATAGATTGCGCCGATCACCGTGATTCGGGTCAGCACGTAGTCGATATATTCGGCGGTGCGCTCGCCCGGGCGGATGCCGGGAATGAAGCCGCCATGCTTCTTCAGATTGTCGGCCGTGTCCTTCGGATTGAAGACGATGGCCGTATAGAAGAAGGCGAAGAAGGCGATCAGCGCCGCATAGAGCACCATGTAGAGCGGCTGGCCATGGCCGAGGGCCGCGACGATCGATGTTGCCCAGGAGGGCATCGCAGTGGTGTTGGCAAAGCCTGCAAGCGTTGCCGGCAGCAGCAGCAGCGACGAGGCGAAGATCGCCGGGATGACGCCCGAGGTGTTGAGCTTCAGCGGCAGATGAGAGGTATCGCCCTGGAACATCCGGTTGCCGACCTGGCGCTTCGGATACTGGATCAACAGCCGGCGCTGCGCGCGCTCGACGAAGACGATGACCCCGATGACGCCGATCGCGACGATGATCACCAACAGAATGAGGAAGGTCGACAGCGCACCCGTGCGGCCGAGCTCGAGCGTGCCGGCAAGAGCTGTCGGAAGACCGGCGGCGATGCCGGCGAAGATGATCAGCGAGATGCCGTTGCCGATACCGCGCGAGGTGATCTGCTCGCCGAGCCACATCAGGAACATCGTGCCGCCGAGCAGCGTCAGAACGGTGGAAACACGGAAGAACAAGCCCGGATCGACGACGAGGCCCTGGCCGCTCTCGAGACCGGCGGCAATGCCGTAGGCCTGGAGCGCACCGAGGATGACCGTGCCATAGCGGGTATACTGGTTGATGATCTTACGGCCCTGCTCGCCCTCTTTCTTGAGGTTTTCGAGCGCCGGCACGACCGATGTCATCAGCTGCACTATGATCGAAGCGGAGATATAGGGCATGATGCCGAGCGCGAAGATCGCCATGCGCTGAACGGCGCCGCCCGAAAACATGTTGAAAAGGCCGAGAATGCCACCTGCCTGGCCGCGGAAAGCCTGGGCATAGGCTTCGGGGTTGAGGCCTGGAAGCGGAATATGGGTACCGAGCCTGTAAACGAGGAGAGCTGCCAGTGTGAACCACAGGCGCTTCTTCAAATCCTCGGCTTTGGCAAAGGTCGAAAAATTGAGGTTGGATGCCAATTGTTCCGCTGCAGAAGCCATGCGTTTCTCCGCGCTACCAATTCCGGCGTCTCTGGGGGATAGGCCGGCCCCGGAATCAGTATGAAAATTATTCAAAACCGGGTTCAGTACGGATTGCAGCGCAACCCCATGCCTCACCCTTGTTTCAGTCTTACCGGCATGACGCGGGCGCGCCAGCCAACATTTTGTGAGGCCCACATATGGGAGCAAAATCGCCCGGTGTGAAGCACCCCGGGCGATATATCATCAGATTATTATTCGGCTGCAGCCGGAGCCGAAAGCAGCGTCACGGTGCCGCCGGCCTTTTCGATCTTCTCGACGGCAGGCTTGGAGGCGCCGGCAACGACGATGGTGATCTTGGCCTTCAGCTCGCCGTCAGCGAGAACGCGAACGCCGTCTTTGGTGCGGCGGATGACGCCGGCGGCCTTGAGGGCAGCTGCGTCAACGGTCGCCTTGGCATCGAGCTTGCCGGCGTCGATCGCCGCCTGGATGCGAGCCAGCGACACAACAACAAAATCGGAAGCGAAAATGTTGTTGAAGCCGCGCTTCGGCAGGCGACGATAGATCGGCATCTGGCCGCCTTCGAAGCCGTTGATGGCGACGCCCGAACGGGACTTCTGACCCTTCACACCGCGACCACCGGTCTTGCCGGAGCCCGAGCCGATACCGCGGCCGAGGCGCTTGCGGCTGTGGGTCGAACCTTCGTTGTCTTTAATTTCATTGAGTTTCATGAGCGTTTCCTCCGTCTCACTTCTCGTCGACGACGCGAACGAGATGCTGGACAGCACGGATCATGCCACGAACCGAAGGAGTATCCTCCAGCGTGCGGCGACGGTGCATCTTGTTCAGTCCGAGACCGATCAGCGTGCGCTGCTGAACATCCGGACGGCGAATCGGGCTGCCGATCTGTTCGATCGTGACAGTCTTCGCTTCAGCCTTCTTGGTAGCCTTGGCCATCTGTCAAACTCCTCTTATTCTTCAGAGGCGTTGCCGGAGGCGCTACGACGAGCCTGCAGCGTTGCATACTTGATGCCGCGCTGAGCTGCGATGTCCTTCGGGTGAACCTGGTGCTTCAGAGCGTCGAAGGTGGCGCGAACCATGTTGTAGGGGTTCGACGAACCAGTCGACTTGGCGACGACGTCGTGCATGCCGAGCGTTTCGAAAACGGCGCGCATCGGACCGCCGGCGATGATGCCGGTACCGACCTTGGCCGAGCGCAGCAGAACCTTGCCGGCGCCGTGGCGGCCGTGAACGTCGTGATGCAGCGTACGGCCGTCACGCAGCGGTACGAAGATCAGTTCGCGCTTGGCGGCTTCGGTTGCCTTGCGAATGGCTTCCGGCACTTCGCGTGCCTTGCCATGGCCGAAGCCGACGCGGCCCTTCTGGTCGCCGACGACGACGAGTGCTGCGAAACCGAAACGACGGCCGCCCTTGACGACCTTGGCGACGCGGTTGATCGCGACAAGCTTGTCGACGAATTCGCTATCGCGCTCTTCACGGCTCTGGCGGTCTTCCCGCTGCGGCCTTCTTTCCTGTGCCATTGTCCTCTTCCTTTTTCTTTTCCGGGTGCAATCGGCAAATACATGTGGACCGCATCAGCCTCCCCTTCCGGAGAGTGCCTGCGGTCCGGCGAAAATCCGGCCGGCGCCAAAGCGTCCGGCCGGAAACTGATCAGAAGGTGAGACCGCCTTCGCGGGCTGCATCGGCGAGAGCCTTGATGCGGCCGTGATAGATGAAGGCGCCACGGTCGAATACGACCTCGGTGACACCCGCCTTCGAAGCGCGCTCTGCAACGAGCTTGCCGACGAGGGCAGCTGCTGCTGTGTCAGCACCGGTCTTCAGAGAACCGCGCAGATCCTTGTCGAGGGTCGATGCAGCGGCAAGTGTCTTGCCGGCAACATCGTCGATAACCTGAGCGTAGATGTTCTTCGAGGAGCGATGAACCGACAGGCGCGGACGGCCGTTGGCCACCGACTTGAGATGACGGCGCACGCGGTTGGCACGACGTGCAAGTGCTTCTTTCCTGCTAGCCATTTCGCGTGATCCTTACTTCTTCTTGCCTTCTTTGCGGACGATCCGCTCGTCAGCGTACTTGACGCCCTTGCCCTTGTAGGGCTCGGGACCGCGATATTCGCGGATTTCGGCGGCGACCTGACCGACCTGCTGCTTATTGATGCCGGAGACAACAATTTCAGTCGGCTTCGGAACGGCGATCGTGATGCCGACCGGCGGCTCATAGATCACGTCGTGGCTGAAGCCGAGGGCCAGCTGCAGGTTCTTGCCCTGCAGGGAGGCGCGGTAACCGACGCCGTTGATTTCGAGCTTGCGCTCGAAGCCGTCCTTGACGCCCTTGAAGATGCCTTCGATCATCGTGCGGGACATGCCCCACTTCGAACGTGCATCCTTGGTCTGGTTCACGGGCGTCACGACGACCGCGTTGTTTTCGAGCTTGAGGCTGATTTCGTCGTTAGCAACGAAAAACAGCTCGCCCTTCGGGCCCTTTGCAGTGACCTTCTGGCCATCGACCGTAGCCGTGATCCCAGCAGGCACCTGAACGGGCTTTTTACCGATACGAGACATGTTTCAATCCTGTCTGTTCGCTATGGAGATCTCTGCCCGATCTTAGAAGACCGAGCAAAGAACCTCGCCGCCAACGTTCTGTTCGCGAGCCTGGTGATCGGCCATCACACCCTTCGGAGTCGAAAGGATGGTGATGCCGAGGCCGTTCGCGACCTGCGGAATGGACTTGACCGAGACATAAACCCGGCGGCCCGGCTTGGACACACGGCCGATCTCACGGATCACCGATGCGCCTTCATAATATTTCAGCTCGATGCTGAGTTCCGACTTGCCATTGCCGAAATCGACAACGGAATAGCCACGGATGTAGCCTTCCGACTGCAGGACATCGAGAACACGTGCACGGAGCTTGGACGCAGGCGTCGAAACCGACGACTTGCGGCGGGAAGCGCCGTTACGGATACGGGTGAGCATATCGCCCAACGGATCAGTCATTGTCATGTAACCTGCTCCTTACCAGCTCGACTTGACGATGCCCGGCACCTTGCCGAGATTGCCCAGTTCACGCAGCGCAATACGCGACATGCGCAGTTTGCGGTAATATGCGCGCGGACGCCCCGAAACTTCGCAACGGTTGCGAATACGGGTCTTCGATCCATCACGCGGCAGGGATGCCAGCTTGATCGAGGCCTTGAACCGCTCTTCGATCGGAAGAGCCTGGTTCATGATGATCGCCTTCAACGCAGCCCGCTTAGCGGCCTGGTTGGCGACCGTAGTACGGCGGCGCTTGTTCTTTTCAACTGCGCTTGTCTTCGCCATGTCAGGTTCCTTTTCTACGCTCGTCGTTACGGTTATTGACGGAACGGGAAGCTGAACTCTTTCAGAAGAGCCCGTGCTTCGTCGTCGGTCGTCGCCGTCGTGCAAACGATGATGTCCATGCCCCACATCTGATCAACCTTGTCGTAGTTGATCTCAGGGAACACAATGTGCTCCTTGATGCCCATGGCGAAGTTGCCACGGCCGTCAAAGCTTTTCGGGTTCAGGCCGCGGAAGTCGCGAACGCGCGGAAGCGCGATGTTGACCAGGCGATCCAGGAACTCGTACATGCGGGCGCCGCGCAGGGTCACCTTTGCGCCGATCGGCATCTGTTCGCGGACCTTGAAGCCTGCGATGGAGTTGCGGGCGCGGGTGATGACCGGCTTCTGGCCGGCGATCGCTGCGAGGTCGGCGGCAGCTACCGTCGGCTTCTTCGAGTCAGCGGTCGCTTCGCCGACACCCATGTTGATCACGATCTTGTCGAGCTTCGGGATCATCATCTCGTTGGCGTAGGAGAACTGCTCCTGCATCGCCTTGCGGATGCGCTCGACATATTCCTTCTTGAGCCGCGGCTCGTATTTTGCCTCAGCCATCGATCACTTCTCCAGAACGCTTGGCCACACGGACCTTTTTGCCGTCAACAACCTTGAAACCGACGCGGGTCGGCTTGCCGTCCTTGTCGACGATTGCAACGTTCGACAGGTGAACGGAGGCTTCCTTGTTGATGATGCCGGCTTCCTGGGTCTGCGTCTGGCGCTGGTGGCGCTTGACGACGTTGACGCCACGAACAACGGCACGATCTTCCTTCGGCATGACCTGGACAACTTCGCCGGTACGGCCCTTGTCCTTGCCAGCGAGCATGACGACCTTGTCGCCCTTACGAATCTTCTGCATCGCTTTGCTCCTTACAGTACTTCGGGAGCCAGCGAGATGATCTTCATGTGGTTCTTGGCGCGAAGTTCGCGCGGAACCGGTCCGAAGATACGGGTGCCGATCGGCTCTTTCTTGTTGTCGATGAGGACTGCTGCGTTGGTGTCGAAACGGATGACGGAGCCATCCGGACGACGGATGTCCTTGGCGGTGCGAACGACAACCGCCTTCATCACGTCACCCTTCTTCACGCGGCCGCGCGGGATCGCTTCCTTGATCGAAACGACGATGACGTCGCCGATCGAGGCATACTTGCGCTTCGAGCCGCCCAGCACCTTGATGCACATGACACGACGTGCGCCGGAATTATCCGCGACGTCGAGGTTTGTTTGCATCTGAATCATATCAGGTCGCCTTCTTGGTTTACCGGAATGGTTGGGCTAGCCCCCTACTCCGGCTTATGAAAATTTTCGCCGGCCGAACTGCCGTTACGGCAGCACAGACGCGGCAATGCTGAATAGCGCGGGATCGATCGTGCCAGGGTGGTTTCCCGAAGGACCTTCCGTGCGCTCAAAGCAAAAGAACGCCCGGCATTCGAGCGTTCTGACGCTGCTTCATACAGATATTTCGGCGAGACGCAAGGCCTCGCACAAAATTCTGTTTACTGGCCCTGGGCGGAAATTACCGTCCAGCGCTTGTCCTTGGAGATCGGCGCGCATTCCTCGATGGATACGGTATCGCCAATCTTGTACTGGTTGTTTTCGTCGTGGGCCTTGTACTTCTTGGAACGACGAACGGTCTTCTGGAGCAGTGGGTGAGCGAAACGACGCTCGACGCGAACCACTACCGTCTTCTCGTTCTTGTCGCCAACGACGACGCCCTGCAGGATGCGCTTCGGCATATTTTTCTTCCTTTAGGCCTTAACTTCTGCCGCCTTCTGGCGGGCAATGGTTTTCACGCGGGCGATGTCCTTGCGGACTTCATTGATGCGCGAGGACTTTTCGAGCTGGCCGGTCGCCTTCTGGAAGCGCAGGTTGAACTGCTCCTTCTTCAGCTTGGCAAGCTCGTCCTTGAGTTGGTCGGCGGTGAAGCCGCGAACATCTGAGGCTTTCATGAGCTCAATCCCTTACTCTGCAATGCGCTGAACGAAGCGCGTCTTGACCGAGAGCTTGGCAGAGCCGAGACGAAGCGCCTCACGGGCGATTTCTTCGCTGACACCATCGATCTCGAACATCATACGGCCGGGCTTGACCTTGCATGCCCAGTATTCAACGGAGCCCTTACCCTTACCCATGCGGACTTCGGTCGGCTTTGCGGTTACCGGAACGTCCGGGAACACGCGGATCCACACACGGCCGGCGCGCTTCATGTAACGCGTGATCGCGCGGCGGGCCGCTTCGATCTCGCGCGCGTTGACGCGGTTGGGTTCCTGAGCCTTCAGGCCGAATTCGCCGAATGCCAGGTCAGAACCGCCCTTGGCGACGCCCTTGATGCGGCCCTTGAACTGCTTGCGGTACTTGGTACGCTTTGGCTGCAACATTTTCTTATTCTCCGAACTTCTCTGCCACGCGCGCTATCAAGCGTTGTCGCGGCGACGGTCTCTGTCGCGGTCACGATCACGGCTTGCCGGACCCTGGGCGTCACCTTCCATCGCACGGCGCTCGGAAGCCATCGGATCGTGCTCAAGGATTTCGCCCTTGAAGATCCAGACCTTGATGCCGCAGATGCCGAACGCGGTTTCTGCTTCAGCCGTGCCGTAGTCGATGTCGGCGCGCAGCGTGTGCAGCGGCACACGACCTTCGCGGTACCATTCCGTACGGGCGATTTCAGCGCCGCCGAGACGGCCGGCGCAGGTGATCTTGATGCCTTCGGCGCCAAGACGCATCGCGGACTGAACGGCGCGCTTCATGGCGCGGCGGAAAGCCACGCGGCGCTCGAGCTGCTGGGCGATCGACTGAGCGACCAGCGTTGCGTCGACTTCAGGCTTGCGCACTTCGACGATGTTGAGGTGCGTTTCCGAGTTGGTCATATCCGACAGCTTCTTGCGGAGCTTGTCGATGTCGGCGCCCTTGCGGCCGATGATCAGGCCCGGACGTGCCGAGTGGATCGTGACGCGGCACTTCTTGTGCGGACGCTCGATGACCACCTTGGAGATCCCGGCCTGCTTCAGTTCGCTCATGACGAACTTGCGCATCTTCAGGTCTTCGTGCAGCAGCTGGCCGTACTCGGCATTGTCCGCGAACCAGCGGCTATCCCAGGTACGGTTGATGCCAAGACGGAAACCGATTGGATTGATTTTCTGACCCATTATGCGGCCTCCTCAACTGCCTGCACTTCACGAACGACGATCGTCAGGTGCGCGAAAGGCTTTTCGATGCGCGACGCGCGACCGCGACCACGAGCGTGGAAACGCTTCATGACGATCGACTTGCCGACATAGGCCTCGGCGACGACGAGAGCGTCGACGTCGAGATCGTGGTTGTTCTCAGCGTTGGCGATCGCAGATTCGAGCGTCTTCTTGACGGCACCTGCGATACGCTTGCGGGAGAACTCCAGCTCAGCGAGTGCGCGCTCGACCTTCTTGCCACGGATGGCCGCAGCAACCAGATTGAGCTTCTGGGGGCTGACGCGGAGCGTGCGGGCGACTGCTTGCGCCTCGTTGTCCTTCAGCCGGCGTTCGGCTTTTGCCTTGCCCATTGTTACTTCCTCTTCGCCTTCTTGTCCGCGCCGTGACCGTAGTAGGTGCGGGTCGGAGAGAATTCACCGAATTTGTGGCCGACCATGTCTTCATTGACGCTGACCGGGATATGCTTGCTGCCGTTGTAGACGCCGAAGGTAAGACCGACGAACTGCGGCAGGATCGTGGAGCGACGGCTCCAGATCTTGATCACTTCTGCACGTCCGCCTTCACGAACCTTCTCAGCCTTCTTGAGAAGATAGCCGTCAACGAACGGACCTTTCCATACTGAACGAGCCATTGGAGACTTCCTCTCTTACTTCTTACGCTGATGACGCGAGCGCATGATCATCTTGTCGGTCGACTTGTTCGACCGGGTGCGCTTGCCCTTGGTCGGCTTGCCCCACGGTGTCACCGGATGGCGACCACCGGAGGTGCGGCCTTCACCACCGCCGTGCGGATGGTCGACCGGGTTCATGACGACACCGCGGTTATGCGGACGCTTGCCGCGCCAAACGGTACGACCGGCCTTGCCGTCGTTGATGTTGGCGTGGTCAGGGTTGGAGACGGCGCCGATCGAAGCGAGGCAGGAGCCATGCACGAGACGCTGTTCACCCGAGTTCAGGCGAAGAATCGCCATGCCCTGGTCACGGCCGACGAGCTGTGCGTAGCCACCGGCGGAGCGAGCGATCTGACCGCCCTTGCCCGGCTTCATTTCTACGTTGTGGATGATGGAGCCGACCGGGATGAACTGCAGCGGCATGGTATTGCCAGGCTTGACGTCGACAGCCTTCTCGGAAGCGATGACCTTGTCACCGGCAGCGAGACGCTGAGGAGCGAGGATGTAAGCCTTCTCGCCGTCAGCATAGTTGACCAGCGCGATGAAAGCCGTGCGGTTCGGATCGTATTCGATACGCTCGACCGTGCCTTCGACGTCGAACTTGCGACGCTTGAAGTCGATCAGGCGATAGGTACGCTTGTGACCGCCGCCGATGAAGCGGGCGGTGATGCGACCGAGGTTGTTACGACCGCCGCTCTTGGTCAGGCCTTCCGTCAGCGCCTTGACCGGCTTGCCCTTGTAGAGGGCCGAACGGTCGACGATGACCAGCTGGCGCTGGCTCGGGGTGATCGGATTGAATGTTTTCAATGCCATTTTCTTATACCTCAGAGACCGGTGGAGACGTCGATCGTCTGGCCTTCAGCCAGGGTCACAACAGCCTTCTTCACGTCCTTCTGCTTGCCGACGAAACCGCGGAACCGCTTGGTCTTGCCCTTGCGCAGCAGAGTGTTGACGGCCGTAACCTTGACGCCGAACAGCGCCTCGACAGCAGCCTTGATTTCCGGCTTCGTCGCCTGCTTGGCGACATTGAAAACAACCTGGTTGTTTTCGGATACCAGCGTGGACTTTTCGGTGATCGCCGGAGAGACGATCACATCGTAGTGGCGAAGATCGGTCACTTGAATCGCTCCTCTAGCGCTTCAACCGCAGCCTTGGAAAGCACGAGCTTGCCGCGGCGCACGATGTCATAAACGTTGATGCCCTGGATCGGCAGAACATCGATGTTCGGGATGTTCTGAGCTGCGAGCTTGAAGTTGCCGTCAAGTTCTGCACCGCCGATGAAGAGGGCGTTGGTCAGGCCGAGCGTCTCGAATACGGACGCGAGAGCCTTGGTCTTGGCTTCAGCGGCAACCAGATTGTCGATGACGATGACGTCATCGGCCTTGATCTTGGCCGAAAGAGCGAGGCGCAGGCCGAGTGCACGAACCTTCTTGGGAAGGTCATGCTCGTGGCTGCGGACAACCGGGCCGTGAGCTTTGCCGCCGCCGCGGAACTGCGGAGCGCGAGCCGAATGGTGACGAGCGCGGCCCGTACCCTTCTGCTTGTACATCTTGGCGCCGGTGCGCGAAACTTCAGCGCGGCCCTTTGCCTTGTGGGTGCCCTGCTGCTTCTTGGCAAGCTGCCAGCGGATGACGCGGGCGAGAATGTCTTCGCGGGGCTCGAGGCCGAAAATCGCGTCCGAAAGGGAAACCTTCCCGGCGTCTTTTCCCTCGAGGGTTTTGACGTTGAATTCCATTGATCTGGCTCCCTTACTTCGCGGCCGACTTGACGGCGTCGCGCACGATGATCCAGGCACCCTTGGAACCGGGAACAGCACCCTTGATCAGGATCAGACCACGATCTTCGTCGGTCGAAACCACTTCCAGGTTCTGCGTCGTGACGCGCGTCTGGCCCATGTGACCAGCCATCTTCTTGTTCTTGAAAACCTTGCCCGGATCCTGGCGCGAGCCGGTCGAACCGTGCGAGCGGTGCGAAACCGACACACCGTGCGTGGCGCGAAGACCGCCGAAACCATGGCGCTTCATGGCGCCGGCAAAACCCTTACCGATCGTCGTGCCCGTCACATCGACGAGCTGACCGGCTGCGAAGTGACCCGCCTTGATCTCCGTGCCGATCTCAAGCAGCTGGTCTTCCGACACGCGGAATTCAGCAACCTTGGCCTTCGGCTCGACGTTGGCAACGGCAAAGTTGCCGCGCATCGCCTTGGAGGTGTTCTTCACCTTCGCCTGGCCGGCACCGAGCTGAACTGCGGTATAGCCATTCTTTTCGACAGTGCGCGTGGCGACGACCTGGCAGCCGTCCATACGCAGTACCGTTACCGGGACATGCTCACCGGCGTCGTTATAGACGCGGGTCATTCCCACCTTCTGTGCAATCACACCTGAACGCATCGGTTCAATCCTTCTCACTCAGCCCGAAGACCCGAGGTCTCAGAGCTTGATCTCAACATCGACACCGGCGGCGAGATCGAGCTTCATCAGCGCGTCTACCGTCTGCGGGGTCGGGTCAACGATATCGAGAAGGCGCTTGTGCGTGCGCATCTCGAACTGTTCACGGCTCTTCTTGTCGATGTGCGGGGACCGGTTGACCGTAAACTTCTCGATGCGGGTCGGAAGCGGAACGGGGCCCCGGACGCTTGCACCGGTGCGCTTAGCCGTCGATACGATCTCGCGCGTGGAGGCATCGAGAATCCGGTGATCGAACGCCTTCAGGCGGATGCGGATATTCTGGCCGTTCATTCGACTTTATCCTTGTGTCTGTTATCCGCGTGTCACCATTCAGGGACACGACTTACCTTCAGTTACGTTAGCGGGCCACCGGTTTCAAAGATCGAGAGGGACACCGAGATCGGCGTCCCTATCCTTTCCTTGGGCCTGGTGGCCCAGCCGCTAATTACTCGACGATCGAAGCGACGATACCGGCGCCGACGGTGCGGCCGCCTTCACGGATCGCGAAGCGCAGCTTTTCTTCCATCGCGATCGGAACGATCAGCTCGACGGCAACCGTGACGTTGTCGCCCGGCATGACCATCTCGGTACCTTCCGGCAGCGTCACGATGCCGGTCACGTCGGTCGTGCGGAAGTAGAACTGCGGACGGTAGTTGGTGAAGAACGGCGTATGACGGCCACCCTCTTCCTTCGTCAGGATGTAGGCTTCCGCCATGAACTTCTTGTGCGGCTTGACAGAGCCCGGCTTGCACAGGATCTGGCCACGCTCGACGCCGTCACGGTTCACACCACGAACCAGGGCGCCGATGTTGTCGCCAGCCTGGCCCTGATCGAGCAGCTTGCGGAACATTTCAACGCCGGTCACCGTCGTCTTCGAGGTTGCGCGGATACCGACAATCTCGACTTCTTCGCCAACCTTGACAATGCCACGCTCGACGCGGCCGGTCACAACCGTGCCGCGGCCGGAGATCGAGAACACGTCTTCGATCGGCATCAGGAACGGCTGGTCGATCGGACGCTCAGGCGTCGGGATGTAGGCGTCGACCGCAGCCATCAGCTCGCGGATCGCGTCTTCGCCGATCTTCTTGTCAGAATCTTCAAGAGCAGCAAGCGCCGAACCCTTGACGACCGG